>JAZNEB010000015.1:0-91160 GCA_045588365.1 Clostridia bacterium | reverse complement strand
TGCTTCGTAGGAGGGCTTTCTCTTTAAGTCTCTTGTCAAAAGTCCGCCAAGGAGCTTCTGACCCCAATCGAATGCGAAGCCGCCGTCGGTGATATTCCACCAAACAATAGAATCCATATTCTTGGTGGAGAACCAGAGCTTATAAAGTCTCTTTGTAAGCTCTGCCTGAATCTGGGGGCTGTCTCCCTCATAGGTATATGTGGGAAGTGTAATTTCGGAAATACTGGTGGGAAGATTGAATTCTTCATATACCTTGAATATTTCCATCATTCTGTATGCATTGTAAATGCACTTTAAGTCATGCTCGTGGAATTTACCGAAATCCCACAAATGACACTGGATACCCATACCTTCAATGGGAATACCCTGATTCAGGTAATGGCGAAGCTCCATAAATCTTCTGCTTCTGTCTCCTAAGAATTCCTTGAAGCCGAAGGTTTCAAAGTTTGCCTCGTTCCAGTAAAGCTTGGAGTTGGGGAAGTATTTTTTCGCCAAATCAAAGCACCATTTGATGTGGTCAGGCTCTGCACACATGGGCATTTTTCTGGGCCATGTGGGAGCTGCACTGTCCTCATAGCAGTTTTTATAGAGCCAGTAAAGCTCGTTTACAACGTCCAAATCAACGAAATCGTTTTTGTATCTTTCGGAAAGTGCCGCAGTATATCTTTCAAGGGCGATTTTCATATCCCTTACCTTCATGGGTGCCCAGGAGGGTGCATCAGTATTGAACACCAGGCAATGACCCTTTATACGAAGGTTATACTTCTTTGCAAATTCGATAACATCATCAACGGGAGGACGGCGATATTTGAAGGGAGAACCTTTTTCAAAACGGTATTTTCCCTCTTCAGGCTCGTTTTCACTCCAGTATATACCGCAAACAGTATAGTTAAAGAGGTTTGCATACTCTTCTTCCCACTGCTTCTGCATATCAGGGTCTTCATACATTCCCAGCATGAAAGAGTTTGCTCCGAATTTGAATTCGTGATTTTTAAGCTTTGCACGAACTATTGCATTTTCAACGGGCTTGCCATCTTCGTCCATTACCTTAATGCAGAAAAGTCCTTTTCTGTGTTCTTCAATTCCTCTGTCCATCATTTCGTCTGTATAAGGGGATAATTTGTCAAACTCCTTGACGTAATCCCAGCTCTGAGCGGTTACTTCTGCCATAAATATCACTCCTTTTCTTTTAAGGCTTTTCGCCTTTTTCAATTTCAGTATAAGGTCTGAAAAAGTGATGTCAACCCTATTTTCGCCAAAAGCTTCCTAAAAACGCCATAAATTCGGACTTTTTTTGCCGAAAAAAGCGTAATGCCAAAGGGCATCACGCTTTTTGGTTACATGGTTCCGAATAATCTGTCTCCCGCATCACCGAGACCGGGAACAATATAGCAATGGTCGTTAAGCTTTTCATCCAATGCACCGATATATACATCAACGTCGGGATGAGCATCTGTTAATACCTTAACGCCTTCGGGAGCTGCAATTAAGCACATGAACTTAATTTTCTTTGCGCCCTTCTGCTTAATAAAATCAATGGCTGCTGCAGCGCTTCCGCCTGTTGCAAGCATGGGGTCAACCACTATAACCGTTCTCTGCTCTATTTCTGTGGGGAGCTTGCAGTAATATTCCACAGGGAGGTGTGTCTCAGGGTCTCTGTAAAGACCGATATGTCCTACCTTTGCGGAGGGGATAAGGCTTAAAATGGCGTCAACCATGCCAAGTCCTGCACGAAGAATAGGAACAACGGCAACCTGCTTTGTTACCTCCTTACCCTTTGCTATTGCCAAAGGAGTTTCAACCTCTCTGTCATTTAAGGGCAAATCCCTTGTTGCCTCATAGCCCATTAAAAGAGCAATTTCGTTTGCCAGGGAGCGGAATTCCTTAACGGGGGTGGTCTTGTCCCTGAGCATTGTGATTTTGTGCTGTATAAGCGGATGATCCATTACTGTTACTTTTTCCATTTTTATCTTCCCTTCTTTTGTATCTTAATTTAATTATCCTGCAAAATGTAATCCGTCCAGATAGTAGGAGAGAGGCTCTCCGTCTATAAGACCGTCGTCGTGAACATAAATCCATCCTGCATCACCGGAGCCTGCTTCAATGTAAAGCCAGTTTTTAAGGTCGGTTTTAACAATTTTTCCCGCATACCCTTCGGGAAGGGAAATTGTGGGATGATTTTCGTCCTCCTTCGGGCTTTCAAGGTTATTTATAACCGTAAATTCCGAATAATTTCCTAATGTATTAAACTCATTTGTAAGAGGAACAAGTCGGTTTTTATCATTTATACCGTACTGTTTCCTTAAAAGCATGGTGTGAACAAACTGTTCTCCTATATTGCAGGTCAGCGTTCCGTTATCGTTAACACAGATAGCGCCCCAGTCATCGCCTATGGGTGTTTTATCTGTCCTTAAGGTTACTCCTCCCACAGATTCTATATATCCCATAAGATAAAGGCTTTCACCTGTATATCGGTATATTGCCAGAGCACCGGAACCGTAATAGCTTTCTGCCACGGCAAATTCAAGATAATTGTCCTTTTTATCTATATCTAAAAGATAATATTTTGTTTCTTCGGGAGTGGAAAAGCCACCTACAGCCCCCAGCTCGTTTACCTTTATTATATAGCCTTCTCCGTCTGTTAAAATTTTAACAATGTCGGCATTCCCATCTAAATTAAGGTCTTTTTCTGCGGATTTAGCCAGAGTTTCATATCTTTCTTCCAGGATAGATATATTGAGAGATGCCGCTCTTTTAAGCATTACTGCAGCCTGAGCTCTTGTAAGTCCTTCACCGGGACCGAAGCGACCGTCGGGGAATCCCGTAATAAGCCCTTTTTCAGCTGCCGCACCCACTAAATCCTTTTTTCCGATGAGTTCGGTGTCGGTAAATTCACATTTTCCAGGTTCAAGATTTAATACTCTTGCCATCCATACTGCCGCTTCTTCACGGGTGATATCTCTGACCGGCTCAAATTTTTCGCCGTATTCTTCCTTTAATATAATGCTTCCTTCAGCTTCCTTTATATAATAGTATGACCATCTGTCAGAAGAAACATCTGAAAAAGGTGATTTTTCTATAATTAAATTAAGCTTGGGGGGATTTTCAAAGGCAAGTCTCTCATCTGTGCTTTCCGCCGTTGTGATTAAAAGCATTTTCAGGAACTGTTCCCTCGTAACCAAGCTGTCAGGAGCGAAAATGCCATCTCCCATGCCGTTTATTACGCCCTCTGTGGCTAAAGTGTTGATATAGCTTTCAGCCCAATGCCCCTCCGTATCGGTAAATAAAGCTCCGTTACACAAAAGGGTGGAGGAAATTATAAACAACGCTGATAACAATAACAATTTTTTCATGGCTTCTCTCCTTATTACTTATATTTTTTGAGATAATCTAAAATTGTCTCTCTCTGGTCTGCATCATAGTATTCTATCTGGATTTTCCCGCCTTTTTTCTTCTGTTCTACCATGACCTTTGTGCCCATTTTTTCAGATAAAAGCTTCTCCAAATCCAGAATTTCAGGGGTTTTTCTTACTCTTGTTCTTTCCTTTTTTTCTTCCTTTTCATTATTAAACGCCTGAGCCAAAGCCTCTGCCGTTCTTACGGAAAGTCCTTCTTCAATGATTTTTGAGGCTAAAAGCTCCCTTTTCGCTTCATTCTTAACCATCAAAAGTGCTTTTGCATGGCCTCCTGTCAGGGCTTTTTCCTCCAAAAGCTTTAAAATCTTATCCGAAAGCTCCAGAAGTCTCAGGGCATTAGCCACTGCGCTTCTGCTTTTTCCTACCTTTTTACTTATATCCTCCTGAGTGAGAGAATATTCCTCCGTAAGCTTTTTATATCCCATTGCTTCTTCCACGGGATTCAAGTCCGTTCGCTGAAGATTTTCGATTAAAGCAACAGAAAGCTCCTCCAGGGGAGTAAATTCCGCAATTCTGACGGGAACTTCCTTAAGTCCTGCCATTTTTGCCGCTCTCCAACGGCGTTCTCCTGCAATAATACTGTAAAAACCGTTACCTTCATTTTTGACAGTAATTGGCTGAATTATACCATAATTCTTAATGGATTCCGCTAAAGCCAGAAGCTCATCTGAATCAAAGGTCTTTCTGGGCTGTTCACGGTTCGGCTCCACAAAAGCAATGTCTATTTTTGTAAATTCCTTATTTTCCGGGGTTTCTGTCGGCTTTTCAACCTTTCCCTTATATTCTTTTTCTTCAAAATTTACTCCCAGAAGAGCATCAAGCCCTCTGCCAAGTCCTTTTTTAGCCATGTTAAAGCCCCCTTACTTATTTCTTTTTATAACTTCTTTTGCCAGTTCACGATAGCTTTCTGCGCCCTTTGAACGTGTATCGTAAGAAAGCACCGATTCTCCGAAGCCGGGAGCCTCGGAAAGACGTATATTTCTGGGAATTACAGTCTTATACACCTTATCTTTAAAGAATTTTTTCACTTCATCCGCCACCTGAAGACACAAATTAGCTCTTCCGTTGAACATTGTAAGGAGCACACCCTCAAAATCCAGCTCTGGATTTAAGCTTTTCTTAACCCTTTTTACTGTTCCTGTAAGGAGAGCAAGCCCCTCAAGAGCATAAAATTCGCACTGAATAGGCACAAGCACCGTATCTGCCGCACATAAAGCGTTTATTGTAACCAGCCCTAAAGACGGGGGACAGTCTATTAAGATGAAATCGTACTCATCTTTTACTTTTGAGAGTGCATTTTTAAGCCTGTACGCACGCTCCGTTGCTTCTACCAGCTCAATTTCCGCACCCGAAAGCTCCACATTTGAGGGGCAGAGAGACAAATTTTTGTATTTTGTCTTTATTATAGCCTCATTCACTGGGACTTCGTCTATTATAACCTCATAAAGTGTTGTTACGTCGTTGCCGCACTTTTCTCCAAGACCGCTGGTCGCATTTCCCTGAGCATCAGAGTCAATTAAAAGCACTTTTTTCCCTGCTTCCGCAAGGGCTGCACTTAGATTTACCGCCGTAGTGGTTTTTCCCACGCCGCCCTTCTGGTTGGCAAGAGCAATTACCTTTCCCATAGTTTCCCTCTTTTCTTTAGAAAATCACTTCATTGTATAAATATGTAAGAAAAATTCATATCAATACTTCCGAAATTAAGTATATCACATCTCTATATAAAAATCAATCGGTATTTTAGCCAATGTTTCACGTGAAACATTGGCTAAAATGAAAAAGGGAGAAGGAGTGTTTCACGTGAAACACTCCTTCTCCTAAGGGGTATAAAAATGGATTTGGCGGGCTTTTCAAAAGGACTCATTTTGGTATCGCTATTATATATTTATAGCTCCATTCGTCCTCGGATTGTTCAATTTTGGTTTCAATTCCCGATTTGTTTATGAGTTTTATGGCTTTATTGATGGTACTGCAGAAAACCCTTTGCCTTTTGGCGCTCTCCGACAATGTAGCCTTAAATGAGCTGAACCTGGCGTTCTCAAGGTCTGCAGCGCTCATTTTTTCCACCAGTCTTTCTGTTTTTGCAACGTTTAAGTTGTTTTCCGCTATTATTTTAAGAGCCTTTTCTCTTTTCTCTCTGCTTCCCAGCTTCAAAAGAGCTCTGGCGTGCCGTTCTGTAAGGCCCTCCTCGAAAATCTTCTGTTTTAGCTCGTCTTCTATTTTTAAAAGCCTAAGCTTATTGGCAATAGCACTCTGACTTTTTCCAAGCTTTTCGGAAAGCTCCTCCTGAGTCATATTGTATTCCGATATGAGCCTCGCATATCCCTCTGCCTCTTCGAAAAAGGTCAAATCCTGCCTTTGTAAATTTTCCAGCAGGGAAACTGCCGCACTTCTTTCCTCGGTAAAGTCGGCTACAATAGCGGGTATAGTCCGCTTTTTAGCCATGCAGCTTGCCCGATAGCGCCTTTCTCCTGCAACAATCACATATCTGCCGTCTGACTTTTTCTTGACGGTTATGGGTTGTATAACCCCGTATTCATCAATGGAACGGGCAAGCTCAGCCAACGCCTCAATATCAAAAAAGCGTCTGGGCTGATTTGGGTTAACATCAATCCTTCCCAAAGGTATTTCAATTACCTTTTTTACGGTTTCTTCAGTAAAAACAGAGCTTATCATAAAAAATTCCTTTCCGGAGATTTTTCTATACAAAAACCCCTTTCTGCTAAAATTATAACAGAAAGGGGTTTTATTGTAAATCTTTTTCGTTCGTCAAAAAAGTATATATTTCCCTTATTTTATGGGGGATTTTGATGGTTTTCCGGGTTTTCTGGGATATGTTAGGGGAGTTTGACTTATCTTTTTTATCAAAACTATACTGTGGGTGATGTCTCCGGGAAGATTTACGGTGTAAACCTCCTCCACCTTTCCTCCTAAGGTTTCTATGGCCTTTTCACCCTCTTTAATTTCTTCTTCGGGAGAGGGACCCTTTAATGAAAGAAATCTTCCGCCCACTTTTACAAAGGGAAGACAGTATTCTGCCAGTACAGAAAGAGGAGCAACTGCTCTTGACACCGCATAATCAAACTGTTCTCTCAAAAATCCATCGTGGCCTTTTTCTTCCGCTCTTCCGTGAATTACGGTAACATCTTCTAAAGAAAGCTCCTCTGCCACGGTCTTTAAAAACTCCACTCTCTTATTCAGAGAATCTATAAGAGTAAGAGAAATGTCTCTTTTTCCTATTTTGAGGGGAATTCCGGGAAATCCTGCTCCCGTTCCCACATCAACTACACTTTTTTCATCTTCTATAAGAGAATATATAAGAGGGGATAAGGAATCCAGATAGTGTTTTACCAAAATTTCATCTCTGTCGGTTATTGCCGTCAAGTTCATGACCCGGTTAAACTTAAGCAAAAGGTCTGTATAAGAAGAAAAGAGCTTCTCTGAATCGGGAGGCAGTAAAATTCCCATTTTTCCGGCTTTTTCGGTTAACATTTCATCAGCCTCTTTTCATCTGGTCAATATAAATAAGTAAAACCGTTATGTCTGCGGGGGAAACTCCCGAAATTCGGGACGCCTGACCTATATTTTCAGGCTTTGCCTTTGAAAGCTTTTCCGCCGCCTCTTTTTTAAGACCTTTTATTTCCATAAAATCAATTCCCTCGGGAATTTTCTTTACCTCCAGCTTTTTAAACGCCTTAACCTGCTCTATCTGCATTTTTATATATCCCTCGTATTTTACGGCTATATTTACTTCCTCAGCCACATCATAGGGTAGGGGAGGTCTTTCTTTATCTATCTCTTCAAGTAAAAAATAGTCCAGCTCGGGTCTTCTCACAAGCTCTCCAAGCTTAAAGCCCGTGGTAATAGGCGTACTTTCATGCTTTTGAAGGAGTTCATTGACTTCCTTTGAGGGCGGTATGTTAAGATGCTCAACCCTGTCTATTTCAGAATTTACCAATCTTTGCTTTTCCAGAAAGGTTTCATATCTTTCATCCGAAATAAGCCCCAGCTTATGACCTTTTTCCGTAAGGCGGATATCCGCATTGTCCTGACGGAGCAAAAGTCTGTATTCTGCACGGGAGGTCAGCATTCTGTAAGGCTCATTTGTTCCTTTTATGGTTAAATCGTCAATTAAAACACCTATATATGCCTCTGAACGGTCTAATGTGAAGGGTTTTTCGCCTTTTATCTTAAGTGCGGCATTTATTCCCGCAATAAGTCCCTGAGCTGCCGCTTCTTCATAGCCTGAGCTTCCGTTAAACTGACCTGCCCCGTAAAGACCGTCAATCTCCTTGAATTCCAAAGTTGCCTTAAGCTGAGTGGGGTCTAAACAGTCGTACTCTATGGCGTAGGCATTTCGCTGAAGCTCCGCCTTTTCAAGACCTTTTATAGACCTGTACATCTTAAGCTGAACCTCTGCAGGAAGACTTGAGGACATACCCTGTATGTATAACTCCTCCGTGTCAAGGCCAACAGGCTCAACAAATATCTGATGACGCTCCTTGTGTGCAAAGCGAACTACCTTATCCTCTATGGACGGGCAGTATCTGGGGCCCGTTCCTTTGATGGAATGGTTGAAAAGAGGCGCCCTGTCTATATTATCCATAATTATCTTGTGTGTTTCAGGATTTGTATAGGTAAGATGGCACTCCACCTGACTTTTCCTGGGATTTTTCGTTTCAAAGGAGAAGGGCAGAGGCGGGTCTTTCTCCTCCTGAAGCTCCATAAGGGAAAAATCCACACTTCTTCTGTTAATTCTGGCGGGGGTTCCGGTTTTAAATCTCATAAGACGAATGCCTTTTTCCAAAAGACACTCTGACAAGGAGTTTGCAGGCATCATTCCGTCAGGTCCGCCCTCATACTGCAGCTCTCCTATGACGATTTTACCCTTAAGATAAGTGCCCGTTGATATAATGCAGGCGCTAACCTCATAGAAAGCACCCATATTTGTTCTTACTCCCACCACACGGTTGCCGTCAAAATCAATATGGGTAACCTCCGCCTGCTTAAGCTCCAGATTTTCCTGAAGCTCAAGAGTGTGCTTCATTCTCTCACGATATCTCATTCTGTCAATCTGTGCACGAAGAGAGTGAACAGCAGGACCTTTTCCCAGATTAAGCATCTTAATCTGGATATAAGTTTCATCTGCCGCCTTTCCCATTTCACCGCCCAGAGCATCAATCTCCCTTACAAGATGACCCTTTGCCGTTCCTCCTATATGGGGATTGCAGGGCATATTTGCCACAGCATCCAGATTTACGGAAAAAATAACCACTTTCATTCCCATTCTGGCTGCAGCCAAAGCAGCCTCGCAGCCTGCGTGGCCTGCTCCTATTACCGCTACATCATATTTTCCTGCGTTGAAATATTCCATAATAAACCCTTACTTTCCTATACAGAACTTTGAAAATACCTGATTTACAACTTCTTCGGAAACGGTCATTCCCGTAACCTCTCCTAAGTGGGATACTGCGCTTTCCAAGTTTATATACGCCATATCCTCACTTAATCCGCTTTTTATGGTGTCAATGGCCTTTCCCAACTCCATATCAGCCATAATAACCGCTTCCTTATGTCTTTCGTTGGTTATCATAACGGAATTTTCCGAAAAGTCCTTTCCCATAACCTTTTCGTATATTAAATCCTTAAGCTCCTCTATTCCGCTTTTTTCCTTAACCGAAATATATATTTCCCCTGTATCGGCAGGAAGAACACACCTTTTTTCTTTATCAGCCTTGTTTACCACAACAATATGGGGTTTTTCTTTTATGGTTTCAAGAATTTCTCTGTCGGTATCGGTAAAGGGCCTGCTGTTATCGGTTAAAAAGAGGCAAATATCTGCATTTTTCACATATTCCATGGCTTTTTTTACGCCTATTTTTTCGACCTCATCCGCATCCTCTCTTATTCCTGCGGTATCTGCAATCTTTAAGGGAATATCCCTTAAATTTATATATTCCTCAATGATATCTCTTGTTGTTCCGGGAATATCGGTTACTATAGCCCTATCTTCTCCCGAAAGCTCGTTTAAAAGGGAGCTTTTTCCCACATTTGGTTTACCGCAGATGGCGCAAACCGCACCCTCTCTTAAAATAATCCCCTTATCTGCATTTCTTATAAGCTCCTCTGTTCTTGCTTTAAGAGATAAAAGCTCCGAAATAACACTTATGCCCGAAAGACTGTCTGCATCTTCATCCGGAAAATCTGTGGATACCGATATATAACCCATAATTTCAATCAATTTTTCTCTTATGGAGTCTATGGCAGAAGAAAGCTTTCCCGAAAGCTGATTTACTGCGGCGCTTCTGGATAAATCCGTCTTGGATTCTATAATATCCGACACCGCCTCGGCTCCGGTTAAATCTATTCTGCCGTTTAAAAAGGCACGCATGGTAAATTCACCAGCTTTGGCGCTTACGGCACCTGCCTTCAACACAGCTTCAAGAGTTCTTTTTGCTGAAATTACACCTCCGTGGACATTTATCTCCACCACATCTTCGGCTGTATAGCTTTTAGGTCCCCTGAATACTGAGCAAAGACATTCGTCAATTAAATCTTCTCCGTCATACACTTTTCCGTAATGAATTCTGTGGCTTTCAGAGTCTGCCAATTTGCTTTTTCCCTTAAAAACCCTGTCTGCTATTAAAAAAGCTTCGTCTCCGCTTATTCTTATTACGGCAATTCCGCCTTTCTGTAAAGGGGTGCTTATCTGAGCTATTGTTCCTGCCATAAAAAGTCTTCCTTTCAAAAATAAAAGGTTGTCAGAGACAACCTTTTACTAACTATTCTCTGTAAGTACCTGCCATACCCTTGTAGGCTACAACAACCTTTCTGTTAGGTTCTTCTCCGATAGAATAGGTAGTTACACCATCAAAATCCTGAAGAGATTCATGAATAATTCTTCTTTCATAGGGATTTTTAGGCTCTATAACCATATTCTTTCTGTATTTTACCGCCTTGGCTGCAGTTCTCTTTGCCAGTGTTACCAAAGCATCTTCTCGTCTCTCTCTGTAATTTTCAGCATCTATTGTAACCTTGATATAGTCATCTGTTGTTTTATTTACAATAATGTTTGTAAGATACTGAAGGGCATCTAAGGTTTCTCCTCTTCTTCCGATTAAAAGACCCAATCCGTCGCCCTTTATTTCTACGCTGAGCTTTTTGTCTTCTTCATTAAAATCTGTTTCAAAGGAAACATCCATACCCATTTTAGAGGTTACATTTGAAAGAAAATTGGTAACAACGCTTGTTTCATCCTGACTTAAGAGAGTTACTTTTACCTTAACCTCTTTGCTCCCCAGAATGCCGAAAATTCCCTTCTGTTCTTCTAAAATTTCAATTTCAACGTTTTCCTTTGGTGTATTGAGCTCCAAAAGAGCTTTGGATACTGCTTCATCCACAGTTTTTGCTTTTATTTCTATAGATTTCATTTGTTATTTCCTTTCACTTTCTTCGCTTTCACATCAATAACGGAGCCGGAATATCTCTTTTCAAAATACTTGGTTAAAAGAACAGTCTGTCCAACGGAGAAGATGGTGCTTATAAACCAGTAAAGTCCGATTCCCGCAGGAAGTGTGAAGGTGAAAAATGCTGTCATTAAAGGCATCATCATATTCATTGTTTTCATCTGCTGAGCCTGTTCTGCGCTTACGGGATTGATTTTTGATGTAACCCAGTTTGAGAAAAAGGCGGAGCCTGTTGCTAAAATAGGAATTATCCATAAGGGGCTTATCTGCGAGATACTGGGAGTCTGGGATAAATCCATTCCCAAAAAGTCGAAGTTAATTAAATCAAAGCCTGAAGCTAAATGAATTTCCGTAATCTTGCTTCCTTTTTCCAAAACCTTGTTTATAATTTCTTCTATGCCTGTAAAACCCTCTAAACTGATGGCTTCTTGACCTACGGAAGTATATATTCCCTTTATTACTTCCTTAAATTTATCCAAGGACATCTCAAGGTTATAGAAGGCATCGTAGAAGCTGGGATTTCTAAGTACCCATCTTATGGGAAACTGAATAACCCTGTATAAACCAATTAAAATGGGTAACTGAACCAAAAGAGGAAGACATCCTCCCATGGGATTTATATCATATTTCTGATAAAGCTTCATGGTTTCTTCATTAAGCTTTTGTTTGTCGTTTTTGTATTTAGCCTGAATTTTATCAAGCTCGGGCTTAACCTGTTTTGTTTTAACCGCTGTTTTCTGCTGTTTTATTCCCAGCGGAAATAAAATTATCTTTACAATCAGGGTAAATAAAATTACAGCAACGCCGTAATTTCCCACAAATTCATATATAGGATGAATTATTAAACTCAATATGTTTGCGAAAAAGTTAATTATTTCAATCACTCCTCAAAAAAACAAAGACGGCGAGATTACGGCACAGGGTCGTAACCTCCCTTATTAAAAGGGTGACATTTAAGAATTCTTTTAACGGCCAGATAGCCGCCCTTTATTGAGCCGTACTTTTCTATGGCTTCATAAGCATACGCCGAACAGGAAGGATAAAATCGGCATTTAGGCGGAAACAACGGAGAAATCCTTTTTCTGTAAAGTCTGATAAAAAAAAGAAAAATTACTTTCAAAAAATCCGCCTTCCCTTTTCAGATAAGTTTGCTTTTTCTAAAAAGCCTGTCCATATCTTTTTTTACTTCAAAAAATCCTACCTCGGGTGTTTTAGATCTTGCAACAAAAACAATATCATAACCCGAGGTGTATTTTTCAAAGAATCTGTAGCTTTCTCTTATAAGTCTTTTTGCCCTGTTTCTTTTAACCGCTTTTCCTACTTTTTTACTTACGGTTATTCCCATACGGCAATAATCAAGATCATTTTTACGGTAATACATTATAAGAGAATCCGATACGATACAGTCACCTTTTTTATAAAGCAATGAAAAAATTCTATTGTTTTTAAGTGACAACGTAAGTTTCATTAAAACCTTACTTCTTTCCCTTAAGCAGAAAGTACTCTTCTACCTACTCTTCTTCTTCTAGAGAGAACTTTGCGACCGTTTTTAGTGCTCATTCTGCTTCTGAATCCGTGTATTTTCTTTCTCTTCGATTTGTTGGGCTGATATGTTCTAAGCACAAAAAACACCTCCTTCAAATGTAAAATATAAAATTACAGACTTTTTTCTATTATATCTATTAAAAATTTATTTGTCAACTGTAAATTGACTTTTTTAAAATATTTTTTTCTTTTAATGAAAATTTTTCTTGTAAAATTCTTTCCTTTTTGATATAATGTATATTGTATATATATTTATATATTATATATATAGTTATCCACAAATTCACTTTTCCACAACCCTTTTTCAATTTTTACGGGTTTTTTATAATAAAATTTTTAAATTTTCCACAGTTTTATACACTTTATTTCTGTTAATTGTGGAAAAAACGGAGGTTTATAATGTCTAAAATATCTGATATCTGGAAGAGCTCGCTTGAATACATAAGCGCTGAAATTTCTTCTCCCGTTACATACAGGACATGGATTGAAACCATTTCTCCTTATAAAATGACGGACGGAGAATTTTATATAAGTGTTCCTACAGAAATAAATAAAATAATGATTGAACAAAGGTATAAGGACCTTATAGAAAATTCAATTCTTGAAGTTATAGGTAAAAAGCTCTCTCTTGAAATAACAATAGGCTTAAGAAAAGAAGAAGACGAAAAGGAACAAAAAAAGGAAATTCTTAAGAAAAATACAACTTCTAACTATACCTTTGAAAATTTCGTTGTAGGAAAATCAAATCAGTTTGCTCATGCAGCATCAGTTGCAGTTGCCGAAACTCCCGGTAAAGGATACAATCCTTTGTTTATATGGGGCGGTGCGGGACTCGGTAAAACTCATTTAATGCATGCAATTGAAAATTATGTTATTAAAAATCATCCCAATCTTAAAACAACTTTTGTTTCAGCTGAAACCTTTACTATAGAGCTTATCGAAAGCGTAACTAAAAAAACATCTGATGCTTTCAGGGAAAAATACAGAAATACAGATGTCTTGTTTGTGGATGATATTCACTTCATTGCAGGAAAGCCTTCTACAGAGGAAGAATTTCATAATACCTTTAATACCTTGTTTGATGCAGGAAAACAAATTGTTTTAACCTCGGACAGGCCTCCCAATGAAATTCCAAATCTTGCCGAAAGATTAAAAAGCCGTTTCGGATGGGGTATTTTATGTGATATACAGCCTCCCGAATATGAAACAAGAATTGCTATATTAAAACAAAAGGCCCAAGATCAGAATGTTTCAATAAATACCGATATTCTTATGTATATAGCCGACAATATTACAATGAATATAAGAGAGCTTGAAGGAGTATTTAAAACCTTATCGGCTTATTCAGGCTTAGTAAATAAAGAAATTACAAAAGAAATTGCCGAAGATGCCATAAGAAAATACCGTTCTACCGTAGAAACAAAATTTGTTACTCCCGAAATGATACTTGAAAGTGTTTCAAAGCTTTTCAGAGTAAACAAAGACGATATTACTTCAAAAAGAAAAACAAAAGAAATTGTAATACCGAGACAAATTTCTATTTATCTTTTCAAAAACTTTACCGAGCTTTCTTATAACAAGATTGGTGAGTATTTCGGAGGAAAAGACCATTCAACTGTAATGCATGCTGTAAAGAAGGTTGAAGAATATTTAAAAACCGACGAATTTATAAAAGATAAAGTAGAAACCTTAACTAAAGATTTAAAAAACTTTTATTGATTTTTCCACTTAATCCACTTATTCCACAGGTATAAAAAAAACGTATTATTTTTTATTCCTTTTTTATAAACATTAAAAACTCTTTAACTATAAGAGATAAAACCACTTTTCAACAAATTCACACATACTACTAACACTATATTTAAATATTTATTACTAAGGAGGAAAAAAAATGATTTTCCAGTGTCAGAAAGAAATTTTGTTAAATACTTTAAATATTGTATCAAAGGCTGTATCTCCTAAGGCATCAATGCCTATACTTGAAGGTATATACATAAAGGCAGGTCCCGAACATATAAAAATTGTAGGTAATGACTTAGAGCTTGGTATAGAGTGTAATATAGGAGCAGAGGTTTACGAAGAAGGAAGCATTGTTTTAATTGCCAAAACCTTTACCGATATTATAAGAAAGCTTCCTAACGATACAATTACAATTAAAGTAAACGACAAAAGAAATGTAATTATAACCTGTCAGAATATAGAATATAAAATTACAGGTCTTTCTGATGATGAATTTCCTATGGTTCCTGATATTGATTCTGAAAACGAATTTAAAATTGAATCAAAGGTTCTTAAAAATATGATAAGAAGAACAATTTTTGCAATTTCTCAAAATGAAAGCAGAATTGTTTTAACAGGTTCTTTATTTGAAATAAAAGGAAATAAATTAAATGTTGTTTCTGTTGACGGTTTCCGCCTGGCTTTAAGAAAAGAAGAAATTAAAGAAGAAGTAAAAGAGCCTTTCTCCTTTATAATTTCGGGTAAAACATTAAATGAACTTTCAAAAATTCTTAAAGATGATGAATCTTTGGTTGAAATAAGCTTAAATCAGAGATATTGTCTTATAAAAACAGAGGATGCAAAGGTTGTTTCAAGACTTATTGAAGGAAATTTCTTAAATTATGAAAAAACAATTCCGGCGGAAAATAATTTAAGTGTGGTAATTCCCGTAAATTCAATGATTGAAAGTGTAGAAAGATGCGAACCTATTATAGCATCAAGTGAAACAAAAAGTCCTATAAGACTTCAGTTTACAAAAGAAGAGCTTGTGATTAAATGTATTGCATCAACAGGACAGATTGTAGATTCTCTTCCCATTCCTTTTAACGGAGAAGAAACAGAAATAGGATTTAATCATAAATATCTCGGAGAAGCATTAAAGGCTTGTGAAGAAGAGCTTGTAAAAATTGAATTTAATTCAAATTTAAGTCCCTGTATTATAAAGCCTGTTGAAGGAGATTCATTTATTCAGATGGTTCTTCCCGTAAAATTAAAAAATGAAAATTGAAAAAATAAGGCTTTATAATTACCGTAACTTCCATGATGAAGAAATTATATTAAATCCTTTGGTAAATGTTATAAAAGGAGAAAATGCTCAGGGAAAAACCAATTTTTTAGAAAGTATTTATCTTTTTTCAAATGCAAAAACCTATCGTGCTGCAACAGAAAAGGATTTAATTCGTTTCGGATGTGATTCATTTAAGATAGAAATGGATTATAAAATGGGAGAAATGGACTTAAAAGGAGAATATTTCGTTTCAAAGGAAGAAAAAAGAGAAGTAAAGTTTAACGGTATAAAGGTAAACAGAAACGCTCTTTTAAGTGAATATTTTAAAACTGTTTTATTCTGTCCTGAGGAGATAGATATAGTAAAAGGCGAAAAAGAATTAAGAAGAAATTTGCTTGATGAGGCTATATCTACTTTAAGACCTAAATATGAGAAAATTTTAAGAGATTATAATAAATGCTTAAGGCAAAAAAATACTTTACTTAAAAATAAAGATATAAAAAATTATAATTCTCTTATTGACGTTTGGAATCAGAGACTTTCCGAATACGGTTCAAGGCTTATAATGTACAGAGGAAGCTTTACAAGAATGCTTGAAAAATATGCATTTTTACATATGGAAGAGCTTACGCAGGGAAAAGAAAAGCTTAAAATAAATTATGTTCCCTTTATAAATACTGAAAATACTGATGATGTGGAACTTAATAAAAAGGTTTTTCTGGAAAGACTTGAAAAATTAAAAAGAGCAGAGATAGAAAGAGGACAATGTCTTGCCGGACCCCACAGAGACGATATAGAATTTTTAATAAATGATAAAGACGTAAAACTTTTCGGCTCTCAGGGTCAGCAAAGGTCGGTAATTTTATGTATAAAGCTTGCAATGACTGAAATTATAAAGGACAGATGTAATTTCTATCCAATTTTGCTCCTGGATGATATAATGAGTGAGCTTGATAAAAAAAGGCAGAGTTATCTGGTGGAAAAGATAAAGGGAAAACAAACCATAATAACCTGTACGGGAGCAAGCGGTTTAAGAAGAAGCAAGCGGGTTTCTTTTTTCAATGTAAAAGACGGAAAATTTACCAAGGAGTAATTTTTATGTACCTTCATGTAGGTGGAGATTATCTTATAAAAAAAGATAAAATAGTTGGCATTTTTGATATTGAAAATACCAGTATTTCAAAGCATACAAGAGAATTTTTTAAAAAAAGTGAAAAGGGAAAAAAGGTTATAAACGTTTCTTTCGACCTTCCCCGTTCATTTATTTTGGATAAGGACGAAAACGTATATATATCCCCTATTTCACCACAGACACTGCTTAAAAGATTAAATGATGAATCTCTGTAAGAAAGGATTAAAGATATGAGCGAAATTATTAACAACTACGACGAAAATCAAATACAGGTATTGGAAGGACTTGAAGCCGTAAGAAAAAGACCGGGCATGTATATAGGCTCAACCTCCATAAGAGGACTTCATCATTTGGTTTATGAAATTGTTGATAACAGTATAGATGAAGCCCTGGCAGGCTTTTGTACAGAAATTGAGGTTTTGCTTAATAAAGACGGCTCTGTTACGGTAAAAGATAACGGTCGAGGAATGCCCCACGGAATTCATCCTAAAATGGGAATTTCCACAATTGACGTTATTTTTACGGTTCTTCATGCAGGCGGCAAATTCGGCGGCGGTGGATACAAGGTATCAGGAGGTCTTCACGGCGTTGGAGCATCTGTTGTTAATGCACTTTCAAAAAAGCTTGAGGTAAAGGTTCACGACGGTGAAAATATATGGTTCCAAAGCTATAAGGTAGGTAAGCCCCAGGGTGAGGTACACAAAATAGGAACAACGGATAAAACCGGTACAGAGGTTACCTTCTGGGCAGACGACGAAATTTTTGAAGAAACCTATTATGAATATAAAACATTACTTAAAAGACTCCGTGAACAGGCTTTCTTGAACGGCGGTATAAAAATTATTTTCCGTGATTTGAGAGAAGAGGAAATAAAGGAAGAAGAGCTTATTTACGAGGGCGGTATTAAAAACTTTGTATCCTTCCTTTATAACGAAAGATACGGAAACAAAGAAAATTCAACTCCCATCCACGATGAGGTTATTTATGTAAAGGGCGAGAAAAACGGCAGTATGGCAGAGGTTGCCATTCAGTGGAACAACGGCTTCGAAGAAACAATCGAATCCTTTGCAAACAACATTTCCACAACAGAAGGCGGAACTCACGAGGTTGGCTTCAGGACTTCACTTAGAAAAGTACTTGAAGATTATGCAAGAAAGTACAAGCTTATGAAGGATGACGAGGAATTAACAGGTGATGACGTAAGAGAAGGTATAATTGCTATTATATCAGTTAAGCTTGAAGAGCCTCAGTTTGAAGGACAGACCAAAACAAAGCTGGGAAACTCGGAAATAAGAGGTCTTGTTGAAAATTTAGTAAAGGAAAAGCTTGCGGACTTCTTAGAGGAAAACCCAAATGTGGGACGTGCTATTATTGAAAAGGCACTTCTTGCATCCAGGGCAAGAATAGCAGCAAGAAAAGCAAGAGAAGCCACAAGAAAAACTCCACTTGGTACAAGCTCTCTTCCCGGAAAGCTTGCCGACTGTATAGTTAAAGACCCCACAAAGACAGAGCTTTATATCGTAGAGGGTGATTCTGCGGGAGGCAGTGCAAAAAGCGGACGAGACAGTAAGTATCAGGCAATTTTGTCCCTCTGGGGAAAGATGCTTAATGTTGAAAAGGTAAAGGAAGAAAAGGTTTACGGAAATGAAAAGCTTGTCCCCATTATCCAGTCATTAGGAACGGGAATTGGTGCAGAATTCAATATAGAAAAGCTCCGTTACGACAAGATAATAATTATGGCCGATGCGGACGTTGACGGTGCTCATATCCAGACACTTTTACTTACCTTCTTCTTCAGACATATGAAGCCTTTGGTTGAAGCAGGTCATATATATCTTGCCAAGCCTCCTTTATATAAGCTTACAAGGGGAAAAACCTCACTTGTTGCTTTCAGCGATGAAGAAAGAGACAGAATAAGCGAAGAATTAAAGGGCGGAGAAGCCAATGCCAAGGTTGATATAAGCCGTTATAAGGGTCTTGGTGAAATGGATCCCGACGAGCTCTGGGAAACCACCATGGATCCCAAAAACCGAATTCTCCTTAAAATAACCCTTGAAGATGCAGAAAGAGCAAATGAAATCTTCAGCGTTTTAATGGGTGAAGAGGTTGAACCCAGAAGATTGTTTATTGAAGAAAATGCACAGTACGTTACAAATCTCGATATATAATGCGGAGGCTAATTAAATGGCTAAACAGAAGAAATATGAAGATTCCCACTTTGAGGAATATATAGATACACAAACAATTGTAGATATAGACATTGAAAAACGAATGAAAGAGGCTTTTATTGACTATGCCATGAGCGTAATCATAAGTCGTGCTCTTCCTGACGTCAGAGACGGTCTTAAGCCCGTTCACAGAAGAATTTTATATTCTATGTTTGAAGAGCATTTAACTCACGATAAGCCCTATTTCAAATCGGCTACCACCGTCGGTAACGTTATCGGCAGATACCATCCCCATGGTGATGCCAGCGTTTACGATGCAATGGTTCGCCTGGCACAGGACTTCTCCATGCGTTATCCTTTGGTTGAAGGCCACGGTAACTTCGGTTCCGTGGACGGCGACCCCCCTGCTGCTTACCGATACACGGAAGCAAGAATGAGCAAGCTTTCCAATTTAATGCTTGAAAACATTGAAAAGAACACCGTTGACTTTATCCCCAACTTTGACGAAAAGAGAGAGGAGCCTGTGGTTCTTCCCACAAGAATACCCACTCTTTTGATAAACGGAAGCTCAGGTATTGCCGTTGGTATGGCAACAAACATTCCTCCTCACAACTTAACTGAGGTGCTTGACGGCGTTATTGCCCAGATTGACGACCCTGAAATTACCGTAGAAGAGCTTATGGAATATATAAAGGGTCCCGACTTCCCCACAAAGGCAACAATAATGGGAAAAAGCGGCATAAGAAGTGCTTATACCACAGGTAAGGGCAAGATTATCGTTCGTGCCAAGGCTGAAATAGTGGAGAAAAAGGACGGTTCTGCCTCAATCGTTGTAACCGAGCTTCCCTATCAGGTAAATAAAAAGCTTCTGGTTGAGTCCATTGTTGACCTTGTAAAGGATAAGAAAATAGAAGGGCTTTCGGATATTGACGACCACTCCTCAGAGAGAGTTGGTATCCGTCTTGACATTTCCTTAAAGAGAGATGCAAATCCTCAGGTGGTGTTAAATCAGCTTTACCGCTTTACCCGTCTTCAGGATAGCTTCTCCGTAAATATGCTTGCGATTTCAGACGGAAAGCCCAAAACTCTTAATCTTAAAGAAATTTTAACGCAGTTTATCTCCTTCCAGGAGGAAATTGTAACAAGAAGAATAAGATTTGACCTTGAAAAGGCAGAGGCAAGAATGCACATACTGGAAGGCTTAAGAATTGCCCTTGCCAATATTGATGAAATAATAGAAACTATCAGAAATTCCTACGACGATGCCAAGGAAAGACTTATGGAACGCTTTTCTATGTCTGAAATCCAGGCGCAAAGCGTTCTTGACATGAGACTTGGACAGCTCCAGAAATTAAACGGCGAAAAGATTGAAGAAGAATATAATGCTTTAGTAGAAAAATGCGAAGAATACAGACTTCTTTTATCAGACAAGTCTAAGCTTATGGAGCTTATAAAGGAAGAGCTTAAAGAAATCCGTGATAAGTACGGCGATGAAAGACTTACAGCCATCGAGCCTTCTTTGGATTTAATTGAAGATGAGGATTTAATTGAGGTTGAAGACTGTGTTATCACCATGACCAACGCCGGCTATGTAAAGAGAATTCCCACAGATACTTACAGGGCACAGCACAGAGGCGGCAGAGGAATAACAGGAATTCAGACCAGAGAAGAAGACTTTGTAAAGTATATGTTCACCGCCTCAACCCACGACTTTATCCTTTTCTTCACCGACAGAGGAAGAGTATATCGTCTTAAGGGCTATCAGATTCCTGAGGCGGGAAGACAGGCAAAGGGCTCTGCAATAGTAAATCTCCTTCCCCTTGAAAAGGACGAAAAGGTAAGTGCAATGATTCCCATAAAGGAATTTTCCGAGGATCAGTATTTAACCTTCCTTACCAGAAACGGTATAATAAAAAAGACCTGTCTTGAGGAATATAACACTGCAAGACGTGGCGGAATACTGGCTATTATAATTGACGAGGACGACGAGCTTATAAGAGTAGAGCTTACAAACGGAGAGCATGATGTGGTAATTGGAACACATAACGGTCTTGCAATCCGCTTTAACGAAAATGATGTCCGTGCCATGGGCAGAGTTACAAGGGGTGTAAAGGCAATCACATTAAAGAGCGGCGACTATGTTATAGGTATGGCAGTTGTGGAAGAAGGAGCCGAGCTTATGATTGTTACCGAAAACGGCTTTGGTAAAAAGACCGAATTCGACCTCTTTAAGACCCAGAAGAGAAGCGGTATGGGTATGATTGGCTATAAGGTATCCGAAAAAACAGGTAAGATTTCAGGAATTACCGCAATAAGGGATGACGAAGACCTTATGCTCATCGCATCAAACGGCGTAATTATCAGAATGAACTCTGCGGAAATAAACAGCTTGGGCCGTGCAACCATGGGTGTAACCTTAATGAGAAGCGACGACGGTGTAACCGTTATAGGTATCGCAAAAACTCCTCACGAGGAGGAAATAGAAGAAACGGAAGAGTCGGCAGAAGCCAACGAAAATCCCGAGTCAAACGAATAATTAAAAAAACGGGCGGATTTTATCCGCCCGTTTCTTGAGGTTTTATATGAAAAAGTTTATTATTCCTATTATTTTAATTTTCTGGCTGATTGTTTATATTTTTTCTTATAACCTTTCAAAAAAAGAAGAAGATTTAATAATAAATAATTCAGAAAGTGAGATAATAAAAGAAGATAAAAAGGTATATCTTACAGAAAGCGGAGAGAAATATCATAAGGAAGGCTGCAGCGCACTTAAAAACGGCAGTCGGGAGGTTTCGGAAAGTGAAGTAAAGCATGCAAAAATCCCTCCCTGCCAAAGGTGTAAGCCTTGAAAAAACACTTTTTTTTAAAAAAATGAAAAAAAGTGTTGACAAAGAAAGAGATTTATGATATTCTGATAAAGCTGTGGCGGCATAGCTCAGCTGGCTAGAGCAAACGGTTCATACCCGTTAGGTCGGCGGTTCAAGTCCACCTGCCGCTACCATAATATGGCTCGTTGGTCAAGCGGTTAAGACACCGCCCTTTCACGGCGGTAACACCAGTTCAAATCTGGTACGAGTCACCAAAAGAAGCGAATGATTTAGATGACATCTAAATTGTTCGCTTTTTTCAATGGTTTGAGGGCTTTTTGCAAAAAGCTGTTTTGAAACAAAAGGGTAGATGCCAAGCGGTTTTGAACCAGACTTGAACTACAGACAATAAAATAGCGCCTGATTTATCACAATCAGGCGCTATTCTTTTTCAAATTTAATTATATCTTCAACACTACAATCAAGAGCATAGCAAAGAGCATCAAGTGTTTTAGTGCTTATAGCTTCACCCTTTTTTATACGATGAAGCGTATTGGCAGAAAAACCTTGTTTAAAAATCAAAAAGTATTCCGTTAATCCTTTTTTATAAAGGGTTTCGTAAAATGGTTTATAACTAATCATTTTTATCACCAAAATAATTTTATCATACTTAAAGTATTGACAATACTCAATAAATTGAGTATAATTTATGTAATGACAAACGAAGTTGTGCATTTTTCGGTGCATAGCTCTAGTTGCGCACTTTTTATTTGAAAAAGGGGGTGTAATAATGCTTAACAAAGGGAATATAATTGCAAAATTACTTTCAATATGTGCATTAATTGTATTTGTCGTATTCTTTATTGTTGGAATATGTTTGTTTGATGGTCCGTTTGGTGACTTTGCTGGTATGTTTGGCGCGTGGATAATTGGCTTTGTAAATGGATTGTTTATACTTGCATTTGCAGAAGTAATAGAGTTGTTAGACAAAATAAACAAAAAGTAACAGAGGAGTTTATGAACTATGAGAAAGAATATTTTATTATTATTTGTGGTTGTACTTGCGCTTTTCTTATGTGCTTGCAGTACATCTCTTACAGAGGTACAGGAAAAATGTTGTATAGAAGCGGATGAATTATTTAATTCTATGGCTGAAGATCTTAATTTGAGTTTCGAAAGAAAAATGGATAAAATAGATGGAAAAAATTTATATGTAGCCACATTAGATTTTGATGGTGAGTTAACTGACAGCAATGCAACAACATTTCAGCAATACGTTATGCCTGCTGCAGAAAAGATTTTAGGCGAAGAAGATATATATGTTGTTTTATATTTGAACGAAAGTGGAGATGAAGTATACCGTTTAATTGATTCTAAACTAGATCCAGATGTTTTAGATTAAAGTGATTTTTGCTACAAAGAAAAATTACTTGGCATCTAAACCATTCGGCTCTTCCAGAAAAAAAGACATTATTCGACAAAGAATAATGTCTTTTTTTAGCTAAATTCACCTAACGGCGAGCTAAATGTATTTGCATACGCTAAATTACTTCGTAGCTAAATTGACCTGCGGTCAGCTAACGGCGAATTTAATTTAGCTACTTCAAAGGAGTTATTTAGCTATTGCGAAGCAATAATTTCACTTTGCAACTTGTTGCAAAATTTAGCTAATATATATGTCATCTAAATTGTTCGCTTTTTTCAATGGTTTGAGGGCTTTTTGCAAAAATCAGATTTGAAACAAAAAGGTAGATGACAAGCGGTTTTGAACCAGACTTAAACTACTGACAGTGGGTTTTTGAAGGATTATTTAGCTCTTCACTCTTCATTAAAAACTTATGCACATATTTTGTATGTGCAAGGGTAGAAAAAAGTGTACTGAAATTTCAGTACGCTTTTACTTATTTGTTTTTGGATTATTTGTTAATCCTAGAATGTAATCTGTGGAAACCTGATAAAAACGAGATAGTTTAATTAAAATATAGGTTGGGATGTCTCGCTGTCCCAGTTCGTAATTACTATAAACCTGCTGTGAACAGTTAAGCTCTTTTGCTAATTGTTTTTGTGTCAAATCCTTATCTTCTCTTAAATCGCGAATTCGTCTATACATAAACACATCATCTCCACAAAAATATTATACAATACAACGATTTGCGGTATTGACAAATACTGCAAATTGCAGTATAATATTGTTGTAATGATATGGAATCTAAAGCCTCGTTTTTTGCGTGGTACGGATTTCTTGTTGCCACGCATTTTTTAATGCGTGAGATTTTGGGAAGGAGGAGAAAAATGGTTGATAGAATCATTTGGAAAGTATTGTTGATGTTCGGTGGTGCCGTGGGGAGTGTATATAGCTGTCCGAAATTTGTACAAGCGTTTTCTGATTTGCAAGATTGTATTAGTGATAATTACAGTTATTTCCTTGGACCTTGGATTGATGAGTATCAAGCTGATGCTATAATGTTTGGAGTTTTGGGTTTTGTTTCCATTCTGGCATTTATGATTGGACTTGGTATTTCTGTAAATCACGAAAAGAACGATAATCAACAATCTAATTTAGATCCGGAAGAAAAAGAATGAGAGGAAATGGAAAATGAAAAAATTTTTATGTTTGATGTCGGCAATGATTATGTGTTTGTCTATTGTTGGTTGCGGAAATGTAATCAATGAACCTGTTGATGGTGGTGAAACTTTTGAGGTTATCGAAACCTTAACAATGGGACAGTATACCTATAAGTTTGATTATTCCAATAGTACTAATTGTGTTACAGTAACCATAAAAGAATTTCCAGACATATCAATGTTGTTTTATGTAAACAAAGATGGTGCAATTACAACATATTGTACCATTCAATCCGGGGTCCAGTACACTAATTTTGAAGAAACAAATGAGAATTTTCCCGAAACCACATACAACGATGCAGGATATCCACGTTCTGTGGAGTATGATAAACTTATGGTTACATACGAATACAATAATTATATAGATAACATACTTACGACTATTTTATATTCTAGCGAGGATGAAGATTGGACTGGAAAACTAATAAAAGATGAGCAAAGAATTTATTTGGGTGATTATGATGATGAATATTCAGAAATAGAATATACAAGAACAGAGAATTCGAGATACAAAATGTTTAGTAGTGTCGAGTGGTTTTTAAGTATGGTAGATAATTTGGATGGTATGTAATGAATGGTAAAAAATCATAGCGAACGATTTCATTAAAAATTGTGTCATCTAAACCATTCTGCTCTTCCAAAACAAAAAAGACATCCAATCGGATGTCTTTTTTGTTTTTATTATATCTTAAAAATTTTATTTTTATTCTTCGGTATTATCTATGATTTCAGGTTCACTTTCCTCTTCTTTTTCCGGTATAGCAACAACATTACTGTCAAAAGCTTCTGTTACAGCAGGCTTTAAGCTATGATATGCGTTTACAAAAGTTAACTCCCAGTAAGGAACAATCCAGATAAACGCTATGCCAAAAGTTATAATGCCTAAAAAATACCAGCCTATAAATGATAATCCCAGTTCAAAAAGCTCCATTTTATGTCCGTAAGTCATAGAAATTGATTCGTTGATACATTCTAAAGCGGGTTTACCTTTGTTTTCCGCAAGAATAAACATTGACATGGAGTATGAGTAGCTCTTTATAATGCCGGGGATAACGAAAAGAAGAGACCATAAAAAAGTAAAAAGTCCTGTAAGGAAAGTTACCTTAAAAGCCGCCCAAAAATCATCAAAACCGGAAAAAGAATCATTGACAACGGGAGTTTTACCTGCTGCAACATTAAGATAAATGCGAACAAGACTTAATGTAAATGCCGGTGTAACAATGATTGCAGAAAGCAAGCTGCCGAAAGGAATAAAGGATCAAATAAGAGAAATCGCAGTTGATATAAGCGAAATAATCAGCGTAATACCCAAAAGTATTGCTATTTTTCCTTTAATTTGCTGTTTTGCATTAGATTTTAAATTTTGTCTGTTCATATAAGAGTCTCCTTTGATAAATTAAGGTATCATACCTGATAATATGATAACAATAAGATTAAAAAAAGTCAATAAAAAACATAAATTTTATAAATATAAGGAAAAAACAGTCACAAAAAATTTAAAAGAAAACAGTTTTTAATTTTAGGTTGACAAAATAATTTTTGTGTTGTATACTGAAGTCATCCCGAGGAGAAACGTTATCCTAAGCCAAGGGGTTCTTAAGGAGGTAGACATGGCTAAAGAGAAAAAGGTTTCCATAAAGGATATAGCGTTAAAAATGAACGTCTCCCTTTCCACTGTGAACAAAGCACTTACGGGAAAAAACGGAATAAGCGAAAAAAGGAGACAGGAAATTTTAGCCGTTTGCCGGGATATGGGATACGAGCTTAATTCTGTGGCTCAGTCCCTTGCAAGAAACCCCATGACCATCGGAGTTATAATGCCGGATGTGTGGGAAGATTATTTTAAACCCATTAAAGACGGCATTGATAAAGAATTTGAAAACCTTAAAAATCACAAAATAAAAGCTTCCTATTATTATATATCAGAAAAAGATCAGTTTGACAGTAAGAATATTACAAGGTGGATAAAAGAGGAGGAAATAAAGGCCTTTATTTTATGCGCCTCGGCTCACAGCTCTATGGCCGCTATAGAAGAGGTTCTGGAAAAGTCCTCTCTCCCGGTTTTTCAGGTGGGGGAAGAAAGAAAAATTAAAAACGTGGTTACCAACGTTTCGTCAGACAGTCAGATGGCGGGAAGTTTAGCGGGAGATTTTCTCCTTTGCTTAAACAAAAAAATAAAGGCTGCCGTTTTCACCGGCTTTTTAGATGTACCAACCCATAAAAACAAGGTTTTGGCCTTTGAAAAAAGACTTTCCGCTGCCGGCGGTGTTGTTTCAGAAATAATTGAAACTCACGACAGAGAAGATGAGGCGAAAAAAGCCATAGAAAAGCTTTTTTCTGAAAAGAAGGATATAAATTCAATCTATGTTTCAACGTTAACAAGCCAATCTGTGTGCAGGTATATTGAAGAAAACAACCTTTCGGACAAGGTTTTCCTCATTGTGACAGACCTTTCTCCCGAAATTTCAGAGGCAATGAAAAAAGGCGTGGTCTCTGCCACCATATTCCAGAACCAGGGTGAAATGGGAAGAATAATCGTAAAGAGTGTTTGCGATTATTTAATTAAAAAGTCAAGCTACGGTCACGAAGACTGGGCTCCCCAAAAAAATATATCGGTTCCCTCGGTTCTTTACTTAAGGTCTAATATAGAATAAGAGCGATAAAAAAATCGCTTTTATTTTAAATATTTAGAGAAACGTTTCTCTAAAATGAAAAGAAAGTGGTGAAAAAATGAATGTAAAAGACAAAGTGGTTGTGATAACCGGCGGTGCCAGTGGCATCGGAGAAGCAGGCACAAGGATTTTTGCCGAAAACGGCGCAAAGGTAATTATGCTTGACGTAAACGAAGAAGCGGGAAAAAAGCTTGAGGCAGAGCTTTTGGGAAAAGGACAGAATGTATGGTTTTTGAAAACCGATATATCAAAGGAAGAAGCAGTTGCTGAAAATTTCGCTAAAATAGAAGAAAAATACGGCGAAGTTGACGCCCTCTACAATAACGCATCTGTATTTTTAGGAGGCAGGGATACCCAAATTGACCGGGTTGAAACCGAAATCTGGAACAAGGTGCTTGCCATTAACTTAAACGGACTCTATTTTTGCTCAAAGTATGCCATCAGATTAATGAAGAGAAAAGGCGGCTCCATTATTAATACGGCATCCAGTGCAGGCGTTGTGGGAATTCCCGGCTGTGCAGCATATTCTGCAACAAAGGGAGCTACAATCGCACTCACCCGTTCCATGGCAGTTGACTATGGCAAATATAATATCCGCACAAACTGTATCGCACCGGCAGCTATTGAAACGGAAATGGTTAAAGAAAGCAATTTAAACGACCCTGATTTTGACAATGACTTTTTCTTAAAGCAGATAACACCCCTTCGTCGTTGGGGCAAGCCTGCTGATATTGCTAACCTTGCGTGCTTTTTAGCCTCTGACGAGGGAGCATACTTAAACGGCGTAATTATCCCCTGCGACGGCGGAATTACAATGAACGGCAATGTTAACAAAGAAAAATAATAAATAAAGAAAGGAAGATAAAAATGGAAAATTGCAAGAAGCTTGCAAAAAAAATCCGTATTGACTCTGTAAAGATGACAAATGCGGCAAGAAGTGGTCACGTGGGAAGCATGCTTTCCATGGCAGATATTATCGCAGTTTTATACGAGAAAATATTGAATGTTGACCCTGAAAATCCAAAAATGGAGGAAAGAGACAGATTTGTCTTAAGTAAGGGCCATGCGGCAGCGGCTGTATATTCCGCTCTGGCATATAAGGGCTTTATTCCCGAAGAATGGCTTTCAAAATACTACTGTGATGACGGAAAATTAATGGGACATATAAGCCACAAGCTTCCGGGCGTTGAATTTTCAACAGGCTCACTGGGTCACGGACTTCCCGTGGCAACAGGAATGGCAATTGCCGGAAGATATGCAAAGTCAAAAAGAAGAATTTTCGTTATGTCCAGCGACGGCGATATGAACGAAGGCTCTACCTGGGAAGCAATTATGTTTGCGGCGCAGGAGCATCTTTCAAATCTTACACTTATTATAGACTATAACCAGGTTCAGGCACTGGGTCACTCTGAGGATATAATTGACCTTAGAAACTTAAAGACAAAGCTCGAATGCTTCGGCTGGAATGTAGTTGAAATTGACGGTCACAATGTAGAAGAAATTTACGAAACATTAAAAAAGGTTCCCTTTGATAACAATAAGCCCTCTGCAATTATTGCAAAGACCATAAAGTGCAAGGGCATTCCCGCAATGGAAGATACGGTAAAATCTCACTATAAATATGTGGCAGATGAGGATTTGGAAAGCGTAATTGCCGCATTAAAGGAGGACTGAAAATGAGAGCATTATTTAACAAAACCCTGCTTGATATAGCAAAAAAGGATAAAAGAATTCATATGGTTTTAGCCGATATCGGCTATGGCGAAATCGAGCCTTTCAGAGACACCTTCCCCGAAAGATACTATAATGTTGGTGTTGCAGAGCAGAATATGACAGGCGTTGCCTGCGGTATTGCAATGGAAGGAAATATTGCAATTACATATTCAATTGCAAACTTCCCCACCTTAAGATGCTTAGAGCAGATAAGAAACGACGTTTGCTATCACAATGCAAATGTAAAAATCGTTATAATAGGCGGCGGTGTATCCTACGGTCCTTTGGGTATGAGCCATCACTCCACAGAGGATATTGCTATTATGAGAGCGCTTCCCAATATGGTGGTGTGTGTTCCCTGCGATAACTACGAGGCAGAGGCTGCAACTCATGCAATGATTGAATATAACGGACCCTTCTATTACAGATGCGGATATAAGGGTGAGCGTGATATTCATAAGGGCCCCATCGACTTTAAGCTGGGCAAGGCTAATTTAGTAAAGGAAGGCTCTGACATAACCTTGATGTTTGCCGGTCCCATCGGAATTAACGCACTTAATGCCGCAGAGGCTCTTGAAAAAGAAGGAATAAAGGCAAGAGTTGTAAGTATGCACACAATAAAGCCTATTGATAAGGAAGCTATACTTGATGCGGCAAAGAACACAGGCGGGATCATAACAGTTGAAGAGCACAACTTATCCGGCGGTCTCGGAAGTGCCGTTGCCGAGGTTCTGGCAGACAGTAACGTATCTCCCAAGGTGTTTTCACGATTCGCACTTCCCGATGTAAACGTAAGCTTAATCGGACATCAGGAATGGATAAGAGACCAGTACGGCCTTTCTGCAGAAAAAATCGCAAAGAGAGTCAAGGAAGTTCTTAAGAAATAATAAAAAAGCACCCCACGGGGTGCTTTTTTTATAGATTGAATTTTTTGAAACAACAAACTAAAATGTGTGTTATTATCATGTGGAAATCTTCTGTCTGTTCATAGGAGGAAACGGGAATATTTAAGGAAATATCAGAAAGCTCCTTTAATCTTCCGCCGGAAAAACCGGTAAGACCGATTACTTTTCCGTTTTTACTTAAGGCAAATTCTGCGGCTTCAATAATATCCGGGGAATTTCCGCTGGCAGAAATCAAAATCACAAGATCTCCGTCATCCATTAGATTTTCAAGTTGATTCTTAAATATTTTATCAAAGCTTATATCGTTTCCCAAAGCTGTTATGTATTCAACGTTGGAAGAAAGAGTATATACCTTTGGCTTTTTATCACTTTTTTTCACAGCGTTTTTGGAAAAATCGCAAGAGAAATGATTTGCAGTACCTGCACTTCCGCCGTTTCCGGCTATAAAAATTTTTCTATCATTATCATAAGCCTGTCGTACGGCATTTATTATTTTCTCCATACTTGCAGAATCAAAGGTATCACATAAAACTTTTACATCTTCAAGGTATTTATTGATTTCGTCTATCATTTTTTACTCCTTCCTCGCAAATGGCGGCACAGCTGATTAACGCCGCTTCATAACCAAGACCGCTTTTTAATATACTTACATTTTTATTTGCGTTGTCAAAAATATATTTTTCCAGACCCTCATTGATAAAGGGAGAGATAATATCAAAACTGTTCATCACGCCGCCACCCAGAATTACAGTATCAATATTTAAAAGATTGATACAATAAGAAAGGGCTTTTCCTATGTAAAGTCCGGCTTCGCGATAGGAAATAAACGCGTTTTTGTCTCCTGACAGGAAAGAAGCTTGAAGTTCCTGACCCGTTAAAGTTTTCCCGGAAAGAGATTTATATTTTTTAGCTATAGCCCTTCCCGAAGATACGGCTTCAAGACAACCGGCTTTACCACAGCCACATATTCTGTCGGAATTTTCTTCAACAATAAAATGTCCGATTTCTCCGGCACACATGCCGGAGCCCGAATAAAGGCGGTCATTCAAGAACAGAGCTCCGCCTATCCCATTACTTATTGTAACCCACAGGTAATCAGACTTTTCCTTGCATATTCCAAAGTATTTCTCACCAAGAGCACAGGCATTCACATCGTTCTCAATATAGACCGGAAGATTTAAGCGTTCCTTGATAATTTTCACTACCGGAATGTTGGAAATTCCTGAAAAAGGTGCATAAATCCATGTTCCGGACAGAGGATCCGTCAAGCCAGGAATGGTTACACCGACTTTTGAAATATTATATTTTTTATAACTTTCGACAGAGGATGATATTATTTTAAGGATATCATCAAAATCATATTTATCAGAAAGAGGAATTTTTTCACAAGTAAGCACTTTCCCGTCTTTTGGGGAAACAATTCCGGTCATGATTTTGGAGCCTCCGATATCAACAGCTAAAATATTTTCCATAATCAATATCCAATGCCGGATAAATATTCACGGCTCAGTTTAGCTGCTTCGAGGGTAGGCATATCGGGAGATTCATCCTGCTCGACAATGAGCATTTTCGCTCCTGCATCTTCAGCTGCCTTTGCTATTGCTTTTATATCCTGAACCCCCATTCCAAGAGGTCTGAAACAAAAGTCTCCGTCTTTTTCTCCTTCTTCATCAGCGTTTCCTATTAACTTGAATAATCCGTTTTTTCCAAAACCTGAAAAGTCCTTAAGATGTACAAGAGGAGCTCTTCCTTTATACTTCATCAAGTAATCAGCAGGGTCCTCGCCTCCCACCTTTACCCAGCAAGTATCCAACTGAGTCTCTAAATATTCCGGCGAAATAGTAGAATATATAATATCTAAAATATATTCTCCGTTTATTTTTTCAAATTCAAAGTTATGATTATGATATAAAAGTGTGATTCCGTTTTCCTGTGCCATCTTGCCTGCTTTTTCAATGTTTTTAAGGGTTGTATTGAAATTCTCTTTGGTGAAAGCGGTGTTTTTGTCAAGCCAGGGAATTACAATATAATCGCAGCCTGCCAATTTATAATTATCAAAAAGACGGCTTCCTCCGTTTAGTATTTCAAAAAAAGGAACGTGGCTGGATAAAACCAAAAGACCGTTATCGTCAAGAATTTTTTTAATTTCCCTGGGGTCATCCCCTTCGTTGAGACCTGAAAGTTCAACCGCCTGATAACCCATTTTTTTAACAGCTTCAATGGTTTTTTTAAAATCCTTGCTTAATTCATCTCTTACGGAATATAACTGTAATGCTATAGGTAAAGACATAGTAATTCTCCTTTTCTTTTAATCATCAAGTGTTGCTTCCTGAGCAGTTTCTGAAAGAGCGCTCATTTTCAAAGGCTTAGGCCTTGGACAAGTGGTGGTCATTTCATAGGTCTTGCCTGTTCTGTAGGATTCTAAAACCCCGTGGATTACTTCGATAGAATGAAGACCGATATCATAATGACAACGGGGCCTGCGATTGTTAATCAAAGCATAACACATATCCGCAAGGCCGATGCCTCTGCTGGAAGAATAATATCCATGAAGCAGGGGAAGTTTAACTTCCTGGGCAGGACAATATTCACCAAGTTCCTGATTATCATCTTCTGCCATGGCTGACGGAGCTGAGCTTTTAGGCATCTGCCCTTGAGCAACAAATTCAATTCCGGGAGATGCACCTCTTCTTAATATACTTATTTCGTCAGAGAAAGTGTTGGGATCACCAAGATTGAAAGTTCCGTCGCTACCAGTTATAACAAAATTTTTGGTTGTAAAAGAGTCTGAAGAAAAATGTATTGTTCCTAAAACACCATTTTCAAATTCTAAAGCCGCCAGAATAGTTGTAGGAGTATCAACAATAAATTTTTCTCCGTATTTAGGATGTTTGGGATTTATAAATGTTCTTTCGGGGTTTAAATTACCACCGAAACCGGTTACTTTTTTTATGGGTCCTAAAAGGTTTATCATTGTGTGCAGATAGTATCCGCCCAGGTCAAAGGGATAACCACCGCCTTTGTGAAGGGAGAAAAAGTAGTGTTTGGGTTTAGTATCAAAGTAAGGAGATTCCACTTCGTAATGTGATGTAACCTGTGCATGAATGGTTACAGGCTTGCCGATAAGACCATCATCAAGATATTTTCTGGCAGATTGTTCCCAGGCCCCAAGAAAAGTATCGGGTGCAGTTGTATATAAAAGCCCCTTTTCTTTGGCAAGGGCAGCAAGCATCTTAGCTTCCTCGAAATCAACAGCCATCATTTTTTCACAGTAAACGTGCTTGCCGTGCTCCAGAGCTTTTTTGGTGATTTCGGCATGGGATTCGGGATAGGTTAAGTTTATAATAACCTCTATTTTTTCATCATTCATCATTTCGTCAACAGACATTTTCTTAACTCCGTATGTATCAGCTATATACTGAGCTCTGGAATCAATTAAATCTGCACAGGCAACAACATCAATAACTTCAAACTTATACATCATGTTATTCATGTATGTTCCTCTGCATATACCGCCGCAGCCTACGATGCCCACTTTTATTTTTCTCATAATTACTCCTCCTTTTATACGCTTAATTTTATTTTATATGAATTTTAAGATAATGAAAGTAATATTCGGCTAAAAAATTGTAAAAAAAGGCTATGTCTTGCAAAAAATAAAAATAAATGCTATAATAAGAGGGTGGGTAATTGTAAAATATATTTGTGAGGTTATTATATGAACTATGAAATTGCTTTTCTTGTGGAGGCAGAACACAAGGAACCTATTGATATTGCTTTTCATAAGCACTCTTGCTGGGAAATGGTTTTTTATACAAAGGGAGAAGGCCTTGTGGAAACGGAAAGTGAAAGCTATACTTATGGTGAAAATTCAGTAATATTGGTGCCGCCGTTTGTCACTCATAATGAAAGGAACTATAAACCCAGCTGCAATCTTGATCTGGGTTTTACCATAGAAGGTGAAAACAATTTATTAAAAGAAGGGCACTATAACGGAGATAAAGAACTTTTAGGAATTATTAAAGAGATGATAAATGAATCTGTTTATCAGAAAGAATTTCACAAAGAAATAATTTATCATAAACTGGCAGAAGCAATTCTTTATTTTATGAGAAATTCAAATAATAAAATAAAAAGGACAAAAAGTAAGGACTTGTCTTATATTACAAACTACATAGATGAAAATTTATCACTGCCTCTTACAGTGAAAGAATTATCAGGGCTTACACATTACAGCCAGGATCGTTTCCGCCATTTATTTAAGGAAAATAAAGGTGTTTCCGTTAAGGAATATATACTTGAAAAAAAGGTAGAAAAGGCAAAGTGTCTTTTGCGAGAAACCAACAAGAGTATAGTTGAAATAGCCATAGAATGTGGTTTTTTCGATTCGGCTCACTTTTGTAAAGAGTTTAAAAAGAAAATGGCGTGCTCGCCCAAAGAATATAGATGCATAAAATAAAAAAGCACCCTGTGTCAGGGTGCTTTTTTTCTTGCTTATTATTTTCCGAGTATCTTTAAGAAATCGCCGTAAGCAGCATCCCAGGAAGCAAAATCCTGAGGCTCGTAATATTTAGGCTCGAAGGAAGCTTTAACAATCTGTCTTGCTTCGTCTAAGGTCTTGATTTCGCCCAGAGCCATAAGCTGAGATGAAATGTTACCCATGCTGGTAGCTTCAACGGGGCCTGCCACAACTCTTCTGCCTGTTGCATTTGCAGTAAACTGGCACATCATCTGGTCCTTAATACCGCCACCAACCAAGTGGATAACATCAATCTTTTTGCCTAAAATTTCTTCTAAGCATTCGATAGAATAACGGTATTTCATTGCAAGAGACTGTGCGATACAACGGGTAACGGGACCCACGCCCTCGGGAATTTCCTGATTTGTATTCTTGCAGAACTCGGCAATATACTTAGGCATATTTCCGGGAAGTGCAAAGGTTGCATAGTCAGGGTCAATAAAGCTCTTGAATGCAGGAGCGTTCCAAGCTGCCTGCTCCATTTCGTCAAAGGAAAGGGCGAGACCCTCTCTCTTCCACTGACGGCGGCTTTCCTGGATAATCCAAAGACCCATGATATTTTTAAGGAAGCGGATTGTCTTATTGATACCGCCTTCGTTTGTGAAGTTGTGCTTCTTGGAAAGGTCGTTTATAATGGGCTTATCAATTTCAGCACCTAAAAGAGACCATGTTCCGCAGCTTATATAAGCATAGCTTTCGCCCTTTTGGGCAGGAACTGCCGCAACGGCTGATGCTGTATCGTGAGAAGCAACCAAAGCCACGGGAACGGAGGGAATTCCAAGCTCTTCTGCCAAATTGGGTAAAACCTTACCCATCATCTGACCGGGATGCTTAACCTCTGTAAATATCTTCTTGGGAAGACCTAATTTTTCAATTAAAGGCCAAGCCCAAGTGTCTGTAACAGAGTTATAAAGCTGGCTTGTTGATGCGATGGTGTATTCTGTAACCTTTTCGCCCGTTAAGAAGTAATTGAAAAGGTCGGGAATCATAAGCATTGTCTCGGCGTTTTCCAAAGCGGGAGCGCCGGAATACTTATCGTCAAGAAGCTGGAAAAGCGTGTTCAAGGGAACAAACTGAGTTCCTGTCTGGTCGTAAATCTCTTCCTTGCTTGCGTATTTTTCGATTTCTTCAAAGTATTTTGCAGTTCTGGTATCACGGTAGTTATGAGGATTTGCCAAAAGATTTCCGTTTTTGTCCAAAAATCCATAGTCAACGCCCCAGGTATCGATACCGATGGAAGCAATATCCTTATAGCCGTCGGTTGCGGTCTTGTTGATGCCTGCTTTGATTTCAAAGAAAAGTCTTAAAATGTCCCAGTAAAGGTGGCTTCCGATACCTACAAGGTCGTTGGAAAAACGGTGAGTTTCGTTTAAGGTAACCTTCTTGCCGTCATATTCTGCCAATATGGCACGGCCTGATGAAGCACCAAAGTCGAACGCTAAAGTTTTGAGTGTAGCCATATAAATACCTCCTAATATAAATTACATTTTTTTAAGCATACGGATATCTTTTCCGTAAAATTTAAGAATAACAAAGCTTCCTATAATCCTTGAGAAAATTCTCTCGGAATAAATCCTCTTTATATCGGCTAAAGAGAGATTTGTGCTTATAATGGTTTTCTTTTCATTTAAGGCACGGGTGTTCAATATCCTGAAAAGCTCGGAAACGGAAAATTCCGTAATAAATTCCGTACCTAAATCGTCTAAAATCAAAAGGTCCGTATCCAGGATTTTCTGTAAGGTAAAGTTATCCTCCTCCGTAACGTTTTTCCCGAACTTAATCCTGTCAAGAAGCGAGAATATAACCCCCGAGCTCTGATATATAACGTCTATCCCCTGCCCGATTAAATGATTTGCAATACAGGAAGACAAAAAGGTTTTGCCAAGACCTGAAGGACCCGTAAAAAGCAGGTTGTCATCGGTAGTTTTAAAGTTTTCGGAAAATTTTATACAATCTGATAAAATTTTCTTCATATTATCACGGGGACTTAACTGTCCGTCCTCTGCCTGGTCGGAATACCAGGAGAGTGAAAAGCTTTCAAAGGTGTTTTTCTGCATGGAGGAAAGATTTGATTCAGCCAAAGTTTTCTCCACAAGCTTTTTCTTAAAGCAATGGCAATAGGAATTTTCTATAAAGCCCTCGTCCTTACATAAAGGACATTCAAAAGGGGGATTTAAGTAGTCTTCACTGTAGCCTGCTTTTTTTATGAGCTCATCTCTCTTTTTTGTGAGAGATGAGGATTTTTTTCTGATTTCCTCTGCTATTTTTTCGGGAGAAGCCCCGTCTGCTGCCTTTTTAAAAAGGGAAAAGCTTAAGGAAGAAATTTCCTTTTCAACCCCTGAAAGCTCGGGAATTTTTGAATAAAGCTCCTCTCGTCTTTCTTTTATCAAGGCTTCTCTTTTCTGCTTTTTTGAAATATATTCATTTGCAATAGAAGAAGCCGTACTTTTATTTTCAAAACTCATCATATCACTCCTTTAAGGAAACGGAGGACTTGGCAAGCAGTGCCTCTAAATCCTCGTCGGAATAGTTGCCCGACTGTGAATAGTTTGAAAAATTGGTTTTCCCCGCCTTTAATTTAGGCTCAGCCACCTTTTTGCTTTCGCCGTTTGCCGCTTCGGGTGTCTTAATCTTTTTTTCAAACCAATCGTTTAATATGGCATTCATATAGTTAAAGGCAACCTTGCCTGTCTGCATAATGGTCTTTTCGTAGGCAAGTAAAATCATCTCGTCAGAAAAGCCTAAAGATTCGCTCCATTTAAGTAAAAGGTCATATTCATTCTGTGTAAAATCCCTTCCGCTTAAACCGAGAAGCTTCTTAAATCTTCTTTTCGCCTTTCCTGCTTTTTCAAAAGCGGAAAGATGCTCCGTCGCTTTTTCGGGAGTGGTGATACCTAAATCGTTCCAGGAAAGAGCAACGGTTTCTATGTATCTCATGGATTTTTTGCCGATGGAAACGCAATGCTCCACAATCATTAAAATAACCTCAACGGGAAGACCAAGCCAGTCATATAAGCTGTACAAGGTTAAAATGTCGTTTTGAGATAAAGGCTTTGACAAGAGAATTTCCGCATGGGTGTACATTTCGGACAACGCCCTGTCCTTTTCCTTGGAGGAAACCACTTCGCTTAAGCTGTAGGAGGGCTTTTCTTTTGGGAGTGAAGTCTCCTCTTCTTCAAAGGTGAGGCCTGAAAGGTCGGCAAACTGAACGGAAAAATCCGTAGGGTCGGATTCTGAATTATATGTAAGGGAGCAAACACCCACACTGCTCCAGTACTGCCAGGCACGGACAACGTCAGTCTCTAAAATTCCCAAAGCTTCTGCAACCTCCGAAACCTTACATTTGGGATTTTGCGAAAAGCACTGCCTGTAGCCGTATATGTAAACCGCTATAAAGGTGGGATTTGCCCCCTTCATAAAGTGGTCGATAAATTCGCAGGGAATAGAGACAACCTGCTTGCCCAGAATAGAAAAACGTGCCATAGCCTTGTACTAACCTACCTTTTAATAACATACACTATTATGATACCATAGATTTTTCAAAACTTCAATAAAAATATTTTAAATTTGAAAGAAATATAAAGTTTTATAATAAGTGCGAAAGGTTTTTAGACCTAACGCACTTATTTTTTTATGGCTTTTGCTCATAACGAGGATAGAGCTCCGCAGAGGTGCGACTCGAGCGCGTTGTGAGATTTTAGCATAAGGGAATAAGGAGCGGAGGGCGCGTCCTCCGCTCCTTGCTCTCTCCAAAGATAAAAAGAAAGGAGTTAAGCGCGTATGACTTGCCGATACCTCACATTTGAGGATAGAAAGAGTATTGAGGCTCTTTATGCAGCAAATACAAGCCTCGTAGAAATTGCCTCCAAGCTCGGAGTACATCTTGCGACCATTTATAGAGAAATGACGAGAGGCAGCACGGGCGAGCTCGACAACAACGGGCGCAGCGGTTATAGTGCGGACATTGCACAAAAGACCGTACAAGACAGTATCAAACGCCGAGGGCACCGAAAGCCCGTAACGGCGCAATAAAAAATATAAATAAAACGGAGTGATTTTATTATGAACAAAGAACGCAGAAAAACCCTACAAGAACTCTACGACATTATCACAGAGGCAAAAGACAACCTCGACGCTGTACGCGACGAGGAGGAGGAATACAAAGACAACATACCCGAAAACCTCCAAAGCTCGGAAAGATACGAAAGAGCCGAGGCTGCCGTAGACGCGCTCGAGTCCGCTGTTTCCTCTCTTGAGGAGGCACTCGACTACATAGAGGAGGCGCAAGAATGAGAGAGCAATGTTTTTCTATACCTTTTATAGACAAAAGCGACTTTATCGAGTTTAGCTTGCAGCCATTTATAAAAAGACTCGACGACGGCGTAGAGTCCCTCTCCTATGAATACAACGACGGTACCCGCGACGAGTTTTGTGTTATTCAATATAAAAATGGCTATAAGCGCAGAGTTTGTATAACAGCCGACAGCGAGCGCGCTATTACAAATGATGTGCTAAAAATATTATGAGCACCGAAAGAAAGCTAAATATTATATGTTGGAGCGGAGGCAAAGACTCTACAGCAACTATAGTATTAGCTCACGAGCTCGGAATACCTATAGACCTTATTGTTATTTCTTTAGTATGGTTTGACAAGAAACGGCGCATATATGCGGAATATCCCGAGGTAATAGAATGGATATTTAATTACGCAATACCGCTCTTTGAGTCCTGGGGCTACAAAGTTAAAATAATCGAAAGCGACAAGGACTATGTTTATAGCTTTTATCACATTATCGAGAAAACGACTCACGAGGAAAGAAAAGGCAAACTCTCGGGTTGGCTTATTGGTGGTAAGTGCGCAATGAACAGAGAAAAAATAAGACCTGTAAAAAGGTACCTCAAATCTTTAGGAAAAGAATACCAGGAATATATAGGCATAGCCGCCGACGAGCCCGAAAGACTCGAGCGCGTCCACAAGAAAGGACAAATTTCCTTACTTGAACAACAAGGGATATGCGAGGAGCAAACATACAGCATATTAAGACCTTACAACTTAATATCGCCTACATACAAATTTTCTAAACGCGGCGGCTGTTGGTTTTGTCCTAATCAAACTATAAAAGAGTTTGCTTACCTAAAGACCAACCACCCTGAATTATGGGAGGAGCTCGTTATTTTCGACAGCGTACCTAACAAGGTATCGGAGGGCTTTAAGTACGGACAAACTTTCAAGGAAATTTCCGCAAAGGTAGATACTTATATAGCGACTCCACACTACGAGCAGCTTACATTATTTGATTATATATAGGAGGTGTATATAGATGTGCAAAGCTGTAAAATGTCCGCAATGCGGGCACGAGTTTACACCCGAGCGGGCAGCGGTTAAGACGGGAGCCTGGACTCCCGAGGAGGACGAGCTGCTGCTGCGCGGGTACCAAAAAGAGCGCAAGTTTATTTCGCAGCTCGCCGAGGAGCTCAACCGCTCCCAGGACGCAACGCGCAACCGTCTATACCATTTAAGAGGCGGCGGCAAGGCAAAAGGAGTAACGGCAAGCGTACAGCTCTCGGCAAAAGAGTTTGACGAAATGAGGGCAGCCCGTACAGAGGTTAAGAACGCCCGAAAGGCTGTTGAGCAGGCAAAAGCTACGGAGCGGGAGTTATCCGCTTTCTATGCCCTGGGAAAGCAGCTACTTAATGCAAGGCAGAACAAGCGAGCAATAGCTCCGCTTTTTGCAGAATTACAAAAACTCGTAGACACATACGAGAACTTTTAAGGAGGTTTATTTATGAACAGCAGCATTTTAACAGCTATAGAGTCCCTTTGCGACGACATAGCGACCAACCCAAACCCCGAGGACAACAAGAAAAGAGCCGAGGCGGTTGTTTCCCTCGCTTTTGCAGGCATTTTTACCCCTGCGGAGTATGAGGACGAATACGAGGACGACCAGGAGAACGGAGAGGGCAAGCCCGAGCCCATAAGCGACAAGATACCGACGGCGGGCGAGCATTTTAATTATAACGGTATGGAGTTTGTAGCCCTGGGCTATAAGCAGGGCGGCGTACTTGCTGTAGCGGCAAAGAGGCTCGAGCGCGAAATGCCTTACGACGAGAACTGCTGCAACGATTGGCGCAGCTCTACCCTCCGCAAATTCCTTAACGAGGAGTACATAAAGAATTTTGACAAGGGCGACCTTATACCGATTATTTCCGACTTAACAGCGGACAACGGCGACAAGAGCTACGGTACCTCCGAGGACTTTATCGCTTTGCTTTCGGACGACCTTTACAGAAAGTATAGAGCTTTCGTGCCTAAATATGATACCTGGGTATGGACTATAACACCCTGGAGCTGCAACCCTGGGTACGCGAACAGCGAGCGCATTGTGTCTACCTCGGGAGCGTTGAACAGCACCAGCGCGAACGATGCTAACGGAGTCGCCCCCGCTTGTATATTTAATCCCTCAATCTTTAAGTAATCTGCGCCGTTAGGCGCATAGGAGGCGACTTTATGGGATATAGAAAGCCTGGAGCAATAGAGCAGCTATACTACATTATTAAATATAAGGTGCGCGGAGCGGTTAAAGCTCTCCGCCTCCGCCTTAAACTTTGGAGAAAGCCGAAAAGCGATTGCTGCGGCTGCTGCTTATTTTGTAAATACTTTGAGCGTTGCAGCTCGGAAATGGAGGCGGAATAAATGAGCAACGGAGTTATTATTACCCTCATTATATGCGCTACTCTTATTGTTTTAATGCGTATAAGCAATAAAAAGAAATAAGGAGCGGGAGCGGCTATATGTCAAATGAGGAAATTAAAAACGCTCTATTTAGCGGCTGCCAAGTAGAGCATAACGGTATTATTTATAAATGTGTTTCCGCTATAATTTATCGGCTGCGAGAGGGCAAGCTGCTTTTGCAGGCGGAGCTATTAGACAAAAACTGCAACAGCGTTATTATTGCGGACGCGTCAAGAGTTAAGGAGGTTAACCTATGACACATCAAACAAAAAGACCGCAGCGCAGAAAAGCGCAGCGACAGATTATTACCTTTATTATATGTATATTCCTGGTAGGGGCAATTATAGGCGGCTTTATTGTCGCTGCTGCCAATACGCGCAGCTCGTCCTCCTCGGAACGATACGGCACCCGCGACGGTAGATATATAACAGAAAAAGGCGGGACGACCTTTAGCTATGAAATGGCGGCAGGCTTTGAGCCTCTCGAGTGCGATTTGCCCGTCGAGTTGCAAGAGTTTACATATTATTTATGCGAGGCGTACTACCTCGACTTTGAGTTTGTAATGGCGGTTATGTATACAGAGTCAAAGTTTGAGCCCGATATAGTGAGCGGGACAAATGATAGCGGCTTAATGCAGATAAACAAATGCAACCACGCGGAGCTCTCCTCCGCCCTGGGTATTACTGATTTTACAGAGCCTTACCAAAACATACGCGGCGGGCTTTATATCCTCCGCCGATTGTTTGAAAAGTACGACGAGCCCTCAAGGGTATGTATGGCGTACAATATGGGAGAATACGGAGCCTCCGTCCTTTGGGATAAAGGCGTATACGAAACAAGCTACTCTATAAAAGTATTAACCAAAGCGGCAGAGTACAAGGCAGCCTCGGAGGGTAAAAAATGAGTAGCGTAATAATGCAATCAATACACCACGAACACGCCGAGAACATCTTAAAAGAGCTCAAGAGCTACGAAATGAGGAAAACAGCACCGAGCGGCGGTGCGTTTCCTTATACTATATATATGTATGAAACAAAGCACCTATATAAAGGCTCGGGAGGCGTGTTGTTTCCTGGAGCGGGTGCTGTAGTAGGCTTTTATACTTGTAATGTAATTATAAAAACCGACGCTTTCGGAGCGGCTCTACACAAGAGCAATACACCCGAGGAGGCAGCAGCTCGCGCAGAAATAGCAAAGAGAGCTTGTCTTACCGAGGAGCAGCTCGTAGCGTATGCAGGCGGCAAAGATGTTTACGCCTATGTAGTAAGCAATCCTACGAGGTTTGCAAAGCCTCGCCCTCTTTCGGACTTTGGCATAACCCGCCCGCCTCAATCCTGGCAATTTATTAAATGAAAAAAGCGGCTACCACTCCGCCCGAGTGATAGCCGCAGCAACCGCCTTTGTGTTGCTTAACATCTTGTAATTATTATAGCACAGAGGCAACAAAAAGTCAATAGAAAGAGCGAAAAAAGCCTCTTGTATTTTGGGCTCGTAATGGATAATAACTTAACGACCAAAAACCGAGAGGGACAAAAATATAATACTCTTGTTTTGTTGGCAGATATAGACCGAGGAAACTATGCTTTTATTTGCAGAGAGGATAGATGCTAAATAAGCGCGTTATGAGTTTTTAGTATGAGCGTATGAGAGTGGGCGGAAATGAGCCTGCCTCCTCCGCTGCTTTTTAATATTCCCTTATGGAAAACTAAAGCGTTAAACCTCGGGGTTTGGGGCAGAGCCCCAAGAGTATACACGGAGGTTAAAATATGCGTTGCCTATACAGAGAAAAGAAACACTATTGCGGCGAATATTTGGAGGTAGATATATTCCCCGTTTTTGAATATCAGCGAGGACGGAGCAAAAAGCGTAAGCCGACCTCGGAAACTCAAAAAAGGCTTAACCAAAGAAACGCCGAGCGCAAGTTAATACGCTTGCTTAATACAAACTTTACAAAAAAGGACATAAGGTTTGACCTTACATACAGCGACGAGCACTACCCAGGCTCTCCCGAGGACGCACAAAGAGAAATGCAAAATTTCCTCCGCAGGGTTAAAAGGTACCGAAAAAAGAACGGTTTACCCGACTTAAAGTATGTCGCGGTTACTGAAATCGGCAAGAAAAACGCACGCCTGCACCACCATATCGTTATGAGCGGCGGCGTAGACATAAACACCCTTGCGGAAATATGGGGCAGAGGCTATACGACAGCAAAGCCTTTACAGTTTGACGAGTACGGCATAGTCGGTATAGCAAAATATCTCATAAAGGAGCCTATACTCGGCAAGCGTTGGTGTGCAAGTCGAAACCTTGAGCAGCCTAAAACCTCGGAACGGGACGGCAGGCTGCCGCAATACAAAGTCAAAGAAATTCACGACAGCGGCTACGATATGCACGAGGAGCTCGAGCGACTCTACGAGGGCTACTCCCTGGCGGAGGTTAAGCCGTACTACAACGAAATTAACGGCGGCTATTATTTGACCGTCAAAATGTATAAAAAGCCGACTCCGAAACGGAGTAGAAAGCGAGGATATTATGAGCGACAGTAAAAACAGCTCCCAGGGAAAGGAGAAAACGAAAATGTCTATGTATATTTTTCCCGTTGCGCTTATTTTGCTTGATGTAGGCGCGTCGGTTATGTGCGTAATTGGCAAAGATTATAAACGCGCTGTATATTGGCTCGCTGCTGCGGTGCTCAATGTAACAGTAACATTTTAGGAGGGCTGTATATGAACTTGCAAAAAATAACACCCGACGAGGAAACTATCGAGGCTGCGGCAGCAGCGTTTCAAGAAATGGCGGAACTGATAAAGCAGCTTGCGGAAAACATCAAAGAAAAATTCGACGAAATTGTAGAGGAGTTTAAGGAGTGCGAGGAAATTATCGAGCGAGAAACTTACGAGCCTTGCTTAAAAATTGGCTTTTCAAAATCTCCGCAAATTCCCGTTAAACTATGGCGAAAAAACAGAGCTTTATTTAGACCATACAAGAGAGGTATTTAACCCTCAAAAATCAAATCACAGAGGAGGTTATGCTATGAACTACTTTAAGGCGGCGGAGCAAGTGCTCGGCTCCATACCTACGCTCAAAAGAGCGTTAGAAAATTTGCAAAAAAGAGAGCAACGCTTAATAGAGCAAGGAAAACCGCGCGAGCCTGGGGCGATTGATTATAACAAGCCTTTTACCGACTCGCACTATGTAAGCGACACACTCAACGAGCTTTTAGAGCTCTCGGAGTGCTCCAAAAACATAGCGGAAACGCAGCGCAAGCTCGCGGAGCTCGAAAACATCATAGACCAACTAAACGAGGAGTATAAAAAAGTCGTCGTTTTGTGGTATGTGGAGAAACGCTCAAAAGAGGCTATTATGGAGGAGCTGTATGTAGAGTCGCTTACTACGATTTATAACCTCCGAAATAAAGCTGTAGCAGAGTTTGCTTTGCTCTACTATGGAGCCTCGGCTCTACCCTCAATTTAGGCATTTGAAAAAAGGCTGTATAGAAACTTGCTTTTTGCTGCTGTATACTGATACCGTAGAAATAGACGGTTGAGGCGAGCTGCAAATAGCGGCTCGCTTTGTCGTTGTATCGGGAGTAGATATAACACTCACTACGGCGGAGAGGGCGGGACGCTGTTATATGCAAGAGTTTGCACGCAAGTTTTATTTAAGCAAGACCTGGAGAGATACCAGGGAATATATATTTAAGCGCGACCTGGGGCTATGTGTACGGTGTGGTAAGCCTGGCGAAATAGTACACCACAAAATACACCTTACACCGCACAACATAGATAACCCGAGTATCACGCTTTCGGAGGATAACCTCGAGCTGCTATGCCGTGAGTGCCACGCTATAGAGCACGAGGGACAGCCTGCTACAGCAAGCGGGCTTATGTTTGATAGCGAGGGAAACCTCGTAGAAAGGGAGGGCTACCTATGAGCAAAGTATGCGAGGTAATTATATATACAAGCAATGCGGCATTGTCTTTCAATGTCGAGGCAACTACAGACGACTTTCAAGAGCGGCTCGCTGCTGCACTTGAGGAGGGTACAGTATTACTCGATACCGTAGAGGGCACAAAGTTAATACTTAACGCTATCAATGTTGTTGCTATCGAGGTACACAAAGCAGGCGCACAAGAGCAAACTATCCCCCCCGTTAAAAAAGTTTGACCTTGTATTTTATGAACCGTGTTTAAGCCCCTTTTATGACCGCCCCTTGTGTGTATTACCCCCCCTACCCAAAACCAAAAGAAAGGAGTTTTTAAGTGGAGTCTACATTATATGCGCGACAAAAGAAAGAGCAGAACAGAATTAAGAAAATATACAAAAATCTACCCAAAGAACAGCTCGAAATCGCAAAAAAATTGATTGAACGAGCCGCTTATATGCTCGTTTCTTTGGAGGATATGGAGGCAAAAATCAACGAGGACGGGCTCGTCGTTGAAATGCCGCAGGGCGCGTACAAAATCGAAAGAGCGCACCCTCTTTTACAGCCTTATAACGCAATGGTAAAGAATTATAATGCCACCATTAAGCAGCTATCCGACCTCTCGCCAAACACCGAGGCGGACAAAGCAGGGCAGGCTCTTATGATGTTTGCTACTAAACCGAGCAAGGTACCGAAAAAGCCTTGAATTGGGTTAAAGAATACTATAGCCGCATAGAGAGCGGCGAAATTGTAACGAGTAGGCGCGTTAAAGCTGTCTACTCTCGACTTATTGCAGAAATGGAGGCACCGCCTGCCGACTTTCCCTATTATTTCGACGAGGAAACGGGCGAGCGACCTATACTCTTTATCGAAACCTTTTGCAAGCAATCCCAGGGAACTATCGGAGCTCCGCTTGAGCTTGAGTTATTCCAAAAAGCATTTATACAACTGCTTTTCGGTTGGCTTGAAAAGGAAACGGGCTACCGTCGTTTCCGCGAAACTATGTTTTTATGCGGACGAAAAAACGGTAAGTCTACCCTGCTATCGGGTATTGCGTTATATATGCTCATTGCCGACTATGAGGGCGCAGCGGAAATATACTCCGTAGCGACCAAAAAAGACCAGGCAAAAAAGGTATTGACCGAGGCTGTCAATATGATTAAGCAATCGCCCGAGCTGCGGGCGGTTATAAAAAAGCGGCGAAATGATGTTTACTTTCCCGCGACCTCCTCTATTTTCGAGGCTCTCGCCTCGGACTCAAATACACTTGACGGCTTGAACTCTCACGCTGTTATTATAGACGAGCTGCACGCTATCCGCGACAGAAACCTATACGAGGTTATGAAACAATCGACCTCGAGCCGCAGGCAGCCCCTCGTCGTTATGATAACAACGGCGGGAACTGTACGCGAGTGTATTTTTGACAATATGTACGAGCTTGCTTGCGAGCTCGCGGACGGTACCAAAAAAGACGATACATTTTTGCCGATACTCTACGAGCTCGACAGCCGCGACGAGTGGACTAACCCTCAAATGTGGATAAAAGCAAACCCAGGGCTCGGCAAAATCAAACAGTATAAAACCCTTGCCGCTTTCGTTGAGAGGGCAAAGAATAACCCTGCCGACTTACCAGGCGTACTATGCAAAGACTTTAACATACGCGAAAACGAGAGCAATGTTTGGTTATCCTTTGAGGAAATTAAAAACGCTGCTACTTTCGATATGTCCGAGGTATACAACACCTACGCTATAGGCGGCTGCGACCTCTCGGCTACTACCGACTTAACAGCGGCTACGCTGCTAATACGCAAACCTGGCGACAAAACAGTTTATGTATTGCAGCAATATTTCCTCCCGCAGGCGCGCATAGAACACCTGGAGGAGAAAAACACAAACGAGGCACCGTATCGCCTTTGGGCGGAGCGGGGCTTGCTTACTATTTGCGACGGCAACCGCGTTAACTTTTCCGATGTAACAGCTTGGTTTTGCCAAATGCGCGACGAGCACTCTATAGACGCTTTCAAAGTCGGCTACGATAGAGCGTTAGCGGGCTATTGGGTGGAGGAAATGAAAAACAACGGCTTTACTATGGAGCCCGTAGCGCAGGGAGCTTTTACCTGGAGCCAACCTATGCGAGAAATGGGCGCAGCTCTTGCCGACAAGATAGTTAATTATAACAATAACCCTATTTTGCTTTGGTGCCTATCAAATACGGCGGTAAAGAAAAGCGGGTTAAATAATATTCAGCCCGTCAAGATAACCGACAAACGCCGTATAGACGGGGCGGTAAGCCTGCTTAATGCTTGGGTTATCTATGTCAAATACTACGACGATTTTATGTATAATGTGGGGTGAGCAAATGAAAGAAAAAAGAGGACTCTTTGAGGCTATTTTCGGGAGAAAGCCGCAGGCTACCGAGGGCTACACCGAATATAAGCTCTTGAACTCTTACCAATCGAATTTTATACCGTTTTCGGGTAACGCCTGGGAGGTAAATACTGTCCGCGCTGCTATTCATTCTTTCGCCCGCAGAGCGGCGACAGTACAGCCGCGACACATTAGACGCGGCGACGGAAAACTACTTGATGTAGAGGACAGCTCGTTAAATTACATTTTGCAGTATCAACCTAACCCATTGACTACGGCATACAAATTTTACTACCGTATAGCTGCACAATACAAGCTATATAATAACGCTTTTATTTTCCCCGTGTGGAACGAATACACGGGCAGGCTCGAGGCGTTATATAACATCAACGCCCAGGAAATAAAGCTGCTTGAGCACCAGGGCGAGCTCTTTTTGAAATTCCGCTTTTACAACGGGAAAACCTATACTTTCCCATATACGGATATTATACACCTGGGCTCTATGTTTGCTGATAACGAGCTTTTCGGCAGCAACAACGAGGCGTTAATGCCCGTATTAAAGACAGCAAACACCTTTAACCAATCTATGAGCAAATTTGCGGAGCTTGTAGCGGTTGTACGCGGTATTTTGAAAGTAGCAGCCTCTACCAAAACAGAGGACTTAAACGCTCGCCGCGACGACTTTATAAGAGATAACCTCAAAATGGAAAACAACGGAGCGGGCGTTATCGTTACCGACAACAAGTACGATTATACCCCTATCAATGACAAACAGACACCATTACCGCAAGGGCAGCTCCAATATATCAAAAACGAGATTTACGACTATATCGGAACTAACGAGGCTATCGTGCAAAACAAAGCGACTCCCGAGGACGAGGACGACTTTTACGAGGGAGAAATCAAGCCGTTTTATATGCAGCTTGAGCAGGCTTTTACAAATTGTTTCTTTACCCGCAAAGAGCGCGGCTTTGGTAACGAAATTGTCGCAGAGGGAAACAAGCTCCAATATGCGAAACTCTCCGACAAGCTCGCAGCGGTTAAATACTTATCCGAAATCGGCGGCTTAATGCTCGACCAGGCATTAGTAACGCTCGGCTTTCCGCCTATTGGCGGCGAGGAGGGCAAACGCCGCGTACAAACGCTTAATATGGTTAATGCCGACAAGGCGGACGAGTACCAATTAGGCGACAAGGGCAAAGGAAAAACGCCGCCCGACGACGAGGGAAACCCCGACGACGATACCGCACCCCCTGCGGCACCTAAAGAGGGCGAGAAAGACGGAGAGGAGGACGAATAATTATGCCTTATAAACCAAACGAGAGGGAGTACAGAGCAGCGGCTCCGTTTACTACCCCCGACGAAAACAGCGACGAGCTTACCTTGAGAGGTACCCCTATTGTATTTGATACCCCTACCGTAATTTGCGAAATAGACGGCGTACAGTACAAAGAGGTTATAGCTCGCGGAGCTCTTGACGGCTGCGATATGTCGGACTTTATTTTCAATCGCAATCACGGGCAGAACGACTCTACCGTATATGCCCGCACCCGTAACAAGTCCCTTGATTATTCCGTATCGGATAGAGGGCTCGACATTGCGGCGTACCTCGATAAAGAGGACGAGCGGCACCGCAATTTACACCGTGATGTATTAAAACGCCGCGTTGATAAAATGAGTTTTTCGTTTATTGTGCGGGAGTGCTCTTATGACAGAGAAACCCACACAAGGACGATAACTAAAATAAAAAAGCTGTTTGATGTTTCGGCGGTGGATTTTGCCGCATACAACGAAACGAGCATAACAACGGCAAGGAGCTTTTTTTCGGAGGAGCACGAGAAAGAGTTTAAGGCGTTGGAGGAACGCGCACGCCGCCAAAAGCTAATAGCTTTGACCTACTGTTAAACCAAAAAAACTATTTTGAAAAGGAGTTTACACTATGAACGAGATTATTAAGCGTATGAACGAAATTAACGCCCGTAAGGTAGAGCTGCGCGCTATGCTTGAGGGCACGGGCGAGGTTGACCTCGACAAAGTAACCGCCGAGCTCCGCGAGCTCGACACAGAGTACAAGAAACTTGAGCAGAGAAAGCAGACAATCGAGGGAATTAACGCGGGTACAATCCCTGCTACCGAAATTCCTAACCCCGTTACTGCACGCTCTGCGGACAATTTCGACCAGGAAAAGGAATACCGCAACGCCTGGTTAAAGACTTTGCAGGGCAAGGCTCTTACTGAAAACGAGCAGAGAGCTTATAGCACAGCCGCAAACTCTGCGCTCCCTGCTATCCCCGAAAGCACAGCAAACGAAATCATTAAAAAGATGTACGAGGTTGCGCCTATTTTGCAGAAATGTAAAATTTTCCACGTACCTGGTAACTTTAAGTTTGCTGTTGAGGGCGCAAATGCAGACGCAGCTATCCACACAGAAAACGCAGCTATTACAGCAGCAAACGACAGCTTAACCTCTGTAAGCCTTACGGGTTACGAAATTGTTAAGCTCGTTAAGGCAAGCCGCGCAACTGTCAATATGACTATCGCTGCTTTTGAGTCCTATATCGTTGAAATTATCGCCGAGGCAATCGCTCGCAAGATTGAAAATTATATTTTCGTCGGCACGGGCAGCAATCAGCCTGGCGGCGTAGCCCAGGGCGGCAAGGGCAACAACGGCGCATACGCAGCGGGTACGGATATGGTAGAAACCTCTGCCGTAACAGAGGCAAATATCACTACCGTTTACGGTATGCTTACAAGCGGTTACGAGCGTAACGCTGTTTGGGCTATGAGTAAAGCTACTTTCTTTGCTGACTACTACGCCCTTATGAACAAGAGCAAAAACAACCTTATCGAATTTGCAAACGGCAAGTATTATATTATGGGCTGCGAGGTTTACTTTACTGCCTCTGTTGCTACGGGTACAGCTTACCTCGGCGACTTTGGCTACATTGTAGGCAACTACTCCCAGGATATTACCGTCGTTAAGTCCGAGCACAGCGGACTCGCTACTAACAGCGTAGACTACCTCGGCTCTTGCGTATTCGACAGTAAGGCTATTTCGGGCTTGGGAGCTTTCGTTAAGCTCGTTAAGAGAGCTGCCTAATTAACGGAGGGCTGACCTATGGCGAATATCTCAAATCAGTTTGTTTATGATGTTCGCCGATACCTACGCATAAGCCATACTCATTTTGACGCAGAAATTACCGACCTAATAGGAGCGGCTCGCGCCGACCTCCTATTAGGCGGTATCAAAGCGGCAAAGGTTGAGGACGAAAGCGACGCGCTTATAAAGCGGGCTATTGTCTGTTATGTAAAAGCCGAGTTTGGACTCGATAACGCGGACGCGGAAAAGTACCGCAACAGCTACGATATGCTTAAAAAGCATTTGCAGCTATCAAGTGAATATATCGAGGAGGCGTAGCTATGTATTGGCGAGAAATCGGCTTTTTGTGCGTTGAAACGGAAAAGCTCGACTCTCTCCGAAAGCCATATAAGGACTACGAAAAGCGCGAGGTTTTTTGTAATTCTAAAGGCGTTAAGAGAAACGAGTTTTACCAGGCACAAGCCCAGGGCTACCGCCCCGAGCTTTGCGTAGAGATTAAAGAGCTTGACTATAACGGCGAGGGACACTTTGAGTATAACGGCAAGATGTACCGCATTATCCGTACATATCCCGTAAAAAATGAGTGCCTCGAGCTTATTTGCCAGGCTTTAGTAGTCGAAAGCTAAAAGCGAAAGGAGGCTGCGCCCTATGAAAGTAAATACAGAGGCATTTATAAAAGCTCTTACGGAGCGGGTTAATAGTATTTTGCCGACCACATACGACGAGGCACCGACAAAAGCGACCTTTCCGTATGCGGTAGTAAGCGGCATTAACATTATTGACCTTGAAAGCGGCGACCTCGCCTCTTTCTATATTGATGTTTGGGCGGACGAAAAGAAACCCGAGGCAGCAGTAGAACTCGAGAGGGCGTGCGACAACCTCCGAAACGGGCTTTATAATGCAATCATTGCCGCGCCTGGCTTGTACGGGCATATAGGCTTTGATAATCAAAATACCGTAGCCGACAGCGAGTTTGACATAGCGCACCGTCGCTTGTCTATGTCGGCAAGATTATTCTACTATTAGGAGGTAACGCAATGGTTACAAATCTCACTAAAAAGCAAATTGAGAATATACAGATTGACGAGTCGGTTATTTTTCTCAACTATGGAGAAACAGACGAGCGCGTCCTGGCTCCGACTCGCGGCGGCGGAGAGTTTGTCGCTACTGTAACCGTCCGCGACATTGATTTTGACGGAAAACACGGCAAGACGGCGGGAGCCCAGGTTATCGAGGAGCAGGGAGCCTCTATTAAGGTTACTACTCTTTGTATGAGCCAGGAAAACCTCGCGCTTGCTATTCCTAACTGCACTATCACAAACGACGACGGCAAGACAATTAAAAACCCAAAAACGGGCGTTATTCCTCTTGAGGCGTACCTCAAGAATGTTACAATGTTTGCAAAGCTCATAGGCGGCAAATATAAGAAAATTGTAATTTATAACCCTATGCACGAAACGGGCTTTACTGCAAAGGCAGTACAGAAAGCCGAGGGCGAGCTCGGTCTTGAGTTTTTAGCTCACTATAAGCACAGCGACCTCGACGGCGATTTGTGGGAGGTTACAGAAATCGACAATCCGCCAGTTATGCCTACTGACGACGAGGCAGCAGCGGCAGCCGCAAGCAATGAGGGCGAACAGCCCGCAGCGAGCGGCGACGAAAACGAGGAATAATACAAGAATTTAAGGAGGAGCCACACTATGTTAACAATCGGTACTATGCCTATTTTGCTTAAAATTATAGGCAAACTTGATATTGCACCCGCCATTGAAAAGCTCAAAGGCGTTGACATCTTCAAAGAGCCCGAAAATGCCGAGGACGCTTTTAAGCAGCTCGACAAAGAAAAACTCGGGGTTTTAGGTATGGAAATCGTCGCGGAACTTACGCCGCAGCTCGGCAAAATCGCCGACGACCTCCCGCCGCTTGTAGCCTCTTATAAAGGCGTTAGCCTTGAGGAGGCAAACAAGCTCGACGCAGCGGAGGTAATTAACGAATTTATCCACGACGAGGGCGTTGTAAGTTTTTTCAAGCGTGCTCTACGAAAGAAAGTAGAGCAAGGAGCTTAACGCTACTGCATAAATACTACGATTGGCAGCTTATCGAGAGTCTACCTTTGGCGGCTCTCGGTGGGCTGCTTTCTTATGCCTATAAAGAGGAGGCGGCAGCTCAAAAGCTCGAACTTGAAAAGCGGCTTTTCCCTTTATGGCTCGTAAATTATGCAATATCAAGAATAAAACCAGGGCTCGAGGTTATGGAGTACGACGAGTTTATAAAGCTCGTGCTTTCGGACTCCGATACGCCGCAGCCCGAAACCAAAAAGAAAAGAACAGCCGAGGACATTATGGCGGAATTTATGCCACTTGTTGAGGCTGACAAAAAGAGAGGAGGCTAACCTATGGCGAGTATTTTCTCGCTTTTCGGCACTATTTTTATTGATAACGCCGAGGCGGACAAAAGCATAGATAAAACAACCGAAAAAGCGGAAAAGAGCGGCTCAAAGGTTGGCTCCGCTTTTGCTGCTATCGGTAAAGGTGCTGCTGCTATGGGTACCGCTGTTGTAGCGGGTGCTACAGCTATAGGCGGAGCTGCTTATAAAATGGCAACCGATACCGCAGCAGCCGCCGACGAGATAGACAAAATGAGCCAAAAACTCGGTATGTCCCGCGAGGCATACCAGGAATGGGACTATGTACTCTCGCAATCGGGCGTAGAGATAACGAGTATGTCTACGGGCTTAAAAACTCTCACAAACAAGATTGACGACGCTAAAAACGGCAGCTCCTCGGCTGCTGAAATGTTTAAGAAACTCGGTATATCTATGGAGGACTTAAACAATATGTCCCGCGAGGACGCTTTCGACGCAGTAATTAAAGGTATGCAGGGTATGTCGGACTCTACGGAGCGAGCGGCACTTGCTAACGACCTTTTCGGAAAGAGCGGGCAAGAGCTCACGGCACTATTTAACCAAACAGCAGAAAGTACGGACAATCTCAAAAACAAGGCGCACGAGCTCGGTATGGTTATGTCCGACGAAACAATAAACGCAGGCGTTAATCTTACGGACACAATAGACACGCTTAAACGCTCTTTCGGTGGAATTATGAACACTTTAGGCGGTACGGTATTACCTATCGTACAAAGCGTACTTGACCTTGTTATAGACAAACTGCCGACAATACAAGCACTCTTTGCTCGGCTTTCGCCTATAATTACAAGTGTTTTTGACGCAGTAGTGCCCGTACTTTTCGACCTCATAGAAACGCTGCTGCCGATACTGCTAAACCTCATAGAAACGCTGCTGCCGCCTATTGAGTCTATCATTACGGCAATACTGCCCGTAATTGTAAACTTGATACAGCAAATAGTACCGTTTTTGGTGCAGATAATCGAGCAAATACTACCTATCCTGGTACAGCTTATTGAGGGCATAATGCCGCTTATTGTGCAAATTCTCGATACGATACTGCCGATTATTATACAGCTCTTACAATCCTTATTGCCTCCGCTTTTGCAAATTGTGCAGGCAATACTACCCGTTGTAATTCAGCTAATACAAATACTGTTACCGCCTATTTTGCAAATTATAGACGCTATTTTGCCCGTTTTGATTGACCTTATTAACTCGGTGCTGCCTATCCTGGTACAGCTTATAGAGGCTATTTTGCCCGTAATTATACAGTTAATCGAAACGCTATTGCCGCCTATCTTGCAAATTATAGAAATGATACTGCCGATTTTAACGGACTTGCTTAATCAGCTTATGCCGATATTTACAAGCCTGCTCGAGGCGGTACTGCCCGTAATAATTAGCCTGCTCGAGCTCTTTATGCCGATATTGCAACCTATACTCGAGTTGCTGTTTACATTGTTGCAGCCATTGCTTGACTTGCTCAACCTTATTTTGCCGCCTCTTATCAGCTTATTTACGGGGTTGATAAACACTATATTAACACCGTTAAAAGCGGCTCTCTCGCTTGTAGCAGAGGTATTGAGCGGCGTATTTAAGGGAGCTTTCGAGGGTATCGGAGTTGTAGTAGGTAATATTAAAGATGTTTTCAGCGGTATTATAGACTTTGTTAAAAATGTCTTTACGGGAAATTGGCGCGGAGCCTGGGACGCTGTTGTAAAGATTTTCGGCAGCATTTTTGAGGGTATTAAAAACGCCTTTAAGGTGCCTATAAATTGGATAATTGACGGTATAAATGTCTTTATAAAAGGACTTAACAAAATCAAAATACCCGATTGGGTACCAGGCGTAGGCGGCAAAGGACTTAATATTAAGACTCTCTCCCGCCTCCGTATTGGTATGGAGTATGTACCTTACGACGAATACCCCGCGCTGCTGCATAAAGGCGAGCGCGTCTTGACGGCAAGCGAAAATAAGGACTACTCCTCCGCAATGGCTGCGGCAGCGGAAAAGAGCGGAGAGGGACGACTCGTTGTTAAAATTGAGCTCGGAGAGAAAGCTGTTTATATTGAAAACCTCAACACCGACGACAAGGGCGACATAGATAGTTTTGTAGACCTCTTATTAGAGCTCATAGCGGAGAAAATCAAACGAAAAGGAGTTGTATTTGCATAATGGAAAAATTACCGTTTTTTATGTTCAAAGACCGCAGCTCCCTTGAGTTTGGCTTACTTATTACCGAGAAAGGCTCCTACAAGGGAGCCTCTCGTGATGTAAGCTATACAAGCGTACCAGGGCGCAGCGGCGACCTTATTACGGACAACGGACGCTACAAAAATATCTCCGTCCCGTATAAGTGCAATTTGCTTAATAATACCGCCTTTGAGTTTGTAGAGCTTGCGCACAAAATAAAAGGTTGGCTCCTGGCGGAGCAGGGCTATTTCCCTTTGTGGGACAGCTACGACGGAAAATATTTCCGCCTGGGCTCCTACTCCGACGAGGTAGACATAGAGCAAGAGCTCCGCGACCTGGGCTCTTTGTCTTTGTCTTTTAATTGCAAGCCTTTTAAGTATTCTTTCGAGGGACAAAAGCTCGTCGTATTCACAAAGGCGGGCAGCCTTTATAATGCAGAGTATTACCCCTCTGCTCCGTATATAAAAATCGTCGGCAGCGGGGACATTACATTAACCGTAAATAATGACTCGTTTACCTTTTCGGATATAGACGAGTATATCGAGATTGACTCCGATATTATGAACGCCTACAAAGGCGTACAGCCGCAAAATAACAAAATGGCGGGAGCGGGCTTTCCTACCTTGCTACCTGGTAACAATGTTATTTCTTGGGTTGGCAATGTCGAGCAGCTCGAAATCGTGCCGAGGTGGTGCTGCTTATGATACCAATTTTATACGCAAAAAACGAAACCGACTTTTTGCACAATGGTATCGGCTTTTTAAGAGATACCGCAAAAGCTACGGTAACAGAGGAACGCAACGGGAGCTACGAGCTTTCGTTGCAGTACCCTATTACGGGGCAATGGTACGACAAAATTACCGAGGGCTGCATTATTAAGGCTAAAGCCAACGAAACGAGCGAGCCGCAGCTATTCCGCGTATATAAATCGAGCAAGCCGTTAAAGGGGCTCGTTACATATTCTGCGGAGCACATCAGCTACGACTTAAACGGCATACCGACTCTCGGTTTTTCTATTAAAAGCGCAACGCCACAAATGGCAATTAACCGCGCTATCACAGAGGCGGGCTTGCCTTGCCCGTTTTCCGTTATAAGCGACATTTCAACGCTCAACAGCACGAGTATTCCTACTCCCTGCTCTGTCCGCGCTATCCTGGGCGGACAAGAAGGCTCCGTCCTTGATGTATGGGGCGGAGAGTATGAGTTTGACAATTTCGTTATTAAGCTGCACGAGCAGCGCGGAGCGGATAACGGCGTACTCATTGAATACGGCAAAAACCTTAAAGACCTCAAGCAAGAGGCTAATATAGCCGATTGTTATACGCATTTAATGCCTTATGCTGTATACCAGGAGGACGGCGAGGACGACGAAGAAAAGCAAGAGGTATATGTTTTCCTTTCGGAAAAGGTGCTGCCACTCCAAAAAGCCGAGAATATCGGACACAGCAAAGCCTATATTATGGACTTTTCCGCAGAGTTTGGAGAGGACGAGAAAATTACCGAGGCTGCCTTGAGGGAAAAAGCAACCGCATACGCAGCGGGAGCGGGACTCGGCACGCCAAAGGTAAGCATAACCGTTTCTTTTATTCAGTTATGGCAAACAGAGGAATATAAAAACATTGCACCGCTTGAGAGGGTTAAGCTCTGCGACACGGTAACGGTACACTTTTCGCAGCTCGGCGTTAATGCCTCTGCAAAGGTTATTAAGACCGTTTACGACTCCCTGGCGGAGAAATACGAAAGCGTAGAGCTCGGCGACGCAAAGAGCACTCTTGCAGACACTATAAACGCTCAAAATAACGCTATTGAGCAAATTAAGGACTCAATAAGGAAAGGGCAAGCCAAAGCCTCCGAGGAGCTCAAAAAGGCTATTTTGAACGCTACAAACCTTATTACGGGGCACTCGGGCGGATATGTGGTATTAAACCCCGCAGAAAAGCCGCAAGAAATACTCATACTTGACGCGCCTACTATTGAGGAGGCAGTAAAAGTATGGCGTTGGAATAGCGGCGGACTCGGGTACTCCTCTACGGGTTATAATGGAGAGTTTGCTCTCGCTATGACAATGGACGGCGCAATCGTAGCCGACTTTATCACAGCGGGAACTCTTAACGGCGTTTTGCTGCAAGCTGACAGCGTAAAAGCCTCTGCTATCTCTGCGGAGTATAAGCAAGAGGTAACAGACGCTATAGGCAATGTAGAGAGCTCTGTAACGCAGGCTTTCAAGGTTGCAGACCAGGAGTTATTAAGCTCTATAAATGTTAAGCTCGCCGATTATGCCACAACGGAGGAAATGTCCTCCGCGATTAAGCAATCGGCGGACGCAATAGCCTTAACCGTAACCGCAGCTCGCACCTATGCCGAAACCCTGGCAGCGGACGCAGAGAGCAACGCCAACGACTACACCGAGGAGCAGCTCACGGCTTACCCTACTACCGAGGAAATGTCCTCCGCGATTAAGCAATCAGCCGACGCTATCAGCTTGACCGTAACGGCTGCCCGCACCTATGCGGAAACCCTGGCGGCTGACGCAGAAAGCGGCGCAAATGAGTATACGGACGGCAAGCTGACCTCATACCCGACGAAAACGGAAATGTCCTCCGAAATTACGCAGCTCGCGGACAAAATCTCCCTCGTTGTAACATCTACAAGCGGCGGAAATGTAATTGACAGCGCGAGCATTATTGCGGCAATTAACGACGACACGAGCTCCGTATCAATTAACGCAGGCAAAATAGACCTTACAGCCTATGCTAAAAGCTCGGAGGTTTACGACGAGGCTTACGAGGCGGCAGGCGACGCTATATACGACGGTATTACTCTTACTACCACAAACGGCAGTACGAGCAGCACAATACGCATAAAGCATAACGGCGTTACTATCGACTCCGCCTCTGTTAGCTTTTCGGGCGTTGTTACTTTCGACGACCTCGAAACAGAGGGCTATACGACAATTAACGGCGCGAATATCACTACGGGCACTATAAGCGCAGACCGAATAAGTACAAATATTGCTCAAGTAGCGGGAAATCTGTATATAGGCTCAAGCTCCGCAAGCGGTACAAAGTCTATAATCTTTAACAGCGGCGCAAGGATGGGAACTATCGGCGACCATTTAGGCAGCTTGTCGCCTACGGGGTTATATTTTAGCGGCTCCTCTGTAAGGTTTACGGGTTTAGGTAACGACTCGGGATATGACGAGCCTATGATATACGCAAATGGTTATTTACTCGCTACTCAAGATTGGGTATTAGACCACGCGGGCAGCGGTACCTCTGTTGCGGTATTTGGGTAAGGTGGTGGTATATGTATGAGCTTTTCGTTTACTTGTTACGGAAACGACGAAACTATCGCCTCTACGGATATTTATGTCTATGGAATTAGCCAAAGCTATACCGTAGACAACGGCGACACACTCTCGTTAAGCGGTTTTAGCTATAGCATAAGGTTTACCGCAAACCCTGCGAGCGGGTGTAATTTTACAAGGTGGGTATACCGATTAGGCAGTACCTCGGGCACAGTACAATACAGTTACTCAAACCCGTTTACTTACTCGGGCACCCAGGATATATATATCCGCGCCGAGGGCGAGGAGGAATATGTAGAGCCCTCCGACTCCTGGGAACTATACCCGTATACTTTCAGCTCGTCGCTATCTACTCTGCAAAGCGTTTCTATTTCCTTGAGTGAATACTCGTTATATAGATACAAAGTATCGTTTGCAAATAGCGGGACAGCAAAGTTTTACACCGAGGGCACAAGTGCAGATACTTACGGCTTTTTGAGCACCTCTACGGGGTGGGATAGTGAGAACGGAGCGCCCTCCTCTCCTCTTAAAGAGGACGACGACACAAACGGCGCACCAAACTTTTTTATATCCTACAATGTTACCGCAGGCACAAATTATTATATTTGGGTTAGAGGCTACTCGAGCTCTACAACGGGCAAAACGACTCTATATATAGAGCCTCCAGGACAATCCTGGACGGTATCGTCGGGTGCACTTGGCACTATAAGCGCAGAAAAAAGCGCGAGCTTTTCTTTGAGCACAAAACAAATAAAGAGATACTCGGTTAGCTTTGAAAATAGCGGCGAGGCTAATTTCTTTACAATGGGCGACGAGGACACATACGGCTTTTTAAGCACCTCAAGCGCGTTTGACTCAACAAACGGCGCGCCGTCCTCCCCGTTAGCGGAGGACGACGACTCGGGACCTGGTAACAATTTCGCCATAACTTACAATGTAACCGCAGGCACGACTTATTATGTATGGATATGCGAGCTCAACGGCAGTAGCACGGGCGTTATTGACCTATACATACAACCTCCCGAGGCAGCAGCGGTAAGACCGAGTAATTTTTCCTGGACTTACACCAAAACAAGCGGCGGCAGCTTTAACCTTACTGCTGCCGAGTGGAACGCATTAACGGCGCGTATAAACGCTTTTAGAGAGTATAAGGGCTTGAGCAGCTACAGCTTTACCTATGCTTATAAAGGCAACGACTTTACCGCAGTAATGTATAATCAAGCCGTAAATGCTATAAAAGGCATAAGCGGCTACGGCTCCTACCTCTATACGGTAAGCAGCGGCGACACCGTAACGGCAGCGGGCTTAAATGCGTTAAGGGACGAACTTAACGCGATACCATAAAGGAGAGTGTTAAAAATGAACTACTCACAAATAATTAAAGCAGCCCCCGCGCTTGGCGAGCTTAAAAAATTACGCTTGCCATACACAACCGCCCGAGATATACACAAGATGTATAAAACCCTCGAGGCGGAGTATCAGTTTTTCGCCCAGGAGGAGGTAAAGCTCATAAGAGAGCTCGCCGCAAAGGACGAAAAAGGCAATCCTAAAGTATCGAGCGACGGGCGTATTACCTTTGCCGACATAGCGACAAGGGACGAATACCACAAACGCCTCGCGGAGCTCGGAGAAACCGACGCGCAGATAGAAATACCGTTTATTACTATCTCTGCCGAGGAAATCGGAGAGCAGCTTATAGCTCCCGAAACCATAGGAGCCCTTGAGGGCTTTATTACCTTTGAATAATTTTTATAAAGGAGATGTAGACCTATGACAACCGAAATTACAAGCACAAAATACGAAAACGGAAAGCGCGTAGAGGTACAGCGCGTTATCTATGAAAAGTCCGACGACCTCTACGCTCTCGCAAATGCGCAGCGTAGATACGAAAACCTTTGCAAGCAGATTGATAATGCAGCAGAAGGTACCGACCTCGAAAGCCTCCAGGCTGAAAAAGCAAAGCTCGAGGCTGAAATCGAGGAGAGGGAAAATATCGTAGCGGGCTACGAGGCTACCGAATAAAATTTGAGGAGGCTTTCAAATGGAGATTAAGCAAAAAATAAACCTCGATTTTGGACGCGATACAATGCCTATTACCGTTTTTGCAAAGCAGAACGATAATAAAACCCGTTTTCTTGAAATTACGCCGCTTAACGGCGGACAGAGCTACGCACTCGAGGAGGGCATTACTCCTCGCTTGCAGCTCACAAAAGCGGACGGGCACACGGTATTAAACGACGCTAAAATCGAAAACGGCGTTATTATTGCCGAGCTCACAGCGCAAGCTCTCGCTGCTCCTGGCGTAGCTGCTGCGGAAATCGGACTTTATAAGGGAGAGGAGCTCTTGAGCTCTCAAACATTTTATATAGATGTTGAGCGCGCAGCCTTTGACAAGGACGCTCCCGCCTCCTCCGACGAGTATAACGCCCTTATAGACGCTTTTAATAAGATTGACGGAGCGGCTACTACAGCCGACCAGGCAGCAAAAGACGCAGCCGCAGCCGTTGAGGACGCTAACAAAGCAGCCGCAACGGTAGGCGCAGCCGTCGAGGCGGCGAATAACTCGAAAACTGCCGCAGATACAGCGGCAGGCAACGCAAATACCGCAGCCGATAACGCCAACGCCGCCAAAGAGGCAGCAGACACAGCGGCGGAAAATGCAAATACCGCAGCGGGAGCGGCAAATACAGCTACAGAAAACGCAAACTCTGCTACAGAAAATGCCAACAAAGCAGCCGAGGGAGCGGGAAATCTTAATATTTCCGCAGAGCAGACGGCTACGGGAGCAACTATTACCGTAACAGACAGAGAGGGCGTGCAAACAAGCGTACATATTGACACTCTTACGGCTATTAAGACCTGGGAAGATGTTAAAAACGCTGTACGCCTCGGGCTTGGAGCTACACTCTTTCCCGTTGGCTACGAGTTTACTACAGAGGACTCCGCTACGGGAGCGGTTATTACCTGGGTTGTAAGAGGACACAACAACCATACCGCAGCAAATAAGAAACTCGCTCATACAATGACGCTCGAGGCAAAGTATGTATACAGCACCGCGAGCGGGGCGTACCGTAGCCTTGTTTTTGACGCGGCGGAGGCTCTTTATTATGCTGCCGAAGAACTACCCGCAGGCACTTATAATTTTACCTGGAATTATGCAACGGGCAGTATGGTAAACGGCACATACCAATTTACGCTTACAAAAGCGGTACCCGCAGGCGGGCAAATTGTGCTCGGTACGAGCTCAAGCTCTACAGCGATTACGAGCTGTAAAATAGCAACATACGACGGTATCGCCTCTACAACATCTATAGAAAGCGGCATAGTCGTTACAGAGGGCTCCGAGGGTACAAATCTCGGTACTATCGCAAACTATACCACCACTAACGAAAATCTTAATTGCGCACAACGCATAATGTGGGGCTCAAACAACTACGCGCAGAGCGCAGCTCGCCAATGGCTTAACAGCAGCGCAGCAGCGGGCAGCGTATGGACTCCAACAAATGTATTTGACCGTCGCCCCTCTTGGGCTACAAGTTACGGCGGTTTTATGCTCGGCTTGCCTGCCGACTTTTTAGCGGCGGTACAGCCTGCGGCTATCCCTTGTCGTACAAACTCGTATTTTGAGGTAAACAGCCTTGACGGTACGGAGTTTGCTACAAACCAGGTATACACATTAAAGGACAGATTTTTCTTGCTTTCTCGTCCCGAAATATACGGTACCTACGACAGCGCGACCTATAAAGACGGTACGCTGTTAGAGTTTTACGAGGGCTTAACCGATACAGAGCGTATTAAATATGACGCGGCGGGCTCGGCGCGTACCTGTTGGCTCCGTTCCCCTCTCCCTGGGACCGCGACCAGCGAGCGCATTGTGTATACCTCGGGAGCGTTGACCAGCTACACCGCGACCAATGCTCTCGGAGTCGCCCCCGCTTGTATAATCGCATAATCGACAATCCGCCTCGGTAGAGGCGGTTAAAAGGAGGTTTTAATATGAGCGTTAGAAAAGGCGACAGAGGCGAGGGCAAGCTGCAAGTATTAAATAAAGCGCGGGAGCTTAAAAATTATTCTTTAAGTCAATTAAAGAATGATAAACACTTTCCAAAGAGCACCCGTTGGCTGTATGCAGCTCCGATAGCTGCGGAGGTACGCGAGGCTTGTATTTGTATACGGCACGCAAACTCGGTATATGTAACAAATACCGAGGAGTACAACTACCGCCGTATGGAGCAAGTCAAAGCGCACGCGCACCTTGACGCTCTATTAGACCTTATCGACGACGCATACGGAGCGGGCTATATTTCGGGCGATAAAGTAGAGTTTTGGACGGGGTTAATACTCAAGACAGACGACTTATTAAAAGCCTGGATAAAGTCCGACAAGGAAAAGTACAAAGAAATGTAGGGCGGTTGCTATTTTTTTGGCTCGGCGCGTAACTGTTGGCTCCGTTCCCCTAACCCTGGGAACGCGAACAACGAGCGCAATGTGAATACCTCGGGAGCGTTGAACAACAACAACGCGAACAATGCTAACGGAGTCGCCCCCGATTGTGAGAAAAGCCCGTTTTCAAGTAGTCGAAAGACCAAAGCAGCGCAGCTCACACAAGGAGCGACCGTCCTACCTCCGAAAAGGAGGGAATATTGCGGGCGACAAAGGTACCTTACGGGGTAGTCCTTTTTATGCGTCCGCCTTTTTAATATGTCTTATAATCAAGTTATATCTTTTGACAACCTCTACAAGGGGTTAAAACAAAGCTGCCGTAATATCCGTTGGAAAGATAGTACCGTAGGCTATGAGGGCAACGCCTTAAAGAATACTTACCGATTGAGAGAAAGCCTCTTAAACGGCAAATATAGCATAGATAGGTACCAACACTTTACCATATACGAGCCGAAACGACGGGAAATTGTAGCAACGCGCTTAAAAGACCGACAATTTCAACGCTCGCTATGTGATAACGGACTCTACGAGCAGATAACAAAGTCTTTTATAACCGATAATTGCGCCTGCCTGCGCGGGCGCGGAGTCGATTATACATTAAACCGTATGACGGCACATCTACGCCGTTATTATAAAGCTCACGGCTGCGACGGGTGGGTGCTTAAATGTGATATACACCACTATTTCCCGAGTATACGCCACGATATAGCAAAGGCTGCAATATGTAAGCGCGTTACCGACGCGCAAATAGCGGCTCGAGCCTGCGAAATTGTAGACTCTTTCGGCGGCGATACGGGTATCGGGCTCGGCTCCCAGGTATCGCAGCTCGTAGCTCTTGCTGTACTCGACGACCTCGACCACTTTATAAAAGAGCGGCTCCGAGTAAAGCATTATATACGGTATATGGACGACTTTGTATTAGTCCACCAGGACAAAGAATTTTTGCAGCAATGCCGCGCAGAGATAGAAAAGCAGCTAAACGCTATCGGGCTACAGCTCAACGGCAAAACCTCGCTTTATCCTCTCCGCCAGGGTGTAAAACTGCTGCAATGGCGTTTTGTTGTTACCGACTCGGGAGCAATCATACGCAAAATGGATAAAAAGAAACAAGGAAAGCAACGCCGAAAGCTCAAAAGGCTATATACCAAAGAGCAAAGCGGCGACTACGCGCCAGGCACTACGCACGAGTCGCTCGTTTCTTGGCTTGCAAATGCAGCTCGCGGGAATACATACCACGAGCGGCGTAAAATGATTAAATTCTATAAAGAATTGGAGGGCTCTAACCGTGAAAAACAACTACCACAAACGACTCGCCCAGGTTGAGGCAATGACAGCCGCAACAAAAGCGGAACTCGAGGAAACTTTGAGGGCTGCATACGCTGCCGCCTGCGAGGAAAAAAACGAGGAGGACGCAGCGGCATACGCCCGCAAGCTCCGAAATAAGCTGCTCGCTGACAGCGACGCGCAGATGTCGCTTGACAGACTCGAGCTCGACCTCTCTACAGCAACAAAGTTTATTGCCTCGCTTTCTAAAATCATTAAGGGAGCCTGGGCTGCATATCGCCAGGCATTAAGGGACTTACCTACACAAGCAGGCTTTCCCTTTAATGTAGAATTTCCAAAACCTCCCGACAGCGAGGAGGGCTCCGAAAATGAGCTTACTTGAGGTTATAGAGAGGCTCTGCGCAGTAACCCGCTTGCAGGCTGATATTATCCAAAAGCAGGCGGAAATTATCGAGCAGGCTAAAATCGCATACAGCACCGACGAGGAATTGCAGCAAATGCGCAGCACAGCCGCCGCCGAGCTCGAAACAATCGGCAAAGAATACAATTAAGGAGTAACGCTATGTATTACGAAACTTTTATAAAATGGCTCATTCCCTTTTTATGCGGCGGCGGTATTTCTTTGCTCGGGGTTATTGTATCAAGAGTTAAACTCGGCAAGAAAAAGCAAGACGCGCTCGCCGTAGGGCTGCAATGCCTCTTGAGGGCTGAAATCATACACCAATACGAAAAATGGCACGAGAGGAGCTACTGCCCGATTTACGCTAAAGAGGCGTTAAAACGGGCGTATGATAGCTACCATACGCTTGGCGGAAATGATGTAGCGACGGGCTTATATAACGAAACTATGGAGCTACCCGAACTACCGCCCGAGGAGGCGTAAAAATGGCAGGCAAAAAGAAAATAGAGTTTTCAAAAGTTATTTGTATCGGCGTTATATTTGTTGATATTGCCGTTACGGCTTTCGCGCTGTATATGATTTATAAAACGGGCGACTTATCGCCGCTCGCTTATGTGATACCCTCGACGGCGGGAGCGGCAGCAACCGCCCTCGGCTTTTATTATTCAAAAGCAAAAGCGGAGAACAAAATTAAACTTATGCAGCAGTACGGAGTAACACCCGACAAGGAAACTTTCGAGAACATCAATAACAACTATTAAGGAGCTGAAAGTATGAAAAATGTTAGCACAGCAACGATAGCAAGGACAATTATACTTGCTGTCGCTCTTATCAATCAAATTTTAGTCGTTTTAGGCATTAACCCTCTGCCCTTTGCAGAGGAGGAAATTTACAACATTATTTCCACTATTGCGACGACAGCCGCCGCTTTGTGGACTTGGTGGAAAAACAACAGCTTTACGCCCGAGGCTATCCAGGCGGACAAGTATTTAGGAGAACTCAAAGCGGGCGACATTCAGTATACGGAGGAATAAATTATGCAGATTAAAGAAACTCTATGCACGAATAACCCTTGCTATAAGCAGGGGCGCACAATTACCGTAAAAGGGCTTATGCTGCATAGCGTAGGCTGTCCGCAGCCCTCCGCTCTTGTTTTCGTCAATAATTGGAATAAGAGCACATACGACAGAGCTTGCGTACACGCTTTTATAGACGCTAATACGGGCGAGATATACAAATGCTTACCCTGGAACTATAGAGGCTGGCACGGAGGCGGCAGCTCAAATAATACACATATCGGCGTAGAAATGTGCGAGCCTGCGCAAATTAAATATACGAGCGGCAGCTCCTTTACTTGCTCCGATACAGCAGCGGCAAAGGCAGCAGTAAAACGCACATACGACGCAGCGGTAGAGCTTTTCGCTTTCCTTTGCAAGCAGTACAACCTTAACCCGCTTGCTGACGGTGTAATCGTTAGCCACCGAGAGGGACACGCTCGAGGCATTGCCTCTAATCACGGCGATTGTGAACACCTTTGGAACGGCTTAAAAACGGGCTACACTATGGACGGTTTTAGAAAAGCCGTAGCTGCTGCTATGGGTACCCAGGCGGCAAAGCCTGCGGAGCCTGCAAAGACTCTTTATAGAGTACAAACGGGCGCGTTTAGCAACAAGGCAAACGCCGCAACCCTCGAGGCAAAGCTAAAAGCTGCGGGCTTTGATACATATATCGTACAGAGCGGCGGCTATTACAAGGTACAAGTAGGCGCATACAGCGTAAAGGCAAACGCCGAGGCTATGGAAAAGAAACTCAAAGCCGCAGGCTACAGCACCTACATTACTACAGAGAGCGGCTCCGCCGTTTCGGCAGATGTTACCACAAAGACCGTTGACGAAATCGCCCGCGAGGTTATCGCGGGAAAATGGGGCAGCGGCGCAGCTCGAAAAGAAAAGCTCACAGCAGCGGGGTACGACTACTCCGCCGTACAAAAGCGCGTAAACGAGCTGCTTAAATAGTCCTCCTTAAATTCACATAAAGAAAGGGCGGCGGGATAGCGGGAAACTGCGCCCGTCGCCTTTTCGCATTTTGAGAGGAGTTTTTCTATGTCTAAAAAAAGTACAGTAACTTTTATAAACACGAGTAAAGAGGTAAAAAAAACAATGGTAGGGCTATCAAAAACAGCCCTGCGCGCCTCGGGAAAAGTAGTCCGTAAATATCTGCGCTCGGCGGTACCTATACGCTCAAAGCGTTTCAAAAATCATATAGGCAGTTGGGCTATGATAGACTACTCTACGGGACAGCCGCAGCTACAAGTCGGCTTTTATTCCTGGCAGAGGGTAAAGAAAAAGGGCAAGCTACCCTCCCACGCCTCGCCGCATTGGGTGGAGCTTGGTACGGGCTCGCATAGTATCGCTGTCCGCAGAGCGAAAGTGCTTGCTTATAATGATACGATATACGGCACGGGAGTACAGCACCCAGGTACACGCGCAACAAATGTGCTCCGAGATACGGTACAAAACAATATAGCCGAGATACGAGCGGCACAAGAGCAATACCTCGCGGAACTGTCAAAGACTCTTGAGGAGGCGGGAGCCAAAGTCTACACGGGAGAGGACACGGACGAGGACGACTAAATATTAAAGGCAGGGGCTTTATAATAGCCTCTGCCTTTTTGTCGTTTATTTATATATTTTTATGTGCATAAGCACCGAGAGCCCTTGCCCCGAGCCCTCTACCTCTGCCACAACAGCCGAGGCTTTATTATTTCTGTATGTGCCCCGTAACTCATTTACAAAAGTATAATGTAAAAAGCCTATTTGGTGCCCCTTTTTTGTAAATACGCCGATAGTGTCGGGATATTCTTTTGACGGAGCGGGCTTAAAAAATAAGTCCTCTCCAATTTTTAATTTTGCAATGTAGCTCGCGCGGCTTGTGCCGTCATTATTTAAGGCATTGCACCCGTAGGCGCGCTTGTCAAATTCAGCTATAACCTCCGCAGGCTTTCTCGAAAATAAACCCATATAGAGCCCTCCTAAAAATAAAAATGCGTGTAGCCCATATCGCAGCTACACGCATAAAAAACGCAAGCTCCGAATTTGCTACCACACAAAAATTTTTCTACACTATCGAAAATGCGAAAAGTAGAGCCTACATTTTTTGACGAAATGAGGCACTTTCAATAGTGTAACCATTATATAATTTTTGTGTGGTGCCTTAATTATAACATATAATTGTGAATTAGTAAATATTTTCCGCGAAAAAGTGCAAAAACTTTTCAAAAAAGTATTGACATACTGCAAGCAGTATGATATAATAATATACAGAAAGGAGGTAAAAAGCCTATGGAAAGTCAAGGCATAGAAAAAGCCCTGCAAGACCTGGCAAAAGCGTTACAGAATAACGACACGGTGGAACGAGTCAAAGTTACTATAACACTTGTAAAGCCAAAGCCGAGCAAGGCTAAACCCGAGAGCAAATAAGCTCAAGGCAGAGAGAGGGCGAGCAATCGCCCCTCTCGTAAGTCCTATTATAGCATAAATATATATAAAAATCAATAGGAGGACGCTATGGTTATTGTAAAAGGCGAAAAAGCCTACACCGTAACGGAGTCGGCTACAAAATGGACGGTAAAGACCGACAGCGGAAAGCTCGAGCTTGCCTTTGATGTTTCAAAGGATATTTGCGCGACGATAGACGAGCTCCGAGAGTATGTAATTTCCAACGAATTATTTTGAGGAGGCGGCAGCTATGGCAGAAAAAAGAAAAACAAAAACATCTACAGAGGTTAAAACTCGATATAATCAAAAAAAATATGATGTAATAGCGGTTAGAGTCCCTAAAGAAATGGCGGAGGCTTTCAAGGAAAAATGCGCAGCCGAGGGCGTGCCGCAGGCGCAAGTTATAAAAAAGGCTATTGAGGGCTTTTTAGCGTAGTATCAAGGAGGGAGCTTTGCGGCTCCCTCTATTTTATTTTAATAAAACGGAGTGATTTTATTATGAGCAAGTATAAACACCTTACTTTTACAGATAGACTCAAAATAGAGGCTTGGCAGAAAGTCGGAGTTAAGCCCGCACAAATGGCGGCAGAGCTCGGCGTACATATAAGCACAATATACAGAGAATTAAAGCGGGGCGTTTATACCCACCTCAACAGCGACTACACCGAGGAGGAACGCTACAGCCCCGATATTGCGGAGGAAAAATACCGCGCCAACCTTAAAGCAAAAGGAGCGGGCTTAAAAATAGGTACCGACCACGAGTACGCTACATACCTTGAGTATAAAGTATCGGTAGAAAAATACGCGCCTGGGGCTATCCTGGGCGAAATTAAGCGCAAGGGCTTACAATTCAATACGAGCATATCAAAGACGACTTTTTATAGATATATCGAGGACGGTATTTTCCTCACTATAACAAATAAGGACTTGCCCGTAAAGAAAAATAAGGATAAACAAAAATACGCTCGAGTAAAGCCAAACAGAGCTCCGCAGGGTAAGAGCATAGAAAAACGCCCCGCAGAGGTTGCGGAGCGTTGCTCTTTCGGACATTGGGAAATGGATTGTGTAGTCGGCAAGAAAGGCACAAAAAAGACTTTTCTTGTACTTACGGAGCGGTACACCCGTTACGAAATTATCCGCATAATGAAAGACCACACAGCCGCAAGCGTTATAAAAGCTCTTGACGGTATCGAGCGGGCATACGGCGCGAATTTCTCAAAGGTATTTCAAACTATAACAATAGACAACGGCTCCGAGTTTTCCGACTACCTCGGCATAGAGCGGAGCTGCCGCCGAAAAGGAAACCGTACCGAGATATACTATTGCCACCCGTACAGCTCATACGAGCGCGGCTCAAATGAAAATCAAAATAAAATGATACGCCGACACTACCCGAAAGGAATTAGCTTTGATAAAGTTACTCCCGCAGATACCCGCAAGCTCGAAAAATGGATAAATAACTACCCGAGAGGGATATTTAACTATTATAGCTCCGCCGAGATATACGAGGCTTGTATTAACAGCGTTTTATCCGCCTAAAAATGCTAATTAAAAAATTTTTTGCACTTTTTCGCATTTACCCCTTGACTTTTCATAAATTTGAAAGAAAGGAGTCTTTTTATGTTTACCTACGAAAAGATGGTTATGGAGCTTTCAGGACGGGAATTTTACTCGGCAGGAAAAAGCACCTGGGGTCGGGAGCTTTATTATTACAAGGTGGGAAACGGGGAAAAACGGCTTTTTATAAACGGAGTTCACCACGGAAATGAATACATAACGGGGAAAATCGCCATGGATTTCTACCATTATATAAAGGACAGGTGCGAGGGGTGGGAAATTTACGTTATGCCCATGGTAAATCCCGACTCTCAAGTAATTTCTCAGGGACTCATACCCCCGGGAACGGAAACCTTCTGCAGAATAAGAAAACAAAACGGCTGGCAAAATCCCTTCAGTGCCTGGACAAAAAATGCCGAAGGAGTGGATATAAACCACAACTACGATGCAGATTTTTCAGGTGATTTTTACGGAGGAAGCTATCCTGAAAGCGAGAGTGAAACCAGAGGGGTGGTAAAATTGGTGAGGGAGAAAAATTTCAATATGGTTATATGCCTCCATTCCCAGGGAGAGGTTATATATCACGGCTTTAAGGGGGTTTATCCTGTAGGAAGCAGAGAAATTGCAGAGGCTATGTCAAAAATCTCGGGCTACAGGATAGAAGAGCCGGAGGGCTCTGCCGTCTATGGAGGAATGAAGGACTGGTTTTGCGATAAGTTTTCCCGTCCCGGCTTTACCATTGAGGTGGGACGTGGGAAAAATCCCATAGACGAAAACCAGACAGAAGAAATAGAGAAAAGGGTTTTTCCTGCCATTTATAAGGGAATGTTGACTTATAGCGAGGTTTTGTGTTAATATATAAAGGAAAGAATTTTTATAATTAAAGGCAGGTGCTCTTATGGGAGACTACGATTTAATTGTAATAGGCGGCGGCGTGGCAGGAATGAGTGCGGCGCAAAGAGCGGCGGACCACGGAATTTCCGTGCTTTTGCTGGAGGGTCTTTATACAGGAGGAAAAACCGCCAAGGAAAAGGTTACGGACTATCCCGGCTTTCCAGAGGGAATAGACGGTGAGGCGCTGACGGACAGAATTGAAAAGGGCATCCTGCAAAGAGGGGTAAAAATTCTCCACGAGAAAGTGAAGGAGCTTTCCTTAGACTCCCCCATTAAGTACATAACAACCGACAAAGGAAGCTATGAGACGAAAGCGGTAATTTTAGCTCTGGGTATAAGAAAAAGGGAGCTGGGACTTTCCAACGAAAGAGCCCTTTTGGGAATGGGCGTTTTCCATTCAGCGGAAAAACAGGGACAAAGGGTTTCGGGAAAAACCGTTGCAGTAGTGGGCAAAGGAAACGAAGCAGCTAAAGAAGCTCTTATTTTAAGCAGCAGCTGTAAGCTGGTTTATATAATCTGCCCCCAGGAGATTTTGGGAGCATCCAAAAAATATATGGATAAGATAAGGAAAAAGACAAATATAAGCTTCTGCCCCGAAAGTCTTATAGCGGGAGTTGAAGAGGGAATTTTCATGCTGGAGAGCATGACGGTTATAAACAGAGTAACAACCGAATTTAAGACCGTTCCCGTTGATGCAATTTTTGTTCCCGACTCGCCCGAGCCTGACACGGATGTTCTTTTGGGCCATGTGAGAATGACCGACGAGGGCGCCGTTATAACGGGTGCGGATATGGAAACCACAAAAGAGGGAGTTTTCGCCGCAGGTGCGGTGCGGGACGGCTCCGCCTATACGGTAACGGATGCCGTGGCAGACGGCTTCAGAGCCGCTGACTCGGTGAACCTGTATTTAACAAGATAAAAAAGAGGATGACACAGTCATCCTCTTTTTCGTGCTTCCAGGCGGAAAATGTTCTTCCCTGCCTCGGAAAATTTCTTTTCGTATTCGGTCATTATGTTTCCCTCGAAATTACTGTTATGTAAATCAAAGGTGATATTTGAAAGCAGAAAATCCTCACTTGCAAAGGAGTTTAATGAAAATTCAAACAGAGCGTCATTGTCCGTCTTGAAAAATATTTCCCCGCCGGGAGAGAGCCATTTTTTATATAAACGGAGAAAGTCAGGATGGGTAAGTCTTCTTTTTGCCTGCTTTTTCTTGGGCCAGGGGTCGGAAAAATTAAGATAGATACGCTCAACCGTGCCCTCCTCTATTTCCTCTGCCAGCTTTTCTATGTCCTTCATGGAAAAGCGGATGTTTTCTATATTTTCCCTTTTCGCTGCCTCTGCCGCTAAAATCGCTACATTATTATAATGCTCTACTGCAAGATGGGGGATTTCGGGATTTTTAAGAGCACACTCTTTTATAAAGCCGCCCTTTCCGCATCCGATTTCAAGATGGAGCATCCTGCCGTTACGGAAAGAAGCTATATCATCCTTTGTTTCAGCAATTAAGCTGTCGCAGGTTAAAATCCGCTCATCCAGATGAGCTCTTTTTCTCATTCTCAAAAAAATCACTTCCTTATTATATATGTCGCCTAATTATAGCACTAAGTTTCAGTGAAGTCAATATTGCTCAAAAATAAGTCAAAATTTATCTTGATTTTTTTCCGTATATTTTGTATAATATACTTACGCTGTAAACTGGGGTTAGCCACAGGCTAAAAAAAGGAGGATTTTAATTTATGAAAAAGTTATTGGCACTGATTGTTTGCTTAGGTCTCGTTGCAAGCCTTGCAGGATGCAACCGTGGCGTAACATTCAACACAGAAGACTGGGCTGACATGGAAATCCGTGTTGCAGGCTACAGACTTTTTAATGACGATCCCTTGAACTACGAATTTGCTGCAGGTGCGGACAAGTTTACTGAAGAGTTCGGAACAAAGGTATCGTTTATGATCGGCGGCGGCGACGGAACAGGTGATGACCTTGTTGCAGGTATCGTTGCAGGGGACCCCTGGGAAATCCAGTACTGCTTTGGTATTTCCGTATTCCCCTTAACCTTTACTGAAGGCTTATACACACCTATTTCCGATTACATAGACTATGAAACCAACGACATGATTGACGAAATCACTGTTGAAGGTGCAAAGTGGATGGGCGAATACTACGGTGTAAGCTCACTTCCCATGCAGGAATTCTTATATCTTGCATACAACGAAACATGGATGAAGGAAATGGGAATAAAGACTCCTCACGAATATTATGCTGAGGGCGCATGGACAATGGACGCTTATAAAGAGGTTAACGCTGCTGCCTGGGCACAGGGCGTTCCCTCCAAGAGCAGATACACAAGACCTCACGTTCCCGGAAAGTATATGTCCGCATGGAACTATGACACAGGAGAGGTTACTGTTACATACGACCAGCCCGACAACTTTGAATGGCTTGGCTACTGGGGTGAGCTTTTAACAGACAGCCGTTACAACATTATGGGTACAGGTCAGACCTCTGCAAGAACCTCCATCATGTATGACGAGGTTATGCCCAACCTTATAAAAGACGAGCTTACTCAGGAAACAACAGACGTTATAAGATATATCCACTATCCCAACAAGGATGCAAGCCTCGGCGGATATCTTACCGACTCTCACTTCCTGTTCCCCTTAGGCGTTTCCGAAGAAAAGCTTCCCTGCGCATTCATGCTTGCATGCTATATGACAGACATGAAGAGCCAGATGGTTACTGCAGACTACAAGGCAAATATGAACGAAGAAGACTTTGCACTCTTTGAAGAAAACTTAGAGAATTCATATCTTCTTCCCAGACTTTTCTATAAGGGTGTATTTGCAATGGGTAACACCTTCAGAGATGATATGAAGGCAGGAAAGGCTGTTGCAACACATATTGCTGAAAACACCGAAAGCTTAAAGGCAAAGGCTCTTGAATTCAACAGAAAATACGTTGAAGGCTTTAAAGACTGATTAAATAAGCTCAAAACTCCGTGGCATTGCCACGGAGTTTTTTATTTTAAGGCCTTCCCCTTGAGAGGGGAAGACTTTTGAAGGGAATTTTTACGGCGAATGTTACAAATCCGTGTCGAAAGGAAGAGAAAAACAAAAAATACTTGACAAAATACGGCAAAAAGTATATGCTTAGATAGTTATTGGTGTAAAAGAGGGATGTTTTTTTGCAACAATGTAATTCCAATTTTACAGTTATGTTACAAGTCGTCGAAACCGATTGACGAGTTGACGCCGTGGGTGCTATAATGAGACCATGGTTGGAAGACTGTATGGTCTACGGGCTTTCGGCACTGCAGCAGGACTTTGAAAGAGGAGTTTCATCGCTGCGGATTAACAAAACTCTTTCGCCAACAAAAATATTTTTTATAAGGAGGAATTGAGACATGAAAAATCTCAAGAAAGTTCTCGCACTTGTTATGGCATGTGCTATGCTCTTCACAGTTAGCTCTTTCGCTTTTACTGATGTAGAAGAAGATGCAAGCTACTTAGAAGCAGTTACATTGCTCAGCAAGTTGGGAATCATCAACGGTTATGAGGATGGAACCTTCCTTCCTGATAACACAATCACAAGAGCGGAAATCGCAAAGGTTTTAGTTTGCGCACTTAACGCTACCGAACAGGCAGAAGGTGCAAAGGCTGACAACATCTTCACAGACGTTCCCGCTTCTCACTGGGCAGCTGGTTATGTAAACTACGCTGCAAACTTAGGCATCATCAATGGTAGAGGAAACGGTATCTATGATCCCGAAGCTCCTGTTACCTACGAAGAAGCTGTTAAGTTAATCGTTGCTATGCTTGGTTACACACCTGTTGCAAACGTAAAGGGTGGTTATCCCACAGGTTACCTTTATGCTGCTAACCAGGTAATGAAGATTACCAAGGGTGCTACCGGTACTTCCGGTGACGCAGCTAAGAGATGGGTTGTTGCAAGACTTATCTACAATGCACTTGAGTGCAGAATTATGGAACAGGAAACCTGGAGCGCAGCTGATCCCGAATTCATTAAGGGTTCTGACACTCTCCTTGACGACTACCTTGACATCACAAAGCTTGAAGCTATTGTAACAGAAACTTTCATGGAAGACTTCAATGACAAGGAAGACCAGGATGTTTGGTTCAGAGTATCCAAGGTTAACGGCAACCAGGTATATTCTACTGAAGAAATCGACGGCGAAGAAGAAGAAGTTCCTTACTTCGACATATACTTTGATGCAAACGGCACAGGCGCTGAAGAATACCTCGGCTACAACGTAGTTGCTTACGTTCAGGCTTACGGTGAAGGCGACGAAGAACTCGTTGCAGTAGCTCCCAAGGCTGGTAAGAACGCTACATTGCAGATCGCTCTTGGCGACATCAATGCAGATGAAATCGATCCTCTTGCAACAAAGAACTACTTCTCATTCGAATACTTTGTAGATGACGATAACACAAAGACTGTTAAGGCTCTTGACTCTATCGCATTCTATGAAAACGGTATCCTCAACGATACTGAAGATGCATTGTTTGACGCTATCGCTGGTTACGGCGAAGAATATGATGGTGCTGACGGCGTTATCACACTTCTTGACAACGACGGCAACGGCGTTTATGACTACGCTTTCCTTGAAGAAATCTCTAAGGAAATCGTTGTAGACGAAATCACAAAGAGAACCTACAAGGTAACAAGCAAGAACGACGCTGGTTCTGTTAAGCTTGATCCCGAAGACGAAGAATCCTATGTAACATTCTACAAGGATGGCAAGGTTGCTTCCTTCGATGACATCGCTGAAGATGACGTTCTTTCTATCGTAGAAACCGAAATCGAAGGAGATGTTAAGGTTCAGAAGGTTTACATTTCTTCCGAAAAGGTTGAAGGTTATGTATCTTCTACTTCCGCTGCTGGCTACAAGATTGACGGCAACGTTTACAAGAAGTCTTCTTTCTATGAAGAAACAATCTCAAGAAGAGACTCCGGTATCTTCTACATCAACTACAACGGCAGAATCGCTTTCACTGACACAGAAGCTGAAATCGGCGGCAACTATGGTTTCCTTCTTGCAGTAAACACAAACGTAAGCTTCTCTTCCGGTGTTGATTATACACTTCGTTTCATGAACACCAAGGGTGAATGGATTGACGCTAAGCTTGCTGAAACCATCACTGTAACAGCTTTCGACGGCGAAGACATGCATTCTGAAAAGATCACTGATCTTGATGAAGACATCGCTGACATCGCTGCTGCTTCCAACAACTGGTTAGTAACAGAAACTGATGAAGACGGCGTTGAAGAGCTTGTTATGAGCGATGCTCTTACAAACAGAGTATTCCAGTACACATTAAACTCTAACGGCGAGCTTGCTAAGATCGTTGTTGCTGACTCTACTCTTACAGAAGATAACTTCTCTTACGAAGAATTGGATGACGAGTATGATGAACTCGGTAACAGATTTAAGGGTCAGACCTTCAAGGGCGGCGTTGACAAGAATACAGTAGTATTCAAGGTTGCTCTTAAGGGCGATGATCCTGACACAATCGAAGAAGATCCTCAGTTAATCACAGATACTCTTAAGAAGAGCCAGATCACAGTTGCTGATTACACACTCTTCGCTGACGAAGAAGCATACGAAGGCTTCATCTACGACTACGCTAACGATGCATATAAGTGCATGGTTATCACAAATGCAGGTACAACAATCGCTAAGGACGCTAAGCTTCTTGTTGTAAGCACTGTTGAAATCACCTCTAACGACGATGAAGAAGATTATATCCTCATCGAAGGTTACATGGATGGTGAAAAGGTTACACTTGAATCTGTAGCTGATGACGCTCTTGAATCTGCAATGGATATCGCTGTTCTCGGCGAACCCATGGCTGATTACGACGACATCGAAACCTACGTTGACGGTGCTGTATTTGAAGTAGCACTTGACGGCGAAGGCAAGATCACAGACATCAACGTAATCTTCGCAGCTGACGACTTAACAGTTGCAGGCGAACTTACAGGTAACGAAGATGACGAAATGCCTTACTACTTCTTCGGTGCAATCGCAACCGAAAAGATGACTTCTTCTTCCGCTAAGTTCATCCAGCTTTACGACATCGAAAACGAAGAATTCCTCGTTGACGGTGAAGAAGAAAAAATCGACTTTGCTACAGCTGGTTCCTTAATGAAGGGTAACATCTACAATGTAGACCTTACAGGAAGAAAGGCTAAGTTCGACGTAGCTGATTCTATCGCTGACTATGTTGGTACTGTAATATTCGACGAATATGAAGATATCGACTTAGGCGAAATGGACGGCGAGGATGTAAACTTCGCACTTGTTAAGGTGCTTGAAGATGAAGTTATCGACATCGTAGTTTACACAATCGAATACGCTTACGAAGCATAATTTAGCTAATAACTAAAATTAAAACGCCCGGTTTCCGGGCGTTTTTTTTTGCGCTCTTTCAAAGCCTCCCCGCCCTAAAGCCTTCCCTTACGGGCTCTCGCCGACTTAAGCTCCCTTCGCTGTTCTCGCTCCCTTTGGTTGCCCCCTCGCTTCGGGTGCCTCACTGGCTGGGCCCCTCAGATGAGAAGGTGTCAGCGGAGCTGACGGATGAGGTGGCTTCCAACAACCCGCTGTAAATTTCCTATTTACTATTTTTTCAATTTGTGCTATACTTTTAAAAGGTAGTTTTTTGTATAATTTTCTGAAAGGATTGACATAAATGAAAATTGTAGTCAAGGTGGGCACGTCAACACTTGCACACGAAACAGGACGACTCAATATAAGGACAATAGAAAGCCTTTGCAAGGTGTTAAGCGACCTTAAAAATGCAGGGCATGAAATAATTTTGGTTTCCTCGGGCGCTATCGGTATGGGCGTTGGAAAGCTGTCTCTTCCCTCCCGCCCCTCTGACATTCCGGGTAAGCAGGCGGCAGCTGCGGTAGGCCAGTGCGAGCTTATGTACACCTACGATAAGCTTTTTTCCGAGTACAACCATGTGGTGGCACAGATACTTATTACCGCTCCCGACGTTGAAAACCCCGAAAGGAAGGAAAACTTCCACAACACATTGGAGCGTCTTTTGGCGCTTAATGTAATTCCCGTTATAAACGAAAACGACACCGTTTCAACGGAAGAAATCGTAATCGGCGACAATGACACATTGTCTGCGGCAGTAACAGCAAGCATAAACGCCGACCTTCTTATAATTCTTTCTGACATCGACGGTCTTTATGACAAAAATCCCAAGGAAAACCCTGATGCAAAGCTTATTTCGGTTGTTCCCGAAGTAACAAAGGATATCGAAGTCCTGGCAGGGGGAAGCGGAACCCGTCTTGGCACAGGGGGAATGATAACCAAAATCCGTGCGGCGAAAATTGCAACGGAAGCAGGCTGTGATATGATTATCGCCAACGGCAAAAATCCCGAAATCCTCTATGATATAGTAGATGGAAAAAATGCGGGAACAAGATTTTTGAAAAGAGGAAAATAAATGGATACGTTAGAACTTATAAAAATTACAAAAGAGGCATCGAAATCCATTAAAAATAAAAGCACTCAAGGTAAAAACGAGGCAATAAAAGAAATGGCAAAAAGTCTCGTTTCTCATACAAGGGAGATTCTTTTGGCAAACGAAATTGACTTAAATGCGGCAAAGGGCAAAATTTCTGATGTAATGACCGACCGCCTTATGTTAAACGAAGAACGCATCTTAAATATGGCAAAGGGTATGGAGGAAATAGTGCTGCTTCCCGACCCCGTGGGTGAGGATTTATCAGAAACCATTCGTCCCAACGGTCTTAAGATTATCAAAAGACGTGTGCCCGTGGGTCTTATCGGCATCATTTACGAAAGCCGTCCCAACGTAACGGCAGACGCCGCCGTTTTATCAATTAAAAGCGGAAACGCCTGCATCTTAAGGGGCGGAAAAGAGGCATACAATACTTCACTTGCCATTGTAAATGCATTAAAAGAGGGACTTAAAAAGGCGGGAATAGACGAAAACGTGATAAATTTAGTAAGTGATTTAACAAGAGAAAGTGCCCACGTTTTAATGAAGGCAGAGGGGCTTATCGACTTACTTATTCCAAGAGGCGGAAAGGGACTTATCGAGGCATGCGTAAAAAATGCAACTGTTCCCTGCATCCACACGGGTACGGGCATCTGCCATATATACGTTGACGAATATGCGGATACGGAAAAAGCCCTTAAAATCATTGAAAATGCAAAAAAGAGCCGTCCCTCCGTATGCAATGCGGCGGAGGTTTGTCTGGTTCACGAAAAAATTGCAGAAGAATTTTTACCTAAATTAAAGGCGCTTCTTGAAAGCGGAAAAAATCCTGTGGAATTAAGGTTTTCTGAAAAGGCAAGTAAAATAATAGACGGCAAAAAAGCAACGGATACTGATTTTGATACAGAGTTTTTAGACTACATCCTTGCGGTAGATGTGGTATCCACGGTGGATGAGGCAATAGAGCATATACTCATTCATTCAACGGGTCATTCGGAAGCAATTATTACGGAAAATAAAGAAAATGCGGATAAGTTTTTATCTCATACGGACTCGGCGGCAGTTTATGTAAACGCTTCCACCCGCTTCACCGACGGCGGAGAGTTCGGTCTCGGCTGTGAAATGGGCATTTCCACCCAGAAAATTCACGCAAGAGGGCCAATGGGACTTTCGGAGCTTACCACATATAAATATATAATTATGGGCGATGGCCAGATAAGGTAGTGATTTTTTTGAATAAATATAAGGTTGGATTTATAGGCTGCGGAAACATGGGCTTTGCCCTTGCAAAGGCAGTGGCAAAGGAAATAAGCCCAAAGGAAATTATCCTTTCTGCAAAAACTCTTTCAGAGGCAGAGGAGAGAGCAAAGGAGCTCACCTCCGCTTTCGGAAGCATGAGTGATGTTGCAGAAAATGCAGAATTTATTTTTCTTGGCGTAAAGCCCCAGAACTTAGACGAAATAAAAGAGGAATTAAAGGAAGTTTTGGATAACCGATCAGATAATTTCTGTATTGTTTCAATGCTTGCGGGAGTTTCAATTTCAAAGCTTGAAGCATCATTCGGCAAGGATAAAAAAATTATCCGTATAATGCCAAACACTCCCGTTTCCGTTGGCAAAGGCATGATTTTACTTGCTTCCAATGATGGGGGATGCATATATGTTGATGAATTTAAAGCTCTCCTTAAACAAGCGGGAGAAACTTCAGAAATTCCCGAAAAGTTAATTGATGCAGGAACAGCCATTTCAGGCTGCGGACCTGCTTTCTGCTATATGTTTTTAGACGCTCTGGCAGACGGGGGCGTAGCTCTGGGAATACCAAAGGAAAAGGCACTTTACTATGCAGTAAACACTCTCCTTGGAGCATCTTCCCTTGCCCTTGCAAGCGAGGAGACACCGTCTCAGCTTAAGGACCGTGTTACAAGCCCCGGAGGAAGCACCATAGAGGGGGTAAAAGCCCTTGAGGAAGGCTCTTTCAGAGCTACAATTATGAACGCCGTTATAAAAGCGGCAGAAAGAACAAAGGAGCTTGGCAATTAATAAATTGTTAATATATGATAAAGCCTTTTGTCTTGACATAGCTTTTCGTAAATGATATAATTTTAATATAGGGGAAATAGAATTTTCAGAAAGGAACTGATGAAAAATGATGAAAAAAACACTTGCTTTAATCTTAGCTCTTTTAATGTGCATTTCCGTAGTATCTGTTTTGGCGGAAGATGAGCACGAGGTTGAAGTTATAGAAGAGGCAATAGACTCTGACGGAGTATATGAGTTTTCTGTAAATAAAATTAACGATATCTGTATTGATGAAACAGGAGACAGACTTGAGTACATAACTTTAGACATTTCCGGAATTTCAACATCTGCAGGTAAGCTTTTGTATGATTATGACGGCTCAAAGCCCGCTGATGTAACTGAAACAACAAAGTATTACAGAGACAAGACAGGCTCAACAATAAAGCTTATAGAAAAAATTGCTTTTATTCCCAAGCTCTCCTATTCAGGCGAGGTTGAGATTGGTTATACCGCTTACGCTGAAAGATCCAGCACAAGAGACCCCTATGAAACTTTCGAGGGTAAAATTGTTCTTACAGTTACAGAAAGCATAAATGCAGGGGATATTGACCTTATAAAGATTGATGTTAAAGCAGGCGGCAAATACAAGTTCTCAATTGATGACTTCAAGAGAGAATTCAATAATGCAGGCGTTACTATGAACTATATGAAGTTCACTCTTCCCGAAGCAGAAAACGGAAAGCTTTACTATAACTATTCCGCTACAAGCACATCAAGCTCTTACAATAAGGCTGTAACAGCATCAAATGCTTATTATCTTGAACCCAAGACAACGTCTTCCCTTTCATTTGATAAGGTAACTTTAGTTGTGGCAGACAGCGTGGCAGGGGACTTTGACCTTGAATATACCGTATATGACAGAGATGATGAGGGACACGACGGCGTTATCACATTCTGCATCGAAGAAGCCGACAGCTATGATACTACATATAAGTCCGATGGCGACAGCGTATTTTTAAGAGCATCTGATTTTAATAACGAATGTATTGAAAAGACAGGCTCAAGACTTCGCTCTGTTAAATTCCAGAAGCCTTCTTCAGGTACACTCTGGTACGACTATGACAACGAGGAAAATTCCAGAGCACAGCTTTCCACAACTAAGTCTTACTACTATAATTCCGATCCCTATCTTTATCTTATCGCTTACGTTCCCAAGGCTGACTATTCGGGAACGGTTTCCATCGACTACGAGGGAACAAGCATAAGCAACGACAAGTACAACGGAACAATTACAATAAAGGTTTCCGCATCTGATTTGGATGAGGTTAAGGACATTTCCTACACAATCAAGGACACTGCTACAAAGACATTCAGCGCATCTACCATCGCTTCTCTTTGTAAAACTCTGACCGGTGAGACTTTAGACTTTGTTAAGTTTACAGCTCCCTCCAAGGGAAAGCTTTACTACAAGTACAATAAGACCGGTGAATTTGCGGTAACTTCCTCTGACAGATTCTACAACAAATCTACCGACGGTGATTACATAAACTATGTAACTTACGTTCCCCAGAAGAACTATTCCGGCACCGTAACCATAAGCTATATAGGAACAACCGTTGATGATACTCGTTTCAAGGGTGAAATCAAAATCAAGGTTACGGCATCTGAAACCAAGGATGACGATGAAGACGAGGATGAAGTTAAGGACATCAAGTATTCAGGTAACGTAGGCAAGGCTATTAAGTTTGATGAAGAAGACTTTTATGATATTTGCGATTCTTACGCAGATGATGATTTAGAATTTGTAGTATTCGCAGTACCCTCCACCACCGTAGGAACCATGTACTATGATTATGAGGGCGATGATGAAGCTAAAATAAAATCTTCTACCGAGGTTTATTATGAAGATGACGATCCCCTTCTTTCAAAAATAAGCTTCGTTCCCGCAAAGGCAGGCACAATAAGAATCAAGTATACGGCATATCCCTACTATGAAGATGACTACACAGGCTATGTACAGCTTACGGTTAAGGACAGCGGGTCAAGTTCTTCTGAAGAAAACAACATGAAAAACTTCAAAAAGTCAAACACCTATAAAAAAGGCTTGTTTTCTGATGTTGATGAAAACCAGTGGTATGGTGCAAATCAGACAGGGGCAATAGAGTCGGCTTACTCTTACGGTCTTATCAAGGGCAGAACTGACGGAACCTTCGACCCCTCCGGAAATATGACCGTTGCAGAAGCAATTACAATCGCTGCAAGAATCGGTGATATTTACTACAACGACAAGACCAAGTTCGGCGAAGGCGACGAAAACTGGTACGACGACTATGTAGCTTATGCAATAGAGTACAAGATAATAAGAAAGAATGACTTTGCAAACTACGATGCAAAGATAACAAGAGCCGAGATGGCGTACATCTTTGCTAACATTCTTCCCGAGGAAGCAATGGAAGAGATCAACTACATAGACGAAATTTTAGACGTTGATGAAGACGACGAATTCTTCGAAGAAATTCTTCATTTATACAGAGTCGGTATCGTACTGGGTGACGAAACAGGCGCATACAATCCCGATAATAACATCACCCGTGCAGAAGTTTCCGCAATTATTTCAAGAATTGTAGATTTAGACGAAAGATTAGAAGACTAAAAAATAAAGCGGTGTCAATCGACACCGCTTTTTCTTATTCAGGTTTTGACAAAGAGAAATATATATGCTATACTGATAAAAAGGAGAGATGACTATGTTAAAAAATATTCCCAAAATCTTATCTCCCGAGCTTTTGAAAGCATTGTGTGAGATGGGACACAGCGACAGAATTTGTATTGCGGACGGAAATTTCCCTGCAGAAACCATGGGAAAGGATACTTTAGTAATAAGAATGGACGGCCACGGCATTCCTGAAATTTTAGATGCTGTTTTAAGCGTACTTCCCCTGGATACCTATGTTGAAAAGCCCGTTTCCTTAATGGAGCTTATGGATTGCGATAAGGGAAAGATAAAAACCCCCATCTGGGACGAATATAAAGCTATTGTAAAAAAGCACGACGAAAGAGGAGAAGCAGCAGTGGGCAACATTGACCGTTTCGACTTTTACGAAGAGGCTAAGAAATGCTATTGCATCGTAGCAACAGGCGAAGGAGCTGTTTATGCAAACATCATGCTTCAAAAGGGTGTTGTTTTATAAGGAGGGGCAAAGATGAAAGATCTCATTCCCCAGATTCTTGGGATTTTCGGACTTGTAATCATTGTTCTTTCTTTCCAGTGCAAGAAAAACCGTGATTTTTTCCTTATGCAGGGAGTCGGAAGTTTGTTTTTCTTCTTTAACTTCATTCTTATCGGTGCTTATGGAGGGGCGTTTTTCAACCTTACAAATCTTGTAAGAGGCTTGCTTTTTTCCAAGGACACCAAAAAAATGTGGAAGCTTATAGCAATTGAAGTATTATATACATTATGTTTCGGATTTTCCTTGTACCTGGACCATTCGGTAAAACAGATAATACTCGCCTTCCTGCCTTATTCGGCACTTATAATAATGAGTATATTCATGTATAAGGCAAACCCCAGACATATAAGATATTTCCAGATTGGCTATATGTCCCCCACCTGGATTGTGCATAATTGCTTCAATCTTTCCGTTGGCGGAATTATCTGCGAAGTATTCAACATGGTATCTTCATTTATTTATCTTTTAAGAAACAAAAAAACAGAGGCTTAAGACTCTGTTTTTTTGCTTTTTCTTGAAAGTTTGGATGTGCAGGTTTCCTTCCGGAATTCCACGGGAGTCATGCCTGTTATCCTTTTAAAAGCCTTAAAGAACATGGCGTGGTCATTATAACCGCATTTTTCTCCTATTTCTGTGGCGTAAAGGTCAGTTTCCTGCAATAGCTTTTTGGCATAGTCGATTTTTTTGGAAGTGACATACTGCATGGGAGGCTTTCCTATATATTTTTTAAATACGTGGGAAATGTAATACTTACTTATATGAAGCTCGTCGCACACCTGGTCAAGAGTGTCAATTTCAATAAAGTGGCTGTTTATATAGTTATATATCTGGTTGAAAATTGCATTGGCAACAAATTTCGCTTCTGAAATGTTGGCAAGACGCAATATATCTATTAAAATAAGTCGGGCAAGATATTTTGCAATAAGCTCGTTGTACTTTTCTTCCTTTCTTATTTCCTCTAAAAGATTTAAAAAGTAAAAGCTTATCTTTTCTTCATCGGCGCCCGTATGAATAACGGGGCAGGCATCCTTTGATAAAAGACAGTCGGAGGGAAAGTCGCTTATTTTGAAATTTGTTATACCGAAAAAGCCCAGCTCAAGCCCTGATTTTGCAGAGGTTGACTCCTCGTGGAGAGTATCGGCGTTGTATATGACAAGGTCGCCTTTTTTTATGGAATAGGACTTTCCGTTAATAAGAGTTTTGCCGCTTCCCGAGAAGACAAATAAAATTTCACAGAAGGGGTGCTTGTGGGGTTTTTCACTCCATTTTTTTATTCTCTCAAGCTTTCCGGCATAGAGACACTTGGTATCAAGCTTGATTACATCGGCACTGGTATAGCTTATCTGCCGTTTGTCCGTACGGATATTATCAATGGGTATATTCATGGCGAATTTTCTCCTTTTTAAGTGTTGATTGTTGCTTTTGATAAAAAAAGGGTTTTTATAAGAAACGTCGAATTAAAAACAGTAAAGGGTATAATAATTGTAACAAATTATCATCTTTTGCCCTTATATTATAGTATATTTGGGCATATAATGCAATAGGTAACCTTAAAATGTGTGTCGATTATTGTGAATTTCTTTATAATTTATGCTATTGAAAAAAACAAAGGGAAGAATTAAAATGAAAATATACGATACTTAAGGAGGGGCAGAGTAATGCAGAATGTAGTTCTCGAAATGAACGGCATACACAAACGCTTTCACGGAGTTCATGCGTTAAAGAGTGTTCATTTTGATTTACAGGCAGGAGAAGTTCATGCACTCATGGGTGAAAATGGTGCAGGAAAGTCTACTCTCATGAAAGTTCTTTGCGGTATACATAAGCGTGATGAGGGAGAAGTTGTTCTTTTCGATGAGCATGTTGATTTTTCTAACATCAAAGAGTCTCAGGATGCGGGAATAAGCATGATACATCAGGAGCTTAACATGATGAATCATCTTACCGTAGCTCAGAACATTTATATCGGTCGTGAGCCTAAAAAAGGCGGATACATTGACGACAAGAAAATGGAAAGAGATGCTTCAGTGCTCTTCGAAAAAATCGGTGTTAAGATTGACCCTTCCGTGGCTTTGGGAACTTTGACAGTAGGAAAACAGCAGATGGTTGAAATTGCAAAGGCAGTTTCGAGAGATGCTAAAATTTTAATTCTGGACGAACCTACTGCAGCCCTTACACAGCACGAGGTAGAAGAGCTTTTCAGAATTATGGAAGACCTTAAGGCAAAGGGAATCGGAATGATTTACATTTCCCACAGAATGGACGAAATCAAGCGTATTTCTGACAGAATTACCGTTATGAGAGACGGCGAATATGTAGGAACTGTAAAGACAGACGAGGTTTCAAAGGACGAAATCATCAATATGATGATCGGCCGTGTAGTATATGAAGAACCCAAAACTCACTCGGAAGTTCCAGAAGATGCAGAGGTTGTTTTAGAGGTTAAGAACCTTTGCAGCGGAAAGACCATTAAAGATGTAAGCTTCAAGCTGAGAAAAGGCGAAATCTTGGGCTTCTCGGGACTTATGGGCGCAGGAAGAACCGAGGTTGCCCGTGCAATCTTCGGTGCAGACCATTTTGATTCGGGAGAGATTTATCTCCACGGCAAAAAGGTAAGCATAAAAACTCCCTCCGATGCGGTTAAGAACGGAATCGGATATCTTTCAGAGGACAGAAAGCGTTACGGTCTTATGCTTGACAAGTCGGTTGCTGAAAACACGGCAATTTCCTCAATGGATCGCTACATAAAGGGTGGACTCATTGACGATAAGGCTCTGGAAAAGGAAGCAAAGATATTTAACGAAAAGTTAAAGACAAAAACTCCTTCAATGGAACAGGCTCTTAAAAATCTTTCAGGCGGTAACCAGCAGAAGGTTATTATTGCAAGATGGCTTATAAAGAACAGTGATATATTGATATTTGACGAGCCTACAAGAGGTATCGACGTAGGTGCAAAGAGTGAAATCTATACACTTATGAACGAGCTTTCAAGGCAGGGCAAATCAATAATCATGATTTCATCAGAACTTGTTGAAATTCTTCGTATGAGCGACAGAGTTTTGGTAATGTGCGAAGGCAGAAAAACAGGCGAACTTGATATATCCGAGGCAAATCAGGAAAACATCATGAAGCTCGCCACCATGAGGGAGGAAAATTAAAATGAAAAATTTTAAGCAGAATATAGTAATTATCGGCGCAACACTTATTTTATTCTTACTTTTCACACTGGTAAACGGAAACTTTGCAAGTGCAGCCAACCTTCTTACCATGAGTAAGTCTTTAGTGCCCTATGCAGTTTTGGCTCTGGGTGTAACCTTCGTTATCGCAACAGGCGGTATCGACCTTTCCATCGGTACTGTATGTATCGGTACAGCGGTTTTAGCAGGTGCTATCTGCGGTACATCAACAGAAGTAAATGAAACACTCTGGATTACAATTCCCGTTATTTTGGTTACGGGTCTCCTGTTCGGTCTCATTAACGGCTTGCTTGTTGCAAAGTGCAAAATCGCACCCTTTATCGCAACACTTGGTACAATGCTTTTATCAAGAGGTTTGACAGCGGTTATCGCTCAGATTATAACAGAAAAATCTTCTGCTATAAAGTATCCCGCATCCTCCTGGTTCCAGAAAATTTTCACAAACTTAAACGGTTTCCCCATCGGTATCGTATGGGTAATAGTTCTTACGGCAATCTGTATGGTAGTAATGTATAAGACCAAGGTTGGAAGATACATACTTGCAATAGGAAGTAACGAAGAGGCAGCACGTCTTTCCGGTATAAATGTCGACAAGTATAAGATTATCGCTTACTGCATAGGCGGTTTCTTCGCAGGTCTTGCGGCACTTTTCTGGACTGCATCCAACCCCTCTTTAACTCTTGCATCAGGTAACGGTATGGAGCTTGACGCCATCGCAGGCGTTTACATCGGCGGAACAAGCACCACAGGTGGATTTGCTTCCATCGCAGGAACAATCTTCGGTTCACTTATCTTAGTTGTTATCCGTCAGGGCTTGAACTTCGCTTTAATCGAATTCAATTCAAACCTTTCTGCAACCTTTATAACATACGCAGTAACAGGTGTTATAGTTGTAGGCGCTGTTTTACTTGACGTACTTAAGAAGAAGGCGGCAAACAAGGTAAAGGTGGAAAAGCCCAACACAAAAGGACTTAAAAAATAATAACGAAATAGAAACACGAGAGTGTTTTTATAAATAAATTTTTGGAGGGAAACTCTATGAAAAAGTTTACAAAGGTATTATCAGTAGTATTGGCAGTTGCTCTTTGTGCTTGCATGTTCGTAGGTTGCGGAGAAAAGGCAACAGAAGGCAACGGCACAATCGCAGTAGTAGCTAAGGGCGAAACCCATGCATTCTGGCAGGCAGTTAAAGCCGGCGCAGAAGATGCAGGAGCTAAGTACGGCTACAAGGTAACATTTAGAGGTCCTACCGCTGAAAGCGAAGAATATGTAGGTTCTCAGAGAGAAATGTTACAGTCCGCATTAAACAGCAACGACACAAAGGCAGTAGTTTTAGCAACAATCGGTCTTGGCTTCACAGATGAACTTGTTGCAGCATTCGACAAGAACATTCCCGTAGTTGAATTCGACAGCGGTTTATATTCCGGCGGTGCAGACCTTACAGAAGGTAAGGATCCCACAATCGGTGGCGTAGCAACAGACAACGCAGCAGCTGCTGCAGTAGTTGCAGAAAACTTCTACGCATACTTAAAGGCTGAGGAAGTTTTAGCAGAAGGTTACAAGATTGGTATCATCCAGCACGACTCCACAGCAACAGGTATCGACAGAGCAGCAGGCTTCAAGACAAAGATTGAAGAACTTGCAAAGGCTGACGGTATCACACTTGATATCAACGTTCAGGTTAAGACAAACAACACAGGCGAATACAAGCTTGGCTTAACAGCATTACAGGAATGGGGCGCTTCCTCCATCTTCATGACAAACGAAGGTGTTGTAAACGAAGTATTCCCCGAAGTATCTGACAACGCTGCAAAGTATAAGGACATCTTATTCTGCGGTTTCGACGCAGGAACAAACCAGTATAACTGGATTAAGGATGCAGGCGCAAATTACGCACTCATGGTTGGCTCAGTTGCTCAGGACTCCTATGGCATCGGTTATAGCGCTGTAGAGCTTGCTGCTAAGAAACTCGCCGGAGAAGAAGTTTCTGACGTAGGTATCGCAGGTAGATGGTATAACGCTGAAAACATCGACGAGCTCAAGGAACAGAACATCTTCTACATGGGCTAATCCCTTAGAAGAGAGATAAAGCTTAGCACTCTTGAACTCTCCCTGCTTTTCAGCAGGGAGAGTTTTTACTAAACATTTTGGAGGTATTATTATGGCAAAAAACAGATACGTGGGAGATTATCCCGTAATCGGCATCAGACCTACAATCGACGGTCGTCGCGGTCCTTTAAAGGTTAGAGAATCTTTGGAAGACCAGACTATGGCAATGGCAAATGCAGCTGCAAAGCTGATTTCTGAAAATCTTCGTTATTCCAACGGAGAACCCGTAAAGGTAGTTATCGCTGACACAACAATCGGTCGAGTTGCAGAAGCTGCAGCTTGTGCTGACAAGTTCAGAAAGTGTGGCGTTGACATTACATTAACTGTAACACCCTGCTGGTGCTATGGTGCGGAAACAATGGACATGGATCCCAATACAATTAAAGCAGTATGGGGCTTTAACGGAACAGAAAGACCCGGTGCAGTTTATCTTGCATCAGTTTTAGCTACCCATGCACAGAAAGGACTTCCTGCTTTCGGCATTTACGGTCACGACGTTCAGAATCTTGACGAAGTAACCGATATGCCCGAAGACGTAAAGGAAAAAATTCTTCGTTTTGCCCGTGCGGCAGTTGCAGTAGCAACAATGAGAGGAAAATCCTACCTCCAGATTGGTTCAATCTGTATGGGTATCGGCGGTTCAATCATTTGCCCCGAATTCATCGAAGAATATCTCGGCATGAGAGTTGAATCTGTTGACGAGGTTGAAGTTATCCGTCGTATGAGCGAAGGAATTTATGATGAAGAAGAATTCAAGAAGGCTCTTGCCTGGACAAAGGCAAACTGCATAGAAGGGTTTGACAAAAATCCCGAAAACATGCAGAGAAGCCGTAAAGATAAAGACGAGCAGTGGGAATTCGTTGTTAAGATGATGGTTATTATAAAAGACCTCATGAACGGAAACGAAAATCTTCCCGAGGGCTGCGAAGAAGAAAGCGTTGGCCACAATGCAATTGCGGCAGGCTTCCAGGGTCAGAGACAGTGGACAGACTTCTATCCCAACTGCGACTTCCCCGAAGCTATGCTCAATACCTCTTTTGACTGGAACGGTGCTCGTGAGCCCTACGTTCTTGCAACAGAGAATGACGTATTAAACGGTATAGGAATGCTCTTTATGAAGCTTTTGACAAACCGTGCACAGATGTTCGCTGACGTAAGAACATACTGGAGCCCCGAGGCAGTAAAGCGTGCAACAGGCTATGATTTAGACGGCGTTGCAAAGGAAAACGGCGGATTTATCCACCTTATAAACTCGGGTGCCTGCTGTCTTGATGCAAATGCAGAAGCAGTTGACGAAAAGGGCAACCACTTAATTAAAGAATGGTACAATATAACAGAAAAAGACCAGAAAGCTATTATGGAAAACACCACCTGGAACTTTGCTGACCTTGGCTATTTCCGTGGCGGCGGCTATTCCTCACGCTTTGTAACAAAGGCAGAAATGCCCGCTACAATGATTCGTTTGAATCTTGTAAAGGGACTTGGCCCTGTGCTTCAGATAGCTGAAGGCTGGACAGTTGCACTTCCCGATGAGGTAACAGATACTCTCTGGAAGAGAACTGACTACACATGGCCCTGCACATGGTTCGCACCCCGTTGCGACGGCAAGGAAGGCTCTCCCTTCAAGACTGCTTATGAAGTTATGAACAACTGGGGAGCAAATCACGGTGCTATAAGCTACGGACACATCGGAGCAGACCTCATAACTCTTTGCTCTATGCTTCGTATTCCCGTTTGCATGCACAACGTTCCTGAAGAAAAGATTTTCCGTCCCGCAGCATGGAATGCATTTGGCATGGATAAGGAAGGTCAGGACTACAGAGCTTGCGAAGCTTACGGTCCCCTCTATAAATAATAAAGATTAAACTTAATCCTCCAAAATAGCCTTTATAAGGCGGAAAACCTCCCGATTTTAATCGGGAGGTTTTTTTGAATTCACTCGTTTTTTTAACGCAAAAACCCTGGGCACGTGGTTTTGGAGACACTGTCAAATTAAAAAGACTGTTCAAATTGTTCCCACCGCTTCGCCGTTTGTGCTACTTGCTCTTTTGAACCTTATGCCTTTTGATGCTTTATTGATGCTATGTAAAAATCTCCACTGTAAAGCTGATGTTCAACTGCCAAAAAACGACGCACTTAACTTTATTTTAGTATAACATAAATTCCATGAAATTGCAACTGCAATCAAACGAAATTACCCGTTATGAGAACAGTAGAATGAAATAAGCAGAATTCTCGACTGTAAAATTCAAACGCAATACAAAGCGTTTTTGAGCCAATTACGGAAACCCATTCCATAAACGCTATATCAAAAAAAGATATACCTTAATCAAAGAAAAAAACGACTTTGTGAATAATATACCTTAAATTGCTAAAAATAAAAACAGAAAACTGCAATTGGAGGTAATAATATGTTTAAACATGAAAAAATGCTTTTTCATCCGGTAGAAGTTGAAAGACCAAATCCACAGTATGCCGTATTGCTTCAGGAACAGCTCGGCGGTGGAAACGGTGAACTGAAAGCAGCTATGCAATATATGTCGCAGAGTTTTCGTATCAAGGATCCCGAAATTAAGGATTTATTTTTGGATATAGCTGCTGAAGAGCTTGGACATATGGAAATGGTTGCACAAACCATCAATTTACTCAACGGTCATGATGTAGATGCAACTAAGGTACAAGCAGGCGAAATACAATCCCATGTTCTTTTGGGACTAAATCCCGGTCTTATAAACGCATCAGGCTATTCCTGGACAGGAGATTATGTTACTGTAACAGGAGATTTGTGTGCTGACCTTTTAAGTAACATTGCGTCCGAACAGCGTGCAAAGGTTGTATATGAATATCTGTATCGCCAGATTGATGATAAAAAAGTAAGAGAAACCATAGATTTTCTCTTAAACCGTGAAGAAGCACACAATCAGATGTTCCGTGATGCTTTTAACAAAGTACAAAATAGCGGCTCTAACAGAGATTTCGGAACAACAAAAGCTGCCCGAATGTATTTTTCAATGTCTGATCCGGG
>JAZNEB010000014.1:0-17902 GCA_045588365.1 Clostridia bacterium | reverse complement strand
AACCATATCTTCTGTTACATAAACCGGAACATGCTTTCTTCCGTCATGTACTGCTATTGTATGACCTACAAAATCAGGGAAAATCGTGGAAGATCTTGACCAAGTTTTAAGAACTCTTTTTTCGCCTGCTTCGTTCATCTTAGAAATACGAGCAAAAAGCTTCGCATCAACGAAGGGGCCTTTCTTTACACTGCGTCCCATATTAAAATCCTCCTTCTATTATTTACCGTTACGGGTCTTAACGATGTACTTTGTAGAGTACTTCTTGTTCTTACGAGTCTTAAGACCGAGTGCGGGTTTACCCCAAGGTGTAACGGGGCTGGGCATACCGATGGGTGATTTACCTTCACCACCACCGTGAGGATGGTCGTTGGGGTTCATTACAACACCGCGGACTGTGGGACGAATACCCATATGTCTCTTTCTGCCGGCTTTACCGATATTGATGTTTTCATGATCCTGGTTTCCGATAACACCGATTGTAGCCTTGCAGTCAACGTCTATCATTCTTACTTCGCCGGAAGGCATTCTTATCTGAGAATACTTATCTTCCTTTGCCATAAGCTGAGCAGAAGCACCTGCGCTTCTTACAAGCTGACCGCCCTTACCCTTGGACAATTCGATATTGTGTATCAATGTACCAACGGGAATTGCTCTTATGGGGAGGCAGTTACCGGGCTTAATGTCTGCATTAGCGCCTGACATAACCTTGCTTCCAACCTTAAGATCCTGAGGAGCTAAGATATAGCTCTTTACTCCGTCTTCATACTGAATAAGTGCGATATTTGCACTTCTGTTGGGATCGTATTCGATTGTGAGAACTGTAGCTTCCATATCAAGCTTGTTTCTCTTGAAATCGATGATTCTGTATTTTCTCCTGTTTGCGCCGCCTCTGTGACGAACCGTAATTCTGCCGTAGGAATTTCTTCCGGCATTATTCTTCAAAGGTTCGAGCAGAGAACGCTCGGGTTTATTTGTGGTGATTTCCTCAAATGTAGAAACCGTCATCTGTCTGCGCGCAGGAGAGGTAGGATTGTATTTTCTTATAGCCATTTTTAATCAAACTCCTAACTTCTTTTACTCTACGTACAGCTTATACCAAACCTTCAAAAGCTTCGATAGTCTTGCTCTTTTCTGTAAGCTTAACTACTGCCTTTTTCCAGTTGGGTCTGCTGCCTACGTTTGCGCCCATTCTCTTAACTTTACCGAGGTATCTTGCGGTTGTAACCTTTTCAACCTCTGTGCCGGGGAAGAGCTCCTCAACAGCCTTTTTGATTTCAATCTTATTAGCGGTGAGACTTACTACGAAAGTATACTTTCTGTCCGCAATCTGCTCCATACCCTGTTCTGTGATTAAGGGCTTTTTAATGATATCATAAGCTGACTTCATTATGCATACACCTCCTGGAGTTTCTCTACCGCACTCTTAGCCACGATGAGCTTGTCGTATTTGATTAAATCATATACATTAAGCATTCCAACGAAAGAAGCTTTTGCTCCCTCGATGTTTCTTGTGGAAAGATATACGTTTTCGTTTTTATCGCAAGTTACAACCAAAGCTTTCTTGTCTTCGCCGAGCTTTGCGATAAACTGTGCCATTGTCTTTGTCTTAACTTCATCCATCTTAAGGTCGTCAATAACAAAAATCTTGTTTTCTAAAACCTTAGCGGAAAGAGCAGATCTCATAGCAACAGCCTTTACCTTCTTGTTTACAGAATATCTGTAATCTCTGGGCTTGGGTCCTAATGCAATACCGCCGCCTACATGATTGGGAGCTCTTAATGAACCCTGTCTTGCACGGCCTGTTCCCTTCTGTCTGTAAGGCTTAGCACCGCCGCCTTCTACTTCTGTACGGGTCTTTGTAGACTGAGTGCCCTGTCTCTGGTTAGCCAGGTAATTCACAACAACTGTGTGAAGCACTGCACCGTTTACTTCCTGACCGAATACTGCTTCGGAAAGCTCAATTTCGCCAACCTTCGCAGCTGTCATATCAAATAAATCAGTTTTAGGCATCTAAAATTCCTCCTTCCTTAAGTCTCTTACGCCTTGATGGCGTTTCTTACTGTAACGATTCCGCCCTTAGCACCGGGAATCGCACCCTTTATCAAAAGAAGATTTCTTTCGGCATCAACTTTTACGATTTCAAGGTTCAATACAGTAACTCTGTCAACACCCATATGTCCTGCAAGCTTCTTACCCTTTAATACTCTTGAGGGAGTGGAGCAAGCGCCCATTGAACCGGGATGTCTGTGTACGGGGCCTGTACCGTGTGTCTCCTTAAGTCTGGAGAAGTTGTGGCGCTTGATTACGCCTGCATATCCCTTACCTTTGGAGATACCGATTACGTCAACCTTATCTGCTTCTGCAAATATGTCGCACTTAATCTCGTCGTTTACATTGAGAGAAGATGTATCAGATAAACGAAATTCTCTCAAATACTTCTTTGCTTCAGCCTCAGCCTTAGCGAAATGTCCTTTAAGGGGCTTTGTAACGTGCTTGTCCTTAATGGATGCGAAGCCGACCTGAACTGCCTCGTAGCCGTCCTTTTCTACGGTCTTCTTCTGAATTACTGTGCAAGGACCTGCTTCCACTACGGTTACGGGAATAACCTTTCCGTCCGGAGCGAAAACCTGGGTCATGCCGATTTTCTTACCGATAATTGCCTTTTCCATGAGTATAACGTCCTCCTTAATATTGGTTATTGGTTGGCTCTTGGCCAACATTGACCGGAAAACCAGAGTTTAATGTGATGCTCTTATTTTGCGTTCTGTACGAGCTTAATCTCAACCTGTACGCCGGCAGCAACATCGACTCTGCCGTGAGCTTCAACAGTCTTCTGTGTGGGAGAGAGAATGTCGATAAGTCTCTTGTGAGTTCTCATTTCAAACTGTTCACGTGAATCCTTGTACTTATGAACCGCACGAAGAATTGTCACAACTTCCTTTTCTGTGGGAAGAGGAATGGGACCCTTTACTTCGGAACCTGTTCTCTTGGCTGTTTCCACAATCTTGTCTGTGGACTGGTCTAAAAGAGCATGGTCATAAGCTTTCAATCTGATTCTGATTTTCTGTTTTGCCATGAGTAAAATCGCCTCCTTATATTATTTGCTTTGGTATTACTTAGGAGACAGAGAAAAATTCGACTTACACTCGTCCGGGTGTTTCATGCACCCCAACATTAAGTCCCAGCCTTGGCTGGGCACCGCATCTTAAAAGAAATTCCACACTTTTTCCTCTCTTGATGCCTTCTGTAAGCCTTTTAGCTTTCGCCCGGTTTCTCTGAATCGGACTTCCTCGGCAGGAAAACCGGCGTTTGCCGCAACCTCCTGCTTCATCGGTAGTCTGTTTTTATATGCCCCAAAACGCACACAAAAACAGTGGTCACATAGACCGACCTTGTAATAATACCATGAAAAAGGCAGTTTGTCAACACTTTTTTTACATTTTTTACTTTTTGTCAAAATTGTCAAAAAGCCGATTTTTTTCTTTATTTTTTGTGCAAATTCACAACCTCTGTCATGAACTCAAAAAAATCCCTTCCTTATTATATATATTATAACCGCAAAATCTTTATTAAAATTTACACTCTCTGTATATTTCTTCTTGCCCTGGAAACACTATATCCGAGGTGAATTTTATGAAAAAACATCGTAACATAGTTTTTTTCTCTTTAGTAGCGCTGGCTCTGATACTTAATATCTTAATTACTCCCTTTGTTGCCTCCCTGCCCGCTTTATCCAAGGTAGGTTCTAAAGGACAGGAGGTTAAAAACATACAGTATCGCCTTCGGGAATGGGGATATTTCAGCGGAAGCATTGACGGAATTTACGGACAGAAAACGAAAAACGCAGTAATAAAGTTCCAGAAAAAGAACGGTCTTACTCCTGACGGTATTGCAGGAAATGCCACATTGGCGGCGTTGGGACTTCCCACAAGCGGAGGCGGAAGCTCCTCTTCATCATCTTCAAACGTAAATCTTTTAGCCAGAATTATAAACGGGGAAGCCAGAGGCGAAACCTACGAGGGTCAGGTTGCAGTTGGAGCCGTTGTATTGAACAGGGTTGACCACCCCTCATTCCCCAACACAATTGCAGGGGTCATATATCAGCCCAATGCCTTCACCGCAATCAACGACGGTCAGATTAACGCAGCCTTGGAATCCAGTTGTCTTCGTGCAGCTCGTGATGCCTTAAACGGCTGGGATCCCACAGGCGGAGCAATTTATTATTACAATCCGAGAACCGCTACCAACACCTGGATAAGGAGCAGACCGGTAATAACTACAATAGGAAAACACGTATTCTGCAGATAAGCAGAATATGTGTTTTTTTATATTGTATGTCTGTTTTTCTAATTGACAAAATTGTAAAAAAAAAGTACTATTAGTTAAAAGGTAATATGGAATGGTTATGTACGGAAGCTGCGTTTTTTCATATATATGAGCTTCATGCTGCTACCGCTTTAATTGTATTTTTAAACAACTCTGCAATTAAAGAATAATGCATTCCTCCGGAAAGGAGAAGGATTTCAATGAATAAAATTACTAAGTTATTAGAGAAGTCGTCCATCCTTCCCATTTTGGTCATTCAGGACGAAGATGATGCAATACCTGTAGGACAGGCATTGATAGACTCCAGAGTGCCCATTGTGGAAGTGGTGTTGAGAAGTGATGCTGCTATGCCTTCCATACGTGCCATGGCTAAGGCTTTTCCAGAGCTTGAAGTAGGATGCGGACGGTGCTTTCTGTAGCTCAGGCAAAAGAGGCGATTGACAACGGTGCAACCTTCATTGTTACCCCGGGTTTAGATGAGGAAATCGTTGCATTCTGTCAGGAACGAAATGTACCCGTTGTTCCCGGTTGCCTGACCCCTACCGAAGTGCAGAAGGCTTACAAAATGGGACTTCGTGTACTTAAGTTTTTCCCCGCAACAAACGGTGAAGTAACCATCCCTATGTATCAGGGCCCCTTTGCGGATGTAAGGTTTATTCCCACCGGCGGAATATCAGAGGATAATATGGGCAGCCTTCTTAAATGCAAAAACGTTCTGGCTGTCGGCGGTGCATGGATGTTCTTCAAGAACGATGCACTTAAAAACAAGAACTATGAGGCAATCTGTGAAAACATTCACAGCAGCCTGAAAATAAAGGAGGAAATACGATGAAAATTACAGATTTAAGAGCCAGATGTGTGGCAATTCCCCTTCGCTATCAGTTGCAGGGCAACACAGGCATACACCCCGGATACTTTCAGAGAACAATTATCGAAATCTTTACCGATGAAGGAATTGTAGGTCTCGGTGAAGTTGGCGGAGGCGATCAGACTGACGCTTTCGAAAAAATGAAGCCGAAGCTCATCGGCATGGACCCCTTCGCTTTGGAACAGATTAAGAAGCGCACACTCCGCAGCATTTATTACATTTCCAATTCCCGTAACTACGGTGCAATAGAAATGGCGTGCCTTGACATTCAGGGTAAGGCGTTAAACCGCCCCATGAGTGATCTTTTAGGTGGCCGTGTAAGAGACAAGATTCCCATGATTGCATACCTTTTCTGGCGTGTAAATCGTGCCAAGGACGGTCTTAATGATACTAAGGCAGAAGATTTAGTAGAGTTTTGTGAGGAGCTTAAGGACGAACTTGGTGTAAACACCATGAAGATGAAGGCAGGTATTGTAAAGCCTTCCGAAGCAGTTCGTACACTTGAGCTTTGCCGAAAGAAATTCGGTGATGATTTCGGTCTTCGTTTAGACCCCAACGGCACATGGTCCGTGGCTACTGCCATCGAGATGGGACGCCGCTTAGAGGAAATCAACATAGAATATTTAGAAGACCCCTCCTGGGGACTTTTGGGCAACGCAGCCGTACGTGAAAAGCTCCGTATTCCCATTGCTACCAATATGTATCCTAATAAGTTTGACGATTTAGGCCCTGCAATTAAGCTTGGCTCTGTAGATATCGTGCTTTCTGACCTTCACTACTGGGAAGGTCCCCGTGGCGTAAAGGATTTAGCTGTTATCTGCCGTACCTTCGGTATGGGCTTATCCATGCACAGCGGCAGTGAATTCGGTGTCGAATTGGCTGCTATGCTTCAGACTGCATCCACCATTCCCGAAATGACCTATGCAGGGGATGCTCACTATCATTATCTTACAGACGATATTATTGAAGGTGGCATGATGAAGTATGAAGACGGCTGCATCAAGGTGCCCGACGGTCCCGGTCTCGGTGTAACACTTGATCAGGACAAGATGGAGAAGTATTCCCGCTACTATCAGGAAAAGGGCGACTACTACACCCGTTTCCTGAACAGATAACTTAAAAAGGAGTTCATATACTATGAGTAAAGATTACGAAATCCGCAAAATTGAAGTGGATTATGATGTGGAAGATGTCCGTGAAAGATACTTAAAGCTCTACTCCGGTCAGGTCTTTGACGCTATGGCGCTTTTGGGACTCCATAAAAATGTGCTGGCTGTAGGTTTTTATCCTCTTGACAGCTCCATGAAGCTTGCAGGTCCTGCTTTCACAGCACGCTATATCAAAACTCCCGAAATAAACGAGGCAAAGCGTATCAGACGCTTGCAGATGATTGACAGTATGACTCCCGGTTGCATTCAGGTTCGTCAGACTCAGGGCGATATGGCCTGCGGTCAGTTCGGCGAGGTTAGTGCAACTGCGGCTAAAGCAGCCGGCTGTGTGGGTGCTCTTATTGAAGGAACAATACGTGATTCCCTTCACTTAATGGCTATGGGCTTCCCTACTGTCTGCCGTGGCCGTACCCCTGTCGAAGCCGTTGGCAACATCCTTATTGACGATTATCAGATTCCCGTTTTCTTCCCCGGTGTTGACGGAAAGGTTGAAATCCGTCCCGGCGACTATATTTTCGGCGATTATGACGGCGTAGTTGTTATTCCCAAGGACCTTACAGTAAAAGTTCTTGAAATGGCTGAAGATATAAAAAACCGTGAAACGGTTATCCGTGCAGAAATGGCAAAGGGAAGTAACCCTGTTAAGGTTTACAACGACCTTGGCAACTTCTGATTTTTAAGGAGGTCAACATGATGGAAACAACAGATTTTTTAGGACTCAAGGGCAAGAAGGCATTGGTTACAGGTTCCAGCCGTGGAATTGGCCGTGCCATTGCACTTGAATTATCCAAGGCAGGTGTGGAAATCGCCATTCATTATGCTTCCCGCAGCGATGAGGGAGAAACATTAAAAGCGGAAATTGAAAAAAATGGCGGCAAATGCTGCCTCATAGGTGCCGACCTTTGCAATGACGATTGTGCCGAAGTTATAGGTGCCGCAATCAAAAAGGAAATGGGACATATTGACATTTTAGTTCTCAATGCCTCCATGCAGTATCGCAAACCCTGGGAAGAGATTACTCTTGAAGAGTTTGACACTCAGGTACACTGTAACTTCCGTGCTTCCTTGCTTCTGATGCAGAAGTTTGTTCCCGCAATGCGTGAAAACAAATGGGGTCGTGTCATTACTATAGGAAGTATTCACGAAGCTAAGCCCAATCCCGATATGCTTATCTATGCTGCTACCAAAACAGCACAGACAACTATCGCTAAATCATTGGCTAAACATCTTGCAAAGGATGGCATAACGGTGAATTCCATTGCTCCCGGTGTTATCACAACAGATCGTAACGCCAAGTCCTTAAGCAATCCCGAATGGCGTGCAACTGTTATGGCACGTGTACCTATGGGATACTTCGGTAAACCCGTGGATATTGCCGGTACTGCTTTGTTACTCTGCTCTGAACAGGGCAAGTACATTACCGGACAGAATATTTATATCGACGGCGGTATGAGTACATTATGATAATTAATCCAAGGGGAGTCGACCCTCCTTGGATTAAGAATACTATAAGAACCCACACTTAAAAGGCTGTGGGTTCTTATAGTATTAAACCCAATAGAAATATACAAGGAGTACAATCTTATGAAATTCTTAATCGGAACAGTTTCTCAAACAGACTCAAGGGGTATGGCAATGGTTGAGGTAAAAGATGGAAAGATACATCTTTTATGGGAGGACCATTCTCTTATAAACCCCACATGGATCACATGCGGCAAGCCCGGAACAGCCTACGCTACAAGCAGTAATTTAGAAGGTGAGTTTACAGGGTGCATCAATCAGGTATCTTACGATGAAAAAGGCATGAAAATTATAAAACGCCTGCCCACGGGTGGTAATTCTCCCTGCCATATTGCACTGACGGAGGACGGAAGATTTTTAGTAACAGCCAATTACAGAAGCGGCTCTGTAACCATAATGAGCCTTGACAATGGAGAACTTTCAGAAACCATACAAACCATTTCCCACGAAGGAAAAGGAGTTCACCCCACACGTCAGGAACAGCCACATGTACACCAGATTTCCGTAATCCCCACTCTCCCTCACGCCTTTTGTGCGGCGGATTTGGGCACGGACGCACTGGTAGTATATAAGCAGGATGCTTCAAGCGGTCAGGCAAAAGAGCATTACCGTATTCATTTGCCTGCAGGTGAAGGCCCCAGACATGTGGCATTCTCAGAAGATGGCGTCTCTTTCGTGGTGTCAGAATTAGGAAACAAGGTATTCCCCGTTCACTTTTTAGAGACAGAAGGTTTTGTAGATGATGGTGTATCTACACTCATTAAGCCTGATACCGAAAACACAGCGGCGGCTATTATGGTCCGTAACGGAAAGATTTATGTGTCCAATCGAGGCGAAGACACCGTTGCCGTATTCGATACTGAGCCCCTTAAAAAAATCAGAAGTATCAATACCAAAGGTCGTGGTCCAAGAGATTTTTCTTTGCTTCCTGACGGTAAGATTTTAGCGGCATGCCAGGGAGACGGCTTATATTTGCTGGACGGAGATAAAGTACTGGATTTTCTTCCCTTTGTGGGAGCAGTAAGAGTAGCTTCAGTTGAATAAAATACATAAAAATAGAAATAGCCCTTGATTGTCCTTCTTCACGAACAATCAAGGGCTATTTCTGTTCACTCTTGATATCTAACATCTTTCTTAATCCTCTCTTTCCTGATCTGCCCCTTGCTTAAGTCTCCTTTTTCAAACTTAAACTCCTTGTCTTCTCCAACGAGAGCGATTTTTGTTTGTATGACCATCTTCACAAAAGGCGACTTTCCTGCTCTTTTTAATGAAAGCATCCATCTTTTACCCTAAGGATATTAAAAACAAATTACTTGCAATCTATATTTAATGCGTTACATCGCCATGTCTTTATATTCTAAAATCAGTTCTTTTTAGCAATTACCCTCTTTACTTTTTATTTTTTCATTTCTGCTTTCATTAAAGAGTCTTTACTTAAATTCTCATTGGACCTGCCCTCTCTTTCTTTTTGTATCTACATTGTAGCATAGAAAATCGGCATTTTCAATTAGTATTTTGTATAAAATTCACACTTTTATTTTATGCAAAACGGAGATTTTAGTAAATTTCAACATTTTTTTATTGACAAGTGCATATAATATATGTTATACTGAATGTGTTAGGGCGTCAGACCAAAATGTCTGACTCCCTTTTTTTATTAACTTATTCCCAGGTTTTCCATATATCAGGCTGATAACCCACCGTCGCCTGCTTACCGTTTCTCACCACAGGAGTTTTGAAAAGAATTGGGTTTTCCAAAAGCTTCTCCTCCACATCGGAAGGCCTTATATATTCAATAAATAAGTCCTTGTAAGCTTTACCCTCTTTATCAATGAGATTATCCATTCCTCCAACTGCAGCCTTAACCGAGTTGTACTCTCCCTTGCTCATACCTTTTTCCGTCATATCAATAAGCTGATATTTAATCCGTCGTTCCTTAAAGTAACGTTCAGCCTTTTTTGTATCAAAGCATTTGCTCTTACCGAAAATCTGTATATTCATATAAACCTCGCAAAAAAACGCCCCTCGGGGGCGTTTTTATTTAATTATTCAGCGTCTTCGCAGTCCTCGCAGTCGCAATCAATCTCGATTTCGATTACTTCACCGCAAGCAGGACATTCTACCTTGCAGTCATCGTCAATAGCATCAAATTCAATATATACTTCTTCTCCGCATTTGGGACAGTCAAAGAAAACACCCTCATCGTCAAAATCGTAATCGCAGTCGCAATCACAATCCTCTTCCTCATCAAGATATTCTTCAACATCAGCTAAGCATTCATCAACTTCATCAAGCTGCTCCTGCATTTCGTCCTGATATTCAACAACTTCTTCAATAGCCAAAGCAGTATCTTCCAGCATTTCAAGAATTGCAGCAAACATTTTGCCTTCGTTTGATTCCTTATCAAGCTTCATGCCGTCTGCCAGACCCTTAAGATACTGAGCTTTTTCGGTTAAATAACTCATATTTACATCCTTTCTTAATGAACTTGCTTAAAAATCCTTTTTGGATTTTTCATTGTATCTCGCTGCTGTTCGCAGCTCTTATATGTTCACACGGCTAAAATGCTTCTTTGCATTTTTACGCCGTATAAACTTCGTTGCACAAAACACTTTATTGTGTTTTGTTTCACTTACTCTCCGCTTCAACGCTTCGAGATGATGCCGCTTAAAAATTTCTTTATTGAAATTTTTAAGCTCTTTCCATATACTCCCCTGTTCTTGTGTCAACTCTGATCTTGTCGCCGATATCTATAAAGAGAGGAACTGCAATTTCCGCACCTGTTTCAAGAGTAGCAGGCTTTGTAACGTTTGTAGTTGTATCTCCCTTGAAACCGGGCTCTGTTTCTGTAACCTCAAGTGTAACGAAGTTCTGAGGTTCAACTGCAAATACATTTCCCTTATAGGAAAGAATTGTTACAGTATCATTTTCCTTAACGAACTTAAGGGCATCCCCTAAAGTGTCAGCTCCCAGGGGAGACTGGTCAAATGTTTCGGGATCCATGAAGTAGAAAAGCTCTCCGTCATTATAGAGATACTGCATCTCACGTCTGTCGATGTGAGCCTTTTCAAATTTTTCAGTGGGGTTGAAAGTTTTTTCAATAACGCCTCCTGAAATAACATTCTTAATTTTTGTACGAACGAAAGCCGCACCTTTACCGGGCTTTACGTGCTGGAATTCTACTATACGAAATACGTTGCCATCCATTTCAAATGTAACGCCGTTTCTGAATTCACCTGCAGATATCATTATTATCATCCTTTCTTACATGTATAGTAGTATTGTATAACATATTTACATAAATTTCAAGAGTTTTTTTATTATTTCCCCCATATTTTGTATTTTTATATGACAATTATATCCTTAGAGACACTATTTAAGTTTCTTATTCCCTCTTTTTCTATTATAACAAGGTCTTCTATTCTTACTCCTCCGAAATCAGGGATGTAAATTCCGGGCTCAATTGTTACGGTCATTCCCTCTTTAAGCCCTTCTTCTCCCGAGCTTCTTAAATAAGGAGCCTCGTGAATTTCTAACCCCACGCCATGACCTAAGCTGTGGCAGAACTTATCGCCATAACCCGCCTTTTCTATAATATCTCTTGCTACAAAATCAAGCTCCCGTTCTTTTATGCCTGCTCTCGCCTTTTTGCACGCTTCTATGTTCGCCTTTTTTACTGTTTCGTAAATTTCTCTGTACTTATCGTCGCAATATCCCAAAAACACAGTTCTTGTCATATCGGAACAGTAATTATCCAAAACACAGCCGAAGTCGCACACCGTGGGAGCTCCTTTTACAACGGGCAAATTCTCTGCTCTGGCGTGGGGCATTGCACCCCTTATACCTGATGCGATAATTGTTTCAAAGCTTAGCTTTCTTGCACCATGGCTTCTTAAATAGCCTTCGATTAAAGCGGCACCTTCCGTTTCCGTCATGCCCTCGTGCAAATTTTTAAGAAAATAATTAAAGGCTTCTTCAGATAAACTTTCTGCAGCAGCGATTTTTTTAAGCTCGCCCGGTTCTTTAATTTTTCTTAAGGAATTTATTTTCTTTCCCATAGGAATCATTTTGATAAAGGACGCAAACCTTGCCATGGAAGAGACGGTCATATTATCTTCTTCAATGCCCACTTCCAAAATACCCAAATCAGCTATAACCTTCTTCAAGGCCGAAATAACATCCTTATCAATTATTTCAAAATCGGGCGCTTCGCATTTTGCCTGATGAGTATATCTTCCGTCTGTAAAAAGACCTCTGTAGCCCTGGCTTATAAAAAGAAAGCTGTCCCCTCCCGTAAAGCCCGAATAATAGAAACAGTTTTCATCAGAAGTTATCAAAACCGCAGAATTTGTCTCTTTTAAAAGCTTCTCACATCTGTCCAAAGCCCTTTCCCCTTTCTTTTATTATTTCAAAGCATCATACATATCAGCCAGACGTCTTACCGCCTTTGCCATATCACTTATTCCCTCAAAAGCAGTTTCCGGAGTAAATTTCTTAAGATAAGTTCCACACTCCAACGTAAATTCTCCCTGATAGTTTATTTCCTTTAAAGCTTTTACAATCCCCTCAAACTCTATATTCATTGAAAAAGGAATCTGGTGATTGTCATTTAATTTATCGTTATCGTGAATATGAAGTGCTCCAATACGAGGTCCCAAAGCCTTAATCATTTCCACAGCACTTGTGTCAGAGCCCTTCATTTCTGCATGACCTATATCAAGGCAGGCAGTAAAATACTCGTCATTTACTGCATCTAAATGAGCATTAAAGCTTTCGGGTGTAGCACAAGCCGCAAAGGAAGAGTGTCCTTTCCAATTGTCCCAGTTCCACATATTTTCCGTTGCTATTTTAACCCCGTGCTCTTTGGCAAAGGGTAAAAGTTCAAGATATATCTCTGCATTTTCCTTGGGACTTTTATCGTTATCGGGATGTATAACGCAAATCTTTGCTCCCACCTCGGCAGAGCACTCAATAGCTCTTTTAAGATACGACCTTACTTCGGGTAATCTTATAGGGAAAGGCGCATGGGTCTGGTTACAGGTAATTCCGTTATCAAGTCCTATCTGCTTTAAGCGTCTTGCGTAGGAAAGATAGTCATCCCCGATAAGCGACGGATCTCTGTACTCATATATAGGTTTTGTCATTTCTCTGTCGTTCCAACCTATCACATCGATAATTCCCGTAAGCGAAAAATCCCAGTGATCAAATCCCGCTTTCGCCACATATTCGATAGCTTTTTCTGAACCTACCAACCTTTGGAGAGAACCCATTTCTGTTGAAATTTTCATAATAGCACCTCTTAAAAACTCAATTCTTTAACATTTCCGCTTCCAAAGTCAACGGTAATTTTTCTTACATTTCCGTCCTTGGCAATGGAGAATGTAACTAATCCTCTTCCCTGCACCTTTGCCCCTTCTGATGAAAGGCTTAAAACTTCCGCTTCTTCCGATTCAGGCCATAAAGCCACTTTCGCATTTGCCACCGCTTTAATCATTACGCCGAATGGAACTTCCACTTCGTAGGTTTTATCCAAAAGACGCAATTTTGCAAGGCGATTTTCCATGCTCTTATTATACCAGTCAACTGCAAGGAAGTAAAGATGTTTATCCCCATTTCCCTGATTATAACACGAAAATTCCACATCGTTATCAGCACTTGCCCATATATCTTCTTTTTCAATAACTTCGCTTATAAGTCGTGCCATAGCCTCTTTATACGCTTCTTCGATATCCGAAGGATAGCACTTTGTGTCGAAAAGATAAATTGTTCCCTCACCAAATTTGTATTCTTTAAGTTCCTTGCTTTCGGTACATTCCCCTAAAAATTCAGGCATATTTAAAAACTCCAGATTTCCGTTATGCACATTTTCAATGTTTGTGGTAGAGGTAAGATGTGCCCTTGTCATAAGCACACTTCCTCCATTTTTAACGTAGTCTAAAAGTTTCTCCTTATCTTCAGGAGTAAATTTGTTATATCCCATATATATAATAAGCTTATAGCTATTAAAGGTTTCGCTCTTTGCTTCAGCCGGGATTATGTCCAAATTTCCGTAGGGAGTTCCCGAATAAAAGCCCACCGGTCTGTCAGCAGGACATTTATGAATATAAATACCTCTTCCCACCTCTGCCAAGGGATATATCTCTTTTATAACATCCCAGCTTTTTTCAGGAGCCGAATCTTTAAACCTCTTATACCAGGTGTTACCTTTTCCGAAGAAAGTAATACCGTCATCACGTCCGTGAATCATTGCAACCGGAGAATAAAACTCTCCGCTTCTTGTGTGCGAAGAAACATATCTGTAAAAGTCCTGTTGCTCTTTAAGATGGCCCTTGCAGGCTTTAGAGAAACGATGATGATGCTCATAACCTTCCTCAAGACGCCAGAGCCCCTCCTCAGTATTTATATCGGTGGCCCCAAGCATATAAGATACATATAACGCCAGGCGGAATCTTTTAAATCGCTCCTCGCTGTCATGAGGAGTTGTGGACCATTGAACGGCGTTATGCACCCCAAAGGTTTCCATTCCTCTGTCCTTTGCCACACCCCTTAAAAAGGCCAGTATCATCTCTGTATTCTGATACATGGTTTCCGCTCCCAGCCACTTTAAGCCTCCATCGGCAAAATACTTAAACGTTGCTGCTGGCCCCGTATGTCTTGAATAATCATCTCCCAAAAGCTCCTTAAGCTCACCCACAACCCTTTTTCTAGCCTCAGAATAATCTGTCATGGGAGCACCTTTCGGCAAAAACAAAACAAGCTTTTCTCCAACATAGTTAAAGGTTTTTTCGTGTCCTCTTGTTCCTGCATGAGCCGGGTCTTCTTTCCATGTATAGTACAAAAGTTCCTCACTCTGCTCATCTGCAATATCCCTTGTTGCTCTTTCATCCCAATAGCATAAAGCTCCGTCTACCTCATGGGCCTGTCTTCCAAGATAATTTTCTCCTTTAAGAAGTTCATCATCAGGCTGTGCCGTAAGTCCCGGCACCTCTCTGCCATCTACCATAAGGACATATTTTATCTTAAGTTCATTCATCAAACGGGCAAAGAATATAACCGCTTCACGTCCCAGCTCTCTGGTTCCTGACCAACGATAGCAAGGACGCATTGTAATAAAGTTACCCACGCCACAAGCTATATACCATGATAAATATTCTTCCATTTCTTCCATTTCCTGAGGAATATATATCATATCACCGGTACCGGTTATAACCTTATCTTCTTCCTTGTATACGATGTTTTTAATTACCCCCTTTTCTTCATGTCCGTCGGTTTCAAGGGTAAATTCCACCATTGAGTCTGTCTTTAAGCAATTTATCAAAATGCCGTGAAGTCCCTTTTCCTTAAAAAAGTATTCTTCGTTGCCGCTTATACTGTCAGAATCTGTGCTGAACGTAACTTTCGTGTTTTCCTTATTTGTCCTTATCATAACCCTTGCTTCTCCGCCAACAGGAGCAAATTCAGAAACTGAAATTATATCAAGAGCGCTTTCTGCCTGTTCTAAAACAGCCAGTTCATATATGGTGTAAGGAAGTGCCTCGTGATAATCCGAAATAAGACTGATTTCCACCTTGTTTTCCTTTTTAAGAAGACCCTTTGGCAAAAGCTTTTCCCATTCTGAGAAGCGGTGTATACGCTCGAATATTTCTCCCTTGAAAATCTTTTCTCCGTTTAATTTTATAATAAACTCCGGTCTTTCTTTTTTGCTTATATTCTGTCCCGACCAGTCAAATAACGCCATTCCCGATACAGGTTCTGCAAAGGCAGGGAGCATATTGTGAATTCCTGCCTCCAACATAGGATGCTCAAAATAGCATTTACCCTTATAATTTTTCCCCTCTACAAAGCTACATATAAGCACGGTTTCTTTAGGGATTTCAATTTCCTTTGTAAGCTCAATATAGTCATAGGTTCCTTCCGGGACAGGCAAAACAACCGTCATATCCGAAGGTATGGTTACATCACGTCTGTTCACTCCGGGATGAGAAAAACGCAGTTCTAAGCGCATCTGCAAAAATCCGTCCTTCTCTATGGAAAGATTTTCCGCCTTAACCCTTATTCCCACTTTCCATTTATCAGGAAGAGGATCTACGGGAATATAAGATGCCCAGGGTCTCCAGAAAGTCTTTTTATACACTCTTTTTATATATTTAAATGGCTCCTTTGCGGAAAAATCAAGACAATATCTGTCAATCTCTGCATTTTCGTAATTAAGTCCGTCGGTTATGTCACGATATAAAAATCTTCCGTCAGGCTCGTCCTTCCACCAGTAAAACTGGGAGGTTTCGCCTACGCAGAACAATTTATACCGCATATCATCCTTTACATCCAAATTAAAGGAAAACTCGGCGCTTTTCTTTTTCGGTCTTAAAGTAACTCCCTCATCCGAACGGAATATGCCCTTATATTTCTCCATTTTACCACCTCATACAAATTATAATTATTTTACAAAAGGTATTTCATTTCAAACAATATTGTGATATACTATCTATAGCTATTTTAATGCCTTTTTACTTTTTTGTAAATATAATTATATTCCACTTTTATATGAATATCTTGCAAGGAGGATTTATGGAAACTATAAATATTTTACCCGAAGGCTTTAAGAGTCTTCCCTTTATTTTTCATACAGCAAGCTCTTCATACAGGCAAACCACTATGGACTATCCCGAAGGAAAGCAATATTTCTACCAGATACTTTTTGTAATTGAAGGAAATGGTACCCTTTACTGTAACGGAGAAACCCACAAGCTAAAAAGAGGAAGTGCTTTTTTTACTTCCAGGTATGTAAAGTCCAGATATGAAGATGACGGCGGTCTTATGTCAGCTTTTTTGACTATTACGGGGGACGCTGTGCCCACACTTTTAGACCATTTTGGAATATCTGATTTTCTTTTCGTTGATTCGCTGGACACAGATAAATATATCCGTCTTATAAATGAAATTACAAAAGAATATTACGAAACCAAAAACGAAAGTGTACTTTCATCTCTGATTTATTCTTTTTACGTTTCTTTCTTCAATGAGCCCCTTAGTAAGCCTCTCTCTTCCCTTGATAAAACCTCACTCTATATAGAAAAAAATTTCACCGAAAAGCTCACTTTATCAGAAATTGCAAAAATAAATAATTCCTCAGTTTCAAAGCTTTGCCATGACTTCAAGGAAAAATACGGCCACTCCGTTTTCTGCCACATTATAGATTTAAGACTCAATTATGCAAGTAAATTAATAAATACCAGACCAAACCTTAAAGTAAAAGAAATATCGGTTCTTTCAGGCTTTGATGATGTAAGCTACTTTTGTAAGCTTTATAAAGAAAAGTTCGGTCTCTCCCCCTCCGAAAGCAAAAAAAACGCTTTACTCGGCGGTACTTTTCAGGGATAAATCTCCCAAAACCACGATTTTGGCACATAACTTTGTTAAAATTTCGGGGAACCCGTCAAGAGTTCCCCGAAATTTTTCATTACTTTTCTGTTTTTCTTTTGCTCCATGATTTTTCTTCACACTTCGGGCATTTTAGGTATCTTGTGGTAAGAGTATGTGAACTCAAAAAATATGCCTTGAAGGTTGGCTTAAAAACATTACCGCATTTTCTGCATTCATACTTGCCTGTTTCATAGTCAACCTTTGCCGCAAAGAAAATTGCGACAAAAACCAGTATAACTGAAATGATTATAAACACAGTTGCAAGCACAGGGCTTACAAGTGCCTCTTCTGCAAGAATAGTGCTTACAACAAGAAGTGCTATGCTGATTACAACACCGATAACGGATAATACTATTCTGAATTTATTACTCATTTCTCAATTTCTCCCTCCCAGTCGATAATTCCGCCAAACTCTTTTACATTGGTGTAGCCGAGTTTGGAAAGACTTTCGGCTGCGATTTTACTTCGTCTGCCTGACCTGCAATATACAAGAATTAACTTGTCCTTATCAGGCATCATTTCTTCCGCTTTGTTTTCAATTTCTGTATATGGAATTAGGATTGCTCCTGAAATGTGCCCCTCGTCAAACTCG
>JAZNEB010000013.1:0-222685 GCA_045588365.1 Clostridia bacterium | reverse complement strand
CCTTAATTTTTACACGGGAGAGGTAACCCGAGGAGGAGCAAAACTGCTTAATCCTCACATATTAAACGGATAAATCCGGTTTAACCTATTTGATCACCGAGGTGGCGTTACCTGAACCATGCGCGTCTGCCAATTCCGCCACGTCCGCATATATTAAATTTTAAGTTGTTAGCATTTACACAAGCCGTTTTTAATTACTCCCTTAAAAAGGGTTCACGGACTTGAACCTGCATGAAATCGCTTTCACATGGACCTGAACCATGCGCGTCTGCCAATTCCGCCACATCCGCATATAAATCACTTGGTTATTATAGCAAACTTTAATTCCATTGTCAAGTCAAAGGACAGATTTTTTCTTAAGCTTATTGCATTTTTTCACTATTTATGATATAATCATAAAAACTAATCTGAAAGGATAAAGCTATGAACAAGAATCTTTACAAAGTCCCTTTAAAGCTTACGGGCGACAGGGTTTTATTTATTGTTATTACTTTTGTCTATTCTATCTCCTTATCTCCCGTTTTAGATTTTATTTTGGGAGGACAAAAATACATAGGAATTGTTTTTTCTATTTTAACCTCAATTCCTTATTTATCACTAATTTATTATGAGGCTTTTGATGTGGGACAAAGAGAAAGAAACAAGGAAACCGCATCCTTAAAAAATGCTTTTTTATATTGCCTTATCTGGCAGATTCCTTCCCTTATTTTTTTCGTTTTATATATTTTGAGTTTTAATACCTCCCTTTCAACAGATGTTATAAAGAATATTTTTTCAGGTATCTGGCTTGCTCCCTTTATAGGTCCCAGAGGAGCTTCGACATCTGAGTTTTCAAACACCGTTCAGTATATCGTTTTTATGGCGGTGGAGTGGGGCTTTTTCCTGGTTTCTTATTATCTTGGAATGAAAGACATTGTTTTGCTAAAATCCAAAAAGAAAAAAAGCTCGGGCTTTATGAAAAAATAACCGAAAGACCTTTCCTTTGCATAGGAAAGGTCTTTTTTATTTAAATGACAAAAAAACTAAGAAAAAACCTTAAAAAAACAAAAAAATTAAGGAAATCACTTATTTTTCTGCTATAATAACAGTATAAATTACAAAAGGAGTTTTGATATGCTTTATTCATCTTTCTCCCTTAACGGTACATGGAAAATAGCCTATCAGGAGGCTACATATGAAGACACTTCTCTTCCCTCATTCAAAGGCTTCCCCTTGGAAAATGTGGTTCCCGCATACTGGGAAGATCTTACAGAAAAGCTGAGATTTTCTCCTTTCTTCAGGGAACTAAAAATAAATCCCGAATACGGTCTCTGGTCTTATCCCATAAATCATTATGTGCCTGACATGGCGCTTCCCAACATAATGGGAAATTTCTTTTACGAGCGTACTTTCTTGTGTGAGAATTTTTATGGCGATGCCGAGATTTACTTTGGCGGAGTTCAGAATTCACTTTCCCTTTGGATAAACGGCAAATTTTTAGGAAGACATGAAGGATACAGCACTCCTTTTTCTATAAAAGTTCCCGAAGGTGTAATAAAAGATGGTGAAAACACCATTACTCTTTCCGTTTCAAATTCAAGACTTTCGGGCATTTACGGCGAGCCTATAGTCGGTCTTACCTCCCGTGCTGCTTGCGAATGCACAGGCGGAATCACGGGAGATGTGGAACTCCGTGTTTTTAATAGTCCCCTCCGTGATGCGGCAATTTTCACATCAGAAGACTTGAAAACTGTTTCCGTAAAGGTTGATTCCAAAGAAGAAATTACTATAGCATGGGAAGTAAAAGACGAAGATACTACACTTTTATCCGGCACTTCAAAGGGTAATTTTTCCTTTAATGCAGAAAATCTTACCCCCTGGAGCCCTGAAAATCCCAAGCTTTATACCCTTGTACTTACTTCAGGCGAAGCTACTCTTTCTATGCCTTTCGGAATAAGAAGGCTTTTAGCTAACGGAACTCACTTTAAGTTAAACGGAAATCCCTATTTCTTACGAGGCGTATGTGAGCATTTTTACATTCCTGATACAATTCATCCCCACCATGACATATCTTACTACAGACAGATAATAAAAGAATTTAAAAAGCTTGGTTTTAACTTTATCAGATTCCATACCCACATTCCCTCAGAGGAATATATGCAGGCGGCAGATGAGCTTGGCATGATAATTCAGGCAGAATCTCCTAACAATACCACTTTGGAAGAATGGGAGAAAATTGTTTATTTTTGCCGCCGCCATCCATCGGTTTCAATTTACTGTAACGGAAATGAGCTTGATATAGACGAGCAATTTATAGACTATCTGGAAAAATGCGCTATGACAGTTCACGAGAATACCGATTCACTCTATTCCCCCATGAGTGCATTAAGGGGTGTCGAATACTATTGGGGCAATCCTGAAGTTACGCCTGACATGACGTATAAACCTTTTTTACATAATCCTCACCGTCTTGAAAAACTTTCAAAATTCAGCGATATGTATAATAGCTATGCTCATGGTCATTTCAGCTATCTCTCCTTAGGGTCGGATGTCGAAAAGATTGACTCTTATAAAAACATTTATAACAAGCCCCGTGTAAGCCACGAAATCTGTATCGACGGAACTTTTACGGATCTAAGCTTAAAGGATCGTTATAAAAATTCACCCGTAAGCAAAACAGAAATGTTTTCTTCACTGGAAAAGCATCTTTCAGATAAAAAAGTTTTGCATAAAGCGCCCCTCTTTTTCAAAAACTCCAGTCAGTGGCAAAGAAGAGTCCGCAAATATTGCTTTGAACAGCTTCGCCGATGCGATGATATGTCAGGCTATGACTTTTTAGGACCCATTGATACTCACTGGCATACCTTTGGTTATGACTGTGGTATGATGAACGAATTTTATGAACTTAAGCCCGGAGAAACCTACGAAAATGTTTTAAGATACAATTCGGAGACTGTGGTTTTAACAGATCTTGAAAGAAAACGTAATTTTGAAAGCGGCACACCTTTAGAATTTGGCATTTTCACTTCCCACTATGGAAAGAATACCCTGAAAGACGCCGATCTTTCCGTTATGCTTATTTCAGAAGACAAGGTAATTTTAAGAAAAAATATAAAGATAAACGAAATTGAAAACGGCAAGGTTTCACGCCTTTATGACTTTTCCGAAGTACTTCCCGAAGTTAATAAACCCAAAGCTGTTATCCTCAAAATCACATTGGACAGCAAAGATGTTCACAGAGAAAACCAGTGGGAAATTTACATTTTCCCCAAGGCTCTAATATCTTCTTCCGACAAGGTGAAAATTTATAACAATCCTTCTAAAGAAGAGCTTATAGAGTCTTTGAAAAACGGAGAAAACGTGGTTTTATTTGGTGGTGCCCCCTTTACTTTCCACAAGACCACTTTCCAGATTGCACTTCCCGGACGAACTGACGGACATCTTGCAACCGTAATTTATGACCATCCAATCTTAAAGGATATGCCTCATGACGGTTTTTGCGGTTGGCAGTTCAACCAGCTTTTAGAAGGCGGCGATGCCGTTTGCTTCACAAACGATAAAGTTCCCTTTGATCCAATAATAGAAGTTGCCACAACACATAAGTATTTTATCCGTCAGTCAGCTTTGTTTGAATTTAATGTATTTTCAGGAAAGTTGCTGGTTTGCACCTTTAATTTCAGGGAAAATGACCCTGCAGCTTCTTTCCTTAAGTCGGAAATAATATTCTATGCCGAAAGTGAAAAATTCACTCCTCGTCATACATTGGGAGAAAACGAGCTTTACTCTCTTTTAAGCGGTATAATGGTTGATGTGGCGAAAAACACCAATCTTGCATTTAATCCCAACGATAAAACAGCAAAGAAGAAATAATAAAAAGGCTTTCAAGGTAACTTGAAAGCCTTTTTTCATATATATTCTTTCATTTCGGGGATGGGGCTTATGCTTCGCTCTAAAATGCCGTTCATATAGGCAATTGAGATACCGTAGTTTGTCATAGCTACATCTTTCTCTTTTGCTTTTTTAAGTCTCATTTCCATTTCCTTTTCCGTTGCCATACATCCTCCGCAGTGGATAATGAGTTTATATTTTTCAAGGTCAGACGGAAAATCCTTGCCTGATGAAAGTGTTATCTTTATGTCTTTACCAGTATATTTCTTAATTAAAGCAGGGATTTTAACCGAGCCTATATCACCGCATTGTCTGTGATGGGTGCAGGCTTCGGCAATTAAAACTTCATCTCCGTCTTTAAGCAAATCTATGACTTTAGCTCCCATTACTGCCTCATTAAGCGTGCCCTTATAGCGTGCCATGAGGATTGAAAAGGATGTTAAGGGAATGTCCTTATCCGTTTCCCCTTGCACACTGGAAAACACCTGGCTGTCTGTTATAACCAGTCTTACTTCATCCAAAGTGTCCATAACCTTTTTATATTCCGTATCCCTCACACATAAGGCTGATGCACCTGCATCCAAAATTTCACGGATAGTCTGAACCTGGGGCAAAATAAGTCTGCCTTTGGGGGCAGCCTCATCTATGGGAATTACCAAAACAACCTTGTCTCCTACCTTTAAGATATCACCTACTATATGCCTTTTGTTTCCCTTTTCTTTTCCCAAAGCGGCAATTTTTTCTTTTAATTCTTCTATTCCCTCTCCCGTTTTGGAGCTTACGGAAAGTCCCGAACCTTTTTTAAGGTCGGATTTGGTATAGCAGAGTATATAATCTATTTCTTTTTCATTAAAAAGGTCTACAAGCTCTTTTTCCGTATCGGTTAAGCCCACCTCTCCCGATACAGCTAAAACTGCTATATCACACTCTTCCAAAGCCTTTTTGGTTTGCTCCACACGCATAGCACCAAGCTCGCCCGAATCGTCAAAGCCCGGCGTATCTATGATTACCACAGGACCTAAGGGCAAAAGCTCCATGGCTTTTTTAACAGGGTCTGTGGTAGTTCCGGGAATATCAGACACCAAAGAAAGATTCTGATTTGTAATTTTATTTACAAGGCTGGATTTTCCCGCATTTCGTCTGCCGAAAAAACCTATATGTATTCTCTCGCCCGAAGGCACTTCATTTATTCCCATAAAATCAATCCTTTACCAGACTGTCGCCCCTTCCAAAATCAAGAGTGCAGCCTGCTTTTTCTATATTTTTCTCTAAAAGCTTTATTCCCTCTGCTCCCTCTTCGCCGCTTGATTTCTTATTATCATAAAGGGCATATTTGCTTTTTGCAAAATCGGGAGACAGATTTGGCATAACTACGTTAGCTCCCGCCCTGATGCCGGAAATTCTGCCATCTTCCGAGGCTGTCGCCAGAGCTGTGGTTGCAGGAAGCAGGACATTTTCATTCATTATTCTTATTAAAGAAAGCATTAAAAGAGTTTTTTCCACACTTCCTTTAGGAAAATTACAAAAGGGAGTGTCTTTCTGGGGTATAAACGGTCCTATCCCCACCATGTGAGGTGAAAACTCTTTTATAAATAAAAGCTCCTTTGCCAAATCCTCATCCCGCTGATAAGGGCTTTTTACCATAAAACCGCAGCCCACCTGATAGCCCAGTTCTTTTAGGTCGTAAAGACATCTTAATCTCTTGTCGTAGGAAAGGTTATCAGGATGCAGCTTTTCATAATGCTCCTTTGAAATTGTTTCGTGGCGCAAAAGATAGCGGTCTGCTCCCAAATCCTTAAATCTTTTATATACCTCTTTAGACTTTTCCCCCAGAGAAAGGGTGAGGGCACATTCGGGATATTTTTCCTTTACGGCATAAATGATTTTTTCAAGCTCTTTATTATTTGCCCTTTCTCCGCCCTGCAGTACAAAGGTAGAAAAGCCAAGACTTCTTCCCTTTTCGCAAGCGGAGAGAATTTCGGTTTTTGTAAGAGAATATCTTTCTAAATTTTTATTGCTCTTTCTTATTCCGCAGTAGTAGCAATCGTTTTTGCAGATATTGGAAAATTCAATAAGTCCTCTTAAAAACACCTTGTTGCCATAGGCCTTATCTCTCTTTTCTCTTGCAACTTCTGCTAAAAATTCTCTTTCATTTTCCCCTGCATTTTCTATCAAATATAAAAGCTCGGAAAAATCGGCATTGCTTTCGGTTTTAAGCTTATTTATTATATCCTTCATATCTTTGCATAGGCGGTTTTGGTGCTTATTCCGTCTAATCTTCCTATCTTGCCTGAAAGGGCAGAAATTTCGTCCTCGGGTGCATCCATTGCTATACTTATAATGCAGATATTTTTCTCTCTGTAAGGAAGACCCATTCTTCCTATAATATAAGGAGCATAGTCATGAAGTATTGCATTTACCTCATTTACCTTTTCACCGTTTTCCACGATAATACTGACAGTAGCAACTCTTTTTTCCATAGAAATTCTCCTTTAATTTTACATGCTTTTATATTTTACAATTATATAGAAAAATATTCATTTTGTCAAATAAAAGCACCCGGTGGGTGCTTTTATTTTTAATATATTTCAGCTATTGCTCCGACGCTCTGGGCAACGACTCTGCTTTCAATATAAGCGATACCGTCTTTAACCTTAAAAGGCGCTTCGCAGTTATTCCATACGTCAAAATACTTAGCTCCCTCTTTATAAGGAATTGCCAGAACATCACCCTTAAAGGTGTGATAGCTTCTGTTATAAAGAGCATAAAGACATCTTCCCTCACCCGGGTACTTATTTACACAGATTGAATCTGAAATGGAATCTGTCATGGTTTCGGGTGTATCTGATGAGAAGCAGTCAGCATAGTCCTTCTTTATACGAAAGCTCTTTGCCATAAACTTTCTTCCCCTGGATTCTTCCGCATCCCAGAAGGAATCGTAAATCGCCTGACCGTTGAAGAAGGTTGCCTTTAAGGGCTGCCAGGATAAGTTTCTCATAGCCATGGGCAATATAAGCTGAACGATTTTCGGGAATGCAAAACGATAAAGGTCGGTAAATACTCTTCCGTAGATATCCGAGCCGTCTTCTGCATGAACACCCTGCTCTATCATACGGTTTATGGAGTCTAAAATGTAATAGCTTATGTTGCAGTCAATATATCTTGCATTTACGTCAACCGCATAGTATTCTCCGTAGAGCACCAAGTCCTCGGGAACCGTATCTTTAAGCTTTGATATAAAGTTTCTGTCTGTCTTAAGAAGGTTTGAGGGAACTTCATGTCCGTGAGTTTCGTCAAAGCATCTGTTATCAACACGGAGAGAAAATTCGTCGATGTATAAAATGTTTACTCCTGTTTCCTCATGAACTCTGGGATAATTTTTAATTGCATAATCTCTCCAGGTTTCGTTGGCATGGCACATTCTGTATGAATGACCGCCGATTCCGATGTAGTTTCCCGAAGCCGTTTTTACCCTGTACTTGGGGAAAAACTCCTCTGCCTGCTTATATCTCTTGGATAAAAGTGTCGGGTGCTGATAAAGGGAAATTTCTGCGCCTGTTCTTTCTTTCACATCATTAAGTGCTGCCTTAAAGTTTTCAAGACCGCCCAAAGCGTCATAGTCTTCTTTACCGTAGTTACCCCAAGACTGGCTTACCAATTCCTCATCCCAGCACCAGCCCCACATATGTAAAATGTCGGGAGTTTCGCCGTAAAGCTCGGTTATATCGTCCATTATAAGGTTGAAGTTATACTTCTTATTCTTCTTGTCATACCATACGGGGAAGTTGGTAATGCCGTTGGTTTCTACAAAGTCGTCTATTTCAGCTAAAAGCCAGAACTTTTCTCTATACCACTTTTTATCCTGGCATTTATAAGGCTCATACCATGAGTCAAGCCAGTTTTTATAATTCTTAAAGGGCACTCTCCAGTCGCCTTTATGAGTATAAAGTAATGTTTCTGTTCCTATAAACTCTTCGCCGTTTTCAAGTTTAAAGTACATATCAGGATATTCAATGAACGCATCTACCCTGCCCTCTTTTTTAATAAGGGCATATTTTCTTACCTTAAGCTCCCTTTCCGTTGTATTTATGGCAAAGCCTGCACCTGATTTAAGTGAAAATATATCCATAAACTGCATGGGAAATGAAGGAGCAGATTCTTCATATACATAGGCGCTTCCGTTGCTTTCGGTGTTCTGGTATTTGGGAAGGAAGTACCATGTGTCTTCTGCATTATTAAACTTTATATCAGAAATCACGGGGAATAAAATTCCCACGCTTATTTTATCTCCCCTGTTTTCCGCTTTCATAGAAAGGGCAACGCCATCTTCTTTTGTAAGAGCTATTGTTACGGTTATGTACAAGTTTTCATATCTGTATGTTATTTTAGCATCATCAGAAACTTTTATATCCACTCTTTCAAAGTTTTCTATAAGCCCGTCTTTTGTTCTCACTTTTAAAAGTGCGCCGTCAATGGTCATTTTTTCGTCAAAGCCTGATACTGCCTTCTTAACAAAAAGTCCGTCTTTTGTTAAAAGTTCCAGGTAAAGAGCGCCGTTTTTAACCAAAAGAGTGTCCCCATCAAGAGAAAATTCTCCTTTATAATTGAAGTCAGCTTCGTGCCCCTTGTTTCTTTCGGGGAACATTGGTGAAAGAACCAAAGGAGCATCTACGTTTAAAGTCAAAGCACAAAGGGAGACATCGGTATCAATCATTCTGTCTTCAAAGGAAATGCTCTTTATTTTCTTATCCTTGGTCTTTACACCATATACACCAATTTCACCTGTCATGGCGTGATTTTTGTTCTTTACGTTTTCGGGGAAGCATTCGTCAATTTCACCGTCTTCGTAGTTTACATAAACCGCATAGCGTTCAATGTCATTTACCATTAAAGGCATCATTACCTCGCCCTGGGCAGAGCCTAAAATTGTGGGGTCGGGAGCGCAAAAGCCCCATCTTTCATGCATAAGCCCGTCTAAATAAAGAACGAAGTAAACCTCTTTTGCTGCTTTGCCCACGGGAATTTCAAATCTGCTTTCTCTGCTTTCAGGTCTGCAAAGACGTCTCTTTACATTTTCAGCAGTTATGTTTCTTATAAGCTCGTCATTTTCCTTGGGAGAAGCGGCGGGTCTTATCATTTTACCCGAAAAATCAAAGGGGATTTCACCAAAAGCCCTCTTTCCCGCAGGAACACCTGCTCCGCCGTCAATAAGACCGAAATTATCGGGAATGTCATCATTGGTAAAGCTGAGAATATCTATACATTCATAGCCTTCCACGCTCTTTGCTTCATCGGGAAATCTTTCAGGAAGCTCCTCTTTAGTACAGGTATAGAAATTATAAATATCCATGTTAAATGTGGGGAACTTAAAGTTGAATCTTATTCTCAAATGGTCGTATGTTCCCTTTTTGCAGGAAGCTATCGCAACGTGTCTTTTTCCGTCTGTCAGGATATCGTTAAAGAACATAAAGGGTGTGGGCACGTCGTCTTTTACCGCTTCTATAAAGCCCTGCTTTAATACAAGACCTCTGTATAAGCCATTGGTTTCATATTCAAAAACCAGAAAGTCAGAAAGCTCTACCTCTTTATCTCCGGTGATAAAAAATTCGCCGTTTATGAGGTCATTTCTTTCCATTTTGTACCTTACTGTTCCGCCCTGTAAATCCTCTCTGTGAACGTAAGGAGGCATTGCAAACTCATATTTTTTTAAATCTCTCATAAAAAATCTCTCCTCCCCTTACGGGTATTTTATCAATAAAAGGTCGCCACTTCTTTTTCCGGCGGATTTGCCTTTTCTATTTTAACAAGCTTAAGCACCGGTGCCTTCTGGGTATAAAGCTTGTGCTTTTTCATAATTATCCTTGCAGTCAATACATACCACGCTGCATTGTCCGCATCAATATCATTGTCGCTTTCACAGGCGATGGGACGAAATGCTATATCATCTTCGCAGCAGGTCATTACCTTTCTTCCTATTAAAAGCTCCTTTTCTGAAAGCTCCTTGGGGCGAGCCACCATTCCCTTAAAGGAAACTGTCCTGCCGTCGTATTTTCCCGGTTCCTCCATCAAATCACGGTACCAGATGGCGTAATCCTTGTCCTCTATTTTGATTATAGGTGCTTCCACATCAAAGGGCAGAGGGTCAACTATATCGTCATACTCAATTTCCCCGTTTATGTATTCGTAGATTATGGTTGTCCGTCTGTTTGTGCCACGGATAATTTTATGGATGGTTTCCTTGTCCGTTCTGCCCGTTGCACGGTTTAAGGCAATAAGCTCGCAGTCATTCATTTTATCTACCATAAGGCTTCGCATATTGGCGTTGTAGCTTATAAAGGTTTCGCTGTCCGCAAACAAAATCTGCTGATAGATAATCCAGTTTTCGGGCATATTGTTGTAAAGATGGGAAAGCTCCCACATTCCGTTGTATTCAATTACAACCCTGTCTGCCCTGCAACGGCGTGCCACCTTTGCAAGGGTGTTTTTCTTTAGCTCATCTACGGAATTTACAATTTCCATGGTTACGTTTTTAACCACAAATTTATCCTTGTTATATTCCTCTTCTCCCTCTTCGCATACCAAAAGCAACGTTCTTTCCTTGGGATTAAACTTTTCGTCCTCCAGTGTTCCCTGAATGAACTGAGTTTTACCCGACTCCAAAAATCCCGTGAAAAGATAGACGGGAATTTCCTTTTCCTCTATCATTTTATTCACCAACCCTGAAAAGCTTTTCTATTTCTTTTTCGTTTATTTTAGAACCGATAACACAAATTCTTCCTGTTATGTCAGCACTTCCGCATCTTACATCCGCTTCACCGGGGATATAGTCAAAGTGAAGCCAGGAATCGCTTGATGCCACAATACCCTTGGCTCTTAAAATCATTCCGTATTTTTCTTCGTCAGAAAGAGCCTTTAATATATTCTTAAGCTCATCTTCACCATATTTATTCAAGGTTTCCCTGCCCCAGCTTGTAAACACCTCATCAGCGTGATGGTGATGCTCATGGTGGTGCTCATGGTCATGGTCGTGGCATCCGCAGGTGCAGTTTTCTCCATGCTCGTGATGGTGCTCATGCTCTTCCATAACGCTGTGCAGTGCATTTTCCAGTGTGTTTTCTTTCTCCATGGCAGAGAGGATTACCTCTCCCGAAAGCTCATCCCAGGGTGTTGTAACAATGACTGCTTCCTTGTTATGCTCACGGATAAGAGCAACACTTTCGCTTATTTTTTCCTCTGCCACACCGCCTGTATGGCTTAAAACAATGCAAAGGGCGTTTTCAATCTGGTCCTTATAAAATTCTCCGAAGTTTTTCATATACATTTTACACTTTTTGGTGTCAGCCACGGTTGTAAATGTATTTAATAAAAGCTTGTCGCTACCTGCATTTTCCACTGCCTTTATTACATCGGAAAGCTTGCCCACTCCTGAAGGCTCGATTAAAATTCTGTCTGGCTCGTATTCCTCCAAAACCTTTACCAATGCCTTTGAAAAATCGCCCACTAAAGAGCAGCATATACAGCCCGAATTCATTTCGGTAATTTCAATACCTGCGTCCTTCATAAAGCCGCCGTCTATACCGATTTCACCGAATTCATTTTCTATCAGAACAACCTTTTCCCCTTTATAAGCCTCTTTTATAAGCTTCTTTATAAGGGTGGTTTTACCTGCTCCTAAAAAGCCTGAAAAAATATCAACTTTTGCCATAAATATCAATCCTTTTTTTTCTTAGTTCTTCAAGCTTTTATTATAAGGCTTAAACCTCTAAAAGTCAATATAACAATAAAAAACACTGTGAAAATTCACAGTGTTTTTATTGCTATTTTACATGAATTGTGATTTCCCTTGTATCGCCGTTCCAGTCAACCTTATAGCCTAAGTTTTCAGAAATAAATCTTACAGGGATGAGTGTTCTTCCGTCCTTTATGAAAGGAGGAGCATCCATCATCTTTCTCTTGCCGTTTACACGAGCCAGTCTGCTGTCGATTGTGAGAACAACTGTTGTACCGTCAGCCTCAACTGTTACTTCTCTTGTATCAGCATTCCAGCCGATGGTAGCACCTGCCAGCTCAAACATACCTCTTACGGGGATGAATGTTCTTGATTCGCTGATCATGGGAGCAACGTCAGAAGCAACGGGGACATCGCCGTTTTCAGTAACCTTTGTGATTGTGGTATTTCCAATCTGAAGCTTTATAGCCTTTGCTTCATCCTTCCAGGTTTCGCCCTTGGATACTGCAACAAAGTCAATGTTGAAGCTTGAGGGATAGTCCTCCTTGTCAAGCTGAAGAACCACTTCATTTGCACCCATATTCAATGTTACGGGAACCTTAATCATAGCATAAGATGCCCACGCATCCTTCTTTATTGTGGGGAAATAAATCTTCTGAACTGTTCCGTTTACAGTAAGGTTTGCGCTCTGGGAGAAGGTATGTCCGTTATTATAGCCTATGTAAAGGTCCTGTGCACCTGCCAAAACTGCATTAACGTTGAACTTTAATCCGGGTTTTACCTCAGTGTTTGTGCCCCACAAAGTCAAAGCCACGCAGCCTTCGCCTTTGTATCCTGCATGGTCTGCATTCACTATTGCATTTTCAAGCTTTTCCGCAAGCTCTGCTTCAAAGAACAGCCATTTTCTCTGCTCTGCTGCTTCAAAATAGTTAATTACACTTGCACTGTCGTTGGGTCTGTCCTTTTCGGGACCCTCACCGGGTGCTGCAGCAGCTTCCTCTGCCAATGATGCCACACTCATAGTTAAAAGCATAGCAACTGTCAATAACATAACCAATAATTTCTTCATATAAATTCCTCCTCATATTTTGATTACAATAGATTTTATCATATTTTGAAAACTTAGTCAATACGAAAAAACGATTTCTTAAGCAAAAAACACATCGCTTCGGCGATGTGTTTACATTTAAATTTTAATAATTGCCCGAGGGTCTTTTATAACCCGTACGGCGGTTTTCCGCTGCTTTCTTTACATCCTGCATACGGTCGGTGCTGTCCTGCTTGAACTTTGCAAGCTTATCTTCAAAGGACAAATCCTCTCCCTTATCGGATGAAAAGCTGAACTCTGCAGGAACTCCGGAAAAAACATATTTCTTTTTACGTTCTTCTTCCTGAGCCTTTTTTATGGAAAGACCTATTTTTCCACTTGGGTCAATGTTCGTAATCTTAACCCTTACGGTATCCCCCACCTTAAGATGTTCATTGATGTCCTTTATGTATTCCCTTGAAACCTCAGAAATATGAACAAGCCCTGACTTTCCCTCAGGCAGTTCAATAAAAGCTCCAAAATTTGTTATTCCGGACACCTTGCCGTCTACTATCTTCCCCAATTCCAAATCCACGGAAAAATTCTCCTCCCCTTAAATTATCTCTTGTATCAAAAAAGCGTCAGCCATTTGAATCCACAAATTTTCTCTCATCAGGATAAACAAGTCCAAGCTCTTCCCTGGCTATCCTTTCAATGGTCTCTCTGCTTTCGGCGTTGGCTATCTCTTCCTTAAGTCGCTCACTTTCGTTTTCAGTTGCCGTGATTTCCGCCTTAAGCTTTTCTATTTCGGCTTCCTTTTCACCGATTTTTACCTGCTGTGATATAAGCATCCCGAAAAAATAGGAAACAAGAAGGAAAACCAGAATGTAAATTAAAACACGCTTTTTCATTTATCTTAAAATCCTCCGTAAATTAAAAGCCTGAATTTTGACAAAACTATTATATACCACCAAAGTCCCATTGTAAAGGTTTTTTTCGTATTTTTTATATTTTTTTCGAGCAAAATTTAATTATGTGCCATTTCCTTTTTATAAATCTTTTTAATAAGCCTCCTTTTTTTCTCAATCCCGAAAAAGGACTGTATATAAAGAATATCGCTTTTTTCATTTTTCTTACAGCAAACAAAAGAGGATAAAACAATATTTTGATAATAAATATGAGTATTTTTTCAATTATCTTTGCTGTAAAAACTCCGATGCACACAAAAATTTTGCTGAATAAAAGAAAATAGATAAAAGCGCCAAGTATGATGCCGAAAAACAGAAACCACCTGATATTGCCGTCATTTGCCCTGAAATTAAGCCACAGAAAAAAAAGAGTGAAAAATGTCCAGAAAAGGGCATCGCAAATGTTTGTGAAGATTTCTTTTTTGCCAAAGCTTTTTCTTAAGATTTTGAAAAAATCAAATATAATACCGCATATAAACCCGCATATAATGAAAATCCCGAAGATGAGCCCGTCATTTTCCGTGCCAAGCATATTTACTTAAAGAGTTTTCCGAAAAATCCTTTTTCCGAGGAATCCTCTTCTCCCTTATAAGTACACGAATTTATTACTCCCTCTATATCCACATCTCCTGATTCCACACTAAGCTTGTTTATGCGAAGGTTTTGTCCTTTTATGCACAAGGTCCCCATGGCGGTTTTAAGTGAAACAGATGCCTCGTCAAAAGCGCCCACCTCTTCAACTGCACTTACGCTCAGTCTTTTTCTTCCCTCCATTATAACATTGTGGCTTATTTTCTGCATATATTTTTTATCTTCCAAAAAAATCCCTCCTTGATATTTACTTTAATTTTATGTCCCAAATAAAATATTAGTACAAAAATTTAACCTGCCTCTGCCATTCTTGACAAAATAAGGATTTATACATATAATATACATATTATGTATGAAAGGAGTTGGGATTTTGGTTTTTTCAAGTTTGCTTTCATTGGGACTTTTTCTTCCTGTTACATTGTTTTTATACTTTTTATCTAAAAATATAACCTGGAAAAACATAGTCCTTTTAACAGCTTCTTTAATATTCTACGCCTGGGGAGAGCCTGTTTTGGTTCTGGTAATGCTTTTTTCCGCCTTCACCGGCTATATAGCAGGCTTTGGAATTGACAGATGGCGTGGAAAAATCGGCTCTAAAATATCTCTTATCCTTGCAACCATTATAATTTTAGGGCTTTTAGGTGTTTACAAATATACCGGCTTTTTCATTTCAAATATAAATATTTTATTCGGCACAAGTTTTTCTTTCCTGGGCTTTGCACTGCCCCTTGGCATTTCATTTTATTCTTTTCAGATTTTAACTTATGTAATAGATACATATAGAGGCGAAGCGGGACTTCAGAAATCATACTACAAGTTTTTACTTTATGTAACCATGTTTCCTCAGCTGGTGGCAGGCCCCATCGTCCGTTATGTTGATATAGAAAAACAAATAAATAAAAGGACAGTTACCTTTGAATCCTTTGAAAAAGGCGTAATCCGTTTTTCACAGGGTATGTTCAAAAAGGTTCTTCTGGCTAACAGCGCAGGTCAGGTGGTTGATTTACTTATTGGCGGAGACCTTACCTATCTTTCGGCTAAAGGTGCATGGCTGGGAATTATAATGTACGCCTTCCAGATTTATTTTGACTTCTCGGGCTACAGTGATATGGCAATAGGTCTCGGCTACTTTTTCGGTTTTAACTTTAAGGAAAACTTTGACTATCCGTACACTTCTAAAAGTGTAACGGAATTCTGGAGAAGATGGCACATGTCCCTGGGAACTTTCTTCAGAGACTATGTCTATATACCCCTGGGCGGTAACAGAAAGCACCATCTTCTTAACATTTTCGTGGTGTGGTTTTTGACGGGCTTCTGGCACGGAGCCAGCTGGAACTTTATTTTATGGGGTCTTTACTACGGCATCTTGCTGATTTTCGAAAAAAAGCTTTTATTCAAATTCTGGGATCATGTTCCCTCATTTTTCCGTCTTGTATATTCAAACGCTCTGGTTTTAGGCGGATGGATGCTTTTCTATTTTACGGATATGTCTCGTCTTAAAGCATTTCTTCTTTCTGCCTTCGGCAAAAACGAAAGAGGTCTTGACATTTTAGCGGAAAGTTCATTCTTTTCAAACATCTGGCTTTTAATGCTTCTTTTCATTTGCTCAACACCCCTTATTAAGCTTTTCGCAAAGCTTTTAAAAAATAAAGCAAGGGTTTTATACGCCGTACTCCTTCCTTTAAGCGTTATTTTAATAATGGCAGTTTGTTTCACCCTTTTGGTTAAAGAGACCTATAATCCCTTTTTATACTTCAGGTTTTAAGGAGGTATTGTTATGCGGAAAAAAATAACTACTTTCACTTTTGCCCTGCTGCTTTTGATATTTTTCGTTTTTGTAATGATTCTTCCCAAAGACGAAAAAGCATCCGTAAAGGAAAACAGACCTCTTGCTTCTATGCCCCCATTCTCCTGGGACAATCTTCTTAATGGCTCTTTCACTAAGGACTATGAGGCTTTCCTTACTGATAATGTGGGATACAGAAGCTATTTCATGGACTTTGGCGGTATAATTGATGCCTCTAAGGGATTGGACTTCCAGGCTGAAGAAAAGCTTCTTACTTTACCCGGCGGCGGTCAGTTGGTTTTATCCGGCGACAGGATAATGGAGGTTTACAGAGAGGATCTTTCTGTAAAGGCTGACTATATCAGTGCTCTTACTGAGATTTATTCAAAGTTTGACGGAAATAAGTACATGTTGCTCATTCCTACCCAGATTGAATTTTCAGACTCCGCCTATAAAAACTATTCCGATTCCCAGAAATATGCACTGGAGCTTATCTATGCTTCATTGCCCAAAGTTACGGGAATAAATGTATATGACAGCCTTAAAGAAAACATAGATGATTATATATACTTCCGCACAGACCATCACTGGACTCAGGACGGTGCGTATTTCGGTTACAGGGAAGTTATTAAAGCCATGGGAGAAGAGCCTTTGGAGAAAGACTCTTTTAAGAAAAACACCTTAAAAGGATTTTTAGGCTTTTTATACAATCAGGCAAACAGCACCCAATACAAGGACTATGCAGACGAAATAAACTACTACACCTTTGAAGAAAATCCACTTATATATGCTAAAATCAAAGAAGCAGACGGAAGTATAACCAAATACCAGTCCAGGGTTTATCTCCTTCCCAAGAAAAACACCCCTCCCAACTACGGTATTTTCATGGGAAGCGATCACCCCATAGCCACGGTTAACACTAAAATCAAAAATGGGAAAACACTCCTTGTTATAAAGGATTCTTACGCCAATGCCCTTTTACCCTTTTTGACAAATCATTTTGAAAATCTGGTAATTGTGGACCCCAGAAGCTATTTCGGTACAATAGACGATTTGAAGGAAGAATATAACATAACCGATATGATAGTAATTAACTACTGTCTTTCAACCACCCTTCCAGGTTATGCAGAAGCACTTCACAAAATAAAATAAAAAAATGGCACTTTAACGGCGGTACTCCTTAGGGAGTACCGCCAAATATGTTACGTTTAGACATATTAAAGTGCCATTTTCCTATTGACTTTTTTAATGTGTGAGGTTATACTTAAAATAGACGGTGCTATTATACAGCAGATATTATAGCCTGATGATATCCTGATTTACTGCAAAGATTTAAATTTATCCTTAAACAGAATAAAGAAAAGGTGATGACATGGTAGATATTTTAAGAATCCCCGATATGGTAACCATTTTCTGCGACGAAGAAAATAAAGATGCCAAAGTGAGCTTTGAGCTTCAGGGAAGAAAGCTTAAAACCTTTGTTGAAGCAAACGAAAGCAGGCCTAAAATGATTTCCCTTCGCTGGAACTACAAGGCTGATGAGCCCGTTTCGGTAATGGGCGATAAATGGGAAAGATCTTACGGTGATATGACCTGGCATTCATTAAATGGCGAAACCTTTATGCCCTGGTACTTTTTTGCATCAAACGGAGAAGCTACGGTTGGCTGCGGTGTTATGACCTGTGCTTCAAGTTATGTATCCTTCCAGTATGACGCCTCGGGCGTAACCGCCTGGGTTGACGTTCGCTGCGGCGGAATAGGCGTTGACCTTTCGGGAAGAAAGCTTCTTGCCTGTACATTTGTATGCGAGAAATACGAAGGAATGTCATCTTACCGTGCAGCGCAGGCGTTTTGCAGGGTAATGTGCGAAAATCCTATTTTCCCAAAGGAACCTGTTTACGGAAGCAACAACTGGTACTATGCTTACGGGAACTCCAGCTTTGAAGAAATTATCGAGGATGCCCGTCTCATTTCACGCCTTGCAGGGGAAAATAAAAACCGCCCCTTCATGGTAATTGACGACGGCTGGCAGGTAAACAAGGTTGAAGGCCCCTGGCTTCCTAATGAAAAATACAAAGATATGAAGGAAATCGCAACCCGCTTTAAAAAAATGGGCCTCCGCCCCGGTGTATGGGTAAGATTTCTCCATAATTCTGCTCTGGAACAGGCTCATCCCGACTGGTGCATAAAGAGAGACAGAATGAAGTTTTTAGATCCCTCACATCCCGAGATTAAAAAGCTTATAAAGGAAGATATCGAAAGAATAAAAAGCTGGGGCTTTGAACTTATAAAGCACGACTATTCCTGCTGCGATATGTTCGGTAATTTCGGCTATGATTTCAATGCCTGCATCACAAATTACAAGAATTGGTCCTTCTATGATACTAAAAAAACAAGTGCGGAAATCACCGTTGATTTCTATAGGCTTATAAAGGAAACTGCAAAAGATATGTACTTAATCGGATGTAATACCGTTTCACATCTTTGTGCAGGATTTGTTGAAATAAACAGAATCGGTACCGATACAAGCGGAAGATGCTGGTCTGTTACAAGAGCAAACGGCGTAAATACCCTTGCTTTCAGAATGTGTCAGAATGATGCTTTTTATAAGGTTGATGCCGACTGTGTAGGCTTGCTTGGTGATAACATTCCCTGGAAACTTAATCGCCAGTGGCTTGACCTTCTCTCCCGAAGCGGCTCTCCCCTGTTCGTATCAATGCAGCCTTCTGCAATTACTCCTGAAATTGAAGCTGACCTTAAAGAGGCCTTCCGTATAAACTCCATTCAGAAGGAGGATGCAGAGCCTCTTGACTGGATGTATAACAATCAGCCTCATAAGTGGCTTATTGACGGAAAAGAGGTCATATATGACTTTGTTATGGACTCTCTTCCGAAGACCATCGGTTATAGAATCGGCGGACTTGATGCAAAGGAAATGTTTGAATAAAAAAAGGGGATGTTAACATCCCCTTTTATTTTATGAACTTTTTATAGCCTTTTCCGTATCTTAATGAACGGGAAACCCTGCTTAATGTGGCAGAGGAAATATCCGTTTCCTCAATTACCTGATTATAGGTTTTGCCCTCCTTAAGAAGCTTTGCCGCAATGAGTCTTTGCGCCATTTTTTCAATTTCCTGCCTGGTACATAAATCTTCAAAAAGAATAGCGCAGTCCTCTTCACTTTCCGCCTGGGAAATCACCTTAAAGAGTTCTTTTTTCATTTCTTCGGTTATTTTTATTTCTTTCAACAAAATCACCTCAGAAGCTTTCTAATGACTTATTCAAAAATGCTTTAGTTTTTTCACTCTTGGGATTGCCGAATACCTCTTTTGGCGTTCCTTCTTCCGCAATTACACCGTCTGCCATGAAGATAACCTTATCGGAAACATTTTTGGCAAATTCCATCTCGTGTGTTACCACAATCATGGTGCTTTCGCTGCTTTTAAGGCCCTTGATAACCTTTAATACTTCTCCCGTAAGCTCGGGGTCAAGAGCGCTTGTGGGCTCGTCAAAGCAGAGTATATCAGGATTCATACAAAGAGCTCTTGCGATTGCAACTCTCTGCTGCTGACCTCCCGATAACTGACATGGATAGCTTTTAAGCTTCTCCGAAAGTCCCACTCTTTCTATAAGACTTTTTGCCCTATTTTCAATTTCTTCATTAGTTCCCTTTTTAAGAAGCTTTGGTGCTAAAGTTACATTTTCAAGAACGTTATACTGGGGGAACAAATTGAAATTCTGAAACACCATGCCGAAATGAAGTCTTTTTTCACGAAGTTCATTTTCAGACATGGAATTTTTGTTTGTTCCGTCATATATGACCTTTCCGTCAACTAAAATTTCCCCTTCTTCTGCAAACTCAAGGAAATTAAGACAACGCAAGAGCGTGGTTTTTCCGCTTCCCGATGAGCCTATTATGGACAAAACCTGTCCCTTTTCAAGAGAGAAATCTATGCCCTTCAAAACTTCTGTTTTACCGAAGCTTTTTCTCAAGTTTCTTACTTCAAGCATATCATTCACCCCTTATAATAGTCAAGCTTCTTTTCAAGCTTACCCAGAAGAATGGTGAGCAAGCCCACGAAAATAAGATAAAAAACACCTGTGTAGAACAATGGCCATATCATAGCCTTTGTTGCCGCAAGCTCTTTCGCCTGCTTGATTATCTCGCATACCATGATACAGTTTGCCAATGCCGTATCCTTTATAAGTGTTATAATTTCGTTGGACATTGGCGGAACTATTCTTTTTATTACCTGCATAATCACTATTTTCTTGAATACCTGAGACTTGGTAAGACCTAAAACATATCCCGCCTCGTACTGTCCCTGGGAAATGCTTTCTATTCCGCCTCTGTATATTTCAGAAAAATAACATGCATAATTTATCACAAATGCGATAAGCACCGCAACAACTCTTCCAAAGTCAGGTATTCCATGCTCAAGCAACATAAATCTGTCTATTTTCGAAAACAGATTATAGTTTAATAAAAGACCCGGAACATAGTATATGATGAATATCTGAAGCATAAGCGGAACACCCCTTACAATCCAGACAAACACCTTTGCAAGATATTTTACGGGCTTGAATCTGCTCATGGTACAAAAGGCTATAGGCAAACCAAGCGGTGCACCGCAAAGCAGTGTCACCGCAAAGATAAGCAAAGAAATCTTAAAGCCGTTAAGCAGATATAAAGTAACTTCTAAAAACGACATCAATATTCTCCAATATGTAATTATTTCTGGTCAGAAAAATCAGTAATAGCTGTTGTTGCAACGCCATACTTTTCAGCAAGAGCTGCGATTGTTCCGTCTGCACCAAGCTTTTCAAGTTCTGCATTAACGAGTGCTGTAAGCTCGCTGCCCTTCTTAAAGCCGATTGCATAGTATTCAACATCGCTGGAAAGAGCGTCAACAATTACAAGGTCAGCATAGTCGCCGTTACCTGCATAGCTCTTTGCAAGCTGAGCGTCAACTACTGCAAAGTCAACTGTTCCAGCCTTTACTTCCAAAAGGCTGTCTGTCTGCTTAACAAATCCCTTGAATGTAACATCAGCAAATGTTGCTGCATAGGTTTCACCGGCAGAACCGATTTCGCCACCTGCAATCTTGCCTGCAAGGTCTTCAGCTGTTTCAATACCGGAATCAGCCTTTGCAACGATTACCTGTCTGTTTTCCATGTAGTTGTATGAGAAATCTACCTTGTCTGCTCTTAAAACGCCGTCATCATCTGCGGTGTTTGCTGTAAAGCCGTTCCATACACAGTCGATTGTGTCGGAATTAAGGTCTGTGTACTTGCTTGCCCAGTCGATTTCCTGGAAGAGGATTTCATAACCAAGGTTTGCAAATACTGCTTCTGCAAGCTCTGTATCGTAGCCTACAAGCTTGCCTGCTTCATCAAAGTAGTTCATGGGCTCATAAATTGTGTAACCAACAACAACTACCTTGTCGTTTGCAGGAGCCTTTTCTTCTCCGCATGCACAAAGTGCAGCTACCATTAACACTGCCATTAAAATTGCCAATAACTTTTTCATTTTTATCATCCTTTCAATTTCGAGGTATCCCTCGTTATGTCCCCATTATACTTTATTAAGCTAAAGTTGTAAAGTGTTTTTTGAAAAAATTTTTATTTTTTTACAAAATCACCTTTTTTATTTGCTTTTTCTTCTGTTTCATAGTATAATATTACAAAAAACGAAAGAAGGAATGAATATGAAAAAGTTTTTCAATGATTTCAAAGCATTTATAGCAAAAGGAAATGTACTTGACATGGCAGTCGGCGTTATTATAGGCGGTGCTTTCGGTAAAATCGTTACCTCCCTGGTAAACGATATTATCACTCCCCTTATAAGCCTTGCCACAGGTGCGGTTAATTTAGTTGACCTTAAAGCGGTTTTAAGGGAAGCCGTTTTAAATGAAGCAGGGGAAATTGCTGTTGCCGAAGTTGCCATAAAATACGGTTCTTTCCTGCAGGTGGTAATTGACTTTTTGATTATTGCCATCTCAATTTTCACTGTTATCCGCCTTATAATGGGTATGCAGAAAAAATCAGAGGCTCTTAAAAAGAAGGAAGAGGAAGAAGCTCCTGCTCCCGCTCCCGAAGAACCCAAGGAAACCGAGCTTTCTGTTTTAATGGAAATAAGAGACAAGCTTAATTCAAAAGAATGAGCCTTTGAGGAAAAGTCTATGAAACTTTTGATAGCATCTGACATTCACGGTTCACTTCATTTTCTCGAAAAACTCCTTTCTGCTATAGAGAAAGAAAAACCCGAAAAGGTTATTCTGCTGGGGGATATTTTATATCACGGGCCAAGAAACGATTTGCCCCAAGGCTATAACCCTAAGGGAGTTATAGAAAAGCTTAATAATATAAGTTCTTCAATTTTAGCTGTCAGGGGAAATTGCGATACTGAAGTTGACCAGATGGTTTTGGACTTCCCCATTTTAGCGGATTATTCTCTTATCTACTATGGCGGAAAAATGATATTTGCAACACACGGGCACAATTTCAATCTGGATAATCCCCCGAAACTTTCAGAAGGCGATATTTTACTTCACGGACACACCCATGTACCTGCCTGTCAGAAGAGTGGGGCTTTCACCTACATAAATCCCGGTTCGGTTTCAATCCCCAAGGAAAACTCTCCGAATAGCTACATGATTTTTGAAGACGGAAAGTTTTTCTGGAAAGACTTAGACGGAAATATTTATAAGGAATTTAATATGTAATTAAAACCCGGCGTCTTATTAAGACGCCGGGTTTTTAATCTATTCGATATAAGTACGAAAGAATCTTCCATTTTTGTCTGTCGTCAACACAATAGAACCGTCCCCTTGTGTTTCATTCCCCTTGTGTCCATTGTGTTCTCCCTTGTGTTCTATATGTGTTCCCGAGTTTACTGTTCCACCATTATTTGAATATTTTGACACCAGATGCTGATACTTAATGGAAACATATTTATATCACAAGTCAAAAATTCTAGGTTATCCTCAATTATTTTGTCAACACTTATATCAATAAGAAAATAAGGGATTTGCGTTTTAGACATATTTTTTACAGGCATCAATTTGTTATGTGTAAACACAGGGGGACGGTTCTATTGTGCGATTAAATATTTCTTATAATAGCAAAGGATATTCCCGTCAACCTGCATATTTGTCTTATAGAAAGACCTTTTTCCTTCATTTTCTTTATACATCTGTTTCGTTCTGCTTGTCCGAATAACTGCAATTCAGTAGCATTTACACAACCCGTTATTTCTGTTATTATTTTCTTTGCATCTTCATCACTCATTCGGAATACAAAATCTTCTATATCTAAACATTTGTCTTCGTTTTTTTCATTATTAAATAAAAGAAAACTTTCTTTATTTATCAATTCAAAAACAAAGTTTTTGTCTATCAATCCTTTTTCATCTTTTATGTATTCATTATAGCTTGAATATTTGTATTCGTCAACACTTTCCACTATTCCCGCTTTAACAGGATTATGGTGGATATATCTTATTGCCGTTAACAAATATTTTTCATCTTCTATTGGCTCACTTTTAAATCTGTCCTGAAATAAATGTCCTTTTCGATAGTACTTCCAATTATACCAATACACATAACTTCCGGCTATTCGTTTTATTATCAGGTCGATATCTTCTTGTTCTTCCTTAATTATCAAATGTATATGATTAGACATAAGGCAGTAGGCGAATACTTTATATCCGCTTACTGCCTTATATTTTACTAATGTTTCTATTAGCTTTTTATAATCTTCTTCACTTTCAAAGATTACTTGTTGATTTATACCTCTCAGAATTACATGATAGATTCCGCTTTCGCTTTTTGTCCTTTTTGCTCTTGGCATCATCGCTCACCTCAAGCAGATTCTATCATAAAAGCATCAGTTTGTCAACACAATAGAACCGTCCCCTTGTGTCGCCCTTGTACATGCATTTCAAAAGATAGGAGAAGCATCACCAGGACCGAATCTCCTTATCTCCTGTCCTTCGTATATACATAAATATCCTCGTGATTTCCAAACCTTTAATGTCATTTCAGCTTCTAATCTAAATGTACCTATATTTTTTTTCTCACTATTTGCAAGTAATACTTTTGTTGCTTCATCGACATTCTCGTTCAGAGCCAGACTAAATCCTGCAGCTTTATTACTAACAACAACGCTTTCGTTATACAATAGCTCTTTAAGACAATCGATTGCAAATTCCTTATTTTCTTCAAAATATTTGAAAATTTTCACCAATTTCTTATACTCTTTGTTTCCGGTCTTATAATCACCTGTTTCATTCGAACGATATAATATAGCGCAAATTACCTCAAATTGCTCGAAAATCTCTTCTTTGGTGTATTTTTTCATTCTATCACTCCAAATTCTTTTAATATTTTTATTCCATATTCATATTGAACTTCATAACTCTGTCCTGCAAGCCAATCTCGTAAGCTTTTGCCCTCAGTAAATCCAAGCGATGTTGTTTTGTAGTAACCCGTAATTTTTGCATGAGTAGATGCATCAATAGAAATAATATTTGAAGTACGTACCGTTTGGGGACGTACATGTTTTGGTAGCAAAATTATGCTTTAGTTATTACGCCCCTTGAAACTCCGGTAATTCGTTGCAAGTGCCGGATTGAAAATTCTTTTTTTAATTCAGCTAAAAGCTTATCTCTGTCGGCTTTTGAAAATTTAGATATGATTTTTGGGTTTTCTATCTGATGATATTTTTTCAAATATAGCAATACATCATCGTCTGTTTTCCTTTTGCAGTCTGTAACTCGAAAATTTATATTTCCAAGCTCTTTATGATATTCAACAAATTCTTTTTGACTTACCATTTGAAATAAAAATTCAGTGTCTGTTAAAGTCTTTTCGCTAACATATTCCAAATAACTACTATGATGATAATCTTCTGCCTTCTCCACTATACCAGCTTTTACGGGATTTTGATGAATGTATCTTATTAACTGTAAAAAGTATTCATCAACTTCCACAGGAACACTTTTATACCTATTAGCTATTAAAGCACCGCTTCTACCATATTTTATGTTATACCAACGGGCATATTTTGTCAATATGCGTTTCATTATGAGAGAAATATCTCCTGTTTTCTTCTCTTTCAAAACAATATGCACATGATTATTCATAAAGCAATACGCATATATTTCAAAGTCTAAATCTTGCTTAACTCTTCCGATTGTTTCCTTAAACTTCACAAAATCTGCCGCTTCTTCAAATAAGTTTTGCTGATTGACACCTCTAAACAAAATATGGTATACCCCGCTATTGCTGATAGTTCTTGCAAGTCTGCTCATTCTATCACCTCTCTGGCAAAGTATACCATATATCTATTTAGTTGTCAATAAAATAGTGCCAAAACAAGTACGTCCCCAAGTGGCTTACGTCCCCAAGTGGCTTAAGATGTAATAAAAAAGGCCACAGCAATTGCTGCGGCCTTTTTTATTACATTTATTCGACTGTTATCTCCCTGGGATTTTCTCCCTTCAAGGCTTTTCTCTTATTAAAATACCTTCCCAAAAAGACACCGGCGGTTATGAGCAGTGCCTCTAAAAGATATGCAACTATGTATACAAACCATTTATATTTTCCGTCGGTCATTACAATCAACCCCATGGAAAAAGCCCTGAATATTCCGCCCAGTTTGAGAAAGTCCCACAATCCGAAAGCGGAATTTAATAACACTGTAAATGCATTCCATAAAAGGAAAATGGGCAAAGTGATTTTTAAGTTAGTGCGAAAGCTCTTAAATCCTGCATATATACTCCATAGTGCCACGGGAAGCATTGAAACTGCCCATCCGAAAATTTGTCCTTCTCTGGTAAGATAACCCATCGGTGCTCTTGGAGAAGTTGCTATAAATAGTCCTATTAACATACACGATATAACATAAGCCAGTATAATACCGCAAAATTTTGAAAGGTATATGACGTGCTTGCCATCCGTTTTTCCTGCGTTGATTCTTCCAATAAAAATGCCCATTATTATAACTGTCATTTCTGTAAAAAAGCCTATTATTCCCGAAAGAAAGTAGTCCTTCGTCAATCCCAGTCTATGAATATAAGAAGGAAAGCATACATAGCCTGCACCTAAATAAAACATATACTTATGGATAAAAATAGTTGCCGCAAAAGCGACCGCAGTCCAAATAAAAAACACGAGTAGCAGTTTTTTTATGCTGACATCATGAAACTTTTTCCCGGCAAAAAAGTATAAAACACATATCCCAATAATTCCTGCAGATGCGGTGACTTCCGAAATCCAATTACCGATAGCCTCATCAAAAATATCAATTCCGCACGAATACATGATTAGTTCAACTGTCAAATGCACAATATAAAACACAAAAAACGCGAGAATCCTTGTGATAATAAGCTTTTTCATTTTATTCCTCCTTTTATTACTGATTATTTTATGAGCCTATTCTGCGAAAATAGTCATCCGAGCCCTCACCCGGGTACATCTCAGGGATTTCATATGCCACATTTTCTTCTTCCTCTTCTTTATTTTTCAATCTTTCCTCATCAATAGCCTGTGCCACGCCACTTGCATAAACACCAGTAATGTCTGAAGCTCCCAAAAACCACCTTTTCAAAGCTCTTAAAAGTATATTATCTTTCATCGCTTCATCTTTTTTTATTCGCTGTTCTTTTTCCTCTTTTTCCTCTTCTTGTTCCTTGTTATATCTCTCAAGATTAAAAGGCGGAGAATACGGGTGGTTAAAGGGTGTTGCGTTTTTTCCTTTTCTTTGGATGGAATAATCCTCGGTAAAGCCCATTTCTTCCTTGGTGGCATCATCTAAAATTCCTGTTACGGTTAGACCCCGGTCTTCCTGAAATTGTCTGATTCCCTCTTCGGTGTTTTCATCAAATACTCCGGTTATATTTATTTCTGCTCCGGATTTACCTTTGTATCCCATTTCGCTTAGCCTTAACTGAATTCCCCCCACAATGTTTTCATCTTCACAGCCGTAGGTAACGTGGGTTTTTCCGTCTTTTGTTTTGCCCGCAGATACTTTATTACTATAATTTGCCAAATACATTTTATCATATTTTTCTTCGGGTTTCAACAGATAGTTTTCCTCCGGGAAAAATTTATAACCTTCCTTTAAATCCAATTTGAAATTTAAGTCATCTTCCTTTTGAGCTTCTCCCATGTCCGGTGAGTAATCTCCTGCTAAATCATTCCCCATATATCCTTGATAGGCTCACGGGATATGCCGTTTGAGCGGCTTAAAGAATCCATGCTTTCTTTTTCTATTCCCGAAAGGAAATTTTTTGATTTTCCGTTTTTACGCATATTTACGCCCATGTCCCAGGCATCAAAAATTTTATCGGGATAATCAATTTTTTCAGGACTGTTTTTTATAACCTGGCTTAAATTTCTTCCCTCTGCTCCGTAACGAACGGCCAATTTTTCGTTTTCATTCATTTTATCATAATCTTCGTTAATTTTTTCAAAGTTTATTTCTTTCATACTATTTCCTCCTTATTAAAATAATCATTAAACTAAAAAAAGCTCCACACAATCATAGGCACCACTCCTTAAAATAACATATCAAGCTAATTGAGTGCGACAAAAATCCGCAGAGCGGTATTTCCCGCCTGCGTAAAGATTATTTGCACATTATTTAGCTATATTTATATTATATCACAAAATTAGCAACTTGCCAAGTTATTTTATCCGTAAATCATTTAAGAGCATACCCGTAAATTGAGGGACCCCAAAAATCCTTGTGAACATAGAGCATTTACACAAAAATATGTAATATATATTTTTATTTATATAGCAAAGGGTTTCAAAATTCCCCTGACCTTTTGCTATTATCACGTCTGCTGAATCAAACTTTTCCCTTGCCTCTTTCGAAAGCTGTGATACACTTGTACCAGGAACGGAATTTCCGTTGGGGATAACCTCTGCCACCAAATCAAGTCCCACTTCTTTCGCATCGGTCAATGTGGCATCATTTAAAACATCTTCACCCCTGACAATTACCGTAAGGTCAAGATCGGGATTAAATTTCTTGATTTCAGAAATGAAAAGCTTGTCCGTCAGAATTTCTCCGCAGTTATCAGTAAGATAAACTGCCTTTTTCGCCTTTTTAATGTCTTCCTTTAACAAAAGAAGCTCTTTTTCATCAATATCATATTCCTTTTCGAAAAACTTTATAAGCTCATCTTCACTGACCGACGCCAATGCTCCAAAATCAATATAGTTGCCGGTAAGAGCGAAGGTGAGTGCCTTTTTAATGGGGTCTTTCGCTTTTTCAATTTCTTCTTTAAGATAAGCTTCTTTTTTCAGCATAAGGGCATTAAAGCGCTTTTTTATAGGGCTGTAATCCTTTATGCAGCCGAAAAGCTCCCTTTGGTTTTTTTGTATCTCAGACACCAAAACAGGTGCTCTCATACTCCCATCCGCTTCTGAAAGGAGCCCAAGCACTCTTTTTTCATATTCTTCCTTTGCTTCATTTTTCGCTGAAGAAGGATAATCTTTTAAAAATCTTTTTTTAACACAGTCAATACATTCCTGCCCGAATTCAAGCTTTTCCATTGTTTTCTCCTTTATATGTCAGTATATATATTTTAACATATTTTTATTTTTTATCAATAGCTAATTCTTAAGCCTTATTGGGTCATGCTCCCCTTGGCTCAAGTTTTTTACTTAAAATAAAGGTGGTTACGAATACCGCCAGAATCCCGTAAAATGCAAGCCTTAAGCCGAAAACGAAAAATCCCAGAAGAATCACAAGCGAATCTATAATATTTATCATAACAGGGACTTTTATTTTAGGAAAGTCATCCTGCACAATTAAGGCAAGCATTTCAGTTCCGCCTGTTGAAGCCCCGTTATTTACCACTAAAATAAGACCCGCTCCCAAAAAAAGTCCCGTTAATACCGCCGACGCCAGTATATCCTCTTCCACGGACAGGACACGGGGTATATACTGACATAAGCCTAAAAACAAGGTAAAAAGAACCGTAGCATAAAAGGACATATATAAAAACTTTCCGCCTCTTTTTATAAAAGCTCCTATAAAAAGAGGAATGTTTATCAGCATGGTGGTTAAATAAAGAGGTACATATATACCAAAGCGTGAAAAAAGTCCCTCTACTGCTACGGCTATCCCTGAAACCCCACCTGCAACAATGTGTGATTCTTCTGCAAAATGCACTGTGCCGAATGCCATTAAAAATGTGCCTAAGGCTATATATAAAAGTTTTTTTGTAAGTGCCATAAAAATCCCCCTTGCTATTATCTGCAAGGGGAACATTTTTTATTTATCCAGATTGTACTTTTCGTGAAGTGTTCTTACAGCCTTTTCAGCATATTCTCTGTCAATTAAGATGGAAACCTTAATCTCGCTGGTGCATATCATATGTATATTTATATTGGAGTCGTACATAGCTTCAAACATTGCAGAGGCAACGCCGGGGTTGGAAATCATTCCTGCACCAACTATGGAAACCTTTGAAACATTGTCCTTATATACAACTTCTCTTGCCTGGATAATGTTGTTTTCACGAAGAAGCTTAACAGCATCTTCACAGTCGCCGCTCTTTACGGAGAAGCTTATATCCTTTTTGTCTTCTCTTCCGATGGACTGAAGAATCATATCTACGTTTATATTGTTTTTTGCAAGCATTGAAAATACCTTAAATGCAATACCGGGCTCATCGGGCACGTCAAGCACCGATATCATTGCCACATCATTATCTCTTGCTATTCCTCTTACATTTGATTTTTCCACTTTAGTAACCTCCTTAACAAATGTACCCTCTACCTTTTTAAGGCTGCTGAGTACCTCCAAATTTACATTATATTTTTTAGCCAGTTCAACGCTTCTGTTCATCAAAACGTTTGCACCCAAGGATGCAAGCTCAAGCATTTCGTCATAGGTGATTTCAGAAAGCTTTTTAGCCTCGGGACAAATTCTGGGGTCTGTTGTGAATACGCCGTCAACATCTGTATAAATCTGACAGCGGTCTGCATGAAGTGCAGCTGCCAGCGCCACTGCAGATGTATCGCTTCCGCCTCGACCTAAAGTTGTGATGTCGTCGTACTTATTTATACCCTGGAAGCCTGCAACGATAACAACCTTTTTTGCATCAAGCTCAGATAAAATTCTTTCCGTATTTATTTTCTTGATTTTTGCAACGGAATATTTCGAGTCCGTATGAACACCTGCCTGCCAGCCTGTTAAGGAAATAGCGGGCACTCCCAGCTTTTCTAAAGCCATAGCAAGAAGTGAAATTGAAATCTGCTCACCTGTGGAAAGAAGCATATCCATTTCTCTCCTGGAAGGCTTTTCATTGATTTCCATTGCCTTTTCAATCAATTCATCTGTTGTATCGCCCTGGGCAGAAACTGTTACTACTACGCTGTTTCCGTTTCTGTAAGTTTCCGCAATTCTCTCGGCAACATTGAAAACTCTTTCTTTATTTGCAACAGAGCTTCCGCCGAACTTTTGCACTATCAACATATTTATCAATCCTTTCTTTATAGGTCTAATTTATTTTTTGAACGAAGGTGCCTGAATTGTTAAAATTAAAAATTTCGACATTCAGATTTTTACCCTCTAATCTTTTGCTTACTTCTTTTTTTATTTTTTCCTTATCCTTGGCCTTTATAATTGCCGCAACTGAAGGTCCGCTTCCGCTTAAATAGGAACCAAGAACGTTTATGTCCTTATATAAGGAAAATATTTCTTCCATATAGGGAATGATTTTCTTTCTGTAGGGCTGATGAATCCTGTCTTCCATAGCCTCGGATAAAAGATTAAATTTGCCTGTTGCCAGAGCCGAAACCAAAAGGGCACTGTGTGCTCCCGTATATGCCGCATCCTTAAGGGAAACGGTTTTCGGTAAAGCCCCCCTTGATTTTCCCGTATTTAACTTAGAGTCGGGATAAACCGCAAGAAGACTAAGCTCCCGGGGCATATTTATTTTATTGTAAATCACATTTTCTCCGTCAAAATAGCTTACTGCAAAGCCTCCGATAAGGCAGGGAACCACATTATCGGGATGGTTTTCCATTTTTGAAGCAAGAGCAAGTATATCCTTTGGTCCCAAAAGTCCGTATATGGCATTGGCTCCCACCATTCCCCCTATAATGCAGGCTGCACTTGAGCCTAATCCCCTTGTGGGAGGAATGTTTGTTTTAACCTTTATCTTAAGTCCATGAGGATGTTTTCCGCATTGGTCAAAAACCGTCTTCATGGATCTGTATAAGAGATTTTGCTCCGGAGGGAAGCTTCTTTTATAAAGTCCCTCCTGAATAATCTCAATCCCTTTTTCTGTTTCTTCTATTTCTATTTCGTTATAAAGTTCTAACGCCACTCCCAATGAGTCAAAGCCCGGTCCTAAATTAGCACTGGTTGCCGGAACTCTTACCTTTATCATTCGTCTGCCCCGAAAATGCGTATTTTCTTTATAACGTTAATATCTGAAAGAAGCTCTGCCAGGTCCTTGTTTTTAATAACGGGACTTATAAATGCAACTTCATCTTCCCTTCCCGTAAGCTTTACGAATGAAACATCAGAAAATTTAATTAAAACCTTATCCTTATCTTTTGCATCAACTCTTATAAAATAGCTTTCATATGCCTCGCTGAAGGGTATATAGGCATCTTTCTTTTCTTCCCAGAAATACCCTTTATCCTTGTTGTCCTTAAGAGATGAGCAAATATCCGCTACTACTGCGCTTGCTGTGGGCATTTTTCCTGCACCTCTGCCGTAGAACATAACCTTTCCCACCGCATTACCCACTGCATAAACTGCATTGAAAACGCTTCTTACAGATGCTAAGGGATCATCCTTTTTAACCAAGGCAGGAGATACATGGGCGTACAAGCCTTCTTCGGTATTTCTGCCGTATGCCACAAGCTTAATTACCGAGTCAAGCTTTTCAGCATATGCCACGTCCACCTTATCAATATCTGTTATTCCCTTGGTTTTAATATACGCAGAATCCAAAAATTTGCCAGTTATCATAGACATTAAAATTGCAATCTTACGGCAGGCATCGTGTCCTTCAACGTCAGCTTCGGGGTTTCTTTCTGCATATCCAAGCTCCTGAGCCTCCGCCAAAGCTTCGGAAAAATCCCTGCCCTTTTCAAACATCTCGGTCAGGATGTAATTAGTGGTGCCGTTTAATATACCGCCCACTTCCTTTATCTCATTCTGGCAAAGAAATTCGTGTATGGGAGCAATAACGGGAATTCCGCCGCCCACAGATGCTTCAAAAAGGTAATTAACCTTATTTTTTCTTGCAATCTCTAAAAGCTCCACACCCTTTGTTGCAACCAGCTCTTTATTTGAGGTAACAACATTTTTACCATTTTCAAGAGCCTTTTTTGTAAAGTCATAGGCAGGATTTATTCCGCCTATCACTTCTGCTACTACCGAAATTTCTTTATCATTTAATATATCATCAAAATTTTTTGTGAAAATGTGAGCATCTTCTCTGTCAGAAAAATCTCTTATATCAAGAATATACTTGACAGATACCTCTTCTCCCACGGTTCTTGCCACATTTTCCTTGTTTTGACAAAGAACCTCATACACTCCGCTGCCCACAGTTCCAAAACCTAATATTGCTACTTTTTTCATTGTGTTATTCTCCTTTTTATTGTCTTGCCAGAACCTTGACATCCTTAACGCCTTTAAGGCTTCCTAAGTTGTCAATGAGCTCCTGCAGAGGTACATCCGATAAATTATTCTGCACGCTTATGGTAACATTGGCAACAGAATTTACGGGAATGCTCTGATTTATTGTAAGTACATTTATTCTCGCTTCAGCAAGTAAGGACAAAATTGAAGAAAGCACGCCTGTTATATCCGAAACCACGAAAAACAAGGTTATTATTCCCTGCATCTGATTAAAGGGGAAAACATAGTCCTTATATTTATAATAGGCGCTTCTTGACAGGCCCACCTTCTTGACTGCATCGCTTATCTCCCTGCACTCTCCGTCTGCCAGAAGCTTTTTTGCCGAAAGCACCTTCTGATAAACCTCAGGAAGAACCTTTAAGTCAACTAAAACCAAAGAATTTTTGCTCATATTTTGTCCACCTCCCAAAAACAAATGTGCTTAATGAATAGATTATAACACGAAAAAATCTATTCGTCAATGAAATTTTTAACCAAAAAAATTATTTTTTTATTCCCTTTTATATACATTTACCAAAAAAACAAGAAGGCAACGGCACTACTCAGGCAAGCAACACCGCACGCCTCCTTTTTTGAATTTTTAAGGCTATCTAATATTGAATAATCTTTTTGCATTTTTAAAGGAAGCTTCCAAAACCTCTTCTTTGGTGGTTTTCCAGAGCTGGGCCACCTTCTCTGCCACATAATCTATATAGGCTGAATGATTTCTCTTTCCCCTCATGGGAGTGGGTGCAAGATAAGGACAATCGGTTTCAAGCAAAAGCCTGTCCTTTGGTATTAAAGGACACATCTCTACGGTTTTCACATTGTTCTTGAAGGTGAGCATTCCCCCGACGCCTATATACATTCCCAATTCCAGAACCTCAAACAAGGTTACCTTGTTCCCTGAAAAGCTGTGCATAACTCCGCTTTTCGGGTTTTCCCTTTTTAAGATTTCCATACAGTCGGAAAATGCTTCTCTTTCATGGACAATTATGGGAAGATTTCTTCTGTTTGCAATTTCTATCTGCTTTGCAAAAATCAGTTTTTGTTCTTCCTTGTAATCCTTGCCGTAGTGATAGTCAAGACCGATTTCTCCTATTGCTACACATTTTTTATGGAAAGAAAGCTTTTCTATCTCATCTAAAGTCCCTTCCTTAAAAAGTTCCATATGCCCGGGATGAAAGCCTGCAGAAGCATATAAAAAGTCGTATTCCTCTGCCATGGCAAGGCATTTTTCGGTGGTCTCTACATCACATCCGCAGTTTATTACATAGCCTACGCCCTTTTCAGCTAAGGTATTAAGTACCTCGCCTCTGTCTTGGTCATATTCCTCTGAATAATAGTGAGCATGGGTATCGAAAATCATCAGCCAACCTCCAAGCCACTCTTTCCTTCTTTGTCGGTGGTAATTAAGTTGATTTCCCCGTCATCACAAGTTGCCAGAATCATTCCGTTTGACTCAATTCCACGGATTTTTGCAGGCTTTAAGTTGGATATTAAAATAACCGTCTTACCTACCATATCTTCGGGTGTATAGCTTTTTGCAATTCCCGAAACCACACATCTTACTTCATCGCCGAGCTGAACGGTAAGTTTCAAAAGCTTATCTGCCTTTTCTACCCTTTCTGCAGAAAGCACCTTAGCTGTTTTAAGCTTGATTTTAGCAAAATCTTCAATGGAGATGGTATCATCAATCTTAATTTCTTCTTTTACCTCTTCTTTGAAAAGGTCATTTGATACTTCTTCAAGCTTCTTTGCTTCGTCAAGTCTTGCGAAAAGAGGATGGGCCGCTCCTACCTTAACGCATCTTTCCTCATCAAAGAACAAGATGGAATCGTAGGCAGAATCCGTTGCTCCCAAAACCTCTAAAATGCTCTTTCCTGTCTCGGGCATAAATGCTGAAAGAAGGACACCTATAACTCTCAAAGACTCTGCCAGATTATATAAAACTGTCATAAGTCGGTCTTTCTTGTCCTCATCCTTGGCAAGTGCCCAGGGAAGAGTTTCGTCAATATATTTATTGCTTCTTCTTGCCAGATTGAATATAGCCTCCAGGGAATCTGCCACACGCAATGATGCCATGGATTCAGCTACAGCCTTAACGGTATTTACACCCTCTGCCTTTAATTCAGCGTCAACCGCTTCTGCTACGCCCTTATTTTCAACCTCGCCGCCAAAATATTTATTTATCATGGCAACGGTACGGTTAACTAAGTTACCCAAGGTATTAGCAAGGTCGGAATTATATCTTGAGATAATAGTTTCCAAAGTGATAGTTCCGTCAGATGCAAAGGGCATTTCACGAAGTACATAATAGCGGATTGCATCAACCCCGAAATGGCGGACAAGATCATCGGCATACAAAACGTTGCCCTTGGACTTACTCATCTTGTCTCCCCCTGATAAAAGCCAGGGATGACCGAAAATCTGCTTGGGCAGAGGCTCGCCTAATGCCATAAGCATTATGGGCCAGTATATGGTGTGGAAACGAAGAATGTCTTTACCAATAATGTGAACGTTTGCAGGCCAGTACTTTTTATAAAGTTCCTTTGATCCTTCCGTGTCATAACCTAAAGCAGTGATATAGTTGGATAAAGCGTCAATCCACACATAAATAACGTGCTTGTCATCGAAAGAAACCGGAACGCCCCATTTAAATGATGTTCTTGATACGCACAAATCCTGAAGTCCCGGCTTTAAGAAGTTATTTATCATTTCCTTCTTTCTTGCTTCAGGCTGAATGAAATCGGGATTTTCCTCAATATGCTTCATGAGTCTGTCCTGATATTTGCTCATTTTGAAAAAGTATGCTTCTTCATGGGTTTTCTTCACAGGTCTTCCGCAGTCGGGACAAATTCCTCCCTCTGCCTGGGTTTCGGTAAAGAAAGATTCGCAGGGCACACAGTAAAGTCCCTCGTAGGAGCCTTTATAGATATCCCCCTGGTCGTAGAACTTTTTGAATATCTTCTGAACAACTGCTTCATGGTCAGCATCTGTTGTTCTTATAAACTTGTCATAGCTTGCACCCATCAAATCCCAGATGTCCTTTATTTCCCCTGCCACCTTATCAACATATGCCTTGGGTGTTATTCCTGCTTCCCTTGCGCAGTCCTCGATTTTCTGACCATGCTCATCCGTGCCTGTCAGAAAGAACACATCCTTACCGATTAAACGGTTATATCTTGCTATTGCATCAGTTAAAACAACCTCGTAGGTATTTCCTATATGAGGCTTTCTTGAGGTGTAGGCAATGGCTGTGGTTATATAAAATTTTTCCTTTTCCATTATTCTTTCCCCTTTCTTACTTCCTTGAAAAAGCGAGCTAATATTTCTTCTCCTTTTTCCTTAAAAATCCCTCCGCATACCATTACCCTTCTGGGAAGTACATTGATTTTTCCTCCCATAGCTCCTGCATCACGGTCATATGCGGAAAAATATACATTTTTAATTCTTGAATTTATGATTGCACCTGTACACATTACACACGGCTCTAAGGTTACGGCAATGCTCAAATCTGAAAGACGCCAGTCCCCCACTTTTCTTGCTGCCTCTTCTATCGCTAAAATTTCAGCGTGAGCCGTGGGGCTTTTATCTCCCTCTCTTTTGTTGTGAGCAAAAGCTATAATTTTCTGGTCCGAAAAAACCACCGCTCCTACAGGTATTTCTCCCTCAGACAGGGCAATTTCCGCCTGATTGAAGGCGATTTCAAAGGCTTTGGCTAACAATGTCATTGAGTACCTCCCATGCCTCATCTACTCCCAATCCCGTTTCCGAAGAAAAAGGTATAAGCAAATCATCTTCGTTTAGCGAAAGCGTTTCCTTTATTGTTTCGATATTTTTAGAAAGCTCTGACTTTTTCACCTTGTCGCACTTGGTTGCAATTACGATTACACAATCCTGACTTTCTTTTAAGAATGCATACATGGAAATATCGTCTTTCGTAGGCTTGTGCCGTGAGTCCACCACTAAAAATGTAGTCATTAAATTTTCTCTTGTATATAGGTAGTGGTTTATCATTTCACCCCATTTGGCTTTTTCTGCCTTGGAAACCTCAGCATAGCCGTAACCCGGCAAATCCACAAGCATCAGGGTTTCATCAATGTTGTAAAAATTTATGGTAGCTGTTTTTCCCGGCTTGGAGGAGGTTCTTGCCAGATTTTTACGACCCAATATTTTATTTATGAAAGAGCTTTTACCCACATTTGACCTGCCTGCAAAAGCCACCTCAGGCATTTTTGTCTTGGGGTACTGTGCCTCCTTTACCGCACTTATAACCAAAGAGGCATTATTCAAATTCATCATAACCACCCTTTCTTTTCAGTTGGTTATTTTTACTTCTTCGCTTCCCTTTTCAGGAACTATTAAAAGCTTTTCCCTTTTTAAGTCTCCTATGGCAAATTCTATTACCTGGTCTATATATTTAACGGGATAAACCTTTATTCTATCCAAAATTTCTTTTGGGATATCCTCTAAGTTCTTTTTGTTGTCAAAGGGAATTATCACATTCTTCGCCCCTGCCCTGTACGCAGCGAGCATTTTTTCTTTAAGCCCTCCTATAGGAAGAACTCTGCCAGTCAAGGTGATTTCACCTGTCATGGCAACATCTGCCCTTGCACTTTTTTTAGTCAGGGCGCTTACCAGTGCAGTTACCATGGTGATTCCTGCAGAAGGTCCGTCCTTGGGGGTTGCACCCTCGGGGAAATGAATGTGAATATCCTTATTTTTGTAAAAGTCGGGGTCAATAAGAAAATCTTCTGCCCTGCTTCTTATATAACTTACGGAAGCCTTTGCAGATTCTTTCATAACATCGCCAAGTGAACCCGTGAGTTCAATTTTTCCCGTTCCTTCCATGACACTGACTTCAACAGTAAGGGTAACGCCTCCCACACTTGTCCAGGCAAGGCCCGTAACAACTCCCGGAGGATTTTCCTTTTCCAAAATATCCTTTTCGTACTTTCTTACTCCAAGGAAATTTTTGAGATTTTTCTCTGTTATGGAAATTATCTTACCCTCGCCCTTTACAATTAAGGTCGCTGCCTTTCTTAAAACTGTGGAAAGCTCCCTTTCCAAGTTTCTCACTCCCGCTTCCTTTGTGTAGCCGTCTATTATTTCTGCCACCACCGAATCGGAAAGTCTTACATCTTTCTTTTTAAGGCCGTTTTCCAAAAGAAGCTTCGGAATTAAATAATTCTTTGCAATCTTTAATTTTTCCTCGTTGGTATAGCTTGAAATTTCAATTACCTCAAGTCTGTCTAAAAGTGCAGGAGGAATTGTACTTAAGCTGTTGGCTGTGGTTATAAATAAAATTTTGGATAAGTCATAAGGAAGCTCCAGGTAATGGTCCCTGAATGCAAAATTCTGCGCTCCGTCCAAAACCTCAAGCATTGCTGACGCAGGGTCTCCCTTAAAATCGTTTCCGAGCTTATCTATTTCGTCAAGCAATATTAAAGCGTTTTTGCTCTTTGCCTGCTTTACCGCATTTATAATTCTTCCGGGCATAGCTCCTACATAGGTTTTTCTGTGCCCTCTTATTTCAGCCTCATCCTTTATGCCGCCGAGACTCATTCTTACATATTCTCTGCCTGTAGCTCTTGCTATAGACCTGGCGATAGAGGTTTTACCCACCCCGGGAGGTCCGTATAAGCAGATGATGGGGCCTTTTAAATTATCCGAAAGCTTTCTAACCGCAAGATATTCTATAATTCTTTCCTTTACCTTGGACAGTCCATAGTGGTCTTTTTCCAGTATGTCCCAGGCTTCTTCAAGGGAGGGTTCTGAAAGCTCCTCCTCTTTCCAGGGAAGCTCAAAAACCGTATCAAGCCACTGTCTGATTACGCCTATCTCCGCCGTTCCGAAGGGCATTGTCGATAAACGCTTTATTTCTTTCTCCGCTTTCTTTTTTACCTCAGGAGGAAGATAAACTTTTTCTAAAAGCTCTAAATATTCACCCTCATCCTCTTCGTCTCCAAGCTCGGTTTTTATAACCTTCATCTGTTCTCTCAAAAGATAATCCTTTTGATTTTTATCAATCTGCTTTTTGGTCTTTATTGCTATTTTCTGCTCTAATTCATAAACCTCAGCTTCCCTTGACAAAATCTTTACTACCAGAGAAAGACGTTCTGCCACAGACTCTTCCTCCAAAACCGCCTGTTTGTCCTCAACCTTTACGAAAACATTTGTTGCTATGGAATCTGTAAGCTGACAAGGGTCGTCCTTTAAGGAAATGTTATTTATAACATCTATATTTATCTGTCCCGAAAGCTGTGAAACTTTTTTCAAAAGCTCGTGAATTCTTCTTAAAACCGCCTCATAATCGTTTTCTTCAAAGCTTGCAGCAACAGAGTCAAATGCCGTTGCCGAAGCCACAAGATGGTCCTTTGAAAAATCAATTTTCTTTATTTTTGCTCTTTTTATTCCCTCAACTAAAACCCTTATGGTTCCTCCCGGAACTTTAAGCATCTGTTTAACCTTTGCAACACAACCGATAGAATATATATCTTCTGCCGAGGGCTCTTCCAGCGAAATATTTTTCTGTGCTGAAAGAAGTACCAGCTGGTCTTTCTGCATAGCTGCTTCCAGAGCCTTTATGGATTTTTCTCTTGCCACATCAAAATGAAGCACCATAAAAGGAAACACCACAAGCCCTCTTACAGGTATTAAAGGCAAAGTGTAGTTCTTTCTTATATTTGCCACTTTTTTATCCTCCTTACATCTAAAATGCAAATACGTCTAATAAGGCATTTTAGCATAACTTATATTATACACCAAAAAAAACAATATTTCAAGCAGTAATTGAAATTTATCGGTATATTTCGCCTGATTTTTACCCATAATACAGAATAAATATTAAAACAAACGAAAGGATTGAATGATTTTGGAAAAAATTAAAAAATTCCTTAAAAAATATAAAACACCCATAGTCTTTTCCCTTTCCTTTATTTTCGCCCTTATTGCGGGATTTATTACACAAATGGAAAGTATAAAAAGAGAAAATGAACTTATAAAAAACAACGACTACGCTTTTTCCGCCGAGGGAAAAGAGGTTTCAACGGACAGAGTATATAAGGAAAACACCATAGTTACAACTCCCGACGAAAGAGTGAAAAAAGAAGATATTATAATTCCCGAGGCTTTTCCTGAAAGCACTATCCCAAAAGAGCCCCTGGTAAAAAAAGAGGACCTTGAAAAGGAACGAAAAACACTTAAAACCGCTTCGGATAATTTGTTTTCTCCCAAAATGCCCTTATCAGGCGGTATATCCAAGATATTTTCACTTTCCCCTTTATACTCCGAAACCATGGAAGACTGGCGAAGCCATGAGGCTCTTGATATAAGTGCTCCTTTGGGAAGCAAGGTTTCCTGCATAGAAAAAGGAACTGTAGTATCCTTGGGAAAAGATCCGTTTTTGGGAATTTATATAAGAATAAAGCATAGCGGCGGTTTTGAAAGTTTATATGCAAACCTGCATGCGGAAACAACCGTTATTGAAAATCAGGAGATAGAAAAAGGGCACATAATAGGCTATGTGGGCGAAAGTGCCCTTTCAGAATCAAAGGATGAGCCCCATCTTCATTTCGAGCTCATTAAGGACGGAAAGAGAGTTAATCCAAAGGAATATATAAAATAGGGAACGCAAAAAGGTCTTTCTCAAAAGAGAAAGACCTTTTTTATTATTTATGATGCTTTATTAAGCCGATTGCCTTTGAAAATTCCATCACAACCAAGGGAACCAGTATAAGTCCCAAAGCCGAAAGGTAGTTCCATAAAGAAAGTGTTTCAAGACCGAAAGCAACCTTTACGGGTGTGAAAAGCACAAGTGCAACCAAAACTATTGAAGACAATACTGCCATATTGAGCTTTTTATTTGTAAAAAAGCCTATGGAGAAAAGGGAGTGTTCACTTCTCATATTAAATGCCTGAATAACCTGGGAAAGAGCCAGCACCATGAAAGCCATGGTCTGTCCTCTTCCCTCGTTCATTTCCGAAGGATTTAAGGAGCCTGCACCGATTACATAAGCCGTCAGGCTTAAAACTGCAAACATCACGCCCTGAAGCACAATCCTTACGCCAAAGCCATGAGCGAAAATTCCCTCGTTTTTGGGCTTGGGCGATTTTTCCATAACATCAGCTTCTACCTTTTCCATACCAAGAGCTATTGCAGGAAGTGAATCCGTAACTAAGTTTATCCACAAAAGCTGCATTGATAAAAGAGGCGTTTTATGCCATAGGAGCATTGCTACAAATACAGCTATTACTTCACCTATGTTTGTACCGAGTAAGAAGCCTACCACTTTTTTGATGTTGGCGTAAATGCCACGTCCTTCCGATACTGCATCTACAATTGTTGCGAAATTATCGTCCGTCAGCGTCATATCGGCGGCACCCTTTGCCACATCTGTTCCCGTAATACCCATAGCACAGCCGATGTCCGCCGCCTTTAAGGCAGGAGCATCATTTACGCCGTCCCCTGTCATGGCAACGACCTTGTCCTTTTCCTTCCATGCCTTGACGATTCTTATTTTGTTTTCAGGGGACACTCTTGCATAAACAGAAATGGAAGAAACCTTCTCAGAAAGCTCCTCATCGCTCATTAAATCAAGCTCCGCTCCTGTTATGGCTAAATCTCCCTCTTCCATAATTCCAAGCTCTTTCGCTATGGCAGAGGCGGTAATTATGTGGTCGCCCGTTATCATTACAGGCTTGATTCCTGCTTTCTTTGCAATGGCAACTGCCGCTTTAGCCTCGGGTCTCGGCGGGTCAATCATCCCCAAAAGACCCATGAAATTAAGGTCATTTTCAAGATTTTCGCCGGTTAATTCAGAGGGAATTTCATCAATATATTTATAGCCCACCGCTATAACTCTTAATGCTTCACGGCTCAAAGCCTCTGTTATTTCACGTCCCTTTACAAGGTCTCCCTTGATGCAACGCTTTTCCATTATGTCAAAGGCACCCTTTACGATAACCACTTTTCTTCCGTCAATTTCATTTATGGTTGACATCAGCTTTCTGTCAGAATCAAAGGGCAGTGAAGCAAGACGGCTATACGCCATATTAAGCTCTTTTTTATCCATGCCTGCGTTGTGTGCCGCCATAACAATAGCTGTCTCCGTAGGATCGCCTATATGCTCTACCTTTCCGTCCTCATGGAATACCACGCTTCCGTCGGAGCAAAGTGTTCCGTAGCATAAAAGGGTTTTCACCTTGTCCGATATATCTTCGTTTATTTCTTCCACTTTTCCGCCTTCTGTATAGGCTTTGAGAAGTGTCATTCTGTTCTGGGTTAAGGTTCCTGTTTTATCCGAGCATATAACAGAGGCTCCGCCTAAGGTTTCAACTGCAGGAAGTCTTCTTATAAGGGCGTTTTTCTTCGCCATTCTCTGAACTCCGATGGATAAGACAATGGTAACTATGGCAGGAAGTCCCTCGGGAATTGCCGATACTGCCAAAGATACTGATGTCATAAATATTTCAAGAGGCGGAATGTCATTTAAAAGACCGATAACAAAAATTATCGCACAGGCAAAAATCGCAACAATACCAAGAATTTTACCTAAATCAGCCAGTTTTTTCTGCAAGGGTGTACGGGTTTCCTTTTCGCTTTCCAAAAGGTTTGCGATTTTACCCATTTCCGTATTCATGCCCGTTGCGGTAACTATCGCCTTTGCACTTCCGTAGGTGATTATGCAGGAGGAATATACCATGTTACATCTGTCTCCCAAAGGAGCATCTTCGTTTACAAGAGCCTCTGCGTCCTTCTCAGCGCTTACCGATTCTCCCGTAAGGGCAGATTCTTCACTTTTTAAGCTTGAACTTTCAATAAGTCGGGCATCAGCGGGAACAAAATCTCCCGCTTCAAGAAGTATAATATCTCCCACCACGAGCTTTGATGCTTCAATTACCTGTGTAGCTCCGTCTCTTATAACCTTGGCATGAGGAGCAGAAAGCCCTTTTAATGCTTCAAGTGCCTTTTCTGCCTTGCTCTCCTGCATTACGCCCATAAGAGCATTTAATATTACAATTAAAATTATAAGTCCGGGCTCGAAAAACTCCTTAGGCTCACCCTCATAGCAGGCGATACCGAAGGACACTGCCGCCGCTATTAAAAGAATTATAATCATTACGTCCTTGAACTGCTCAAAGAAACGGGAAGCCATAGACTTTTTCTTTTTTTCCTTAAGCTTGTTTTCTCCGTTTTTTATAAGAAGCTCTGCCGCCTTTTGGCTCGTAAGCCCCTCATTTATATCAGAATTAAATAAACTTACAACTTCTTCTTTGGTTTTACTCAGTATTTCCAACAAAGGTCCCTCCATATTTTCAATGTGATTTTCATTTTAACATATTATTTTATTTACTTCAAGTTATAATACCAAAATTACGGCAAAAATACTTTTTGCATTTCGTCAAGTGATTCTGAAAGAGAATATATAAATTCTCTTGTTTCTCTGATTTTCATGCATATTTCCATGGCTCTTTTTACTCTTTCTACAAACAGAGGATTAAGGTCAGAGGTTTTCATGGCGGTGGCAAGGGGGCAAAGACCTTTGCCACGTACGTCCATTATAATCTTTAATTTTTCTCCCCTTTTTGCGTAGGGTACGAGAGGGAAAATTCTGCAGGAAAGAGGGCGTAAATCCCTGTCGCAGGTGCCCGGGCAGGTAATGAGCTTGACTTTTTTCCCGCCATTATATGTAAAGTCCACATCGAAAAATTCTGCCCAGGAAGGGCAAGGGTCATACATCACCTTTTCCCCGGGAAAAAGATACATTCCCGTAATTTCGTCTGTTACGGCGCAGCAGGCACCATTACAAAGCTTTCCGCAGTCAACTCTAAGGGGCGTAACATCACGAAGCATATTATAAAGATTATTATAAAACATCTTTTTATCAAGCTTAACTTTCAATATCTTTCTCCTTTGTTTTCTTCTCTGGTGTGGCTTTCTTCTGGAAAGCTAAATCACTAATCATTATCTATATGTATTTTCGGCAAGCTCCATCTGTATTTTGTGGCAAGCATCCTTATCACAAATATCAAAAGCATCGACAAAAGAGATGCCAAGTTTATATTTCCCGTGCCTTCTCTCAAAGCAAAATATGCAATGCCTCCAACAATTGCCGCCACTGCATAAATATGCTTTTTAAATATGTATGGCGTCGTATCTATCAGTATATCTCTGAAAATACCGCCTCCGATTCCCGTAATCATCCCTGAGAAGATAACTGCAAATCCATTATCCGAAAGACCGTTAATGCAGGCAATTTCAGACCCGATTACAACGAAAGCAGCCAACCCTATTGCATCAAACACATTGTTGACTGTTTCTATCCTTGCCTTAAGTAAAGCAAATTTTGTCTTAAATATATATGCTATTGTAAAGGTAATTACGGCAACAAACATTGCTGTTAAAAAAATTGTAAGGTCCGAAAAAATCCCGGGCAGATTTATCCCAAGTAATATATCTCTTACAATTCCGCCGCCAAAAGCAGTGATGCACGCCAGAAAAACAACGCCGAAAATATCCAGACCTGAGCCTATTGCCACCAGAGAGCCTGAAAGTGCAAAGGCAAGAGTTCCTATTATTTCCGTTATTTTGATTATTTCGGTCATATGCTTCCTCTTTTCATAAAAAATAATTGAATTCACAAAGTTCTGAGAGCACCCCTTAAGTCCCCCTACAACAAAACCATCTCATTGTATCTGCAAAATGCAACGTAGTTCAGGCTTTTGTCAAGACGGGCAAACAGACTGATGTGTTTTATACCAAACCCATAAGCCATTCAACGCCTATGGCAACCACAACAACAAGTGCCGATATAATAAATCCGTGAATCATGGGATTTATACCCGATTTTTTCATATCCCTAAAGCTTGTATTCAATCCTATGGCACTGAGCGCTGCAACCATCAGAAACTTGCTTATGTCTTTTGCACCCGCTGAAACTTCTGCAGGAATTAACCCTAAGCTGTTAACGGCAGCTAAAGCAAGGAAGCATAAGATAAACCAGGGGAAAAGCTTCCAGATGTTCACCTTTTTATATTGGGCATTTGCCGATTCTTTCTTTTTAATTCTTAAATTAACAAAAGAAAAAATAAGAACGGTAGGTATAATAGACAGAGTTCTTGTAAGCTTTACCATAGTGGCAAAATCTCCTGCACCTTCACTAAATGCATACCCTGCCGCAACTACACTGGAGGTGTCATTAACTGCTGTTCCTGCCCATAATCCGTAAGCCATATCAGTAAGGTTCATCATTCTGCCCATAACGGGAAACAGAAGAATCATTGCCATGTCAAACAAAAAAGTAGCAGACATAGCATATGCAATATCAGAATCTTCTGCATCAATAACAGGAGCGATTGCGGCAATGGCAGAGCCTCCGCAAATTCCCGTTCCGGCAGAAATAAGGTTTGACAATTTCCAGTTCAGTCCGAGGGCTTTTCCTATAAAATATCCGCCCCCAAAGCAGGTTAAAAGAGTGAAAACCATCACCATCAACGACAATTTTCCTACAGAAAGAATAACTCTCACGCTGAGGGAAGCGCCAAGAAGTATAATCGCAAACTTTAATACTTTTTTCGATGTAAATTTAATGCCCGGTTTAAAAAATTCAGGTCTCCAGAAGTAGTTTACCGTCATTCCCAGAAACAGAGCAATGACCGATGCCCCTATAATATGTACGGGTAATAAACCTTCTATGGTTTTTGCCACAAAAGCTATCAGCATCGATATTGCTAACCCCGGAATTATATTTCCTATCTTTTTTAATGCATTCATTATTTTGCCTCCATTTTTCCAATATATATTTCCTTCCATTTGACAAAATTATTGCGACACATAAGGTTTAGATGCAAACTTATTTTTTAAGCAGTTCGTATCAAGTTAGAGTTGAAAATTATTTGTTTCGTTTCAAATCAAATCTATCATCTCTTACCAATGATAAATTACCTTCTGCATATGCAAGTATTGCAAAATCTAACCTTTCTATGTACTCGTTATAATTTTCGGGGAAACAATCAAAATCAGCAATATCACTTGGAACAAAGTGACACACAAACTCCTTTAATATTCTTTGGTAGCTTCTACTTAATGTCATTGACAATTCAAGGTCTTTTTCTTCTTTCTTTAACCCTGCCAACACAACTATACTATCATAATAATCCCAAAATTTTTCTTCTGAAAACATATTTTCATTATACAAAGAGTCCGTAAAACTTCCTTCTACTCCATAACAATTATCATAAATAATCTTTTTAGCTTTTTCTATATTCATACATAACTCCTTTCGACATATCCATAATACTCGTGTCAAGTCTGGTGAACAGTGAATAATAGGACCTACTATTTTTTCTAATTTTTTCACTGTGTTTTTTCTGAACAAAATTCCTTAGAACCCGCGAGAATACTGGATTTTCTCGCTCCGACTTTTTTATGTAAATATCATAAATCGGCAGACAAATGTTTTAAATTTTATAGACTTGACACGAGGAAAAATTACCACTCTTCCAAGCTCTTCCATTCCATTTCATTGGGATTGATTATAGTTTCTTCATCTTCTCCTTGACGAAATGCTGCAAAAGGCATACTACCATTTTTGCTAATAATTATAAATTCCCCGCCTGAAATATTTCCCTCTAATATGAGATTATTCTTGCACAAATATATTTCAGGGTTATACTCCAATGATAATGTGGATATCGCCTTTGCTATATGAGTTTCAGCATTAAAAATATATAAAGCTATCTCCTTTGCATTTTTAACAACATTCTTCATCCTTCGACACATTTCGACTCGTGTCAAGTCTTGGTAAAGAAATTCTTTATTTTATTTTCTTCCTTGAAAATTAAAATTTCAACCTCGGGGAAATTTTTACTGATAATATCCGAAAAAAGCTCCGTAACGATTACTTCGGAGTCGAAATGGGTAACCTCAATATAGCTTACTTTGTCAGCCAAAAGCTCATTTATGTCAGAATGATGAAGTTCACCTGTTATATAAAGGTCGCATTTTTTTCTTATACATTCTGAAACAAGACTTCTTCCCGACCCTGTGCAGACGGCGATTTTTTTGATTTCTCCATCATTTCCCGAGTATCTCACAACAGGTAAATCAAAGGCATCCTTTACCCTTTTAATCATTTCAAAAAGAGTTGTTTCACAGAGGCTTATCCTTCCTATTCCGTCCTCTGCCCCGTCGCCTTCAAGATTTTCGCTTGCAGTAAGAGAGAGCTTTTTTAAGAACAAATCGTTAAGTCCGCCCTTTGCCTTGTCCAAATTGGTGTGTGCCGAATAGACGGAAATATCATTCTTTCCAAGCTTTATAAGGCTTCGTCCTAAAGCGTCCTCGCTTGTTATGGCCTTTAGCGGATTGAAAATCAAAGGGTGATGGCAGATTATCAAATCCGCCCCCTTCTCGATTGCTTCGTCCACAGTTTCTTCTGTGGAGTCCAGGGATAAAAGCACCCTTTTAACCTCTTTATCGCTTCTTCCAAACAAAAGTCCCACATTGTCAAAATCCTCTTTAAGATTTTGGGGAGCCACTTTTTCAATTTTTTCTGCAATATCAAAAACCGTTACCATAAAAACACCTCTTTTATAAAAGTCATTTCCGCAAAAAGCGGAAATGACTTTCTATTAGTCTGCCATAAAGAACGCCAGGGGAGAAACGTCGTATCTGTTATCGGCAAAATCACCCAGATATATCCAGCCTGATTTTCCGCCTTTTTTCTCGATATACAAAAATCCGTCCCTTGATTCCTTTGTTATTTTGAATATATCCCCTTTTAACAGCCTCACGGAATTGCCGTAGGGACATTTAAGTTCTGTTCCGTTGTGGTCGGCATGTGCCATAACGTAGCCTTTTTTAAGTAATTCAATTTCTTCTTCATTCTGTAAAATTCCGTAGTCAATTAAATCCCCGCCCATCAGTTCAGCCGCTTCTTCATTTTCATAGTAAGCGTAGGATGAACGGACAATGTCATTTACCATTTTTTCTTCCTTTACGAAGGCTTCTCCGTCAAAGACATATTCCGCCTCTATGGTCCACATACCCAGATAACCTCTTTCAGAGGTTTTTATTCTGTTTTTTCCGTTTAAGGTAATTTCAGCTTCGTAGCCTATATAAGCATCATCGGAAACATAATCTCCCACCTTGAAATCCAAGGTATAAAGGCCTTCTTCACCCCATCTTAAAACTCGTAAAAAAGCGTCGTCGCTCATTTCATAGGTTATTACGGCTATTTCCTTTTCTCCGTCATTTTTGTCTATATCAAGACCGTAAACTGCATTAAGAGCATAAAGATATCCCTCTCCCAAGTCCGTAACCCAATCGTTGGCTCTTATTAAAAGAAATCCGTCATCAGTTACGGTGAATTCAATTTCTTCATCTTTCCCGTCAGAATTTATGTCATAATAAACCGAAGTGCTTTTTAAAAGCTCATCATTTTTAAATAAAAGCTCTGACTTTTCTCCGCAGGCGGTAAACATAAATAAAAGCACAAATAAAAGCAGTAGTGCAAAGATTTTTTTCATAAAAAACACTCCTTTATATAAATTATTTTTCATCCTTGTGAAGCTCTATAAAGTCCATATAGCGATTCCAGTCGTATCTGGATAAAAAGTGAAGTCCGTATCTTCTGTGATAGCCCACTCTTCCCTCGTTATACACCTCGCCCACCCCAGGAAGCTTATCTTTATGTATAAGTCCCGAAAGTCCCATTTTTTCATAGACTTCCGTTGCCTTGACACAACCCAAAAATTCAGAATCAGGGTCAGCCCACTGGTCCATCGATGCAGATGCAACATATAAAAATCTGGGTGCGATTGTGGCTAAAAGATAGTGTTGGTCGAAGTTTTCAGGATAGTTAGCCTCGGCATATTTCAAGTAGTTTTTGCAAAACCAATAGGGAAATACTTTGGTAATTACCCTTATGCTCTCGCCCGGCTGATATTCGCCCACTATTCCAAGATGACCCATTCCGCCTTTGGTAATGGCAGCACCGCTGCAGCCCGAATTATTGGAAAACACAAACTTAAATCTTTCATCCAGCATTCCCGTTACCAGTGCCGTTTTACCAAGCCTTGAATGTCCAACCACCGCCGCATTTTCAATATCAAGTTCAGGGATGCTCTTTGCATAATCCAAAATTCTTCTTAAGGCAAAGGACCAGAGCATTATCTTTCCTGCCTGGTTATCCTCCCTTTCCCCGTCTTTATAAAAGACTTTGGCAAGACCGTTTTCAAAATCCCCATCGTCGGTTGTTATATCCTTATATCCCACCGAAAGCACCGAAAAGCCTCTGTCGGCAATTTCCTCTAAGGGATAGTTCTGTTGGGAACCTCAGTAAAGTTGCTTAAGAAAACAAAAAATGGGTGCTTTTTCCCGTCTGTATGAAGGAGCCTGTCAACCTTGAAGGTGTGAGTGCCAAGATGAGTTGTAACAGTAAAATCCACTTTGGAATGGCAGGCAGTTCCCGCCACATATCTTTTTTCTATAATCTCAGGTTCTGAAACCTTGACTTCATAAGGAATTTGGGGCAAATGACCATATTCCTCATCAAGGAGAATTTTTATCATTTTCTCTCTGTCCGTAAATTCGGGCAGGTTTCTTTTTTCAATCATTTCTTTAATCACGCAAACCATCCTTTCCCTTATTTCCATTATATAACAAACCTTATTTTATTTCAATAAGTTTTTAAGCTCAGACAGAAGATTCTCATGGCTTTTTTCCTCATTTCCCTTAGCTTTGCTTTCTTCGTATCTTAAAATTTTCTCTACGTAAGGGGTAAAAAGTTCGCCCCTGTTTTCAAGTACACGTGGCCCCACCTTAAGCTGGAGAGGGCTGTACTTTTCCATTCCCTTTGATGCTTTTATTATCGAGTAGATTTTACCCGCATCCTTTATGAGAATTTCCTTATCAATTTTAAGTCCCAGTAAAACCAGGGTTTCCCGTAGCTTATCTGCCCTTGTCATTGGTTGCAGAATAAAGGTTTTTATGTTTTTTATATCGTCTTTTTTAAGAATTTCCGATATAACCTCGCCCCCGAGTCCTGCAATCAAGACGGTGTCCGCTTTGTCCCATACATAGGAAAGACCGTCTGCAAGAACGGGAATAACCTTACCCCTAAGCCCGCTTTTTTCAATATTTATTTTTGCCTTTTCCAAAGGCAGCGGGTTTACATCGCAGGCATAGACTAATTTCGCCAGATTGTTTTCTGCAATGAAAACTGACACAAGACCGTGGTCGGCACCGATGTCCGCCAGAGCTTCACAAGGGTCTATCAAGCTTATAATAGCTTTCATTCTCTCTGTAAAATGAATTTTCATATCTTACCTCACAAAAAAGGGAGAAGTTCCCTCCTCCCTTATGTTTAAGCCCTATTGGGTTTAAGCACCCTTTATGCCAAAAAGTCCTTAAGCTTTCTGCTTCTTGACGGATGGCGAAGCTTACGGAGAGCCTTTGCCTCTATCTGACGAATTCTCTCTCTTGTTACGTTGAACACCTTTCCCACTTCTTCAAGTGTGCGGCTTCTTCCGTCGTCCAAGCCGAAGCGGAGACGAAGCACCCTTTCTTCTCTGGGGGTTAAGGTGTCAAGCACATCTACAAGCTGCTCTTTTAAGAGCATGAATGATGCCGCCTCACTGGGAGCGGGAGCATCCTCGTCGGGAATGAATTCCCCGAGTCTTGTATCCTCTTCCTCGCCTATGGGCATTTCCAGAGAAACAGGCTCCTGAGCGATTTTCATAATCTCCCTTACCTTTTCAATGGGCATATTCATCTCCCTTGCAATTTCCTCGGGAGTTGCATCTCTTCCGTATTCCTGCAAAAGCTGACGTGATACCCTGATAAGCTTATTTATGGTTTCAACCATGTGAACGGGTACACGGATAGTTCTTGCCTGGTCGGCAATAGCTCTTGTTATGGACTGGCGAATCCACCAGGTGGAATAGGTGGAAAACTTATAGCCCTTGGAATAGTCAAACTTTTCAACAGCCTTTATAAGACCTAAGTTACCCTCCTGGATTAAATCAAGGAACAAAAGTCCTCTTCCCACATACTTTTTGGCTATACTTACAACCAGTCTTAAGTTGGTTTCAATGAGACGCTGTTTTGCTTCCTCGTCCCCTTCCGCCATCTTTCTTGCAAGTTCATGCTCTTCATCTGCCGTCAGCAGCGGCACCTTACCGATTTCCTTTAAGTACATTCTTACATGGTCATCCACATTGGTGCCGTCAGGCATATTCATGTCAATTTCTTCTTCTACCTGAACGGGTTCAAGCTGTTCCAGTTCCTTATCAAGGTCGCCTACAACTTCGATACCCTCTCTGTCTAAAGAATCATAGACTTTTTCCATCTGCTCCTCTTCAAGCTCAAATTCAGCAAGAGCATCGGCAATTTCCTTATATGACAAAAGTCCTTTTTTCTTTCCTTTTTCAACAAGTTCTTTAATTGCAAGTTTTCTTGCGGACATGATATTTTCGCTCATATCACATACCCTCTTTCCGTTTCTTTTCTGCCTTTTTCCTGATAAGCTCATTAAGCTTTGTTATATTCTTCTCTTCGATATATTTTTTACTTAATACTTCAAATCTCTCATCTTCTATGGTACAAAAAGCATCTTCTGCCGCCTTTATATTATCGCCGTAGTCGTCATCCGTGAAAACCGATGATGCTTCCCCTGAAAATTCCTGGGGGAGCATTGTTATAATCAAGGATACATCCACTTCTTTTTTACTTTCAGATGCCTCGTAAACCGCCTTTGCCAGATTTTTAAGAGCCTCTGTGGAAAACTCTTCAAAGGACATTTCTTTTGCATACTTTTCGTAAACTTTTTTGTCCTTTACCATTAAGTTAAGCAGGATTTTTTCTGCTTCGTAGAGCTTTCCCGAAACAACCTTGTTTTCCTCTGTTTTTCTTTCCAGAACCGGGCGGGCGAAAATTTTCTTTTCCTCTCTTTTTTTATAAGAGCTGTCCCGTTTCATTATTTCCGCAATTATGGAATCCTCTGAAATCCCCGTTTCCTCGGAAACCTTTTTAATGTATGCTTCCTTTTCTATGGGATTTTTTATTTTAAGTAAAACCTCTGAAGCCGCTTTTGTAAATTCAATTTTCTGTTCAATATCCTTTATGTCAAAAGTGTTTTTAAGCTTGTCTATTCTGTAATCAGTAACAATTTTTGCTTTTTTCAAAACTGACATAAAAGCTTCTTTGCCCCTGAGCTTGATAAATTCATCCGGGTCTTTACCCTCAGGAAGGCTTATAACCTTTACTTTAATATCCAAAGGCTGCAGTATTTCTATTGCCGCCTCCGTTGCCTTTTGACCCGGTCCGTCCGAGTCATAGCAAAGGTAAACTGTTGACGAATATTTTTTAATCATCCTCGCCTGCTCTCCCGTGAGTGCCGTTCCCATTGAAGCAACGGCTCCCGTATAGCCTGCCTGATGGAGGCTTATTACGTCCATATATCCCTCGCAGAGAATGATTTCTAAATTCTTTGTGTTCTTGGCATAGTTAAGAGCGAAAAGCTCCCTTCCTTTTAAGAACACCTGGCTTTCGGGAGAATTCATATATTTTGCCTTTTCGTCGGGAGATAATGCTCTTCCGCCAAAGCCGATTATATTCTTCCTCACGTCAATTATGGGAACCATAAGACGGTTTCTGAATCTGTCTATATAATTTCCCCGCTCTGTGCGCATAATAAGACCGAGACTCAAAAGCACATCTTTTCCTATATTATTTTTTTCAGCAAAGCTCAAAAGTGCATTGCCGTCAGGAGCATAGCCAATACCGAAGTGTGCAACCGTGGAATCTGCTATTTGCCTTTTTTCCACGTACTCTCTGGCTCCCTTTCCAACTTCCTCGTGAAACTTTTCTCTGAAAAAGCGAGCTACCGAAAGATTGGCTTCGTACATTTTCTTCTTCATTTCATGCTTTTGGGAATCTCTTGATATCTCGTTTGGTTCAGGCAATATTATTCCCGACTTATCTGCAAGATATTTAAGACCCTCCACAAAATCAAGGTTTTCTGCCGCCATTACGAAATGAATTGCATTGCCGCCTACACCACAGCCGAAGCAATGGTAGAGCTGCTTGTCCTCAGATACATGAAAGGACGGGGATTTTTCACGGTGAAACGGGCAAAGCCCCATATAGCCACGGCCCGAACGTTTAAGCTTTACATAGCTTCCCACAAGACCGACAATGTCAGTTGCGGACAAAACCTCCGATATAACTTCCTCGGGATATATAGCAGCCATAATTCACCATCCCTTCTTTATAACTCCTATAGTATAATATTTCGACAAATTAACGTAAAATCCTTTAAGAGATAAAATTTTCAACAAAGAAAATTTTTCTCGACATCGTCTGTAGCGTTGAAGCGAAAGACGATACAATGAAAAATCCGAACAGGATTTTTTCGACAAAAACTTTACTTAAAAAGAAAGACTCAGAGATAAAATTTCTTTGTTGAAAATTTATCTCTTATGCCACGATTCGGGGACGAAAAGCTCATTGTACTTATGTAGGCAAAAGATATCCGTCATTCCCGAAATATAGTCGCAGACACTTATTTCAGGGTCCTTTTCGTCGTAGCCCGGCTCATTTTTCAAAAGCTCATGATTTTCCATAAAGTACTCGTAAAGAGACTTTACTATTCCATATACCTTTTTTTCTTCTTTTTTTGCTTCTGAGTCTATATACACATTGGAAAACATAAATTTTTCAAGCTCCATCATGGCACCGTAAACCTCGGAGCTTAAAATAATGTCACTTTCGCTCATCTCTATACAGTCTCTTACTATTTTATCTATTCTTTTTCCGTGTGAATGCCCAAGTACCTTTGTGCATTCTTTGGGCAAATCCTCTTCCGTTAAAATGCCCGCTCTTTTAGCATCATCAATATCGTGATTTATATAGGCAATTTTATCTGCCAGACGGCAAATTCTGCCCTCTAAGGTTGAAGGGTATTTAGCTCCCACATGGTTAAGAATTCCGTCCTCTACCTCGAAGGTTAAATTTATACCGCTTCCGCCCTCTAATTCCCTTACTATCCTTAAGCTTTGAATGTTATGCCTGAAGCCTTTTTCAGATAAGGAATCCAATGCCCTTTCACCTGCATGGCCAAAGGGTGTATGCCCCAGGTCGTGCCCCATGGCGATTGCTTCAGTTAAATCTTCATTTAAGCAAAGAGCTCTGCTTATACTTCTCGCTATCTGGGCAACCTCAAGGGTGTGGGTAAGTCTTGTACGATAGTGGTCTCCCAAAGGTGCTATAAAAACCTGGGTTTTATGTTTAAGTCGCCTGAAGGCTTTGGAATAGATAATCCTGTCTCTGTCTCTCTGAAATTCTGTTCTTAAATCGCAGGGATCAACCTCTTTTCTTCTCCCTTTTGAGTTTTCCGACAAAGCGGCAAAGGGCGACAGGGTTTCTCTTTCTCTTTTTTCAAGCATTTCTCTTACGGTCAAGAAAAATCACTCCTTATAAAAACATAATCAGCGATATTATAATTCCCAAAACCGAGCCCACTATAACTTCAAGCCAGGTATGTCCCAAAATCTCCTTTAGATATACGGGAGCCTCAAAGGAGAACATTTCCTGAATACTGTTTATTACCTTTGCCTGGTCTCCCGCAGCCTTCCTTACTCCTGATGCATCATACATAACTATAAAAGCAAGCACAAAGGAAATGCCAAAAAAGGATGATGCAAACCCCTCCGTAAAGCCTACAGCCACTGCCATTGCACTAACAAAAGCACTGTGGGAGCTGGGCATTCCGCCTGATTCAACGAATTTTTTTATATTAAATTTCTTTTCGGTAATAAGTATATATACTACCTTGAGTGCCTGGGCTATAAACCAACCCAAAAGAGCCGCTATGAGCACTTTATTGGCTGCTATTTCTTTCCAAAAATTCATTTTAATTCTTCCTTTTCAAAAGATATAAAGCAAATTCTTTCAAGAACTCTTTATTTTCTGTTTTCTCAAGTGTCTCTATTGCCTTTTTTGTCTTTTCTTCAAGCATTTTTTCTGCTTTCTTTATTCCATACAAGGTTATAAATGTAGTTTTTTCGTTTTTATTATCACTGCCTACATTTTTCCCCAGCTCCTCATCAGATGAGGTTATATCAAGAATATCGTCCTTTAACTGAAAGGCAAGACCTAAATTGTCGGCATAGTCATTAAGATAATCCTTGTCCTGTCCCACGGCAATACAACCCATGGAAACGGCGGCTTTTATCAAAGCTCCTGTTTTTAATCGGTGCATATTTGTAAGTTCATCCTCTGAAAGAGTTCGTTTTTCCCCCTCTAAGTCCAGAACCTGACCGCCTATCATACCGAAAACTCCCGACGCTTTGGCTAAAGCCTTTATAATTTCCACCTTTTTTGTGGCATCAAACTTTGCATTCAACGCCGTTTCAAAGGCAAAGTTCAAAAGAGCATCTCCTGCCAAAGTTGCCGTAGCCTCACCGAAAACCACATGATTTGTGGGCTTGCCACGTCTTAAGTCATCATTGTCCATAGAAGGCAAGTCGTCGTGAATCAGTGAATAGGTGTGTATCATTTCAAGGGCTGCCGCAAAAGGAAGCATTTCATCCTCCCTGCCACCAAGAGCCTCCACCGTTGCCATTAAAAGTACGGGTCTTATCCTTTTTCCGCCTGCTAAAAGGCTGTAATCCATAGCTTTTTTAAGCTCCCCCGCACTTTCGGGAATTATATTTTCAAGATAGGTATTTATCTTTTCCTGCTTTTCTGAAAGCTTTTTCGCAAAAGACATTACGCTTCCTCCACGCTGAAAGGAACTTCCTTTACATTTCCTTCTGCATCCTTTGTTATTTTTACAATTTTACCCTCTGCCTCAGATAAAATTTCGTTGCACTTTTTTGTCAAGGTAACTCCCTTTTCAAAAAGTTCAACAGAATCTGCCAAAGAAAGCTCTCCTCCCTCTAACTTTTCAGTAATAAGGGAAAGCTCTTCTATCATTTTTTCAAAATCTTTCACTTGGAAACCTCCTCAATCCGAGCCTTTGCCTCTCCGTCGGCAAACTTAATTCCGACTCTCATTCCTTTATCGAGATTTGACACGCTCTTTATTACCTTTTCTCTGTAATCCGTTATTATTCCATAGCCCCTTGAAAGAACCTTGAGGGGCGACATGGAGTCAAGCTTAGCCACCAAAACCGCAAGTTTCTTGCCTTTTTCCGATAAAATGTTTTCCATGATTTTTAATCTGTGTTCAGCTTTGGTATCAAGCATAATCATCATCTGTTCGATTTTATCCAAAAATCTCTCTTTAGAAAGCATTTTACTTGCATAGGTAAGCTTATCTTTCTTTCTTTTAAGGCTTGTCATAAGAGCGTTTTTCATTCTTGATTCGTTTATTTTAAGGTTTTGCAATATTTCCTCTGACGAGGGAACCGCCAGTTCTGCCGCCGCCGAGGGCGTAGGTGCTCTCAAATCAGCCACAAAGTCAGCGATGGTAAAATCAATTTCGTGGCCCACTGCAGAAATTATCGGGATTTCGCTATTAAATATTGCCCTTGCTGTTATTTCCTCGTTGAAAGCCCATAAATCCTCGATAGACCCGCCGCCACGTCCTGCTATTATAACATCAACCATCTTTGTTTCGTTGAAAAATTCTATACCCCTGCATACGTTTTCTGCTGCTCCCTCTCCCTGAACCTTGGAAGGATATAAAATTATATCTGCATAGGGAAAACGCCTTGTCATTACGTTTATTATATCTCTTACCGCCGCACCCGTATCGCTTGTTATAACCCCGACTTTTTTGGGGTATTTGGGTATCGGCTTTTTCTTATCTTCATCAAACAGTCCCTCGGCACGAAGCTTTTCTTTAAGCTGATTAAAAGCAGCATAAAGCTCTCCGAGTCCATCCAAAATCAGCTCCTCTATGTAAAGCTGATATGTTCCGCCCGGCTCATAAACCGTAACCCTACCACGGGCAAGAACCTTCATCCCGTCTTCAGGTCTGAAAGCAAGATTTATATTTGCTCCCTTGAACATACAGGCCTTAAGCACGCTTTTTTCGTCCTTAAGAGTAAGATACATGTGTCCCGAGGGCATATTCTGCTTGAAGTTTGATATTTCCCCCTGAATCCATATATCCTTAAGTCCCGCTCTTGAATCCAACAGCTTTTTCATATTGGAATTAAGCTCGGAAACTGTCATTTTAAGCTGATCCATAAAAACACCTTTATTCTTTGGTATCTAATTCTTTTCTTATAAATTCTCCTAAAACTCCGTTTACAAATTTAGAGTCTTCTTCCCCTGCGTACTTTTTGACAATTTCAACTGTTTCGCTTACGCTTACCTTTACCGGAATATCCTCCATATAGAGAATTTCATAGATAGAAAGGCGTAATGCCGCAAGAGAAACCCTGTTAATTCGGTCTATAGTCCAGTTTTTAAGATATTTTTTGATTATATCATCAATCGCTTCTTCCTTTTCGGATACCCCGGGACAAACCTTTTCTATATAATCCTTATCGTCTTTTCCTGCTTCTTTTCCTGACCAGATTTCACCATCTGCCGCTTCTTCATAAAAGCCCTCCGGAATACGCTCGTCGCCCTTGGTTATCATGGCAAAAAGCATTTTAAAAGCATTTTCTCTGGCTGTTTTTCTGCTCATTTATATCCCCTCTTTACTTTATCAATTTCAAAATGTCCGACCATGTTATAAAAAGTGCAAAAAGCATAAAAAGTATAAATCCTGCCCCATGCACCAAAGCTTCAAACTTTTCAGGCACTTTTTTTCTTGTAACCATTTCAATAAGTGTAAATAAAATTCTTCCGCCATCCAATGCAGGCAGGGGCAAAAGGTTCATTACACCTAAATTTGCTCCTATAAGCGCCATCAGATTGGCAATATTCAAAAACATCAAAAGACTTCTTGCCTTTATGTCTTCTTCCTTATTTACTTCGTCCACCACTTCATCCACAACCGAAGCAATTCCGATGGGTCCCGACACTGCATCAACCCCGAGATTTCCAATAGCTAAATTCTTTATTGTCCAGAAAACACTCTTTACGCTGAATGCCGTTTCGTAAAATCCGTTTTTAAGTGCCAGAAGCGGTGTATTTTCCACAATTTTTGGAGTGAAACCAAATTTATAGCCCGAAGGCGTTTCGTATGGCGTTACGTTTTCGGTTATATATTCGCCATCACGTTCAACGGTTATTTTCACGCTTTCGCCTTTGTTTTCATACATTTTCAAGGTAAGGTCAGAATAGATATTTATTTTTGTATTATCCATCTTTACAATTCTGTCCCCTACACAGAAAACGGAAATCGGTGCATTTTCATCGGGAATTTCCCCGATTGAAGGAGTTATGACAAACTTCTGGCTGAAGCTTATTATCATGAAAAGCAAAAGTGCCAGCAAAATATTCATAAGTGCACCGGAGGCTAAAATGATAAATCGCTTCCAGGGAGAAAGTGCCGAAAATGAACCTTCTTCATCAGTTTTCTCATCCTCTCCCACCATGGCACAGTAGCCGCCAATGGGGAAAAGCCTTAAGGAATACAAGGTTTCTTTCCCCTGCTTTTTTATAATGGCAGGGCCCATACCAAGAGCGAATTCATTTACCCTTACGCCGAAAATTCTGGCAGAGATAAAATGTCCCAGCTCATGAATGAAAATCATAACGCCTAAAATCAATATGGTCCAAATTATATTCATGGAAAAGTCCTTTCAAATCAGAATTTTGATTTTACAAACTCCCTTGCTTCTCCGTCTGCATCAAAAATTTCGGAAAGCGTGGGGTTTTTCTTTATTTTGTGATTTTCCATTGCTCCCTCTACCGTATCTGCTATGTCCAAAAATTTAATTTTCCCCGATAAGAATAAATTAACCGCCTCTTCGTTGGCTCCGTTCATAACGGCAGGCATTGTACCGCCCAATCGTGAGGCTTTATATGCTAAAGCCAAGGATTTAAATGTTTCCGTATCGGGTTTTTCAAAGGTTAAACTTCCCATTGAAAAGATATCAAGCTCACTTCCTGAAATTTTGCTCCTTTCAGGATAGTTAAGCGCAACGCTTATGGGAGTTCTCATGTCCGTTGAACCTAACTGTGCCAGAACGGCACCGTCCGTAAATTCCACCATAGAGTGAACTATACTCTGTCTGTGAACAACCACCTCTATTTTATCCGCACTTACGGAAAAAAGATGGGTTGCTTCAATAACCTCAAGTCCCTTGTTAGCCAATGTTGCACTGTCTATGGTAACCTTAGCTCCCATAGACCAGGTAGGATGCTTTAAGGCTTCCTTTGCCGTAACGGAGGCAAGATAATCCTTATTCTTTCCGAAAAAGGGGCCTCCCGATGCGGTGAGATATATCTTCTTCATTTCCCCGTGTCCTTTAAGGCACTGGAAAATGGCACTGTGCTCCGAGTCCACGGGAAGAATGTTTACCCCGTTATCCTTTGCCGCAGCCATTACGATATCACCTGCGGTAACCAGGGTTTCCTTGTTGGCAAGTGCTATGTCCTTTCCTGCACCTATAGCGCATAAAACGGGCAAAAGACCCGCAATGCCCACAATCGCTCCCACCGCCATATTGGCAGAGGGAATGGTTGAAGCCACAGTGAGTCCTTCATTTCCTGAAAGCACCTTAATAGGTGTATCCGCCAGTCTTAATTTAAGTTCCTTTGCCGACTCCTCCGATGCCATGGAAACTACCTCGGGCATAAATTCCCTGGCTTGTTTTTCCATTAAATCCACATTTTTGCCTGCAGTAAGGGAAGCCACCGAAAAATTTTCGCTGTCTCTTCTTACTATATCAAGTGTCTGTGTTCCTATGGAACCTGTGGATCCTAAAACAGAGAGTCGTTTCATAGCTACCTCTTTCCTGTCATATTATAACGGGCATATACAGAAGAAAATAATAAGTAACGGGAGCTACAAATATTATACTGTCAATTCTGTCTAAAATGCCCCCATGACCCGGAATAAAGCTGCCAAAATCCTTTATGTCAGTTTCTCTCTTTATCAAAGACAGGGATAAATCTCCCATCTGTGCGAAAATGGCTGATAAAAATCCCAAAATACCGAGATTTAAGAAATTTATTTCAAGCTTGGGATTTATAAGCCCTATAATAAGTCCGTAAATCAGCATGGAAATTATTCCGCCAAAAAGACCACCGATGGCACCTTCAACCGTTTTGTTGGGACTGATTTTCGGAGCAAGATGTCTTTTGCCGAAAAATCTGCCCGTAAAATATGCAAAAGTATCAGTGAGGCACGCTCCCACCAAAACTGCCCAGAGAAGGTATTTTCCGCCCTCTATCATAAATCTTATTCTCACCGTATAGCTCAAAAAATAAATGAGAACAGAGCTTATTATAAGCGCTGAAAACAGTTCTGATGCCTTTACTTTTCTGTTATACAAAAGCAAAATCAGAAAGCCCAGAAGTATGTATATGCAAGCGATGAGGGAAATCATATCCTTTCCCGAATCTTTTATAAGGTACATACCAGAAAGGCAGATAGCGGGAATGAAAAGTATAATATAAAGGCATACGGGCCATTTTTCCTTATTGCACAACCCGAAAGCTCCGCTCACCTCATAGGCTGATAAAAGGGCAATCAACCCTACGGCACTCAGTATCACCGCTTCATTCGAACACAATATGAATACCACCGCTATAATCATGAAAAAAGCGGCTATAATTCTTTTTTTCATAACTTATACCCCACCGAAGCGACGCTGTCGCTGTTGATAATCATAAATTGCTTTAAGCAAATCCTCTCCCGTAAAATCAGGCCATAAAATGTCCGAAAACCAAAGCTCGGAATAGGCGCTTCCCCAAAGAAGGAAATTGCTGAGCCTTAATTCCCCGCTGGGTCTTATTATAAGGTCAGGATCGGGAACTTCAGGATTATACATAAGAGAAGACATAAGTTCTTCAGTAATATCATCAGGCTCTATCTCGCCTGCCTTTACCATCTCAGAAGCTTTTTTTGCCGCACTTACAATTTCAAGTCTTCCTCCGTAATTTACGGCTATCTGCACAAGCATACTCTTACCGTCTTTGGTACTTTCCTCTATATGGAAAATGCCTTTTTTTATTTTTTCAGGAAGGCTTTCTATGTCTCCTATTATCTTAACCTTTGTATCCTTGCCCTCAAGCTTTTTGAGACCGTTTTCAAGATAGTCGCACAAAAGCTCCATCAAGGCGTCAACCTCTTCCTTTGGTCTTGACCAGTTTTCTGTGGAAAAGGCATATACGGTAACTATTTTAATTCCGAAATTTCCTGCAAAGTCAATGATTTTATCAAAGGTTTTAGCCCCTGCACTGTGGCCCAAAGAACGGGGTAATCCCCTTTTTTTAGCCCATCTGCCGTTGCCGTCCATGATTATTCCTATGTGGCGTGGAAGCCTTTCCTTATCTATCAGAGACTCTAATTTCTTTCTTCTGCCGAACATCTTATATCGCCATTATGGATTTTTCTTTATTCTGTGCTATTGAGTCAATTTCCTTAATGCTGTCATCAATTATCTTCTGAACGTCCTTTTCAACATTCTTCATATCGTCCTCTGTCAGGATGCCTTCCTTTTTCTGCTTTTTGAAAACTTCAAGAATATCACGACGGATGTTTCTCACCATAACCTTTGCATCTTCTGTTTTCTTATTTAATGTCTTTACAAGCTCTTTTCTTGATTCCTCTGTAAGAGAGGGGAAAACAAGACGGATTACCTTGCCGTCGTTTGCAGGATTTATACCCAGCTCAGACTTCTGGATTGCCTTTTCAATTTCCTTTAAGGTTGAAGCATCCCAGGGCTGAATTATAAGAGTGTGTGCATCTGTTGCGGAAACGGTTGCCATCTGATTTATGGGAGTATCTGTTCCGTAATAGCTTACCATTATTCTATCAAGTACGCTGGGAGAAGCCTTTCCCACTCTTATTGTGTTTAAGTCCTCCTGGAAATAGTTTATGCTCTTTTCAATTTTGTTTTTAAGTTCCATCATTGTATCCATTTTGTTATCCTCCTTATTATTTATGTACTAAAGTACCAATTTCTTCTTCCATTATTGCTCTTTTTATATTTTCGGGGTCTGCCACGCCGAATACCCTTATGGGCATTTTGTTATCCATACAAAGTGTTGTTGCGGTAGAGTCCATTACACCAAGACCTCTGTCCAAAACCTCCATATAAGTAAGGTCTGTAAACTTCTTGGCTTCGGGATTTTTTTCAGGGTCAGAATCGTAAACCGCATCAACCTTCTTTGCCAGAAGAATTATATCAGCGTCGATTTCCACAGCCCTTAAAGCCGCTGCAGTATCAGTTGAGAAGAAGGGATTTCCCGTTCCGCAACCGAAAATAACAACTCTTCCTTTTTCAAGATGTCTTACAGCTCTTCCGCGGATATAGCTTTCCGCAATTTTATTCATTTCCAGAGCTGTCTGTACTCTTGTGGGGATGCCGTGTCTTTCAAAAGCATCCTGAAGAGCCAAAGCGTTTATTACAGTAGCAAGCATTCCCATATGGTCTGCTCTTGTTCTGTCCATTTTTTCTCCGCTTCTTCCTCTCCAGAAATTGCCGCCACCTACAACAATGGCAATTTCAACGCCCATTTTTACACAGTCGGCAATTACATTACCTATTTTCCCAACAATTTCTTCATCTATACCTGTACCTTTTGCTCCGGCAAGCGCTTCACCGCTTATTTTGAGTAAAACTCGTTTGTACATAAAAGACAGTCCTTTCATACAGATTTATGCAAAATAACATTCAAATAGTTAAATTCGACGTAAAGTGCAAAAATCCTTTATATTTAATACAAAAATATAGAAAAAAGATGAGCTAAAGTTCACCCTTTCATTATTACATATTGATTGTTTATATTTTTTGATGTATACTGTATTTAAAGGGGTGATGAAAAAGCAATATATGCCAAAATAGAAATCCAAAATAACTACTTTCTCAAAGTAACACAAAAAATCATACAAAAGAAATGTGAGGAGACTATTTTATGAAAAAGGTAATCAGTTTATTTTTATGCATCACAATTCTATTTACATCAGGCATTTCTGTATTTGCAAAAGATGTTGATACGAAAAACGGAATTACGGTTGAAGATTTATTAGATGTATTGGAAAAAGACCAAGAAACAAGCAAAAGCGAAAAATCCGATTCCGAATGGCTTGAATATATCAACAATAACTACTCTACGGATTCGCTCGTTCTTGATGTTTCTTCTGATATATCAATATCCGAAAACATAAGTAATGCTTCAGACTTAAATCTCATAGAGGGCGAAACCTTAGAGGAAGAAGATATAAAGACAATAAAACCTTCTGAAGCTGAAATCACTGCAACGGCAACTACTGCCACCACATCAACTGCAAATGATGACATTTTGTTAGACCCGGTAAACGCTCCGTTTAATATAACAAATTATGGTAATGAAAATGTGTCTCTTTCAACGGGTGGGCTGAATTATGAGCACCCTTTGCTATCCTTGCCCGGAAGAAACGGTCTTGATTTCAATTTAACTCTTAAATACAGTTCTGATTCAGCCGTTACCAATGAAGCCGAATTTGTAAAAGGCAGAGGCGAAGCCTTGAAAAACGGTTATTCCTTTGCAAACGGCTGGAATTTTGGTTTTGATACACTGCTTTTGAAGAAAAAGCATAGAGCTGCTTCTTTGATTTTGTCGTCAGGAGAGGTTTACGAACTCAATTCCGTAAATCTTTCAACAACCGACAAGGCTGTTGGAATAAAGGGTAATTTGCTGAAAGAAATGTCTTTGGTTGGAAATAAAAATTTTTACACATTGAATTTTTTAGACGGAACCTCAGAAAAGTTTGATACGGAGAGCGGAGTTATATTATCCAGAACAGACAGATTTGGAAACAGTATTGTATTTGAATATGATACACTTGAATATTTCAGAGGAACTTTCACCGAATATTTTAACATTCCTTCTTCATTTATAAGAAATGTGCAGATTCTCAAATCTATAACAGACAGTGCTGGACGAAAGATAAATTTTGAATATAGCACAACAAGAAAATGGGATGGTATATTTATAAATTCTATAAAAGTATCCACAGAAGTAGACGGAACTGTAAAAAAATGTGCTGAAATCAAATTAAGCACCGGTGAAAATTCTTTTGGATACTATACCTACGTTACAGAGATAATTGAATATTTAGATAATAGCCAAACAATTACAACATCCTTCGAGTATGACGAAAAAACAACTAAAATATATAATTCTTCATTGGATACATATTCTCTTTTTGGCGAGTGCCTGCTTTTAAATAAAATCATTTATCCTACAGGAGGATACAACGAATATACTTACGAAAAGCATCAGAGAGCCTTGGAAACTGCTCAATATGATGTGTATAAAGTAGTAAAAAGCGAAAACAGTGAAGGAATGGTAAGTGTCTATGATTATGAAGGAGACTATTCCGGATATCCATATAGCTATCCTTCCGGTTCTTATGACTATATAAAGGACACCTCTGTCGAATACTATACCACTGTTACAAAATACACCGATGCCTCCTGTCAGGAGGGGTCTGTATCAATTTATAAATTTGACCATTATCACGATTTGATTGAAGAAATTTCATACGATTTAGATAAGGCCTCAAACAGATATATACCTATGTACGGCAGTGTAGATCAGACCTTATTAAAGGACGGATATTTTTATCGAGTAGATATAGATACTCCTTTTATAACATTATACAGAATAGACAGCGACGGAAATACAGAATTCCTCAAATCTTATGAGACAAACATTCCCGGCACCCCTAAAGTCTTAAAAATAAATGGCTTTAAGAACATAGGGGATGACCTATATGTATTTATCTATTATTCGACAACCTCCTATTGTTTAACAAGCGTTTATAAATATAATATCCCTGAAGATTCCTGGATAAAGCTCAGCGGATATCGTGATACAGACCATGCCCCAAAGGGTAAGGTTTATTATAACGGAGAAGCTTTTTATGTCGCTAACTGCAGTTCAACTGGATCAAATTTGTACATATATGTGTATAGCCCCACAGAAAACACATGGACACTTGGCACTTATTCGCACTCCAGCCTGACAGAGACCGCAGCATATCACCTCGGTAATGACGGAGCTAATGCATATTTTGGGGTGGCTAATGCTATTATAATTTATAATTTCGAAACAGGAAGCTTTACCAGAAAGGCATATTCTGCTCTTGCAAACTATCCTTTGAAAAACGGATGTGTTCTTGACGGGAAAATATATTGTACCAATAACAAGTTGCTATGGATTTATGATACAACAGCATATACGTTGAGCAGTTCACGCGGTCTTCTCTATAAACAAGCAAATATGCTTGGCTTGGGGCCCGACAGAAAAATTTATTTCGCAAGCCATAAAGGAGAAATTTTCAGGTTTAATCCCGAAGAAAACGCATTTGAATTTGTTACCCACCGTATGTTTATAAATGAAGACGGAGACGCTTTATGGGAAAATTATAACCTTTATTTCAGTGTGGAATATCCCGGGGAAAGTGAATTGCCAAACAGTGGTGGCTACGAAAAGATAAACATTTTCCCAAGCGATGAAACCGAAAGAAAAGTAGTCGTGAACGAATATAACACCACCTATCATATACCTGTCGAAAAAACAGTTAAATATTATAAAGGTGAAAATGTAATTGACGATTTTGTGGAGAAATGGACTTATAGTGCCGGAACAAAACGAGTTACAAAATACACCGACCCGGAAGGGCATATAACAAGTTATACCTACGACACAACATACTATCTCCCCACAAAGGAAATCCTTTATGACGGAGAAAGCGGAAAAGTAACAATTACATATACCCTGTCTGCCGATAAAGACAAAACCATATCCAAAGTAGAAACTTATGACGACAGAACGATACTGACAGAGTATTTATATGAAGACAGCGAAGGAGAAGGCGACACCCTTGTAAGCTATCTTGGAAATGTTACAAATGAAAAAGTAACTGTTACCAAAGGCTCTGAAAGTGCTGTAGTAAAAAATATTTCTTATGTATATGATTCCACACACAGCCTTTTAGCCGAAACAATTATAGAGGATGTTTCAACAAACAATGAAAGCTTTGCTTTAGCAGACAGTGCAGATGTTTCGACAGAATATACTTATAACAGACTGGGCCTTGTTGAAACCCAAACCGATGCCAACGGAAACACAACAAGCTATACATACAACCGAAAAGGATGGATTACTTCAGCAGAATATCCCGGAGGACAAAGCGTTGATATAACCTATCAGATAGGCGAAGGTAATAATAAAACAACAACAAGCTATAACAACGGGGATTATATTACAATCGCCTACTATGATAATCTCGGACGTATTGCCAGAGAAAGCGATAAAGCTGACGGAAGGGTGGGACGCATTTTATCAGAGTACACCTATGACGGAAGCAATTTGGTAGCCAAGGAAAGTATCGGAGATAATCTGGAAGTATATTCTTATGACGGCTTTGGAAATCTTAAAAAGACAATCTCACAAAATGCATTTGACTCTGACGGTGTAATAATATATAATGAACGTGATGATGTTTTAAGAACTGATACATCTATAACAAAAAAGCTTGTATTTGACGGTACAGATTCACAGGAGACCGAGGTTGGAAGAAGCGTTACTACCTATGATTTAATGGGAAGAACAATAAAAGTAGAAAACGGTTTTTCTGATGATACCGCCATGGAAAGCATTTCGTACACCTATAACTATATGGGTAATGTTCTTACCGAAACCGACGGAGACGGCAACGTTACAAGCTATAGTTATAATGACTTAGGTCAGCTTCTCAGCACAACAGATGCAGAATTAAATGTAACAAGCTATACATACGACTTAAGCGGTAATATTTCCACTGTAACAACACCCGGTGGAAGCGTGACGGAGTATACCTACGATACTTTAAACAGAGTGCTGAGCGAAACAGACGCTCTTGACAAAACAGAATATTACCGTTATGATGCAAACGGAAATGTCACGGGCTTTAAGGACAGAAACGGCAATATTATAACCACTGCCTACGATGTGCGTAATAGGCCCTTATCAAAGAGCAGCGGAGCACTTTCGGTTTCGTATACCTATGATGCATTTGATAATCTTCTCTCCGTTACAGACAGCACGGGAACAACAGAATATAGCTATACCTTTGATAATCTTCTTGAAAGTGTAACCTATCCCGACGAAAATGCTATGTTCTATACATATCAGCCCGAAAACAATATTGTCACAAAGGAAAACTACCGTGGAGAAACAACAGTTTCGGCCTTTGATTCTCTCGGAAGAGAAAGGATAGTTACTGAAGACGACCTTGATATAGCAAGCTTCTCTTACGGCGGCACTCTTTTGGAAAAGGCACAATATGAAAACGGAAGCACGGTTTATACTTACGATAATGCAATGAGATTAACCTCTCTCACCTCCACTCTTTCGGGGGCTTCGGGCAATATAGGACAGTATTCCTATGAATATGACTCAAGAGGAAATCAAACAAAGAAGACCGAGATAAAGAACGGTGAAAGCCTTGTTACCACGTATACCTACGATGCTTTATCCCGTCTCTCACAGGTGACCGAGCCTGACGGAACTGTAACAAGCTATACCTTTGATACAAACGGAAATATAGCTTCAAAGACGGTACTTCACCCCGAAGGATATGTATTTACCCAAGGTGAGACTTCCCTGTCAGATGTTACAAGCCATATAGTCACCTATACTTACGATGCGAAAAACAGGATTTTAACCGAAACGGAAGCCGTGGAGGGAAGCTCTGACTTTTCGGGAACAAAAAGCTACACCTACGATGACAACGGAAATCTTACGGCTAAAACAACCGGCGGTGACTATGAAGCAAAAACAGAAAGCTATATTTATGATGCCTTTGGAAGAATGACCGAATATAAGATAGGCGAAGTGACAAAGGCAAGCTATACATATAACGGAAACGGAGAACGTGTTTCAAAAACTGTAGACGGAGTTGTTACAAAGCTTTATCTTGAAAACGGAAAAGTAATAAACGAAGGCAGCTCAAACGACATTGAAGTAACCAACTATTTCGGTGCAGGCGGAGTTTTCAAGCGAGCGTCGGAAAATACAGAGGCTATATTATATAAAGACGGTCATGGAGATGTTGTAAGAAAAACCGTAGGCAACGAGGTTATAAGAGATTATGACTATGATGCTTACGGAAACGAAAAAACCTCATCTGCTACCGATGATAATCCCTTCAGATACTGTGGGGAGTATCAGGATAGCGAAACTGGATTTACCTATTTAAGAGCACGCTATTATGACCCATCAGTAGGTAGGTTTATTTCGGAAGATACTCATTGGACTCCGTCTAATATGATTTATGGGGATAAAGACGGAGATACAAAAATTCCCGAAATGGATGCAATAATGCAAAGTAGCAATTTGTTTGCTTATTGTATGAATAATCCGGTAAGATATGTTGATTCAAGTGGTCAGATTTCCGAATGGGTATTATTGGCATTATATAGTTATGCTCAGGCAGTTATAACATCGCCTGACTTACAGTATGATATGCAAATGCTTGCTTATGATATATCGCAAGGGGATTATGTTTCGGCCGCTTTTGATGTTGTAGATATTTTGGCTCCGGGAATCAGTGGCTCTAAAGCGGTTCCTAAGGCTATAAGGAAGTATTTTGATGAAATAACACAAGAACTTGGAAGTCCAGGAATTAAAGCAGTATCCAATGTGTCATCTAAAAGAATATCGCATATAATAAATGGTTCCAAAGGCAAAGACCATTTGTGGAAAACTGTTACTGATAACGTAAATTGGAATACTATTAAAAAGTTTATATCTAATACAATTGATAACGGTACTATTACATCTGTAAAAACTTACACCACTAGCAATGTAACTACAGAAGTGTATACTTGTGTAAAAAATTTTAACGGAAAAACTGTAGAGGTTACATATAACATAATTGATGGTGCTATTGAAGTTACAGATGCATGGGTACAACCATAGGAGGTGTATTATGAACTGTTTTGAAATAATAAATACTTGTGATTTAAATAAAATTGATATTTTGGTAGATAAATTAGATGATTCGCTTACAGAAATTCATATGCTAGCACAAGAGGAAGACATACGATCATATGTATTTCTGATTTCAATGATAAATTATTGCAAATGCAATAATAAAAATCTAATATCAAAATTATCAGATGCGGCCGCATTTATATCATTGAATTTTTTTAACGATATAGAAGGGATGATACAGTTGAGCTATTTTCACCAAATAGATGCTATTAAAAATGATCCTGATAATGATGACTATAAGAATACTTTTAGACACTTTTATTATGGACATCCTGACATAGAACATGATGTCGAATTTGAAAAGGAATTTGGCTGAGTCACTGAAGCCACTTGGGAGCCACTTGCAAATAGGGGCAAGCCACTTGGGGACGCAAGCCACTTGGGGACGTGGCAAGCCACTTGGGGACGTACTTGTTTTGGCACTATTTTATTGACAACTAAATATAGCCTTCGTACATTCACAAAAAAAATGCAGACATACCGCCGTATGTCTGCATTTTTTTATTTTCTGTTTTCCAGATATTCTTTTCTGCCAAGCTCGTATAAGTTATTGCCCTCAGAATCGATAATTACAACCAGAGGCATATCTTCAACATAGAGCTTACGGAGTGCTTCTGCACCAAGGTCTTCATATGCGATAAGCTCGCACTTTTTAATGCACTTGGCTAAAAGTGCACCTGCTCCGCCGATAGCACCGAAGTAAACGCCTGAATTTTCCTTCATAGCCTCTATTACTTCGGGAAGACGAGCTCCCTTTCCTATCATACCTCTTGCTCCAACCTTCATCATTGTAGGAGCATAAGCGTCCATTCTTCCGCTGGTGGTAGGACCTGCAGAGCCGATTACCTTTCCTGGCTTTGCAGGAGTGGGACCTACATAATAGATTGTGGCATCGGTGGGGTCAAAGGGAAGGCTCTCCCCTCTTTCCAGTGCTTCGCACATTCTTTTATGTCCTGCATCACGGGAGGTATAAATGGTTCCTGTAAGATAAACCTTGTCCCCTGCTTTTAATGTTTTTGCAAGCTCCTTTGTTAAAGGAAGAGTAATGTGCTTTTCCATTATATCACCTCCGACTTATGACGGGTTACATGGCAGTTTATATTTACTGCACAGGGCATTCCCGCAATGTGTGTGGGCAGAGTTTCAATATTAAGGCCGATGGCTGTGGTCTTTCCACCAAAGCCCTGAGGACCTATACCAAGCTTGTTAACCTTTTCGAGCATTTCCTTTTCAAGGTCGGCATAGTAAGGATCGGGATTTTCAGAATCTAAGCTTCTCATCAAAGCTTTCTTTGCTAAAAGTGCACACTTATCAAAGGTTCCGCCGATACCAACACCGATTACCATGGGAGGGCAGGGATTTGGGCCTGCGGTTTCAACAACCTCCAGGATAAAGTCCTTGATACCCTGAAGACCTGCTGAAGGCTTGAACATTCTTATCATGCTCATGTTTTCACTGCCGAATCCCTTGGGACCAACAGTGATTTTTACATTTTCACCGGGAACGATTTCGGTATATAACATAGCAGGAGTGTTATCTCCGGTATTACCTCGTCTCACGGGGTCAGCCACAACGGACTTTCTTAAATAGCCCTTGTCGTAGCCTCGTCTTACACCCTCGTCAACGGCTTCCCTTAAGTCGCCGCCCGTAAGGTGTACATCCTGACCGATTTCCAGAAATACACAAGCCATACCTGTATCCTGACAAACAGGAACATCTTCTGCATCTGCTATGTCAAAATTTTCGATGATGTTATCCAAAATGCCCTTTGCAATTTCTCCGTCTTCCTCACTTCTGCACTTTTTGATGGCACATTTTACGTCGGAGGGAAGATGATTATTTGCTTCAATACAGAGCTTTTCAACCACATCCGTTATAAGAGCAACATTTATTTCACGCATAGTGTTTCTCCTTTATTATAAGAATTTTCCGATAAACTGACAGGTAAGCACCACCAAAACCAGGGCAACGGGATAGGTTGCCGCATAGGCCGATGCCACGTCATCGGTTTTTGTAACCTTTACCAAAGTACCAAGGGCAGGTGTTGATGTCATACCACCGCATATTGAGCCAAGGTTATTGAATACAGAAAGCTTCAGCACCTTTGCTGCAAAGAAATATCCGATAAGCATAGGCACAAGAGTAATTATCGCACCGTAAACGAAAAGCATTGCTCCGTGCTGTGCTAAAGTGTCAACAAAGCCTGCTCCGCCCTTTATGCCTGCACCCATTAAGAAAAGTGCAAGACCGAATTCACGAAGTGATTCAAGAACAGTTTTCTTTACCTTCAAGGATACTCTGCCAAGATTTCCAAAGTGTCCCATTATAAGACCTGCTATTAAAGGACCGCCTGATGTACCAAGAGCAAAGCTTGTTCCGCCGGGCAGAGGAATTGTGATTTTCGCAAGTATAATTCCAATTACAACAGCGATTGCAAAAGCACCAAACCCGAAAGAATCAAGACAGAAAAGCTTTTTATTTTCTTCCTTTACTTCCACGCCGGATGCCGCTTCAAACTTTTCCTTTTCCTTATCAATGTCAATTTTGAGAATTTTCGGAATGAGCTGAACAAAAAGCACAACGCCGATAACTCCAAAAGGATATGCTATTCCGTAGCCTACCGATGCAAGGTCGGAGCCAGTTGCTTCGATTGCTGCACCGAGACCGGGAGTGCTTGTAAGCGCACCTGCCATCATACCCACGGAAATGTCTGTAGGAATATTAAATATTTTTATAACACCTATAGTCGCAAGGCTTCCTGCGGCGATTATGATTATACCAAGAAGTATATAGGATTTTGCATTTACCTTGAAATTTCTGAAAAATTTAGGGCCTGCAATAAAGCCAACTGATGTAACAAAGGCTATAAGTCCCAAATCTCCCACAACCGAGGGAACGCTATATCCGAAATGGCCGAAAACGAGAGCGACCAAAAGCACTCCTGCCGTTCCAAGCTCAAGTCCCGCTATTTTTATGCTGCCTATGATATAGCCAAGAGACAGAATTAAAAAAGCTATCATAAGGGAATTTCCCATTATTGATTCTGTAAACCAGGAAATAAGTGTATCCATTGCCTTGCCTCACTTTCTTTTGTAGTCAGGTAAAAGCAAGGGAGATACTTTTCCGGTATCAAGACCTGCTTTTTCGAGCTCTTTTGCATATTCGTCAATGTGGGAAAGTGTCATCTTGCCGAGTGCTACCTCTCCCGCTTTCTTAGCTGCAGCCTTACCTGCATTTCTGCCGAATACGATGATATCCAAAAGTGAGTTACCCATAAGTCTGTTTCTTCCGTGAATACCGCCAACAGCCTCACCTGCAACAAGAAGGTTAGGAATAGTCTTTGTAAAGCCTTCGCCTCCGATTTCAAGACCACCGTTCTGGTAGTGAAGTGTGGGATATACCAAAATAGGTTCTTTTCTCATATCTATACCGTAGTTTAAATACATTCTCATCATGGCGGGAATTCTCTTCTCGATTGTTCCCTCCCCGTGGAGAATTTCTATCATGGGAGTATCAAGCCATACGCCGCTGCCCAAAGGTGTGTCAACACCTTTTCCGTTTGCACATTCACGGATAATTGCAGAAGCGGAAACGTCTCTTGTCTCCAAGGGATGAGCATAAGCTTCGCCGTCTTTATTTACAAGCATCGCACCAAGTGATCTTACCTTTTCAGTTACCAGTGCACCGAAAATCTGAGAGGGAAATGCAACACCCGTCGGATGATACTGAATGGTATCCTGATAAAGCAAGGGTGCTCCCGCTCTGTAACCTAAAATAAGTCCGTCTGCCGTTGCTCCGTAATGGTTTGATGTGGGGAAATTCTGATAGTGAAGTCTTCCCGCACCGCCTGTTGCTATAATTACGGTTTTAGCCTTTGCTATCAAAAGCTCGTCTGTTTCCATATTAAGAAGCACCGCACCTGCAACAAGACCGTTTTCATCTTTTATAAGCTCTATCGCCGAAGTAAATTCCACTACGGGAATCTTTAAGTTTATAACTTCATCACGAAGAGTTCTCATGATTTCAGCACCGGAATAGTCCTTGGCTGCGTGCATTCTCTTTCTTGAAGTTCCGCCGCCGTGGGTTGTAACCATATTTCCGTCTTTATCCTTATCGAACATAACACCAAGGTCGCTGAGCCACTTGATAGCATCGGGAGCTTCCATAACCAGACGGCGGAGTAGCTCGGGACGAGCTGCAAAATGACCACCGCCGAAAGCATCCAGATAGTGCTGAACGGGAGAGTCGTTAGGCTTGTCAGCTGCCTGAATACCGCCCTCTGCCATCATGGTATTGGCGTCGCCTATACGAAGCTTTGTAACTATCATTACGTCTGCTCCCGCTCTTTTAGCCTCGATTGCCGCCGAAGAGCCTGCACCGCCGCCGCCTATAACCAGAACGTCAACGTCATAGTCAACCTTTGAAAGGTCTATATCCTGTCCTAAAATACGGCTGTTTGAGGATAAAAGCTCGCAAAGTTCGCGGGGCGCTTTTTCTCCCTTATTGGGCCCTATCTTAATTTCAGAAAATCCATCTTCTCTGAAATCGGGATGATATGCCTTAAGAAGCTCTTCCTTTTCTTCTGCTGTCATACGTCTGGGCTCAGTCTTCATTCTTTCTTCTCTTGTAGCTTCAACTTTTTTTATTGATTCAAGCATTTTTTCTGTAAACATATTATCCCTCCTTATTTCTCGATATCTCTTGAGTTGTAAAGCTCTTTCATCTCTGTTATGGGCTTTTGCATAATCTTTTCAATAAGCTCATCAAATTCGCCCTTATTAACCTCTTCAACTCTTTCTTCAAGATGCTCACATTCGGGAGCGATATATTTACCTGTAAGTCTTCTTGATAAAAGTCCCACCATTGGATGAGAAATACCTGCAGGGCAACGAACAGAACAGCAGCCGCAGCCTACACAGTCAAAGGACTCCTCTGCACACTTTTCAAAGTCGCCTCTCTGTGCATAAGCAATATACTGCATAACGTTAAGACTCTGGGTGCAAGCCTTTGTGCAGGCGTTACATCCGATACAGCTGTATATTTCAGGATAAAGCTCCATCATAACCTTTGCATCGGGACGGATTTCATCTATGCTGTAAGTTCTCTTGTCCGTGGGGAAGAACGGAATGCTTGCTATATACATTCCCTCCTGAACCTGTGTCTGACAGGCAAGACAGGTCTTTAATTCATTTTGTCCTTTTATACGGTAAATTGTGGCACAAGCTCCGCAAAAACCGTGGCGGCAGCCGCAACCTCTCTTTAAGGTATAGCCTGCATACTCCATAGCAGTCATAATGGTAAGTTCTGAAGGTACAGAGTATTTTTTGCCGTATAAATATATATTTACCATGTTTTCCATTATATGACCTCCTTATCAATATTCATCGGGTAACTCGTCAATTTCGTCGCAACGAAATACGGGTCCGTCTTTACAAACATACTTTGAACCAATGTTGCATCTTCCGCATTTTCCTACTCCGCATTTCATACGAAGCTCCAATGTTGTATAAACCTGCTCTTTCGAAAAACCCAGTTCAATTAAAGCCTGAAGAACAAATTTAATCATAATGGGAGGTCCGCAAACCAAAACGGTTTTATTGTTGTCAAAGCCGATTTCCTTAAGATAAGAGGGAACAAAGCCCACGTGTCCGTCCCAGTTTTCCTGCTCACGGTCAATGGTAAGGTACACATTTGTATCCTTCTTATTTTTCCATACGTTTTCTATCTCGTCAAGACCAACCAAGTCCTCTTTACTTCTGGAACCGTATAAAATATCAACCTTGCCGTAGTCTTCTCTTTTATCAAAGACATAATTTATAACCGAACGTAAGGGGGCAAAACCTATACCGCCTGCTATAAAGAGAAGGTCTTTCCCCTTTAATTCGCTGTCCACGGGGAAATGATTTCCGTAGGGGCCTCTTACAGCAATTTCACTGCCTACAGAAAGGGAGTGAAGATAATCTGTTAATTTTCCGCATTTTTTAATGCTGAATTCCTGATATTCGGTATTTGTGGGAGAGCTTGTTATGGAAAACATACCCTCTCCTACACCCGGAGCGCACACCATGGCACACTGACCGCTCTTATGCTCAAAGAGCTTTCCGCCGCCCGGAGCATTTACCCTGAAGGTTTTAACATCGGGAGTCTGCTCCTTTATATCGGTTATGATTCCAACCTTCGGAATTAAAACATCCTCATAATATTTATCATGGCAGTTACATTCGCACATTACTTATTACCGTCCTTTCCGAAAGCTTTTATTACCTTCACTATATTAAGTGAGGAAGGACATCTGTCAACACATCTTCCGCAGCCTACGCAGGAGTACATTCCGTCGTTGTTTTTCGGGAAATACACCAGCTTATGCATAAATCTCTGACGGAAACGCTGCATCTGACTTGTTCTGTTATTGCCGTGAGCCATCATAGTAAAGTCAGAATACATACAGGAGTCCCAGCAGCGGTAACGCATAACGCCTTTTCCCGTATCATAGTCCTTTATGTCATAGCACTGACAGGTAGGGCAGGAAAAAGTACAGGTTCCGCAGGCAAGACAGCCCTTGTAAAGTTCTTCCCAAATAGGAGAATCAAACTTTTCCTCTGTAGCGTCCCCGTTCCATCCCTCTAAAGAAAGATTTGCATAGGGAAGCTTTTTTATAATTTCACGGATTTTTTCCTTTTCTTTTTCTACCTTATTTTCATCTGCATCTTCCAAAAACTCAGCTATTAAAGCTAAGAGCTCTTCACCCTTTTTGCTCTTTGCATCAAAGAAGATTTCATCTTCTATCATAAATGCTTCCACATCACCTGAAGGTGCCGCCGCATCAATTCCGAAAACAGAGCAGAAGCAGGATTCGGAAGGCTTTGCACAAGCTAAAGTAACGATGGTTCCGTGGCTCCTTCTTGATGCATAGAAAGAGTCAACGGGCTCAGATAAGAAAACCTTATCTAAAACCTCCATTCCCTTAAGGTCGCAACCACGCATACCGAAAACCACGAAATCACGGGCTTTAAGGTCCTCGGGAGTGATTTTCATTTTGCCCTCTTCTTTGGTGCAGGAGTATAAATTTTCACACTGAGGGAAGAATATATCCTTAGGAGACTTAACTGTCTTAAGGGTCTCCAAATCTACCGAAACTTCATCCTGAAAGAGAGCGAAATTAGTTCCGCTTCCGATTTTAGAAGGAACATAAAGCTCTTCTTTTTCGCTTATAAATGCGAAAATTTTGGAAAGATTACTTTTATTCGTCTTTTTCATAGCTTTATCTCCTTTCCCCCGGCTCTAAATCATCAAAGGTAAAGCTTGTTAAAGGAGCTTCATCTTCAATGTTTTCACCTGCGTTATATTCACCATAGTAGGTGTCAATATCTTTAATAAACTTCTTGTTGAAAAGATATAAGGGAATTCCCTGGGGGCATACACGACTGCATTCTCCGCAGTCTGTGCATCTTCCGGCCACATGGAAAGATCTTATTATATGGAACATCTTTTCTTCAAAGGAATCGGAATTTGCTTTCTGTGATGAATCAAACTTTTCAGAATCGAATACACACTTTCTGCAAGAGCAGGCAGGGCACACATTTCTGCAGGCGTTACAGCGGATACACTTAGAAAGCTCGCTTTTGAAAAACGCAAATCTTTCTTCGGGAGTCATGGCTTCGATTTTTTCAACTTCAGAAAATCTCTCTGAAGTCTTGGTATCCATGCTCTCTCCTATTACTTCTTCATAAATTCTGTGCTCTTTTCCTTTACACATATAGCATCTTCCCAAAAGGTTTTCTTTATAAGATGCTTTTTCCTCGCCGTAAAGAGTGGTGATTTTAAGTTCATCATTTTCCGAGAATTCTTCGCATCCCTCTACTTTAGTAATGCCTGTAATTCCCTTGGCTTTTATTTTTTCAATGTCGAGTTTTCCTTTGCAGCCTACACCTATGATATAAGCTTTTTCTCTTATAACTCTGTTTTCTTTTATAAGCTGATTAAAGCTGTAGGTATCGCAGGGCTTTAAGAAAACCAAAGTCTTACCCTCTTTTTTGGATGCCTCTATCATAAATTTGCTGAGGTTTGCTCCAGAAAATCCGTCATATAAAAAACTGTCAAGAGCCTCTTCACTTTCAAACATATAAGGTTCGGGGTTATAGCCTAAATCCCCCATTTTCCAGCCGAGGACTCTATCTACTTCACCGCTTTTAATGAGCTCTTTTGCTCTTTTTATCAGTCTTTGCATCTTAAGTCCTCCAATCTTTTGTTTTTACCCAGAGATTTAATTGTATCCACAAACTCTGTCATTGTCTGGGAGAATTTAACACCCTCCGCAGCAGAAACCCATTCAACTCTGGTTCTGCCTCTTTCAATGCCTAAAAAGTCAAGCATTGAGAATAAAAGAGTCATTCTGCGTCTTGCATAGTAGTTGCCCGTGGAATAATGGCAGTCCCCGGGGTGGCAACCGCAGATAATTACACCGTCAGCACCTTTTTCAAAGGCCCTTAAGATAAACATAGGATTAACTCTGCAGGAGCAGGGCACTCTTATGATTTTTACATCTGCACTGTAGGAAAGTCTGCTGCTTCCTGCCAGGTCAGCACCTGCATAAGAACACCAGTTGCAGCAAAATGCCACTATTTTAGGTCTGAATTCTTCATTTGTTATCGGCATATTGCATCCACCTCCGCTAATATTTGTCTGTTAGAGAAGCCCTGAAGGTCCATAGAGCCTGAAGGACAGGTTACAGTACAAGCACCGCAGCCCTGACAAAGAGCATTGTTTACTACGGCAATTCTTCTCTCTTCCTTTATTCCGTGGTCGTTTATAAGCTTTGTTTCGTAGGAAATAGCACCGTAAGGACAAACCTTTGCGCAGTTTCCGCAGCCGTTACACATAAGCTCGTCTGCCTTGGCTGTACAGGGATTTGTCATAAGCTTATCTTTAGCAAGTAAACCTATAGCCTTAACTGCCGCAGCACCTGCCTGGGCAACAGTTTCGGGAATATCCTTAGGTCCCTGACACACGCCTGATAAAAATACTCCTGCTGTGGGAGACTCTACAGGACGAAGCTTGGGATGTGCTTCTGTTAAGAAGTTATTTGTATCAATGCTTGCAGTAAGCATTGTAGCGATACCTCTCACAGATTCCTCAGGCTCTATTGCCGCTGCAAGCACAACCATATCAGCCTTTATTTTTATCTGCTCATTGCTTATTAAATCAACACCGTTAACAAGTAAGCTTCCGTCAGGCTCGGGGCAAACCTTGCCCACCTGACCCTTTATATAATTTACGCCGTATTCTTCAACTGCTCTTCTGTAAAACTCGTCAAAGTTTTTACCGGGAGTTCTTACATCTATATAGAAAACAGTTACATTTACGTCAGGATATTTATCCTTTATGAGCATAGCGTGTTTTGCTGTATACATACAGCAGATTTTAGAGCAGTAGCTCTTTCCCCTGTCGTCGGAGCATCTACTTCCCACGCACTGAATGAATACCATTTCCTTTGGAGCTTTTCCGTCAGAAAGTCTCTCCAGATGACCCTTGGTAGGACCTGCCGCATTCATAATTCTTTCAAGTTCTAAAGAAGTTATAACATCCTTGCTTTCGTTATATGCATATTCGCCGTACTTATCAAGCTTTATCATATCAAAGCCTGTGGCAACCACAATAGCGCCGTATTTCTGTGTGATAATTTCATCAGTCTGGTTATAATCTATTGCCTTTGCCTGACAAACCTTTTCACAAATTCCGCACTTTCCTGTCTTGAACTTTATGCACGAATCCCTGTCAATAACAGGAACATTGGGAATAGCCTGAGCAAAAGGAGTGTAGATGGCACTTCTTAAATTAAGACCTCTGTTAAACTCGCTGGGAGCCTTTTTAGAGGGGCATTTTTCCTGACAAACGCCACATCCTGTACACTTTGTCATATCCACACTTCTTGCCTTCTTTTTAATATCTACCGTAAAGTCCCCGACAAATCCTGAAACCTTATCTACTTCACTGTAGGTATAAATTGTGATTTTCTCGTGGGCTGCCGCTTCCACCATTTTGGGAGTCAGAATACAAGCGGAACAGTCAAGTGTGGGGAAGGTTTTATCAAGCTGGGACATTCTTCCGCCGATAGAGGGAGTCTTTTCTACTATATCCACCTCATATCCTGCATCGGCAATATCAAGAGCTGTCTGAATTCCGGCAATACCGCCACCTATTACCAAAGCTCTTTTTGTAACAAGGCTTTCTCCGGGTTGCAAAGGAGTATTCAAATTCACCTTAGCAACTGCAGCACGAGCCAAAATAACAGCCTTCTCTGTTGCTTCCTCTATATCCTTATGAATCCATGAACAATGCTCTCTTATGTTGGCTATTTCCACCATGTAGGGGTTTATTCCTGCACGAAGAGCTGCCTTTCTGAATGTAGCCTCATGCATTCTGGGAGAGCAGGAGCAAACAACAATACCCGTAAGATTTTTTTCTTTAATTGCCCCTGCTATCAAAGCCTGTCCTGCCTCGGAGCACATATATGCATAATCCTCGGCATGAACAACACCGGGTTCTTCTTTAATTACTTCTACAACCTTTTTTACGTCAACCGTTGCGGCAATGTTACTTCCGCAATGGCATACAAATACACCGATTCTCTGCATAGTTTCACCTCCTGAATCTTCTGAATGCACTTACCAAAAGCTGCTGAGGAGTATCTTCATCAGCTAAAGCGGGTACTTCATCCGCCTTAAAATAGTCCATTCCTTTTTCTCTTATGATCATCTGTCTTACAGCGTCAATAACTTTTCCGGGTTCAACCCCCCTGGGGCAACGTTCAACACAGGCAAAGCACGAAAGACAACGGTAAATACCATTGCTCTCGGAAAGTGCCTTAACGTTTCCCTTTTCAACATATGACACAAACATATGGGGCTTTATATCCATTTCATCAAAGGCAGGACATGTAGCTGAGCATTTTCCGCACTTCATACACTTAGAAGTATTTATTCCGCTTAATTCCATTACCTTTTCTTTTACATTCTTATCCATTTATGTTTTCCTCCTTTACTCCCAAAGCTTCTGCCAAAAGCTCTGTAAAATAGTAAACAGGAATATCTATGCCCTTTTTCCTTAAGTTATACATACATAAGGGACAAGCAGTGATTAACATATCACATGAAAAGCCCTTTGCGCTTTCGCTGATTTTTTTGCACATCTTTTCACTTGTAGCATCGTCCTTTACGGGGATATATCCGCCGCAGCATTCGTTTCTGTAGGGATAAACTACCGCCTCGGCACCCAGAGCCTTTATGAAGTCCTCAAAAACAGTGGGATTTTCAGGATCGTCAAAAGCCATAACCTTTCCGGGTCGAAGCAAGAGGCATCCGTAATATGCACCAATCTTTTTTCCCGTAAGAGGATTTTTAACTGCCTTCTTAAGATTGTCAAAACCAATTTTGTCCCTTAAAACCTCAAGGTAATGAAAAACATTGGCTTCTCCATTATAAGGCTCGTCAAGACTTAAATAGTTATTTGCCTTTTTTGCTATATCAGCATCGTTTTTCATATCGTCGTTTACTCTTTTTATTACATGATGGCAGGCAGAACAAACAGTAACAAGATCCTCCCCATTTTCCTTTGCGTAATTAAGGACACGAACAGATGAAAGCTTTGTTGCGATTTCATCCTTACCCAAAGGATAAACTCCGCCGCAGCACTGCCAGTTGTCTATTTCATTTAATGTAAAGCCCAGAACTTCTGCACACTTTTTCGCATATACATCAAGCTCTTTGGCTTTTGTTTTAAGGGTGCAGCCGGGATAATAACTGAAATTCATATTCACACTTCCTTACAATTTAATATGTCTCATGGTCTCTCTTAATTTCTCGGCACTTTCGTGAAGCTTTGCAAGTTCTTCATTGGTAAGTCGTACAGGCATCTTGCCCCTAACGCCCTCAGGGCCGATTATACTTAATGTGCTCAGGCAAATGTCGGAAAGTCCGTATTCTCCGTGCATCATGGAAGATACGGTGTTTATGGAATCATATGCAGACAAAAGCATTCTGCAAAGACGGCATACGGACACAGATACTGCATAGTAGGTTGCGCCCTTATATTTTATAATTTCTCCGCCTGATGTATGAACGTACTCCTCCATAGCATCTCTGTCAAGCTCTCCCTTATATCTTCCTGCCTCGGTCATAACCTCGATGTATTCATCCAGCATAGCACCAGATATCTGAGTGCAGGACCAAGGTACAAAGGAAGAATCTCCGTGCTCGCCGAAAACATAGGCGTGAATGTTTTTCTGTGCTATATTAAAGTGCTCAGAAAGAGCAAAACGAAGTCTTGCAGTATCAAGTAAGGTTCCCGAGCCTATAATCTGATTTTCGGGAAGACCCGAAATTTTAGTGAACACATAGGTAATTATATCAACAGGGTTACTTACCACAACATATAAAGCCTTGGGAGCAACCTTTACAATTTTGGGAGTGATTTCTTTTATGATATCCACATTTGTCTGTGTAAGCTCAAGGCGTGTCTGTCCGGGCTGTCTCGCTATTCCAGAGGTAATTATTACGATGTCGGAATCCTTTGCATCTTCATAATCTCCCGTTATAACGGAAATAGGATCACGGAAGCAGGTTCCCTGGATAATGTCCATAACCTCGCCCTCTGCCTTTTGCTTGTTTACATCAATCAAAACAATTTCATTTGCTAAGTCTTCCATAGAAAGTGTATAGGCTATTGTAGCACCTACACTTCCCGCTCCGATAATGGTAATTTTTCTGCTCATAGCTTTATTCCTTTCAATATTTTTATTACTTTTTCTCTGTTTTTCTGCAAATTCATACTATTTTATTTTATCACATTGTTGTTTTTTTGTCAATGTATTCAGAGAAATTCTACAACTTGTATAAAAAGAAAAAATGTGGCATTTTCTTTTTTACAAAAACCACAAAAAAGCCTGTTTCTCACGAAACAGGCTTTTTATTCTTTTTACCCCCGCAAAAACCGTATTGTGCGTATATTCAAACCTGCCCCAAAGCAGGTGGGCGTCTCTGTGTCTGCTCCTGGGCTTCCTCCCCGTAGGAGGCCTGCACGCCACAGACATCTTCCGAAACTCCCTTAATAAATGTGTTGGTTTAAATAGTGCGCACGCTCTCGTGAAATGCAGGGAGAATTTTATTTATTTTTCCCCTTTTTATAAAAAGAATTCTCTTTTATTCAAAATCAAATTCTTCGGCGTTTGCTTCCTTGAAAAGCTCATAAATCTTGCCCAGCAATTCCTGGTCTTCAACACCTGCAAAAAGCCAGGTTTCATCGTCATCAGAATCATCATCGGGAATCATTTCCATAATCATAACCGTTCCGTCTTCATTATCCAAGGGAAGCACAACAGCATAATGTCTGCCTTCGTATTCCACTTCGTCAAGCCATTCGCACTTTATGTCCTTATCCTCTTCCTGGTCGTAAAGAACGATTACTCTTTCTTCATATTCTTCTAAAATTTCGTCTTTTTTATTCTCTGCCATAACAATACCTCTTTTCTATAGCCGAGGGGAAACGACTCCTCGGATTGCGTTATTTTAATTCTATAACAAATACGCCCTGCTGTCAATAGATTTTTAGCTTTTGATAAGTTTTTGTAACATTAAAAAATCCGGTTTTTCTTGTCTAAAATCAGCAATAATCTATTGACTATTTTTGTAAATTGTAGTATTATATTACACGAATATATTTATATTAAGAGGTGTTTTAAATGCTTAAAAAAATTTCCGATATCGGTATTGTTCCGGTTATCAAAATCAACGATGTGGAAAAAGCAGTTCCTCTGGCAAAGGCTTTGATTGACGGCGGTCTTCCCATTGCGGAAATCACCTTCAGAACTGAGGCTGCCGAAGAGGCTATTAAAAGAGTTTCTTCTGCTTTTCCCGAAATGCTGGTTGGTGCAGGTACTGTTTTAACCATTGACCAGGCAAAGCGTGCCAAGGAGGCAGGCGCTAAGTTTATCGTTAGCCCCGGCTTCAATCCCAAGGTTGTTTCCTGGTGTCTGGAAAACGACTTAATCCCCACTCCCGGCTGCACATCCCCCTCTGAAATTGAGCAGGCTCTGGAATTAGGCCTTAAGGTTGTTAAGTTCTTCCCTGCTGAGCAGAGCGGCGGAATTGATAAAATCAAGGCTTTATCCGCACCCTACGGAAATCTTAAATTCATTCCCACAGGCGGTATCGGTCTTGACAACTTAACTACATATATCACAAACAAGAAAATCTTAGCTTGCGGCGGAAGCTTCATGGTTAAGGAAGAATTTATCGAAAACGAAGAATGGGACAAGATTACAGAGCTTACAAAGAAGGCAGTTTCCGTTATGCTTGGATTCTCCATCGGTCATATCGGCGTTAATACCCCCGATGCCGCTACCTCAAAATCCGTGGCAGACCAGTTCTCCGTTCTTTTCGGCGGACTTACCACAAAAGAAGGAAACTCAAGCTTCTGGGCAGGCGACATTATGGAAATCATGAAGTCCCAGGGCAAGGGAACTCACGGCCATATTGCAATTAAGACAAACTCTGTTGACAGAGCGGTTTACCACTTAAAGAGCCAGGGTGTTGAATTTGAAGAGGATACTGCAACCTTCAATGCTGACGGTTCTATGAAGTTCATATACATAAAGGGCGAATTCGGCGGCTTCGCTGTTCACCTTATACAGAAATAAGAAAGGGATTTTTATTATGAAAAAGATTGTTACTTTAGGCGAAATTATGTTGAGATTCAAATCTCCCGCTTTAGAGAGATTTATGCAGTCCCCCATGCTTGAGGCTACCTTCGGTGGCGGTGAAGCAAACGTTGCTGTATCCTTGGCCAACTACGGTATGGACGTTAAGTACGCTACTGCAATTCCCAAAAACGACATTACCTACGCTCTTACCTGCCAGCTTCGCGGTTTCGGCATTGACATTTCCGACATCGTATATTCTGACGGAAGACTTGGAACATACTATCTTGAAACCGGTTCAAACCAGAGACCTTCCAAGGTTATTTACGACAGAGAATATTCCTCTATCGCTATGGCAACTCCTGACCTTTTCGATTTCAAGAAAATCTTTGCTGATGCCCAGTGGTTCCACATTACCGGTATCACTCCCGCTTTAAGCCAGAGTGCCGCTGATGTATCACTTGCAGCAGTTAAAGCTGCAAAGGAAATGGGACTTACAGTTTCCTGCGACCTTAACTACAGAAAGAACCTCTGGAAATACGGCAAGCAGGCTAAAGAGGTTATGGCAGAGCTTGTTAAATACGTTGACGTAATTATCGCAAACGAAGAAGACTGTCAGAAATCCTTGGGCATTGAAATCGGAAGCGACGTTACAGGCGGAAAGCTTGATACTTCCAAGTATGAAGCTTTGGCAAAGGAAGTTCTGACAATTTATCCAAATGCTTCAAAAATTGCCATTACCCTTCGTGAGAGCAAGAGCGCAAACCACAATGACTGGTCTGCCTGCATCTATGACAGAAACGAATTCTACGTTTCCAAAAAATATGAAATTAAGGATATCGTTGACAGAGTTGGCGGTGGCGACAGCTTCGGCGGCGGTCTTATCTACGGACTTCTTAACTATGAAGATCCCAAGAAGGCTCTTGAATTTGCAGTTGCAGCAAGCTGCTTAAAGCATACAATAATAGGCGACTTTAACAGAGTTACCGTTAAGGAAGTTGAAGCCTTAATGGGCGGAGACGGTTCAGGCAGAGTGCAGAGATAAATTAAAAGGGAGTGAAACTTTCGTTTCACTCCCTTTTTCAAAAATAAGACCCAATGCAGTGCATTGGGTCTTATTTTTATTTATTTAAGTACTTTGCAACTTCCTGGGCAACTAGCTTTGTAAGGAGTTCTATGTTATCCAAAGAACCGCTGTTATGTTTTATATCAGCCTTTCCGTCGCTTCCGAAAAGCTTCATCTTATTTAAGGTTTCAAGCTTTACAGCTTCAACTGCTGCAGGAATAAGGTCGATTATACCCTTGTCCATGCTGTGGAATTTCTTGAATTCCGCTTCAACTGCTGCAACGTTTATATCTGTGAATATATTAACCTTGCTGATACCTTCTTTTATAGCCTGCTTGAAGTCGTTATCCGTAAGACCTGAACCTCCGTGAAGAACCAGAGGAACATCAACAGTATTTGCAATAGTTCTTATTCTCTCAAAATCAAGCTTGGGAGGAAGCTTATATGCACCGTGAGCGTTACCAACTGCGATTGCCAGAGCGTCAACCTTTGTCTTATCTACAAAATCCTTCGCCATGGAGGGATCTGTAAAGAATTTAGAGGGGTCCGCAAGGTGAGAGCTTCCCTCTGCAGAACCTTCATTATCTCCTACGTGACCAAGCTCACCTTCGATTGTTGCTCCGTAAGAATGGGCAATTTCTGCCATTTCCTTAACCTTTCTTACATTTTCTTCGTAAGAATCTGTGGAGCAGTCATACATTACAGAAGAGAACCCAAGCTCTAAAGCCTTGATACAAAGGTCATAGGAAAGTCCGTGGTCAAGATGTACAACAACGGGCACAGAAGCCTTTTTAGCCATGGGAATAAGATAGTACGAAACCTCTTCTAAGGGGCCGTAGGGAAGTAAAACCTCCGCTGTTCCCATGATTACCGGCGATCTTGAAGCTTCGGCAGCATTTATAATACCTCTTGCAAGCTCCAAGTTAACTGCATTGAAAAGACCAACTGCATATTTCCCCTGTTTTGCGGGTCTTAAAACCTCATTCATATTTACTAACATAACTCATCCTCCTAAGTTGTTATTTATTTTAATTTATGTCGCCCTGTTCGGTTCTGTTTATAATGTCATCCTGAAGTGACTTTGAAAGGGTTGTGAAAAGCGCCGAATAACCTGCAACTCGTACCACAAGGCTCTTATAATTTTCAGGATGTGCCTGAGCATCACGAAGTGTTTCTCTGCTTACTACGTTAAACTGCATATGCATTCCCTTCTGGTCAAAGAAAGCACGGATTAAAGCGATAAAGCCTTCTATTCCCGAAGCTCCCTTTAATGCTGAGGGGTGGAATTTCATATTGAAAAGTGTTCCGTTGGATGCAATACCGTGGTCAAGCTTTGCAACGGAGTTAGCCGCAGCGGTGGGGCCCTTTACGTCGCTTCCTGCTACAGGAGATACGCCGTCGGCAATGGGTGTTCCCGCAAGTCTTGCATCAGGAGTAGCACCTGTCTGAGCGCCCAGGGGAACGTTAGCAGATACGGGATAAAGTCCTGCATGGTATGTGCCGCCTCTGGGGTTCAAATACTTTTCAACAGGCTTTGTATAAGTGTAAGCTGCCTCTCTTCCGTAAAGGTCAACCTCGTCTAAATCATTACCGAATTTAGGAAGCTCTTTTATTCTGTCATAGAGTGCCTGATACTTTCTCTTAAGAGAATCTTCTACCTTGTTTTCCTTTATCTGTCTGAATATTTCGGAAATCTCTTCATTTGAAAGCTCTACGCCCTTTTTAACGATTTCCTTTACAACTTCAACGGTAAGGCTTGTTGCATATTTATCGTCAAGAGGCATACCGAAGTTGTTTCTCAGTGCGTCTGCAAAGTCTTTCAATGAAACTTCCTTATTCTTATATACAAGATAGTCTATTGCATAAAGACCGTCTGCCACGTTGGCGATACCGAAGCCCTGAGGACCTGTAAAGTTATATACACAGCCGCCCTCCTGCGCTGACTTTCCTCTCTTGATACAATCATCAAGCATTGAAGAAAGGTAAGGCAAGGGACATCTTTCTGCATGAGCCTTGTCTATGGCATTATCTGCATTTACCATGAGACGGATTGCATAATCCATCTGCTTTTTATAAGCGTCAAAGAATTTTTCGTAGGTGTCCAGTTCTTCTACACTTCCGGTTTTGGGACCAACCTGAACGCCCTTATCCACACCGTTTGAGAAAACAAGCTCCATAGGACGGCACATATTGAAGAATGCCGCATCATGCCAGCCGTCTGTCTTTCCGCCCTTCTGAGGCTCAACACAACCGATTACACAGTAATCTCTTGCATCCTTTAAGGAAAGACCTCTTGAAATAAGAGCAGGGATAATAATTTCGTCGTTATAGTAAGCGGGAAGTCCGATACCTGTCTTGGTAAGTGCCGCTGCTTTCACCATAAGCTCGTGAGGAGTTCCGTTCCACACTCTCATGGAAAGCGAGGGCTGAGGAAGATTTACATGCATTGATGCACTTATGCACATATAGGATAAATCGTTGGTGGCGTCTCTTCCCTCAGTGTCCTGTCCGCCAACAATCAAGTTCTGGAACATACTGTATCCTGCAAATCCCTCTGCAGATAAGGCATCACGAACCTTGTTCAAGCTGTTGAGCTTTACCCATACACAGTCGATTAATTCCTGAGCTTCTTCTCTTGTCATTACACCCTTATCCAAATCATTCTTATAATAAGGATACATATACTGGTCGAATCGACCGGGAGAAACGGAATGTCCCGAAGATTCGGTCTGTATCAAAAGCTGTATAAACCAGAAAGACTGGCAGGCTTCATAAAAGCTTTCTGCACCCTTTGAAGGAACTTTAGCACAAACCTCTGCAATTTTTAAGAGCTCTTTCTTTCTCTCGGGGTTTGTTTCACTTTCAGCCATTTTCTTAGCTTCGTCAGAGTAGCGCTTGGCAAAGAGCATAGCACCCTCGCAGCTTTCCATAACTGAAGTTAAGAAATTAAATCTTTCTGCATAGTCTTTGTCATATACGTTGCACTTATCACGCTCCGCCTTAGCCTGGGCATATATTCCCTCGTAACCGATTGCGAGAACCTTTGCATAGTCCACGTTAACATGGCCGATACCATTGTAGAAATAGTTTCCTACGGTAAAGATATTGTGCTCAATGGCGGAAATCGCCTCGGGTGCCATGTAGGATGTAGCAAGCTCACTGGTGGTTCTTCCCTGCCAGTACTTGTGAATTTCCTTAAGCTTTGCCTTTGTTTCATCAGTTATATAAAAGGGGTCTGCACTTCTTTTAGCAACTGTATCAAATTCGTCCTCAAGCCACTTATTGGAAAATTCGGGGAATGTAGGACAACCTCTTCTTGCAAAGCAGTTACAGCCTACAATAAGTTCATCATCACGGATAACCACGGGCAGCTTTTCGCAAAGAGCATAAAAAGCACGGGACTTTCTTATATGTAAAGGTTTGTCCTCTGTTGCCTTAAAGCTTTCTGTGATAATTTCCGCACGGGTGGATTCGATGGTGGGAGTTCCCGAATATAAATCATCTATAAGCTTCTGGATACGATCGGATTTTGAAATTTCAGTAGTGTAAATCGTCTTCATATTTAAACCTCCCGATTTTTTGACAATTTTAATTATACTACATAGTTTCAAAAAAATCAATAGTTTTCAAAGAAAAAATAACAAAAACACAGAAAAATTTTGCATAAAACATAAAAAACAGATAGGAAAATAACATTTTCAGATATTTTACCGCAAAAAAAGACACCCGAAGGTGTCTTTTTCAACTTCTTTTACGCAATATCAACGGGATAAAGTATTTTAAGCTGATTGATTTTGCTCTGATAAGCTTTCTGCTGCTTATCCTTCATTGTCATTTCAAAAAGCTGTTCTTTAATTTCATCAAATTCGTAGGTTTTTGCTTCGTTCTTAGCACAAAGCTTAATTAAGTGATAGCCGAACTGGGTTTTAACGGGCCCCTTTATCTCACCTACTGCCATGGAAAATACCGCCTCGTCAAACTCCTTAACCATCTGACCTTTGGTAAATTCTCCAAGGTTTCCTCCGTTGTCTTTAGAGGGGCAGGAGCTGTTTTCTCTTGCCGCATCTTCAAAGGAAACCTCACCATTATTTATTTTAGCTAAAATCTCATTTGCTTTATCCTCAGAATCAACTAAAATGTGGCTTGCGTTTACGGATTCTTCCTTTACGAAGATTTCCTTGTTTTCTTCGTAGAACTTTTTAACCTCATCATCTGTAGCGGGCTTTATTGCTTCCATAGCTTTTCCCATGGCAAATTTCACAAGCATATCTTCCTTTATTCTCTGGAACTGCGCCTTGAATTCTGCATTGAATTCGTACATATTTTTCTGGGCATCAAGCAAAAACAGCTTGTTTTCAACTAATCTTTGCAAAATCATTTTTCTGCCTTCGGGATTGTCAAGATTCTGTCCTCTCTGCATGAAAGACATTATCATTTCATTTACTTCGTTCTCTGTTACGGTAAGAGTACCTACTCTCGCCAAAATCTTTCCTTCCATTATATATTCCTCCAATTTTATTTATTGCTTCAATTGGATATATTACCATAGAATAAGACTTTTGTAAATAAAAAAGTTGTTTTTTGTAAAACTATCTTTATTCTAAAATAAAAAAGCACCCAACGGGTGCTTTTTAAATGCAGAAATTATTTTTCTAAGTTTCCTCTTAAGGTTATAACGCTTCTTCCGTTAGTGCCGTCCATAAGGGCATAGCCTTTACCTCTCTCAGTATATCCTACCGCTTTTGCTATAGGAAGGTCAAGAGCCGTCGCAATTAAAGTTGCCACAAAGCCACGGGTTGCGGGCGCATCCACCGGCAAATAGTCCGCTGCCAACAAATTGCGTTTTTTTGCAATAGTAACATAATCGTAGGGATATTTCAAGATGCTGATGTGCGAATAAAAATTCTTATCATAATCCCCTACGGCATACTTGTCGTATGACATCATACTTACAACCATTTTAATTGCCTGATTTGTGGTTACACTCTCATCCGGTTTAAATGTACCGTCTTCAAAGCCGCCCACTATCTGTTCATCACGGGCATAGTTGATATAGTTTTTTGCCCAGTGGGTATCAGGCACATCCATAAAATAGCTTCTGCCCATGTCCATATCACTAAACCCCAGAGCCGTTACTATCATTTTTGCTATCTGTGCACGGGTTATGGTCTGGTCAAGACCAAAGCTTCCGTCAGGGAAACCACTCATAATTCCATACTTGGATAAATCCTTTGCCGCAGCTTCTTCACTCTCTACCGCAAAAGAGCTAATCCCCATTGATGCCAGCATTAATAAAGCCAAAAGCATACTGATAATTTTTTTCATATTCCCCACTCCTTTTTATTCATTATAATATAGGAAGAATTTTTTGTCAAATAAAAAAGCAGCGTATCCTTAAGCCAAAGGGTGTCGAACCCTATAAGGCTTATGGGTGATTTTGTAACTGCTGAACTTTCTCCCATATTACAAATTCTTTGTTTTTATGGCTTTCACGTACAAAATAGATGCAACTCATGAAATAAGTTCAAACAATACATTAGGGGTTTCTTCATGTACATCATCAAAAATTTCAAGCATAGTTTTACAATATTCCCTTAAATCATCAGGCAATGAAAAAAAACCATATATATTAACCTTAAAGTTTCCTCTTTGATTAAAAAGTCCCTGCAAGCAATCCCATAGCGCATCCCAATTTTCACCATAATATTCAGGCAAGCCAAATTTTGTTTTCAATATCAAATGTATTTCCCCTAAATATTTGCAACCTGTAAAATCTAATATAATTGGATTTTCTTTTATTGGTTTAAATGCATACCGTTTTATGTGTTCTTCGTAATTCATAGAATCCCTCCTTATTCAATTTCGACAAAAGTATGATAATGGTCATAAGTTACAAAAATCAATCCGTCATTTGAAAACAATATTCTCTCTGTTCCCCTATAACCTACCTCGTAATTTATATCTGCTTCGTACCATATTCTGCCTGGAGCAGATGGTAAATGTCCATCTCTATTTTCATAAAACCCCTTAAAAAGCATTTTATTTGGTGCAACTCTTGATAAATTTCCCAAATATGACTTATACCCAAGTTGCTCAGCAACTTCTTTTGATATGTAATAACTTGGTAGTTTTCCATAGAGTTTCAAATGTAAGTCTGCTCCCTCTATTCCATCATTTGTTGCAGTTCCAGCAAGCAAAACTCTAAGTCTTTCAATTTCACATCTACAATTTGGATGAAGCGGTGGTTCGGGATATACAAATTCATTTATTTCGTATATTTTACCATGATTCTTACGACAATTCAAGCAAATTTTAAAATCAAGAATCGCCTTCCACATTTTCCATTTTGAACTATATCTCATTTTTCACCTCCATTCTTGCCTAAAATATTTATCATTATAAATTATAGCATATATTTTTAATCTTGCCAATGGTTTTTGATAAATATTTTATGCTTGATTTTTTATTCAATAAATGATATGATCATATAAGAGGTGATTTACTAATGAATGATACAGTCAAAGAACGTTTACGCAGTTTAAGAGAAGAACAAAATATTTCGCAAGAAAAACTTGCTGCCGAGCTGGGAGTTACCAGAATGACAATTGCAGGATATGAGCTTGGAAAACGCCCCCCTGACAGCATATTTATATCCAAGGCTTGTCAATTTTTTAACTGTACTCCAGATTATATTTTTGGAATCAGTCCTTTCAAAAACAATGAACATTATACCCAATGGATTACTTCATCAAATACGCTTGAATTAGGACTCAACATGTTGCCTGAAAAATATAAAAACGAGTTGATTTCAGCAATAAATTGGTTGCTGCAAGATAACTTTGCAGTAAATCAACTTACTTCTGATAAAAATTATATGATTGATAAATTTATAAACATAATTATAGAGTTCACTGACCTTTTTCGCACCTTTTCAGATACCGTAAATAATTCTGATTTAGAACAAGGTATCGAGGAAAATGATATATTTAAATTTTATAAAAAAATGGAAGCAAGCAAAAAGGAACTCATCAATATCATTGATAACTCCTCCTCCGATTTGTTTGGTTTCTTAATCCGCCATTCCTCTTCGGAAGTTCTTAAAAATGAAAACAGAGACTAATTTTCTCAAAAATAAAAGCAATTAGTTTTTAAAACTTGTTTGCTTTTATTTTTTTGTCTATTTCGTAATTTTATGATACTACAATCACATTCTACGAAACAAAAATGACAACACATTAGCCGCACAAAGGATTAAAGAATTAACCCCCATTGTAGAGGAAATTTATAACGAAAGTAAGCAAACCTTTGGTTCTGGCAAAGTCGCTGCAATAATGAATGACAGAGGCTATAAAACAACAGAGAAAACTGTCGCCAAAATAATGCACGAAAATGGTTGGTTTAGTATTAAATCAAGTTCCAAAACTATATATCTTCAAAACCAAAAGCGCAAACAGAACATTCTGAATCAGCAATTCAATCCTCAAGCACCTAACGAAGTTTGGGTTAGTGATGTTACATATTTCAAGTTAAAGGATAAAACATATTATATTTGTGTTATATTAGACCTATATGCAAGGAAAATAATTTCACTTACTGTATCAAAACGAAATTCCACATGGTTGACGAAAACAAGTTTAATTAACGCATACGAAGAAAGAAAACCGGATCCTTCAAAACTGTTATTTCATAGTGACCAAGGAAAAAATTATACTGCAAAAGCTTTCAGAACTTCTCTCCTTTCATTCGGTATTCAACAATCATTTTCAAGGAGAGCCGTTCCCTACGACAATTCCGTCTGTGAATCGTTTTTCAAAACTTTAAAACAAGAAGAATTATATAAGACAAATTATAAATCTGAAGAGCATTTACGGAAGGCTTTGTCCGATTATGTAGTGTTCTATAATGACAAGAGACCGCACACTTTTTTGAGGTATCGTACACCAAATAAAGCAGAGGCTGATTTTTATCACTATTTAAGACAAAAAGAAAAAGTTTCAATCGAACAAGAGTAGTTCGTTAGAAACTTTTTTCACAATCCAATTCAATTTTTAACCTAAAATGGTTTTAGTGTAGCATTAACATCTTTAAAGTAAAATGCTTCTAAAGCCTTTATTTGTGCTGGGTAAAATGAAAACAGACACCTTATATCGAACATTCATAGTTCAAATTAGGGTGTCTGTTTATTTGGAAGAGGCGAACGATTTAGATGGCATACACTATCTAAATCACTTCATTAGTTCATACGCAGTTAATACATCTTTAATCCCTTTTTTATCAGCAGAACTTACTGTCATATCATAATGTTTTGTATCCCCTTGAAATCTCACGATTGTTTCTTTTGAATTTGCAATCTTCCATAACATGTCAATATCTGAACTAGTCGGGTTAACATGAACCCACTCCCACACTTCAGTATCATTATCTCTGTCAACTTCGTTATATCCAAATGTTTTTGTGTATTTTTCACCATCTATTACTATAGTTACACTATCAAAAAAAATCCAGCTATCTCCTGTATATCGGTATTGCAATTTAAGCCATGTATTGCTGGAAGATTGTCCAATGTATGGCAATACATAACTTCTAGTATCTGCATAATATGGCTGACTTTTAGATTCGTACCATGTTATTCCTTCAACTTTATCTGTTGTAACTTTTAAGCCAGCTTTTGCCGAATTAAGTTTTAATTCTTTAAGTTTATCAGGAGCATCTAATAATATTTCTCTATTTGTTACTAATTTCTTTTCTTCGTTAGAAAGCTTATCATATGCCGCTTTAGCCTCTGTAATTATTTCTTCATCATTTAATGTAATAGTCCCTATTTTTTCAATCATATCAATTATCCGACTCGCTCTTTGTTTGCTTAATTCTATTTCAGCATCAACAAGTATTTGATAATTAATAATTGATTTTTTTATTGCATCATTACAATCATCGTATTGCTTACGAATAGTTTTTATTAATTCTTCATTTTCAAGACTAACTGTCCCTATATTTTGTATTGCTATCTCAACTTGCTCTTTTTTCAAATCGTTATAAGTGGAACGAGCGTCATTTAATATGCCTATGTTTTCTATTTTCTCTTTTTCCTTTTCTTCCAAATCATTTAATGCATTTTCAGCATTAATGATTTTTGACTCACTATCTATCGTAACAACTCCGATTTCATTAATAGCACTTTCAACATTGAGAACTTCCTCACTTTTTCCACAAGCAGCAAGTGAAAAAATTATTGCTACACCTAAAAATATACATAATATTTTTTTCATGATTATGCTCCCCCTTATTTATATTTAATTCTGAATTAATACTAATTTTTCTTGTATGATATAGAAAGACTACCATAGTCATCTATTATTGTTTTCCACTCAATTGTTGTAATCATAATTTTTGTTTTCCCATCATTTATTAAAAAACTAGTGCCACCATAACGCATAGCATCTTGTTCTTCAATTGGAGCAACAAAGTTTTTTTCATAACTAATTTCTAACCATTCTACCATATCATCATACCATTTCGTATCTTGTTGCGACTCATAAACATATTCTACTTCTATCTCACATAAAGCATCATTTTCAAAGCGGTATGTTGTTTTAGGAATTTGATAACCACCGTTAAAAGGATCAAATGTCGACAATGACACAATATTATAATCACGCATATTCAAAATTCGTGCATCTTCAAAAGTAATTTCTGTTTCAGTTTCATCATAATGTTCAACATACGAAATCACCTGCAGAACATCATTTTTACTCATTCCCCAATATGTAGAATCATATCCCGTAGAAGTTTGATCACTCGATGAACATCCACTTAGACATAAACACATTCCAATAACAACAAATAAAATTTTTTTCATAGAATCACTCCTTGATGATTATGATATCATATTTTGACATAATTTTCAAGTAGGACACTTAAATCTCACTCATAAAATCACTTATCCTTTTTTGTATTTTATATTACTTATTCGTCTCCGGTTCAAATCTAGTTCAAAACCGCTTGGCATTTACCCTTTTGTTTCAAAATTGATTTTAGTAAAAAGCCCTCAAAACATTGAAAGAAGCGAACAATTTAGATGGCATCTAAATCATTCGCTTCATTTGGAGGCGCCACCCAGACTCGAACTGGGGATATAGGTGTTGCAGACCTTTGCCTTACCACTTGGCCATGGCGCCTTATAACAAAAGCGACGCACCAAATTTGACGCGTCTCTTTTGTGTTTTTGGAGCGGAAGACGAGATTCGAACTCGCGACGTTCACCTTGGCAAGGTGACGCTCTACCACTGAGCCACTCCCGCATTTAACTGGTGCCTCCGACTGGAATCGAACCAGTGACACAAGGATTTTCAGTCCTTTGCTCTACCAACTGAGCTACAGAGGCTTAAATGGCGACCTGGATGGGACTCGAACCCACGACCTCTAGCGTGACAGGCTAGCGTTCTAACCAGCTGAACTACCAGGCCAAAAAAATGGTGGGAACAATAGGGCTCGAACCTATGACCCTCTGCTTGTAAGGCAGATGCTCTCCCAACTGAGCTATGCTCCCACATCTTTTCTTGCAACGAAATTGATTATACCATACCAAAATCAGTTTGTCAAGCATTTTTTTCATTTTTTTGAAAGTTTTTTTGACCTAGCCTCTGCACCTTTTATTGGTGTGCTTGACTATAATAACACATAAGAAAGACTTTGTCAATACCTTTTTTGTCGAAATAAAAAAAGTCCTGAACAGAGTTTGTCCGTCATGAACATTTTCCCGTCTCAGAAAAATAAGGACGTAAAATTTACGCCCTTATCTTTCGTATAACTTTATAAGATGTTCCTTTGAAAAATCAAAGGTACGTCTGCAGAAATGACATTTAAGCTCCGCATGACCGTCCTTTTCAATTATATCCTTTAAGTCTTCCTTGCTGATGGAGCAAAGCGCTCTTTCCATCCTTTCCTCCGAGCAGGGACAAAAATAGCCCGTTTCTATATTGTCGTAGAAAAACATGGAGTGGTCGCTCATTAAGCTTTCCGCCATCTGCTCAGGAGTCATACCCTTTTCGATTGCTTCCGTAACAGAGCCCAGTGCCTTTATGGATTTTTCAATATCCTCGATATGCTCATCCCCTGCCCCGGGTAAAAGCTGAATGATAAAGCCCCCTGCACTTTTAACGGATAAGTCCTTATCCACCAGTACTCCAAGACCCACTGCCGAAGGTGTTTGCTCGCTTTCTGCAAAATATTTGGTGAAATCGTCCCCGATTTCTCCCGTGGCAAGGCTCACATGACCTATGTACGGCTCCTTTAAGCCGTAATCCTTTATGATGCCAAGCTCACCGTCTTTGCCTACAATGCCGCCAACGTCAAGATGTCCGTTTGCCTTTGTGGGTAAATCTGCATAGGGGTTTATGCAATAGCCTCTTACTAAAGCAGAGCCGTCTGTTACCGCACAGATTTTCCCGATGGGGCCTCCACCTGAAATCTGAACTGTTACTGATGTCTCCTCGTCCTTCATCATGGCTCCAATCATAGCCGTGGCAGTCAATGTTCTGCCCAGTGCTGCAGCAGCGGTTGCACTGCAACCGTGAATTTTAGCCGCTTCGTTACAAAGCTCCGTTGTTACCGCAGTATAAATTCTCACATAGCCATCCATTGTAATGGCTCTTGCTATATAATCCATAGTTTTTCCTCCCAATTATGCCTTTTTTGAAAATGCCGAAATGAGCTTTATGGAAGAATCCAAATCCCTCTTATGGATGGTTTCGGTCTCCGAGTGGACATATCTTGCAGGAATGGATATTCCCCCTGTTAAAATCCCCCCTGCCGAGGTATGAATAGCACCTGCATCTGTGCCGCCGCTTTTTAATACCTCCATCTGGTACGGGATTTTCTCTTCTGCCGCTGTTTTTATAAGCTTATTTCTTAAAGCAGCTCCCGTGATTATGGAGTTATCCATAACCTTGATTGCAACACCCTTTCCCAGGGAAACGGAATTTTTTTCGCTTTCGGGTGTATCTCCCGTTAAAGTTACGTCCACGCTCAAAGCCATATCAGGCTTTATACTTTCCGCCACACAAAGAGCACCTCGAAGTCCCACTTCTTCCTGGGTGGTGAAAACATAATACAAATCATTTTCGCTTTGTGTGTTTTTTGCCGCTTCTATTAAGGCGAAGCATCCTGCTCTGTTATCCAATGCCTTTGAAGTTATTTTTTCTCCCATAACTTCAAAGCTTCCTTTAATTACGCAGGTATCACCCACTGAAACGGCCTTTTCTGCTTCTTTATAAGTTTCAGCACCTATGTCAATAAACACCTTGTCCTGCTTTAATTTTTCTTCGTGCTCCTTTTCATAGGCTATAACTCCCACCTTTCCGTTTTCAAAAACGCAAAAACGGTTTAATGACAAAAAGGGCGGAAGATAACCTATCTGGGCACATCTTAAATAGCCCGTTTTTTCAATAAAGGTTACCATAAGTCCGATTTCGTCCATATGGGCACAAAACATAATCTTTTTACCCTGTCCCTTTTTATGACAGATAAGATTTCCCATTGAGTCTTTATAAATCTCATCCACGAAAGGAGATATTTCATTTTCTATCACACGGGAAATTTCATTTTCACATCCGGATGGACCGAAGGTTAAACAAAGTTTTTCTAAAAGCTTCATAAAAGTTCTCCTTTCACTTTATCTGCAAAAATTTCTGCCAGATTTAAAAACGCCTCATAATCACTTACGCTTGCAACTCCTACGGGCGAATGTATATATCTTACGGGAAGTGCTAATATAGCCGTTGGAATTCCGCCAGAAGACAAATGGATTGCTCCCCCGTCGGTTCCGCCTGATATGGACTTTTTATACTGCCACTTTATTCCGTTTTCATTCGCCAGATGAATTAAAAAGTCAACCAAATTCCTGTTTGCAATCATGCTTCTGTCTCTTACGGGAATTGCCACTCCGTCTTTTAATTTTGTAACATAGTCCCGTTCATCGCAGCCGTAAACGTCCGAACAGGTTGTTCCCTCTAAAACCAGAGCCATATCGGGCTTTATCTTTTTAGCTGCCGCCCTTGCTCCTATTCCGCCTATCTCCTCGCAGGTTGAAAAAACACCGTAAAAATCATAAGGATAATCCTTTTTCAGAAGCTCAAGAAGAACAGCGCACCCTGCCCTGTCATCCAATGCCTTACCTTTCATAAAGCCGTCGCCGAAATATGAAAACTTTGTATCAAAGGTTATATAATCCCCTACTGATACCTTTTTTTCGGCTTCTTCCTTATTTTTTGCACCTATATCAATGGAAAGATTTTTTTCTTCAACTCTTTTTGTACGTTCGTCCTTTTTCTGGAGATGCACTGCCTTATAGCCTATAACTCCGGGGATTTTGTTATCGCCGATTAAAACACGCTTAGAGACAATAACTCTCTCGTCAATCCCTCCACAGCTTGTAAATTTTATATATCCGCCATCGGTGATTTTGGTAACCATGAACCCAACTTCGTCCATGTGGGCGCAAAACATTACCTTTTTATCGGAAGCTTGTCCTTTTTTATAAACTATGATATTTCCAAGATTATCAACCGAAACTTCACCGCTTTTTATGTTGTCCAGTAAAAATTCTCTTACGGGAGAGCAGAATCCCGACACTCCGCTTATTTCAGAAAGCTTTTCAAGCATCTTATTCGCCCTCCTTTATAAATTCGGCAATGAGTCTTGATGCATTTTCAATATCTTCTGTGCATAAAACCTCTCCCGTTGTATGCATATATCTTATGGGAATGGAGATAAGGGCACACTTGGCATTTCTTCCGCTGTTTGCTATTGCCCAGGCGTTTGTCCCTGTATTTCCTCCATCAGTTTCCCTCTGGAAGGGAATTTCTTTATCCTCCGCCAGCTTAATGAGTCTTTTTGTAAAATCATAAGAAAGACTTGGACTTATGCAAATAGTGGGGCCCTTTGAAAGGTCAAAACCCGCATCGTCCCCTTTATCATCTTTGCCGAAGGTTACATCTACGGAAATGGAATAATCAGGTTCTACATTATAACCTACGCACTTTGCTCCACGAAGACCAACCTCTTCAAAAACGGTTGCGCTTACATATATGTCAAAGCAAGGATTTTCTATTTTTCCCAGCGCCTTAATCAAGGTAGCAAGTCCTGCCCTGTCGTCAAAGCATCTTGCAATACAAAAATCACCCGAAAGCTCACTAAAACCGGTGTTATAAACTGCTATATCTCCTATATTAACAAGCTTTTCTATATCCTCTATTCCTGTATCTATTGCCATAAGCTCGCTTTTTACATCATCTTTTTCATCCTCTTTCAAAAGATGCGGCGGCTTTGCGCCGATAACACCATAAACGTTTCTTTTACCCAACACCGTAACCTCCGAGCCCGGAAGTATCTTGGGATCTGTTCCGCCGATGGGAGTAAAGAGCAGAAAGCCTCTTTCCTCTATGCCTGTAATCATAAGTCCTGTTTCGTCAATGTGGGCTTCAAGGAGAAGCTTTTTCGCATTTTCTTTGCCCGATTTTATAAAGCCCGTGATATTTCCCAGGGCATCGGTCTTTATATCATCGGTATATTTTGAAAGCATAGCCTTAAAAACTTCCGACGCCGTACTCTCGAAGCCTGAAACCCCGTAGCATTCGGTTAATTTCTTAAGTTCATTCATAATTCATTTACCAGTTCCTTAAATTTATTTCCCCGCTCTTCAAAATCACGGAACATATCAAAGCTTGCAGATGCAGGAGAAAGCACCACCTTATCTCCTTTTTTTGCCGCTTTTTTAGCCAGCATGAGAGCCTCCTTGAAGTCATCTGTTCGCTCTGTTAAAACCTGCCCCTTTTTCTTTACGGCTTCATCAATTTTTTCAGAGGTTGCTCCCACCAAAACAAGATGCTTTACCTTGTTTAATATGGGTTCGCCCAGAGGGTCATAGTTAAGATTTTTGTCATAGCCCCCTGCAATTAAAATGACCTTTTCATTAAATGAAGACAAGGTTGCAATGGTTCTTGTGGGACTCGATGCAATGGAATCGTTATAATAGGAAACTCCGTCCACTTCTTTTATAAATTCGTTTCTGTGGGCAACACCCCCGAAGGTGGTTGCCACATTTTTTATATCCTCGGGACTCACATAGTCGCTGACTGCAGAAATTGCCGCCATATAGTTTGCCACATTGTGAAGTCCTAAAATCTTAATGTCTGAAGCTTTTAATATTGCCTTTCCGTCAACAAAAATCTCCCCATTATAAAGATAAACATCTGCTTCTTTTTCAAGAGAAAATGTCTTAACTGACCCCTTCCCCTCATTTATCATACGGGAGGTGATTTCATTATCAAGGTTAAGTACCAGGCATCCGTCTTTTCCCTGATTGACAAATATGTTCTTTTTAGCCTCAATATACTCTGAAAAATCCTTATGCCAGTCTAAATGATTTTCTGAAAGGTTTGTAATTACCGCCACATCTGCCGATTTTTTCATATTAAAAAGCTGAAAGCTTGAAAGCTCCAATATGGCGAAATCATCTTCTTTGATTTTTTCTATATCTCCAATCAAAGGTCTCCCTATATTTCCCCCGAGATGGCAGGTGTATCCCGCCTCCGTGAGGATGTTATATATCAAAGTGGTTGTGGTGGTCTTTCCGTCAGAGCCTGTTACACCGAAAATTTTGCAGGGGCAAAGCTCGAAAAAAAGCTCCATTTCGCTGGTCAGTACCGTTCCTTTTTCTACTGCCTCGTTAATTTCTTTTTTATCCCCTCTTATACCGGGAGTTTTATAAACTATATCATGAGTATAAAGGTCTTTAAGATAGTCTTCCCCTGCGATTACTTTAACGCCCAGCTTTTCAAGCTCGTCGATAGTTTCTCCAAAGGAATCTATACTTTTTCCGTCCCTTACTGTAATAAGGCATCCAGTCTTTGAAAGCATACGGATAAGGGGCATATTGCTCCTTCCTATTCCTAAAAATCCAACATTTTTATCCTTGATATACTCTGAATATTCCTTATATGTCATAATAACACCACCTTATTATATTATATCCCTAAAGTCAAAAAATTTCAATTGTTATTTGTAAAATCATTCCAAAAATCAATATTGTGCAAAAATAAGTCAATTTTTTTGTTGCAAAGACCAATTGAAAGTAATATAATGTAGATATAAATTTAGAAGGAGTGAATGATTTATGGATAAACTCGGTCTTCAATTATATACCGTAAGAGGCTGCTTTAAAACAGAAGAACAGGCAGACGAAACTTTAAAAAAACTTATTGCTATGGGAATAAGCAAGGTTCAGTTAAGCAGTGAAGGCATCAGTGTTCCGGAACTTAAAAAGATTTGCGATAAAAATGGTTTGATTACTGTAGGAACAAGCTATTCACTTGATAAAATTCTTCATGACACGGAAGATACAATGGCTTATCACAAGGCACTGGGAATTAACGATATAGGAATTTCTTTCCTTCCTCCTCCCCTTCGTGAAAGCAAGGAAATTTTACTTAACTTCATAGATGAGGTTAATGCCGCTGCTAAAATTTATGCAAAGCACGGCTTTAAGGTTTCATACCACCACCATCACTTCGAATTCATGAGAATTGACGGAACAAAGACTTTACTTGACTATCTTATAGAAAAATTAGACCCTGAAACCACAAGATTTATATTGGATACCTGCTGGATTGCGGCAGGCGGCGGTGATGTTCGTCATTACATAGAAAAGCTTGCAGGCAGAATTGACATAATACATCTTAAGGACATGCAGTTTATAAATAAGGACGACAAGTTTGTAGCTACTTATACCGAAGTAGGTAACGGAAGCTTATACTGGGACGGTATCATCAAAACTGCAGAGGATGCTAAAATCCCCCACTTCCTAATCGAACAGGACGGAAACTTTATTGAGGGCGACCCCTTCAAAAGCGTAAAGGCAAGTACAGACTACTTAAAACGCTATATGAAATAAACAAAATAAAAGACTGCCAAAGGCAGTCTTTTATTTTTCATGAAAAATCTCTAATGAAATAAATTTAATTATTTCATGTTTTCTTCGTAAGACTTAATCATCTTCTTAACCATCTGGCCACCAACGGAACCGTTTTCTCTTGCTGTAAGGTCACCGTTGTAACCATTCTTAAGGTTTACACCAACTTCAGATGCGCATTCCATCTTGAACTTGTCAAGTGCTGCCTTTGCTTCGGGTACAAGCTTCTTGTTTCTTGTCATGTCTTTCACCTCCTTGCAAACTTAATTTGCTCACAAGAAGGTTTTTTTAATCATGTAATTTTTAGCAATTAAATTTTTATCTTGTCCGTTATTTCAAATGCCTTATTACTCTCTCTTTCCGAAACGAAAACGCCACATAAAAAGGCGTAAAATTTAAGCTTTTTAAGAGCCTGTGCCGGATGCATATCCTTAAGGTGAGGAAAATACTCTTTTACATACTCTCCTATAAATCCGATACACTTTTTCGAAAAATCGGGGATTTGAAGCACATCAAAGCCTTTTGGGGGCTTCTTTTCTCCAGATACCATAAAGTCAAGTATCAGGTGCTTTTCCCCATGGGGGAATTCCTGCATGAGCCTTGTGAAAAAAGAACTTTGACTCATTTGAGGAGTAATCATATTTCCCAAAGTCTCATACATAGAAAACGGAGTTTCAAATTTTGTTTCAAGATATGCTACCGTATTTATAAATGCCTTGGAGTTATAAATTCTGTCCAGTGCTTCATGCACTTTCTTTATTCGTGAAAGCTCAATTGCAGTTATATCATTTGTCTTTATAACTTCATAGGGCGGGAAATTATCATATTCTATTTTGAATTTTCCTGCTTCTTTTTCTATTTTCGTTCCTTTTAATACTTTTAAAAAGCCTATATCCAGATGGTAGGGATGAAGCTTATAAGTTTTATTAAAGCCCTCTATAAAGCTTTCTAAATTTTCTTCCGGGAGGCCCGCTAAAAGATCCAAATGAACATGAGAATTACCAAAGGATATAAGTTTTTCCAGATTACGAAACGCCTTTTTATTATCGCATATTCTGTCTATGGCTTTTAAGGTGTCTTCATTTAATGACTGAATTCCCGCTTCGAACTGAAATTTTCCTTTGGGCGCTTTTTTTATTATTTCAAGCATTTCCTCTGTAAAAAGGTCAGGTGCTACCTCTAAATGAAAGGAAGTATCTTTAGTTTCCCCTGCCAGAAAGGAAAACATTCTCTCACTTCTTTTTCCGTTTGCGTTAAAGCTTCTGTCTATAAGCTTTATTAAGGGAACATTAAATGTTGCCATGTGGGAAATCTCCCTTTTCACCTTTTCCTCGTCATATAAAAAGCATTTTTCCTTTGCCGATATACAGTAGGCACATTTGTTAAAACACCCTCTGCTAGTTTCATAATATATGAGTCTTTCCGTAGCTTCTTTAAGCTCCGCATCCTTATAGGGCATTGGTATATCAGAAATTGCGGGAGATACTCCCTTTCCCTTGCCCTTTTTATAAATACCATCCATAGAAGGCTCTTTTCCGTTTTCTATACATTCCAAAAGATGAGAAAGCGTAGCTTCTCCCTCGCCTTTTATTACATAGTCAACGTAAGGGTGTGTTTTTGAATACTCCCTTGCATTACCGCCCGCTTCCGGACCGCCGAATATAATGGTTGCTCCCAGCGCTTTTTTAAGCCTCTGGGCTATCTGTTCAATATAGGAGATGTTCCATATGTAGGATGAAAAACAGTAAACTTCAGCTTTTTCAGATAAAAGACACCCATACACAAAATCTCTTGGCTGATTTATTGTAAATTCAAAGCTTTCTGCATCCTTTATATACGATGCAAGCTTTGATACGGCAAGGCTTTTATGTATGTAGGCAGCATTAACTGCGCAAATAACCGTTTTCATCTTCAATCTCCTTTAGTAAAAATAGTTTAATGCCGCAAGAGCCACAGCCCTGCATAAAAGGTTTAAATATTCCCAAAGCCTGAAATTTATAAATCCCTCAAAATCAAGTCTGTCTGTTAATTTAAGGCAATCATAAAGATTTTTCTCTATTATCTTTCTTCTGTTCTGATAGGAAAATTCTCCGTCTTTAGATAAAAGCCTCAGCGTGTTTCTGAAAATTATTTCTGCGGATATATAATCCTCGCACAAAAATTCCGCTATCCTGTAAAGCGCCATGGGTTCTTCACAAAAAATCAGATAACTTGCTATACCACGTATAGCTCCATCTAAGGATAAAACATCCCCCTCCTCGGTTATAGCCTCTTTCATCACCGAAAGAGCCCCTTTGGGGAGATGTAATATTTTAAAATTTTCCAACTAAACACCCCTATTACAAAATACCTATGGGAATAACAGAGCCTACATCAAAAATAGCCCCGTCCCTTTCAACTGTCTTTACAGAGTATTTTTCTAAGAAAGCATAAATTTTATCCCCCGAGGGATGATTTTTTAAGCTTCCGTTTATAAAAAGAGTGTTTTTATCAATCATTCCCGTACTTCCGCCAAAAAAGCCGTAGTCATAGGGTGGCAGTTTTATACCGCCCTTTTCAATTAAAAGTACGTCAATATACTTACTGAGTTCTTTATAAATTCCCGCATCCTCCGTTATTGCCGCATTTTCAGAAATAGGGCAAATGTTGCATTTCGCATAGCCCTGGGACACGTTTATAAAGGTAAATTCTTCCTTTAATAAGGAAAGCAGCACTCTGTCTGTTATTTTTTCATTTGCCAGGGCAAAGGAGCCGAAAACTGCCGCACAGTAGGCAGCATCAGAGGGGTAAGGGCTTTTAAGCTCTTTTTCACCGCATATAAGATCAGCAAAAGGAAGTCTTTCTTTATAATATTCAAAGCTATCCTTTGAGGTTACAAACCTGTCCTTTCCTAAATGGCATATGGACAAATCTCCGTGATGAGAAATCCCCTTATCTAAAAAAGGGGAAACAAAAGGCTTTATAGCACCTTTCAAGTCTGCCGAGGTTATGAAACATCCTACCTTAAAATCAGGCAAAAGCGGTTTTTCCAAGAATTTTGTCATACGAATTTCCCCTGATATTTTTCTTTGAAATCTCCTGCCATATAAAGTGAGCCTGCAATTACAAATGCCCCCGAATTATCTATTTTCTCTACAGCAGAAGAAAGAGGCATTGAAGATACCTTATGGCAGTATTTTTTAAATTCTTCAGCCAATTCTTCCTTGGGAAGTGCACGGCTTCCTTCTACATCAACGGTTATAATTTCGTCAAACTCCCCGCCTATTATCCCGGCACATTTTTCATAATCCTTATCCTTGAGCATCCCGATTATAAGCGTTTTTTTCATTTCGCCAAGGTATTTTCTTACATTTTGACGTAAATATTCCATGGCAGAGGGATTGTGAGCCCCATCCAAAATCAACGGAGGATTTTCTCTTATAATTTCCATTCTCGCAGGGTGGGATACACATGAAAGCCCCTTTATAATATGCTCATCAAAAATCCCCAAAACCTTCGATACGCAAATGGCAATAGCCGCATTTTCAAGCTGATGAATTCCCGTTAAGGAAAGGAAAATATTTTCCATATTCTGATAATTAAACCATAAACCCTTTAGCTCCTCTTTTATAAGGTCTGGCATTTTGGGTATAATTAAATTTTCTGACTTTTCCTTTATTACCGAAAGAGCTTTTTCATCCTGACAGGGACTCGTTACGGTAACAGAACCTTTTTTTATTATTCCGCATTTTTCACCTGCTATTTCCTCTATGGTAGCTCCCAATCTGTCGGTGTGGTCTAAGCTTATGGAGGTAATTACGGAAACCATCGGTTTTTCTATTACGTTGGTGGCATCAAGGCGACCGCCCATTCCCACCTCAAGAACTACAATATCCGCTTTTTTCATTTTATAGTATAAAAATGCGATTGCCGTAACTATTTCAAATTCCGTAGGATGAGGATATCCGTCATTTGCGATTTTTTCAGATGCTTCTTTTACTTTATAAGTACATAAAGCTAAATCTTCATCAGAAATTTCTACGCCGTTAAGACGAATTCTTTCATTGAAATTTACTAATGCAGGGGATGTATAAAGTCCCACATTATAGCCCGACGCCATTAAAATTTCAGAGAGCATGGAACAGACGGAGCCTTTTCCATTGGTTCCCGCCACATGAATAAATTTTTGTCCCTTATGGGGATTATCCAGATATTCCATGAGTCTTTTTATACTTTCAAGCCCTAAAACGGAGCCGAATTTAAGTGCCCCGTGAATAAAGGAAAGAGCTTCATCTTTAGTCATTTTCTCACCTTCCAAAAAAGCGAGTTTATAAAAAACTCGCTTTTTATCATTATAAATATTTCTTTAAGGATTCTTCCACATCCAAAAGCATCTTTTTAAAGCTTTCGCCCTTTGCCTTTTCCTTATCTACAAGAGCGGCGGGAGCCTTTGCTATATAGCCCGCATTTGATAAAAGCTTCTCGACACGGGCAATTTCGGATAAAAGTCTTTCTTTTTCTGCATTAAGACGCTGGATTTCCTTGTCTTTGTCAACCAGCTCGTCAAGAGGAATTATAATCTTAGCTCCCTCTGTTACCTGACTTACTGTATTGCCGGTAATTCCTTCTTCACTTTCAAGATATTCCACACCTGAAGCGGATGCAAGCTTTTCAAAGAATGCCTGACCGTCAATAAAGGGCTTAAGATTATCTGAAACGATAATGATTTTAGCCTTCTTTGAAGGAGGAACATTCATATCGGTACGAAGATTTCTTGCCGCACGGATTGCACCTATTACAAGCTCCGTCTTCTTAAAGTCCTCTTCAAATTTGTATTCTTCCTTTGCCTTGGGCCAATCGGAAACCATTATACTTTCTTCATCACCGTAGAATGCTGTATAAATTTCTTCTGTTACGAAGGGCATAACGGGATGAAGAAGCTTAAGGGCATTGATTAAAACGTAGGCAAGTGTTCTCTGTGCCGCAAGCTTTGTGGGGTTATCCTTGTTGTAAAGTCTGGGCTTTACAAGTTCGATGTACCAGTCGCAGTACCAATCCCACAAAAATCCGTATATGCTGGATAATGCAATACCTATGTCAAACTTTTCAAGGGAACGTGTTACATCTGCTATAAGCTCATTTAATCTTGATACAATCCACTTATCTTCTGAGCAAAGCTCATCTTCAGCGGGAAGTGTATAATCCTCTGTTTCAAGATTCATAAGCACGAAACGAGCTGCATTCCATATCTTATTTGCAAAGTTACGGCTTGCTTCAACCCCAGGTGCGCCCACAATCTTATTTACCTCGGGATTGGGGTTTTTGCCCTTTTCAACGGGAGGCTCGTAGGTTACGGGGAATCTCATATCGTTACCGGGTGCAACACCTGTTACAAGGGTGAATCTTAATGCATCTGCGCCGTACATATCAATAATCTGGAGAGGGTCAACGCCGTTTCCTTTTGATTTTGACATTTTTTCGCCGTTACCGTCTCTTACAAGACCGTGAATGAATACATGCTTGAAGGGAGCTTTTCCCGTATGCTCGCAAGCGGAGAATATCATTCTGGATACCCAGAAGAAGATGATGTCATATCCGGTTACCAGAGTGCTGGTAGGATAGAAATATTCAAAGTCCTTTGTTTTCTCGGGCCATCCTAAGGTTGAGAAGGGCCAGAGTGCAGAAGAAAACCATGTATCAAGTACGTCCTCTTCCTGTCTTACGGGCTTTCCGCACTTGGGACAAACTGTGATATCCTCTTTTGATACGGTCATTTCGCCGCAGGAATCGCAATAGAATGCGGGAATTCTGTGTCCCCACCAGAGCTGACGGGAAATGCACCAGTCATATACATTTTCCATCCAGTTCATATATGTCTTTGAAAAACGGTCGGGAACGAATTCTGTTTCTTTGCTTTCTACCGCTTCAATAGCTGCCTTAGCAAGGGGCTGCATTTTAACAAACCACTGATCTGATACTATAGGCTCGATTGTTGTGCCGCAACGATAGCACTGACCAACGTTATGGGAATGCTCTTCTGTTTTAACTAAAAGTCCCATCTCGGAGAGGTCTTTTATCATAGCCTTACGGCATTCATAGCGATCCATTCCTTCATATTTTCCTGCATATGAGTTCATAGTTGCGTCATCATTCATAACCTTTATGATTTCAAGATCGTGACGCTTTCCAACTTCAAAGTCGTTGGGGTCGTGAGCAGGTGTAATCTTAACGCAGCCTGTACCAAACTCCTTGTCAACATACTCGTCGGCAATAACGGGAATTTCTCTGTCGGTAAGGGGAAGCATGAGTGTCTTTCCTACGATATCCTTATATCTTTCATCCTCGGGATTAACTGCAACGGCAGTATCGCCAAATAAAGTTTCAGGTCTTGTTGTTGCAATAACCACATAGTCCTCTGTTCCCTTTATCTGATACTTTATGTGCCAGAAATTACCTGCATGCTCAGTGTGTTCAACCTCTTCATTGGAAAGAGCTGTTATACAGTTGGGGCACCAGTTGATTATTCTGGGTCCTCTGTATATAAGTCCCTTGTTATAGAGATTTACAAACACTTCTCTTACTGCCTTGGAGCAGCCCTCATCCATTGTAAAGCGCTCTCTTTCCCAGTCGCAGGAACATCCGATTTTTTTAAGCTGGCTTATAATACGGCTTCCGTATTTTTCCTTCCAGTCCCATACTCTTTCTAAAAACTTTTCTCTTCCAAGGTCATATCTTGTAAGACCTTCCTTTGTGCGAAGCTCAGCCTCAACCTTTATCTGGGTTGCAATTCCCGCATGGTCTGTCCCCGGAACCCAGAGGGCAGAATAGCCCTGCATTCTCTTAAAACGGATAAGTATATCCTGCAGGGTTTCGTCAAAGGCGTGTCCCATGTGAAGCTGTCCTGTTACATTGGGAGGAGGAATTACTATTGTATAAGGCTTTTTACCGAGATCTGCCTCTGCATGAAAATAGCCTCTTTCCTCCCATCTTTTATAAAGCCTGTCCTCAGACTCCTGAGGGCAATAATTTTTTTCAAGTTCTTTCATTATCCTTAGTCCTTTCTTAAAAGCGGTATGAACGTTTATTCGATTTTTCCATTTGAAGATTCAAGCATCAGTTCTTCCAATGTTTCGGGAACCTTCGTGCTTTCTTCCTCTGAAGGTACAGTCTCAATTTCTTCTGTTTCATCATCAGAGGCTTCTATTTCTTCGCTTTTTTCTTCTTCGTATTCTTCATCAGGGTAATAAACTTCTTCCGTATCTTCTTCGTCATCTTCATCTTTTCCTGCTCTGGGAACTATAAACATAGCAACACCCATAATAACCAGAACAGCAATAATTCCAAAGATAAACCACTTTGTGATGGTATTCATAAGACCTTTGGGGCCTTCTTTAACTTCGTTTGCCAGCTCCTCGGCACTTTTTTCTGCCTCGGTAAGCGCACCCTCGGTCTCACTCAATGTATTTTGTGTATTTGTCAAAGCTTCTTCCGTTTCGCCGAGCTTTAATTTAAGACTTTCGATTTCAGCATTAAGCTCTTCCACTTTTCCTTTAAGCTCACCATTTTCAGTATTTAAGCTTTCAATCTCTTCAAGATTTATTCTGACGGCTGAAAGGGACGCATTTTCTTCTTTCAAAATTTTATTTTCTTCCTTGAGAGCAAGTCTCTTGGATGATTCTGCCCCGTATCCCGAAGCAAAGCCTGCCGCAAAAGCGATAACCGCAACAATCAAAGCCCCTATGAAAAGAGCCAGCGCCTTTTGCCTTTTAGTTCTTACAGACATAAAAATACCTCTCTTTCAACAAAAAATTATATATACTAATAAATTATAACACATAAATTTACAAAAATCAAGGTAATTACTTGACAAATCTTACTATTTTGGTAAAATAATATTGTTAAAGTTGAAAATGTCTTTAACAGATAAAATGTGCTTGCCGCATTCCGGCGGCAACCATGAAAGGAATGTATTTATTATGATGGACAACCAGAAAAAAACAATGGAGAAAATCGTCGCTCTCTGCAAGGGCAGAGGCTTTGTATATTCGGGCTCCGAAATATACGGCGGTCTTTCAAACACCTGGGACTACGGTCCTTTGGGCGTAGAGCTTAAAAACAACGTAAAAAAAGCCTGGTGGAAAAAATTCGTGCAGGAGTCTAAGTATAACGTTGGACTTGATGCGGCAATTTTAATGAATCCTCAGGTTTGGGTGGCTTCCGGTCATGTAGGCGGCTTTTCCGACCCCCTTATGGACTGTAAAGAATGTAAGAGCCGTTTCAGAGCAGATAAGCTTATTGAAGATTACTGCCACGAAAAAGGCGAGGCTGTTGTAGTTGACGGCTGGAGCAACGAAAAAATGCTTGAATTTATCCGTGAAAACAATATAGGCTGCCCCGACTGCGGCTCTCACAATTTCACAGATATCCGCAAGTTCAACCTTATGTTCAAGACCTTCCAGGGTGTTACAGAAGACGCCAAGAACGAAATTTATCTTCGTCCCGAAACAGCTCAGGGTATTTTTGTAAACTTCAAAAATGTTCAGAGAACTACAAGACGTAAAGTTCCTTTCGGCATCGGACAGATTGGTAAATCCTTCCGTAACGAAATCACTCGCGGTAACTTCACCTTCCGTACAAGAGAATTTGAGCAGATGGAACTTGAGTTCTTCTGTGCTCCCGGAACTGACCTTGAATGGTTCAGCTACTGGAAAGATATGTGCAAAAAGTGGCTCTTCTCTTTAGGCGTTCGTGAAGAAAGCTTGAAGTTCCGTGATCACAGCCCTGAAGAGCTTTCACATTATTCAAATGCCACAACTGATATTGAATTTATGTTCCCCTTCGGCTGGGGCGAGCTTTGGGGTATTGCTGACAGAACAGACTTTGACTTAACTCAGCACTCCAACCACTCCGGTGAAGATATGATGTACTTAGACCCCATTACAAATGAGAAATACACTCCCTATGTTATTGAGCCCTCTTTAGGTGCTGACCGTGTGGTTCTGGCATTTTTGGTTGAAGCTTATGACGAGGAAGAAATTGCCGAGGGCGATGTAAGAACAGTTCTTCATCTCCATCCTGCACTTGCACCCATAAAGGCTGCCATTTTACCCCTTTCCAAGAAGCTTGGTGATAAGGCAGGGGAAATTTATGAGGAGCTTTCCAAGTATTTCATGTGCGAATATGACGAAGCAGGCTCTATCGGTAAGCGTTACAGACGTCAGGACGAAATCGGAACTCCCTTCTGTATCACAGTTGACTTCCAGACTGTGGGCGACGAAAACACTCCCGCAGATAACTGCGTAACTCTTCGTGATCGTGATACCATGGAACAGATTCGTATTCCCATCGACCAGGTTAAGTCCTACATTGAAGAAAGACTTGTATTTTAAGAAAAAAGGGTTTGTGGCTTCACAAACCCTTTTTTGAAAGAGAGATTATTATGAAAAAAGTATTTATAACAGGCGGATGCAAAGGCATTGGCAAAGCCATAACCGAAAAATTTTACGAAAACGGTTTTTTAACCTTTGCAGGCTATAACACCTCCGTTGACGAAGCACTTTTAATGAAAGAAAAGATGCCGGGACTCACCACGGTGAAAATTGACGTATCTGATTCTTCCTCGGTAAAAGAGGCATTTAAGATAGCGGGCGGATGCGACATTTTAATCAATAATGCAGGTATTGCCATAAGCAATCTTATAACGGATGTTTCCGACGAGGAATTTGATAAAATAATGAAAACCGATTTATACGGCACTTTTTATACCTGCCGTACTTTTCTCCCCTATATGATTAAAAACCAGAAGGGTGTCATAATTAACATATCTTCCATATGGGGAATTTCTGGTTCTTCCATGGAAACGGCTTATTCTGCGGCGAAGGCGGGAGTAATAGGCCTCACCAAGTCTTTATCCCGTGAGGTTGGTCCCTCTAATATAAGAGTGAATGCCGTAGCTCCCGGCTTTATCGAAACCGATATGAACAAAAACCTTTCAATTGATGAAAAGAAAGCGTTTTTTGAAGAAACACCCCTGATGCGTGGCGGAACAGTAAAAGAAATTGCAGACGTTGTTTTCTTCTTAGCCTCCGAATCATCCTCCTTTATTACGGGACAGGTAATAAGTCCCAACGGCGGAATTGTTATATAATAGTCTTTTTTCCATATATTTTGCATTGAAAAGTCATGTTTCCTGTGTTATCATTGGAGCATGACTTTTTTATGCGAAAGGAGGGATAGTTTGAAAAGAATTATCTTTTTCTTTTCCGTTATTTTTTCAATGCTTTTTACATTATCCCTTAGCGGGAAAGCCTATCATATGCCAATCGACATTGAAGTAAACGGACAGAAAATTATTACAGATTCAGCTCCCTTTATAGAGGATGGAACTGTTTATGTCCCGATAAGGGCAATTTCGGAAAGCTTAAACCTTTCATGCTACTGGGATACAGAGGAACGTTGTGCATATATAGACGGAAAAAATACTTCTCTGGAATTTTTGCCTGATAATTCCATCTGCTATGTAAACGGTAAGAGAAAAAAGGTTCAAAGCTTCATTAAAGAAGGCAGAATTATGGTCCCTGTCCGCTTCGTTTCAGAAAACTACAATTCTCTTGTTACCTGGGACAGTAAGTTTTACAGGGTATTGATAAATAAAGACGACGTATCAGTTCCCGGTGATTATAAGGATTATACTTATACTCAGGACGAGGTTTACTGGCTTTCCAGAATTATACATGCCGAAGCTTCGGGGGAAAGTAAAAAAGGACTTATAGCCGTGGGAAATGTAGTCCTTAACAGAGTGAAATCTGTCCTTTTTCCCAATACAATATATGGGGTAATTTTTGACAGAAAAGGCGGCGCACAGTTTGAACCTATACTTAACGGAAGCATATACTGCAATCCGTCTTACGACAGCATAGATGCGGCAAAAAGAGCTCTTTCAGGCGAAAACACCGCAGGTGCCAGCCTTTACTTTCTTAATCCCAAAATAGCACAGAGCAGTTGGATTGTAAAAAACCGCAAATACTTAAAAACCATAGGAAATCACGACTTTTATATGTAAAAAGAGAGGCGAATTTTCGCCTCTCTTTTTACATTCCGTATAAGCCCTTGGATACTGCTATATATGCATCCTCTGCCCTGTTTTCAGGAACGGCAGCCAAAATTTTGGTCTCGCCCTTTGAAATCATCTTAACTTCAATTCCCATATCGAACAACACTTCGTAAAACCTCACCAGTACATCAGTATTATGAGAAAGACCCATTCCTTTAACGAGGATTACCGATATATTTTCTTCTGCATAAGCCTTTAAGGAAAGGGAATCAGAAATTTTTCCCAGTGCTTTTATTCCCTTTTCTTTTGTTGTTACTATTCTTGCGCTTTTAATTTTACCGTCTTTTTCAAACATATAAGTTCCGAAAAGAATATCCTCCTCTGATATATACTCAAAAACATCCTTAGGAGTCAAATCAATATTCAAAATAAGATACCCGTCTTTTTTTTCTACTTTATTTACGTTAAAGCCTTCCATTTTTCATTCCCCTTTAAGGATAATTTCTGCAACTTCACCGGGCGTATCTGCCACATAATCAGGCTTGCAAGAATCTATCTCTTCCATTGTTCCGTAGCCGTAGGTAACGGCTATAGACTTTACATTAAGCTCCTTTGCTCCCTCAATATCAAAGGACCTGTCCCCTACCATAACGGTTTTTTCTTTCTCCGCTTTCATGTTGGAAAGAGCCTCTTTCATTACGTCGGTTTTTTCCTGCTTTCCGCCGGTTAAATCACTTCCGGAAACGTAGTCAAAAAATGTATCTAACTTAAAATGCTTAAGAATTTGTTCTGCAAAAATCTGCGGCTTACTGGTGGCAAGGGCGATTACGCAGCCACTGTCTTTCAGGGCTTTAAGCATATCCGAAACCCCCAGATAAACCTGATTTTCAAAAATGCCTATTGGGGCAAAACGCTCCCTGTATATCGAAAGTGCTTTCTTTGCATCTTCTTCAGAAAGAGAAAAAACCTCAGAAAATCTTTTGGTCAAAGGAGGTCCTACAAAGGTTTTCAATACATCCATGGAAGGAACAGTAAGATTCATTTTTTCGCAGACATATATAATGCAGTTGGTAATGCCAAGGGCAGAGTCAGTTAATGTTCCGTCCAGATCAAATAAGACATATTTATACATTTGCCTCCTCCTTTCTGCCATAAATACAGTATAACAGAAAAAATGCGCAATTTCAACAAAAAAAATCTGTGGCAACGCCACAGATTTTTTTGTTTCTTATTCTAAGCCGGGGATTTCCACTTCGATTTCCTTACCAAGAGCATTTGACTTGTTGATACCGTCAATAATTGCCTGGTTGATGATGATTTCATCAGAGGAAATGGGAGCTTTTCCGCCTTCCTTAATTGCATCTATGAAGCTTCTCAGCTTAAGATAGAAGTTGTCTTCCTTGCCGGGTGCCTGCATGGGGAACTCTGTGCAAACGTCCTTGCCTGCAACTCTCTGATAGAGCTTCAAGGGACCGCCGATTGTTCCGTTCCAGCACTCTGTTGAAGGAATTCTGAGGCTTCCCTTTGTACCCATGATGATTGTATCACCGGGGGTATCAAGGTGCATTGCCCATGCAATTCTGAAGTCTAAGATAATTCCGCCCTCTAAACGAACGAAAGCTGCACCGAAGTCGTCAACACCGAAAGCGTCAGCATATTCAGCAGGCTTGCCTGTGCTTGTGTAGAATTCGGGATCCTTTCCGAAATAGTCAGAAACGAAACCTGTAATTGTAAGGGGCTTGGGATAGCCGATTGCATTTAATACCATGTCAAGAGAATAGCAGCCGATATCACCCAATGCACCGATAGCACCTGTCTCTTTAGCGATAAAGCTTGTTCCGAAGGGTGTGGGAATACCATGACGTCTTCCGCCACCAGTCTGGATATAATAAATTTTACCTAAAACGCCTGACTGAACGATTGATTTAACCATTTTCATGTTGGGGTCAAATCTGGGCTGGAAACCGATGGATAAAATCTTTCCGCTTTCCTTTTCAGCCTTACGGATAGCTACAGCTTCTTCCAATGTTACACACATGGGCTTTTCAAGAAGTACGTGTACGCCATGCTCCAAAGCATAGATTGTACATTCAGCATGAGTTGCATTGTATGTACATACGCTTACTGCATCAACTTCTCCGGAATCAATCAATTCCTTATGGCTGGGATAGCACTTAACGTTTTCAATACCACGTCTCTTAAAGAAGCCTTCAGCCTTTCCGGGAATAAGGTCTGCACCTGCAACGATTTCTACATCAGGCATTTTAAGGAATCTGGAAACGTGATCTCCAGCAATCCAACCTGTACCGATGATACCTACTCTTACCTTTCTGTTGGCATCTATAACTCTTTCTGTCTGGTCATACTTAAATGCATCAAGTCCTCCAATTGCCATATATATCACTCCTTAAATAAAATTATTGATTTTTTCAATCAATTGGTGTAAAATAATTATATCAAATTGTTTTTTTCAATGCAACACTTTTTTTGACATTATTTTGTATTATATTGACATATTAAAAGACCGTACACAGGAGGTTTCTTATGAGAAACGAGAATATCTTTTTTACCAACCCCAACAGACAGGCCATTATTTCCAAGGGTCCTAAATATACTCCCGTAGGTTCTACATGCGATATGCACCTTCATCCCGAGCTTGAATTTTTGTATATTCTTTCAGGTCAGATGAAGCTTTCACTGGATAACGAAGACTTCGTGGGTAATTCAGGAGACATAATTTTTACAAACAGCAACCTCCCTCATATGACCACGTGCCTGGATTCCGAAACGGAGATTTATCTTATTCAGTTCAAAAATCCCTCTATTCTTAAAAATGACCTTAAGTATCTGTCGAAATTTTTAAAGCAGCAGTCTGTGCCCGCTTATATTTTTTCCGTGGATGACCCTGACTATTCTGAGCTTCTGGTTCATATAAAAAGCATGATTAAGCTTCATTTAAGCAAGGATATTTCAAACGACTTTTACATAACCTCACATATATACAGTATAATAGGTCTGCTTTATAAAAAAGGCTTCTTCCCCGTAGAGGAAAGTATCGTTAATACAAAGCTCATAAATAAGGTTCTCCCCATAATCCGTAATATAAATGAAAATTATAAGGACCATCTGACTTTGGATAATTTAGCGAAGCTTTCAAGTCTTAACAAAGAATATCTTTGCCGTCTTTTTAAAAAGGCCACGGGTGCAACACTCACAGACTATCTTAACTTCGTGAGAATATGCAAGGCGGAAGAGCTTTTCAGTACAGATATCAACATTTCTGAAATTTCATATATGACAGGTTTTTCTTCCCTTTCGTACTTTAATAAGATTTTCAAAAAGTACAAGCATTGCACCCCTACAGCATACAGAAGGGTATATTCAAATTCCGATAAAAAATAACAGTACCCGATGGGTACTGTTTTTTGCTTTCACGTTAATAATAGATGCAGGTGTTTTTAGCTAAATTTTGCACATTCGTGCAAAGCGAAATTATTGCTACGCAATAGTTAAATAACTCCTTTGGAGTAGCTAAATTAAATTCGCTTTTAGCGTGCGAAGCTCATTTAGCTGCCGAAGGCAATTTAGCTGAACTTGTTCAATTTAGCTCGCGTCAGCGAATTTAGCTGAAAAAAAGTCAGATTTCTATTGAAATCTGTCTTTTTTTCTGGTTGCCGAACTAGGATTTGATTTTTTCCTGCCGGAAAAAACTTTGGCGTTTTTCTTCGCAAAAACGCCTTGGACAAGTTCAAATCCTTCCATTTAAACCGCCCACAACAAAAAACAACACCCGCTGGGTGTTGTTTTTTGTTGTGGTTGCCGAACTAGGATTTGAACCCAGACAAACAGAGTCAGAGTCTGCCGTGCTACCGTTACACAATTCGGCAAAAAAATGGTGCGAGAGACGGGAATTGAACCCGTACGATGAAATCACACGCCCCTTAAACGTGCGCGTCTGCCAGTTCCGCCACTCTCGCATCTTTATTGAGTGCTCCACAGAGCACGTTTCATATTATACCAAATCATTTTTGGTTTGTCAAGACTTTTTTTCATTTTCTCTAAACTTTTTTATTAGTTTTTTACAACGTCTATTTCTTGACACCAAAACAAGGAATGGCCAACGACCATTCCTTGACAAGCTGTCGCAAAGTTATTATAAATCGAGCTCGATGTCTCCGCCGATGATGCTTCCTAATCCCACGTCTCCGCCTTCTTCAAAGGATGCATTCATTACCTCTTCTGTTTCGATTACTTCGAATTCTAAAGAAGGTGCTTCGTATATTTTCTTCATGATTTTCTCCTCCTAACTATACGAAATGCTATGTTACAATTATATCATTTAAAACTTTTTACTCCATATATTTTTCTATACATTTAATGCGAAAAAATGTATTTTTCTATATACCTATTCAAGTATATTCGTAGTTACAAAATCCACACCGTAGCCTATAATTTTTTCTGTTTCTTCTTTGTCATCACAGGTCCAGCAGTTTACCTTGATACCCTTTGAGTGGAGCATCTTCACAACATCAGAATTAAGATGTATGTACTTTGAATCAATATCTAGCTTGTTTTCACAGAGCTTTTTTACGACGTCATCATTTATCTCCCTTGACTGACCGATCAACCACTGAATTTCAGCATTCGGCAGTGCTTTTCTTAAATTTACACAGTTTTCAAAGTCAAAGGAAATGAATATCATCTTTTCAAGATAGCCCGTTTCCCTTATTTCCTCCACCATTCTCAAAAGGTCTTCTACTGCAAAATGGTTCTTTACTTCAAGCACCGGGACCTTTTCATATTTCTTGCAGATTTTTATATACTCGGAAAGAAGCGGGATTTTAATATCCTGTCTTTCAAAGGAACCGTCAAGGTCCGGAAGCACAATATCTTCAAGCTCGGAATAATTGCTGTTTTCCACATCTATATTGTATTTTCCCAATGACACTCTTTCCGTTGTCTCGTCGTGAATAATGACAAACTTCCCGTCCTTTGTAACGTGCACATCGGTTTCTATACCGAAATAGCTTCTGTTTCCTGCCGCCACAAATGCCGCACAGGTGTTTTCCCTTTCAAGACCGCTTAAGCCTCTGTGAGCTATCATTTTCACATTTTTTGAGTTGATTTTTATAGTGTCCATAAAATGCTCCTCTTTTCAGGATATAGGGAAAGTATATAACATTTTAACACCAAAGTCAATATATTTCCCCTTTTTTATTTTTATGTTATACTGATTATTTTTATATTCCTCTTTTTTGCATATTCCAAAGTTTTAGACGCTCCTCCCCAACCATACATAACATAGGAAATTAAAAAATCACAATTTTCTACCATATACTGATTGCATTTTAAAATCCTGAATTTATAGGGTGTTTTAAGAGGTATGTCCGCCATTAAAATATGGTCGTAATTTTTGTAATAGTCCTCTTTATTTTTCTTTATTTTATCTGTGATATAAGGAATTACCAGACAAAGAGTAACGTTATATGTTTCTTTAAGCTCCTTTACCGCATCACGGCAGAGGCCATCAAAAGAGCCATAGTTACCCACCCAGAATTCAGTTACATTTTTCTCCCTTATGAGCCTTTCTATTTCGCTTTTTACTTTTTCATATACCTTTTCCCTGTCATATATATCCCTGTGCCCTGCAAAGCAGCATCTTTTAATCATTCCCCACCTCATAAATCCAAGCAACCTTTTTAATTGCAAAAGCAAACTATTTGAGTGTATTTTATCATAAGATAACATTAATTGCAAACATTTTGTTTTCTTTTGCGAATTTATTGATTGTAGATACTAATTATTTTGATGGATATAATAAAAGCAGAGGTGAACATCATGAAAAATAAAAATTTTGATGTATGGCTTGGCATCGGTCTTAACATCCTTCATTACAGAAAAGAACAAGGCATGACCCAAATGCAGTTGGCTGAAAAATGCAATATAAGCAGGACTTATATGCAAAAAATCGAAACTGCTGCTTGCTCATGTACACTTGATACCCTTATAGATATTGCAGACGCACTGGGCATCCCCCTTAAAAAGCTTTTTGAATTTAAAGATTAAAAAAGGTGTTATCCTACGATAACACCTTTTATTTTATGTTTTTATTTATCCAATGTCTTCATCGTCGGGAAGAATAACACGTCTCTTATGGCAGCGGAGTCTGTAAAGAGCATGCACATACGGTCAATGCCGTAGCCGATACCGCCCGTGGGAGGCATGCCGATTTCAAGAGCATTTAAGAAGTCCTCGTCGGTGTGGTTTGCTTCCTCGTCGCCGTTTGCAAAAAGCTCCTCCTGGAATGCAAAACGCTCTCTCTGGTCAATGGGGTCATTAAGCTCGGAGTATGCATTTGCCATTTCCCAACCGTTCATAAAGAACTCGAAACGTTCAACATATTCGGGATTTTCGGGCTTTTTCTTGGTAAGAGGCGAAATTTCTATGGGGTGATCCATAACGAAGGTGGGTTGAATTAAATGCTCCTCGCAGAAGGTTTCAAAGAAGAGATTTAAGATGTCGCCCTTCTTATGATGCTCCTCATATTCAACGTGCTTTTCGTCAGCAATCTTTCTTGCTTCCTCCAAGGTTTTGATTTCGTTAAAGTCAACGCCTGAATATTCTTTTACGGCTTCTACCATGGTAATTCTTCTAAAGGGCTGTCCTAAATCCATTTCAACACCGTTATATGTTATTTTGGTTGTTCCCAAAACTTCGTTGGCAACGTGGCGGAACATATTTTCAGTTAAGTCCATCATTCCGTGATAGTCGGTATACGCCTGATAAAGCTCCATAAGTGTGAACTCAGGATTGTGACGGGTATCTAAGCCTTCATTTCTGAAAACTCTGCCGATTTCATACACTCTTTCAAGGCCGCCAACGATAAGTCTCTTTAAGTAAAGCTCCAGAGAAATACGAAGTTTAAAGTCCTCGTTAAGGGCGTTAAAATGTGTCTCAAAGGGACGGGCAGCAGCACCGCCTGCATTTGCCACAAGCATAGGAGTTTCAACCTCCATAAAGCCCTGAGAATCTAAGAACCGACGGATTGTGCTTATAATCTTGGAACGCTTTATAAATGTGTCCTTGCTTTCGGGATTCATAACAAGGTCCAAATATCTCTGACGATAACGAAGGTCGGTATTTGTAAGTCCGTGGAACTTTTCGGGCAGGGGACGAAGGCTCTTTGTGAGCAAAGTCAGCTCCGTTGCGTGAATGGAAATTTCCTCTGTCTTTGTCTTGAAAACTGTTCCCTTTACGCCAACGAAATCGCCGATGTCGTACTTTTTGAATGCGGCATAGTTGTCCTCACCGATGGCATCTCTTGCCACATAAACCTGGATTGTTCCCTCCAAATCCTGAACGTGGCAGAAAGAGGCCTTACCCATAATTCTTTTGGACATCATTCTTCCCGCAACTGTAACTTCCTTGCCCTCTAAAGAATCATAGTTTGCCTTAACGGTTTCGCTGTGATAATCTGCGTCAAACTTTGTTATCTGGAAGGGGTCGCATCCTGCTTCCTGGAGTGCCACTAATTTTTCACGACGAACCTTCATAAGCTCGTTTATATCTTCTACCTTTACCTCAGGTGTGTTATTCATATTTTCTGCCATTTATATCTTCCTTTCTTTGGCTAATTGACTTTATCCATTATACACCATTTTTTTACTTTTTGCAAGACTAACTTTTAAGCCGGCTCAATCTTCGGCTTTAAGTGAAGAAAGCTCTTCTTCAGCCTTTTCCCACACTTCGTAAAGCTCACTGAGACGCTCTTCAATTTCAGTCTTTTCATTGTGCCATAAAAGGGCCTTATCTGCATCATTTCCCTCCTCGGAAAACATAAGATTCGTAAGGCTTTCTATTTCTTCCTCGCACCTTTTAATTTCCTCTTCCGTTCTTTTAAGAAGATTTTCTGCCTTTCTTATGCGGCTTTGAAGCTCCTTTTTCTGTTTGTAATCCAGCGCCTTTTCGGAAATTTCTCTTTTCCCTTCTGATGATTCCGTAACCTCTTTTGCCTTTTCCAAATAGTAGTCGTAGTTTCCGTCATATAAGAAAAGCTTTCCCTCTTCCATTTTATATATTTTATCCGCCAGACTGTTTATAAAATATCTGTCATGAGAAACCGCTAAAATTGTTCCGTCATAGCCAGAAAGGGCGTCCTCAAGTGCCTCTTTCGAGAATATATCCAGATGGTTTGTGGGCTCGTCCAGTATCAGGAAGTTATTTTCCGAAAGCATAATTTTGCAAAGGAGCACCCTCGCCTTTTCCCCGCCTGACAAGGACTTTATTTCCTTGAAGCAATCTTCTCCCCTGAACAAAAATGCCGCCAGAGCGCTTCTTATCTCTGTCCTGTCCATAAAAGGATAGGCGTCGGAAATTGTATCATACACGGTTTTTTCGGGATTTAAGCTCATATGCTGCTGTTCGTAGTAGCCTATATAGATTCCGTTACCTATTTTTATATAGCCCGAATCTTCCTTTTCCAGTCCTAAAATAACTTTAAGCAAGGTGGTTTTTCCACATCCGTTATCGCCTAAGAGGAAAACCCTTTCCCCTTTCATGATTTTCATATTGCAGCCTTTAAGCACGTTTTTAAGCCCAAAGGCTTTTGCAACATCCTCCAAAACCAAAACCTCATTGGCTCCACCTCTTTTTACATTAAAGCTAAAGTTTATTGCCTTTTGGGCCTCTTCGGGAGTTTCCATACTCGCTGCAATACGGTCAATCATCTTCTGCTTGCTTTCGGCGGTTTTTATGTTTTTCTCTCTTCCCCACCTTTTTTGCTGTTCGATTATACCCTCAATTCTTTTTATTTCTTTTTTCTGAAGCTCGTATTTCTTAGTCTTTGCCGCATCTACCGCTTCTTTCTTTTTCAAAAACTCGGAGTAGGCTCCAACATAGGATTCGATTTTCCCGTTTCTTACCTCCATGGTTTTGTTGGTGGTTTTATCAAGAAAATATCTGTCGTGGGATATAACTATAAAAGAGCCTTTGTAGGTTTTAAGGAAGCCCTCAAGCCATTGTATTGACGTCATATCCAGATGGTTTGTAGGCTCGTCCAAAAGTAAAAGGTCGTATTTTCCCAAGAGAAGTCTGCACAAAAGAAGTCGTGTCTTCTCCCCTCCCGACAAGGATTTGAATTTCCTTTCAAAATCCCCCTCAGAAAAGCCAAGACCTGTTAATGCCCCTTTAATCCTGCTTTTATATTCAAAGCCGCCCTGTCTTTTATATTCTTCCATCAGAAAGTCCTGACGCTTTATTCTGCTTTCTGTAGCTTCGCCGTTTTCTAAGGATATACGGATTTCTTCCAGCTCCTTTTCCATATCCGTAAGATGTGAAAATTCCGCCAGAACCTCCTGCCACACGTTTTTGTCCGAATTGTATTCGATATTCTGCCTCATGTAGCCGATTTTAAGCATTGGATTTATATAGACTTCGCCCTCGTCTATGAGCATTTCATCTGTGAGCACCTTAAAAAGAGAGGTTTTGCCTGCCCCGTTTACACCAACAAGGCCCACACGTTCCCCCTCATCAATATGAAAGCTTAAATTTTCGAAAAGACATTCTTCACCGAAGTATTTCTTTCCGTTTTTTACTGATATAAGCATAAACTCACTCCTGAAATATTATTTTACCAGTATAGCCTGATTATGTCAATAAAATTAGCATAAAATCTTGCTTTTTAACTTTATTTGTGCTATACTCTTTTTATTATTACAACGGAGGTATTTTAATGGAAGAAATAAAAGATACCATCGAGGGCAGAAACCCGGTTATGGAGGCAATCCGCTCGGGAAGAACCATTGATAAAATCTATGTGAAAAAGGGTGATGCCACTTTAAGCCGAATAATCGCTCTTGCCAGTGAAAAGAAAATTTTAATTTCTTACGTTTTAGGCGAAAAGCTTGATGAGATGAGCGAAACGGGCCACCATCAGGGGGTTATTGCAAAGGCGGCGGCTAAGGAATATGTTTCTGTTGACGAAATTTTAAAAGTTGCCAAAGATAAAGGCGAAGCACCCTTTATTATAATCTGCGACAGAATTACCGACCCTCACAATTTGGGAGCAATCATAAGAAGTTCAAACGCCGCAGGTGCTCACGGAGTTATAATTGCAAAGCACGAAGCTACGGGACTTTCAACGGTGGTGGAAAAATCAAGCGCAGGTGCTTTATCCTATACTCCCGTTGCCAAGGTTACCAATATAACGAAAACCATAGAAGCCCTTAAAAAAGAGGGGCTTTGGGTTGCAGGTGCGGCAGGCGGCGGAGATGATATGTATAAAACCAATCTTACGGGCCCTTTAGCTTTAGTTATAGGCAACGAGGGGGACGGCATTTCGACTCTGGTTTTGAAAAATTGCGACTTTTTAGTTTCAATTCCCATGTTCGGGCAGACCGAGTCCTTAAACGCCTCCTGTGCCGCAAGCGTTTTAATGTATGAAATTGTAAGACAAAGAAAGGATATGATAAAATGAAAGCAATAGTTACAGTTGTAGGAAACGATACGGTGGGCATTATAGCCGCTGTAAGCACACACCTGGCAGAAGCAAAGGTGAACATTTTAGACATCTCACAGACAATTATGGGAGATACCTTCACTATGATTATGATGGTTGACTTAGAAGGCTCACTTAAAACCTTTGACGAGCTTAATTCAGGTCTTAAAGCTATCGGCGATAAGCTGGGTGTTAATATCATCATCCAGAATCAGAAGCTTTTTAAGGCTATGCACAGAATATAAGGAGGGCTTTACATGTTTACCTCTTTTGAAGTCGGCGAAACCTTAGATATGATAAATAAGGAGCATCTTGATGTCCGCACAATCACCATGGGAATTTCTTTACTGGACTGTATGAGTCAGGATGCCAAGGTTACCGCTGATAATATCTATGATAAAATTTGCAAAAAGGCAGAAAATTTGGTTAAAACAGGCGAGGATATTGAAAAGGAGCTTGGCGTTCCCATTATCAATAAAAGAATTTCCGTAACTCCCATTTCAATAATCGCTTCCGCCTCTAAAAATCCTGTTATTCTGGCAAGAGCTTTGGATAAAGCCGCAAAAAATGTAGGCGTAAACTTTTTAGGCGGCTACAGCGCTTTGGTTCAAAAAGGTTTTTCAGATGCGGACAGAATTTTTATTGATTCTATTCCCGAAGCCCTGGCAACAACAGATATTGTATGTTCTTCCGTTGCAGTTGGCTCTACCAAGGCAGGAATAAATATGGACGCCGTTAAAAAAATGGGCGAAATCATAAAAGAAACCGCACATTTAACCCGTGAAAACGACGGTTTTGGTTGTGCAAAGCTGGTTGTTTTCTGTAATCCCGTTGAAGACAATCCCTTTATGGCAGGCGCTTTCCACGGTGTAAGCGAGCCTGAAACCGCCATAAACGTAGGTGTATCGGGTCCCGGCGTTGTAAAATGCGTGCTTGATAAAATGAAGGGCGAACCCATTGATAAGGTGGCAGAAGCCATAAAGAAAACTGCATTCAAGATTACAAGAGTAGGACAGCTGGTTGCTAAAGAGGCATCTAAGCGTTTATCCGCTCCCTTTGGTATAGTGGACTTGTCCTTAGCTCCCACTCCCGCAGTAGGCGACAGTGTCGCAAGAATTTTGGAGGCTATGGGCTTAGAAACCTGTGGCACTCACGGAACTACCGCAGCATTGGCTCTCCTTAACGATGCCGTTAAAAAAGGCGGTGTTATGGCAAGCTCCAACGTAGGCGGCTTATCAGGTGCTTTTATCCCCGTAAGTGAGGACGAGGGTATGATTAAGGCAGCCATGAGCGGTGCTCTTTCCTTAGAAAAGTTAGAAGCCATGACCTGTGTTTGCTCCGTTGGTCTTGATATGATTTGTATTCCCGGAGATACCCCTGCTTCCACCATTTCGGCAATTATTGCGGATGAGGCTGCAATCGGTATGATAAATAATAAAACCACCGCAGTAAGACTTATTCCCGCTCCCGGCAAAAAGGTGGGAGATACTGTGGAATTCGGCGGACTTCTCGGAACAGGCCCCGTAATGAGCGTAAACTCCGCTTCCAGCGAAGAATTTATTTCCCGTGGCGGCAGAATTCCCGCTCCCATACATTCACTCAGGAACTAAAAAAAGGTGTCGCTATTGCGACACCTTTTTTATGCATATAGTTTTCCGAGCAAGGCTGCCCCTATAAATCCTGCATCATTTTTAAGCTTTGACACGGAAATTTTCCATGCTATATCAGGAAGATACAAAGACAGATATTTCATGAGCGTTTCCTCATGGTTTGAGATTCCTCCCGCAAGAACAATTTTATCAGGCTCGAAAATCATTTCAATATTACTTATTCCCGTTGCAAGATATGATGAGTATTCTCTGATTACTTGGATTGCAGCGGGATTTTTATTTTCCGCAAGGGTAAATATGGTTTTGCCGTCTAATTTTTCATACGGAATTTTCACTCCGGAAAGTGTCCCGTCTCCCTTTTCCATCTTCTCCCTTGCCATTTTAACCAGGGCGGTTGCTGAAGCGTAGCTTTCTAAACATCCGTGTTTTCCGCACCCGCATCTTATCCCGTCTTTCACTATAATCATGTGCCCTATTTCCCCTGCAAATCCACTTTTTCCCGTATAAATCTTTCCGTCTGTTATTATTCCGCCGCCCACTCCGGTTCCCAAGGTGAGCATCACCAGATTTTTGCAACAATCCTTACTAAGGCTAAACTCTCCGTACGCCGCACAATTTGCATCATTTCCTAAAACTACGGGCAATTTGATTTTTTCCGAAAGTATTCTTCCTGCTTCCGTGTTCTTAAAAGGGGTATTTGAAGAGCCTTTAATAATACCTCTTTTGACATCTACAAATCCTGGAGATCCCACCCCCACGTAGCTGAAATTATATTGTTTTTTCTTTTCATTAACCAGAATGCTTATATCATCAAGAAGTTTTATATCGGATTCCTTGGAGGTCTTGAATTCGGATTTTTCCAAAACATTTAATGCTTCATCTAAAACTCCCCATTTTACCGATGTTCCACCTATATCTATACCAATGTACATAGTTTTCTCCCTTATTCAAAAATTTCTCCCCTGATTATCGTATGCTCAATGTTAAAGTCCTTATCCATAATCAGCAAATCCGCACGCTTCCCAATAGATATGCTTCCGCACACATCAGATATTCCAGCAGCTCGTGCCGCAGTAAGAGAGCCCATCTTAAATGCACTTTCAGGCAGAATTCCATAAGAAATCAAATTTTTAACACAATTAAGGACTGTGCTTGTCCCTCCGTTTATTGTTCCGTCAGGGAGCCTTCCTACACCGTCTGATACAATGCAGGTGTGTCCGTGAACCTTATATTCTCCATCAGGAAGTCCGGAAGGAGGAATGGAATCGCTTACCAAAACCATTCTCTCGTCCCCCAAAAGTCTGTACATAATACGCAGTACTGTCTTATCAATATGTTTGCCATCGCCGATAAATTCGCAGTAAACATCCTCTGAGTCAAGGGCAGCTCCTATAGCATTGGGGTTTCTGTGATGCAGAGGTCTCATTCCGTTGAAGCTATGGGTGAGATTTTTTGCTCCCGCCTCAATTGCCTGCCTTGCCAAAGCTTCCGAAGCATCTGTATGTCCTATTGAAATTCTTGCTGATTTTGAAGCCTCTTTAATAAATTCCAAGGCTCCCTCTAACTCAGGTGCTATACTTACAATCCTTATTTTTCCCTCTGATAATAAATTCAAGGTGTTAAATTCTTCTATGTCAGGCTTTCTTATATAAGCTTCATTCTGCGCTCCCTTGTATTTTTTTGAAAAATACGGTCCCTCTAAATGTATACCACCTATATTTGCTCCCCTTAATTTTTCTTTATGGAAATTGGCTATGGAAGATACCGCCTGCTTCATCTGCTGTTCTGATGCGGTTGCCAAAGTGCATATGACAGTGGTTATTCCGCTTTTTTCATAAAAATAAAGCATTTTTTCCATTTCTTCTTTTTCAAGGTTGTCGGTAAAATCAAATCCCATACACCCATGGGTATGTATATCTATAAGACCGGGAACTACAATTTTTCCGCTTAAATCTATACATTCACTTTTTTCTGACAAGTCCCCTATTCCCGAAATTTTTTCTCCTTCAATTTCTATGTCTTTCTTCACAAACTCGAAATTTTCATTAAGTATAATTGCATTTTTTAAAAGCATAAAATCCCTCCTTTGTATTTTCTTTTTTATTTTATATCAAAAGCTACGATTTTTATTTGCATAAATTGACATTAGATTTGCATAAATAAGCTTTATATCTTGCATTTTAATTTAAATAATTCTATAATTAAATTATATAACTAAGAAGGTGATTTCAATGGGTAAATATCAAGGAACCGTCCTTAAAGAGGACATTTCAATTGACCGCATTTTTACAATTCATTATTTTGAATATCCCAAAGGATTTGCTTTTTCCGGAGAAAGCCACGATTTCTGGGAGCTTGTATATATTGATAAAGGTTCTGCTCTGGTTACCGCCAATGACCGTCAGTTTACTCTGCCCCACGGAAACATCACCTTTCATAAGCCCGGGGAATGGCATAATATCAAATCCGAGACCGCTTCCAATTCGGTAATCATATCTTTTGAATGTCATTCTGAAAAAATGAATTTCTTTGAAGATAAGATTCTTAAAGTAGGAAATGCCCAGAAAGAAATTATTTCCAAAATAATAAAAGAGCGAATCCACTCTTTCGAAAAGCCTTTGGGAGACCCCTATTCTTACAAGCTTGTACGAAAGGCCTCTTCACCCGTGGGCTCTGAGCAGCTTATAAAACAATATTTAGCAGAGCTTTTAATCCTCCTCATAAGAGATGATGAAAATCCTTTGATTTTTTCCTCTTTCAAAAACCGTATAAACGAAAAAATCTTTCTTGAGGCAGAAGCTTTTATGCTCAACAATATTAACAAATCCTTATCATTAAAGGAAATCGCCTCTTTTTCCAATGTAAGCATTTCTGCCTTACGTGAAATTTTTCATTCCAATACTTCCGGCGGAGTGATGGAATATTTTATCAGCTTAAAAATTGAGCAGGCAAAAAAATACATCAGAGACGGGGATTATAACCTTACACAGATAGCAGAATTTCTGGGATATTCCGGTCTTCACTACTTTTCCCGCCAATTCAAACAAAAGACGGGAATGTCCCCTTCACAATACTCAAAATCCATAAAATCCACAATGAAAGGTGAACTATAAAAATAAAAAAGGTGTCTTTCGACACCTTTTTTATACGCCTTCTAATGTGAATGGAGGGATAAAGCTTTCACTTGCCGATTCCCCGTCCTGTATAAAGGCATTTTCCATGCCCATATCCAGACAAAAGTCAATAAGCTCATTATAGTCATCCTCTGATACCTTGTTTCTTAAAAGAGGATGATTTTTTACGTTTTCCGTGGGGGTATATTGGCTCATTATGGAAAAATACACCTTTTCTCCATAGCGGTTATAAAGGTATTCCATAACCTTTTCAGAGTCCTCCAATCCACCGGGCAGAAGAAGATGTCTTATAAGGACACCCTCAGCCATTAAGTCTCCCTTCCACTTTACTTTCCCCTTTTGTCTCACCATCTCATCTATTGCAGCCTTGGCAACGGAAGGATAGTCCTTTGCTCCCGAATATTCAAATGCCAGTTCTTCCGACATATACTTAAAGTCGGGCATATAGATATCTATAAGACCTTCCAGTTCCCTTAAGGTTTCCACCTTTTCATAGGCACTTGTATTATAAACAAAGGGTATCCCGATGTTTTCATCCTTTGCCCGTTTAATTACAGGAGCAAGTTTCTTTGAAAAGTGGGAGGGTGTTACAAGGTTGATGTTTGCTGCGCCCTTTTCTTTAAGAGAAAACATTATTTCAAGTAAACTCCCTTCATCTGTCTTTTTGCCGAAACACTCCTTTGAAATATCATAATTCTGGCAGTAAATACAGTTTAAGTTACAGCCTGCAAAAAATATCGTTCCGCTGCCTTTTTCTCCCGTAATACAAGGCTCCTCCCAAAGGTGGAGCGCCGCTCTTGAAAGGACAAAATCATCCCCCACTTTGCAAAAGCCTGTTTCTTTGCTTCTTTCTTTATTACATTCTCTGGGACATATATTACACTTCATTTTAATCACCGTTTATCCGTTAAAATAAAAAAATCGGGTTGGAGGAATGCTCCAACCCGACCTTATTATTTAAGCATAGAAGCGATTTCGTCTGCGAAATTATCTTCTCTCTTTTCAAGGCCTTCGCCCTTTTCAAAGCGAACGAAATTGAGAACCTTAGCACCTGCTACAGTATTTTCAATGTACTTAGCAACTGTAATGTCTTCGTCCATGATGTAAGCCTGGTCTAAGAGACAAACTTCACTGAAGAACTTACGGATTCTACCCTGAACCATCTTTTCAGCGATAGCTTCGGGCTTTCCTTCGTTCATAGCCTGAGTCTTCAATACTTCCTGCTCATGAGCTACAACGTCAGCAGGTACATCAGCCTGAGCGATATACTTGGGAGCGTACATAGCGATGTGCATGGAAATGTTCTTACCCATAGCAGCAACTTCGTCATTAGCGGGAGCATCAAGCAATACCATAACACCGATTCTTCCGTTGTCGTGATTGTAGGTAGCAATTGTACCTTCCATTCTTATGAAACGACGGATTGCCATGTTTTCACCGATAACGGCAATTTTGTTTGTAAGAGCATCGGAAACTGTTCCGCCCTCGGGATAAGCCATACCAAGTAAAGCTTCAACGTCAGCGGGATTTTCCTTTGCAATAACCTTAGCAACGTTTTCAACGAAGCCCTGGAAATCAGCATTCTTAGCAACGAAGTCTGTTTCAGCGTTAACTTCAACAACTACACCAACATTGCCTTCGATATAAATCTTAACAGTACCTTCTGCAGCAATTCTGGATGCCTTCTTAGCAGCCTTTGCAAGACCTTTTTCTCTTAAGTACTCAGCAGCCTTGTCCATGTCGCCGTCGCACTCAACCAAAGCCTTCTTACAGTCCATCATGCCACAACCTGTAGCTTCTCTTAAATCTTTAACGATTTTAGCTGTAATTTCTGCCATTATATTTATCCTCCTTAAGAATCAATTATTCAGCCTGAGCTTCTTCTGCCTGGGGAGCTTCCTCTTCTGCAGCTGCAGGAGCGAAGGACTCACCCTGTCTGCCTTCGATAACAGCGTTAGCCATTGCACCGGCGATAAGGCTTACTGCACGGATAGCGTCATCGTTACCGGGGATAACATAATCAACTTCATCAGGATCGCAGTTGGTATCAACGATAGCAACGATGGGAATGTTGAGCTTTCTTGCTTCAGCTACTGCGTTCTTTTCCTTCTTGGGGTCAACAACGAACATAGCTGCGGGAAGCTTCTTCATTTCCTTGATACCGCCAAGGTTTTCTTCAAGCTTCTTCCATTCAAGCTTAAGCTTTATAACTTCCTTCTTGGGAAGAACTTCAAATGTTCCGTCTTCTTCCATTTTCTGAAGCTGATAAAGTCTTGCAATTCTGGATGTGATGGTCTTGAAGTTTGTAAGCATACCGCCATACCATCTGGAATTTACAAAGTACATACCGCATCTTAAAGCTTCTTCCTTAATAGCTTCCTGAGCCTGCTTCTTTGTTCCAACGAAGAGAATATCTCCTCCGTCAGCGGCAATGCTCTTGATGAAGTCATAAGCTTCATTAGCCTTCTTTACGGTCTTTTCAAGGTTGATGATATAGATACCGTTTCTTTCGGTAAATATATACTCAGCCATTTTGGGGTTCCAACGTCTGGTCTGATGTCCGAAGTGAACACCTGCTTCCAGAAGCTGTTTCATTGAGATTACTGACATAGTTAAACACTCCTTTTAGTTTTTTATACCTCCGCCCTGCACCGTCGTGAAACCCGAAAAAGGGACTAAAGCGACACTTCAGAACGTGTGTATTTATTTTTAACCTTTAGTATTATATCACAAAATTTCCAAAAAGCAAGCTTTTTTTAAACTTTTTTCAAAAAATATCGCTTCTTGCATTTTTAAGACGAATAGTTTCCTCTATTGCCGCCTCTGCAATAGCCATATAACGTTCCTTTTTCTTTCTGATTTTTCCAAATTCATGGGAAATTATACCGAAGTTTGCATTCATGGGCTGGAAATTTTCAGTTTGTCCCTTTGCCACATAATCGGAAAGTGCTCCCGTTACCGTACTTTTGCTCATTATAAAGCTTTCTTTACCCATAGCTCTGCAATAGCCGTTAATTCCCGCCATGAGCCCCGATGCAGCCGATTCCACATAGCCCTCAACACCGGTTATCTGTCCAGCAAAAAAGATGTTTTTATTTTCCTTCATGGAATAATCGGCATCAAGAACCTTTGGCCCGCACAAAAATGTGTTTCTGTGCATAACGCCGTATCTTAAAAATTCCGCATTTTTAAGTGCTCTTATCATTGAAAATACCCTTTTTTGTTCGCCGAATTTAAGATTTGTCTGAAATCCCACCATGTTATAAACTGTTCCCTCTTTGTTGTCCCTGCGAAGCTGAATTACCGCATGTGCCCTTTCTCCCGTTTCGGGATTTTCAAGACCCACGGGCTTCAAGGGTCCGAACAGAAGAGTTTCATATCCTCTTTTAGCCATAATTTCCACGGGCATACAGCCCTCGAAAACCGAAGGCTTTTCTATGTCCTCATGAAGAGGAGCAAGCTCTGCATTTATAAGCTCATTATAAAAAGCATCGTATTCTTCCTTTGTCATGGGACAGTTTATGTAGTCGGGAGTTCCTTTATCATATCTGCTCTTAAAATAGGCGTTTTCCATATCTATGGAGTCAAAGCTTATTAAGGGTGCCGCCGCATCATAAAAGGACATAAAGCCTCCTGTGAGCTTTTTTATTTCTTCCGCCAATGCCCCCTCTGTCAGAGGACCTGTGGCAATTATAACCACATCATCTTCGGGAATTTTTGTTACTTCTTCTGATATGACCTCTATATTCGGATTTTCCATGATTTTACGGGTAACCGTCTCTGAAAACCTTTCCCTGTCAACAGCCAAAGCTCCCCCTGCAGGCACGGCATTTTCATCTGCCGAGGAAATTATTAAAGAATCGAGCTTTCTCATTTCCTCTTTTAAAAGTCCGCAGGCGTTGTCAAGAGAGTTTCCCTTTAATGAGTTACTGCAAACAAGCTCCGCAAAATTTTCATCCCTGTGAGCAGGAGAATACTTACTTGGCTTCATTTCATAAAGCTTTACCTTTATTCCACGCTTTGCCGCCTGATAAGCCGCCTCACAGCCAGAGAGTCCTGCACCTATAACAATCATAATTTTTCCTTTCTTAAAAAGATGCATCGTGCGATGCATCTTTTCTTTTTATTATTTTCTGCCGCATTCACGGTTGGAGCAGCGGATGACCTCCTGACCTCTTAAGGTCTTTTTAATCATCATAGAGCCGCACTTTTCACAAACCTCTCCTGTGGGCATATCCCACAAAAGGAAGTTACAGTCCTTATTCTGGCAGGGGTAATACTTCTTTCCCTTTTTAGAAAATCTGCCGATTATCATATCACCGCAGGAAGGACATTTAACGCCAGTTTCTTCCACGATAGCTTTGGTAAAGGAACATTCGGGGTAGCCGGGGCAGGCCAAAAACTTTCCGAATCTGCCGTTTTTAATTACCATGTTCCGTCCGCAGACCTCACACAAAACGTCGGTCTCTTCGTCCTTTATGGTAACCTTGCCCATTTCCTCCTCTGCCTTTTTCAAATCCTCTGAAAAGGGCTTATAAAACTCGTCAACAACGCATACCCAGTTTTCCTTACCCTCTCCTACCTTATCCAAGTCGTTTTCCATATTGGCAGTAAACTCAATATCAACAATGCTTTTAAAATAATCGGACAGCATATCTGTTATTATTCTGCCAAGCTCAGTAGGGCAAAGAGCCTTTTTGTCCCTTACCACATATTTTCTCTGAAGTATAGTGGAAAGTGTAGGAGCATAGGTGGACGGTCTTCCTATTCCCGCCTCCTCCATAGCCTTGATTAAGGAGGCTTCATTATAACGGGGAGGAGCTTCCGTGAAATGGCCTGAGGATACAACTTCATTTAACTTAAGAATATCTCCCTCTTTAAGGCTCGGCAGCTTTGTAACTGTTTCTTCAGGTTCATCAGAGTCCTTATATACCGCCAAAAATCCGGGGAACTTAAGCTCGCTTGCACCCATCTTAAAATCAACCCTGCCTGCCACTATGTGAGCAGCCACAGTATCATATACCGCTGCTCCCATCTGGCTTGCAATAAATCTTGCAAATATGAGTTTATATAACTTATACTCATCTCCCTTTAAGGATTTTTTAATTTCCTCGGGGGAAAGCATTGTAGTAGGACGGATTGCTTCGTGAGCATCCTGCGCTCCCTTTTTTGTCTTATAGCTTGCCTTTGATAAGGGAAGATAAGCTTTTCCGTATTTCTCTAAAATATATTCTCTTGCATTATCCTTGGCTTCCTCTGAAATACGAAGGGAATCTGTTCTCATATAGGTAATAAGACCCATGGTTCCCATTCCCTCTATATCAACGCCTTCATATAAAATCTGAGCTGCCGCCATGGTTCTTTTTGCAGTAAATCCAAGCTGCTTTGCCGCCTCCTGCTGAAGTGAGCTGGTGGTAAAGGGAGGCTTGGGAGACAGCTGCTTTTCAGAATATTTTGAAGTCTTTACCTTAAATTCTTCGCCATTTAATAAAGCTTCTATATCCTTTGCATCCTTTTCAGACTTAAGCTCCTTCTTCTTGCCGCTGATACCAGTAAAACGTGCTTCAAACTCTGTCTTATCTCCCGCCGTAAGGTGTGCTGCAAGATTCCAGTATTCCTCGGGAACGAATGCTTCTATTTCCTTTTCTCTGTCAACAACCATCTTGGTTGTAACTGACTGAACTCTGCCCGCAGAAAGTCCCGAACCGATTTTGTTCCACAAAAGAGGACTCAATTTATAGCCAAGGAGTCTATCCACAACTCGTCTTGCCTGCTGAGCATCAACCAGTGAAAGGTCTATGGCTCTTGGCTTTTTCACAGCCTCGGAAACTGCAGTCTTTGTAATCTCGTTAAAGGTTACTCTGCAGTCGGAATTTATATCAATGCCCAGTATTGCCGCAATATGCCATGCAATAGCTTCACCCTCACGGTCAGGGTCAGTTGCGATATAAACTTTCTTAGATGCCTTTGCCGCCTTTTTTAAGGCTCCTGTAAGTTCGCCCTTACCTCTTATTGTGATATATTTAGGTTCAAAATCGTTTTCTGTATCAATTCCCAGCTGGCTTTTGGGCAGGTCTCTTAAATGCCCCATTGAAGCCATTACATTATAGCCTCTTCCAAGATACTTTTTTATAGTCTTTGCCTTTGCAGGAGACTCAACTATCAAAAGATTTGTTTTATTGGTTTTCGCTTTTTCCATAACTTGCTATTTCCACCTTTATCACTTAATAAACAAAATTAACACACTTCGTACTTGCCGTCAGGAAGCATTTTAACTTTTCCCGAAACCTCTAAAATTATAAGAGAAGACGACACCCATTTTATACTTCTTTTGCTCAATTCAGAAAGCTCAGACGGGGACTTCGGACCGCTTTTTAAAAGATTACAAAGCTCTATCATATTGTCGCTTTCGTTTTCTCCCTGTCTGACCGCTGTCTTTCCCGACGTTTTCTTTACGGGTTTTTCTTCCTTTATTTCTGTTTCTTCGCTCTTTGACCTATAGCTTTCCATATAGTCCATAAAGAAAGACGGAATATCAAAGAGCATAGAAACTCCTTCTTCTATAAGTCTGAAGCAGCCCTTTGATTCCTCAATGTCAATTCTGCCCGGGACTGCCGCAACCTTTCTGCCGAAAGATATTGCATGACGTGCAGTAATAAGCGCCCCGCTTTTTTCACCTGCCTGAACAACAATGGTAAGGTCCGAAAGACCCGCCATTATTCTGTTTCTTAAGGGAAAATATCCCGAAAGAGCAGGTGTTCCGAACTCGAACTCAGAAATTACTGCTCCGCCTGATGCTATTATTTTATTTTTAAAATCACGGCTGTTTGAAGGATAGTCCATATCCATGCCGGCACAAAGTACACCGATGGTTTTACCTCCTCCGTTCATGGCTCCCAATGAGGCTGACCTGTCTATACCCTCCGCAAGACCTGACACCACGGTAAATCCACCCTGGGCAAAGGTTGCTGCTATTTCCTGGGATAAAGTAATTCCGTAGCTGTCGGCTTTCCTTGAACCGACCAAAGTAACAGAGGGCGTATTAAGAACTCCCTTGTCCCCTGCCACATATAAAATAAGAGGCGGCTCGGGAATTTCTCTTAAAGCCCGGGGGTATGCCTTGCTGTAATAGTCAACAAGATAAATTCTTTTGGCATTACACCTTTCTATTTCCTCTTTTACAAAAGTCATATCTTTATTTAAAAGGTATTCTATCTCCTTTTGATTAAACATTCCGCATTCTTCATAGGCTTCCCTGTCCCCGGCATATAATTCCTCAGGAGAGGAAAAATATTCAAGAGCCGGTAAAAATTTCCCGTTTGAGGAAATGCCCATATGCTTAAGCCACAAAAGATATTCCACTCTGTGCATTTTCTCTCCCTGCCTTTCTTCCTTAAAATGCCTATATTTTATAAAGTACAACAAAAATTCCTTTTTGTAAAGAAAAATTTTTATTTTTATAAGATTTTTTATTTCCCACGAGAATATAATAGCATAGAAAACCATATTATATCAAGGATTTGAAAGGATTTTTTCATGGCATGTTATTTTTTGGCGGTAAATAATTCCGTAAGTAAAAAAGCTCTTACCGATCCGCTTCCCTCATGTTTTGCGACAAAAATAGAAGTGCCCTTAAGAAAAATGAAAAAGAGACGGGAATTAAGCTTTATAAAAAAACTCGAAAATTCAAAGGCCTTTGTTTTTTCCGAGCCTGCTCTTTCACACCTTATTCCCCAAAAAGAAGCTGATGAGGAAATTTTTTTTAGTTCAATAATCTCAGAAGCTCTTGCTCTTAAGATTAAAAAAACAAATATGGCCCCAAAGAGGATTGTTCTTTATGACCCGAAAGAGGATTTAACCCTATCGGCTCTTAAGTTTTTTGATTATCCCGTTCTTTTCGGAAAGAACGCTCTATCTGTTGCCAATGCTCTCTATCCCCTTACAGGTGTTTCTTTCCCGATTGTATCGGGAACCGATGAAAATGATTTTGTTTTAACAAGTTCCACCATCCCTGATACGCCCTATAAATTTATAGCCGGCTTTAATATAAGTTCCGGTGAAAATGCCCTTGGAGGAGACGGGATTTTCTTTTATCCCAAAGGTCAGTATCGTGCTTTATCTGCCCTGGCAAAAAGGCCTCTCACTCTTAAGGAAGCCGCCCTCTTACAAAAATTTGACAAAAAAGCTTCTTTTAATATAGCATTTTAATCTGTTTATCAAAATAAGGTTGACAAAAACCTTTTTATAAGGTATAATTCAAGCATTAGTGTCTAAATATAAGTATCCTTGGGGTATTTATATCCGGACAAAAAAAGGAGAATTCATTTAAAATGGCAAAGGAATATGTATTAACAAGGGAAGGCCTTAAAAAACTTCAGGACGAACTGGAATACAAAAGAACAGTAGGCAGAAAAGAAGCTGCCGAACATCTTAAGGAAGCCCGCTCTTACGGGGATTTATCCGAAAACAGTGAGTATGACGAGGCTAAGGATTCCCAGGCTAAGCTGGAAGCAAGAATCGCTGAAATCGAGGAAATGCTTAAAAATGTAAAGCTTATGGAAGATACCGAAAGAACAGAAGGTGTTGTAGGTATCGGTTCAAAGGTTTTATGCTTCAATAAGGCCATGGACATGGAAGTTGAGTACAGCATTGTAGGCAGTGCAGAAGCTGACCCTTTGAACAATATGATTTCTGATGAATCTCCCATCGGTCGTGCTTTAATCGGTGCAAAGATTGGTGAAAGCGTAACTGTTGAAGCTCCCGTTGGTGATATCGAGTTCGAAATCAAAGCAGTAAATTAACAATTAAGATTTGACAAAAAGGGCGGATATTATCCGCCCTATGGTTTTGTTTGGGTGAAACTTATGGAAAAAATTGTACCTGACTATTTAGAAGAATATTTAAGAAGTCTGCTTCCCGAAAGGGACGCCTTTTTGTCGTCTTTGGAAAAGGAAGCTGCCGATACAGAGACCTACGCCCCCATAATCGAGCCGGAGGTTGCCAATTTGCTTAAGGTTTTAATTCGTATAACACGCCCCGAGCGAATTCTGGAGCTGGGCACCGCCATCGGCTATTCCTCTATTTGTATGGCAAGGGCCATGGAAAAGGGAGAAATCATAACGGTGGAACGCTATGACAAGGCTTATGAAAGGGCCGTTTCCAACATAAAAAAGGCGGGACTTTCACATATCATAAAGCCTGTTTTAGAGGAGGCTTCAAGCGTTTTAAACTGGCTTGACCCGCCCTTCGATATGATTTTTCTTGATGCCGCCAAGGGACAGTATCTTGAATTTCTGCCCGACTGCTTAAGGCTCCTTAAAAAAGGCGGTCTTTTAATTTCGGACGATGTTTTATATAAAGGCGAGGTAACGGATGCCGTTTCAACGGAAAAGCGAAAAGTAACCTTAGTTAATCGTTTAGGAAAATATCTGGAATACATATCAGATACTAAAGAACTTTCTACCACTATTCTCCCTATCGGGAACGGAGTTGCAATCTCCGTAAAGGAGTAATTTATGGAAAAAATTGAACTTTTGGCCCCTGCCGGGGATTTGAACAGATTAAAGGTAGCCATAGAATACGGAGCTGATGCGGTTTACCTGGGCGGAGAGCAGTATTCCCTCCGAAGTGCAGCAGTAAATTTCACTAAAGAGGAGCTTGCCGAGGGTATAAAATACGCTCACGAAAGAGGAAAAAAGGTTTACGTTGCCTTGAATATAATTCCTCACAATGAAGACCTTGAAACCATGCATTCTTACATCAGAGAAGTTTATGAACTTGGTGCCGATGCGGTTATTGTATCGGATCTGGGTGTTATGGAAGTGGTTAAGGAAGCCGCTCCCGATCTTGAAATTCATATAAGCACACAGGCAAGCGTTACCAACTACAGAACTGTTGATATGTATAAAAGGCTTGGTGCAAAAAGAGTGGTTCTTGCAAGAGAGCTTTCCTTTACCGAAATCGAGAAAATCATAAAAAATACCGATTGTGAAATTGAGGTTTTCTGCCACGGAGCCATCTGTATGTCCTATTCGGGCAGATGCCTTTTAAGCAACTATCTTGCAGGCCGTGATGGCAATATGGGTGAATGTGCCCAGCCCTGCCGCTGGCAGTATTATGTAATGGAAGAAAAGCGTGAAGGAATGTATCTACCCATTATGGAAACCGAGCGTGGGACCTTTGTTTTCAATTCAAAGGATATGTGTATGATAGAGCACGTGGACGACCTTATTAAAAGTGGTGTAAAGAGCCTTAAAATAGAGGGTAGAATAAAAACCGCCTACTATGTGGCTACAGTTGTGAAGGCTTATCGTGAAGCCATAGATGCCTATATGAAAAACCCAAATGACTGGTATAAGGATTCCTATCTTAATGAGCTTGAAAAGGTCAGCCACAGAATGTACGATACGGGCTTTTTCTACGGCCGTCCCGAGGAAATTTATTCCGAAGGCTCTTATATAAGAACTTACGATGTAATTGCAACAGTAGATTCATATGACGAGGAAACAGGGATAGCAACCCTCGCCCAGCTTAATAAATTTTCATTGGGAGAAGAGCTTGAAATTATGGAACCCAAGGGGGATTTCTGGGTGCAGAAGGTTACTTCCATGACAGATATAAAAGGCAATCCCATTGAAACCGCCAACCATGCCGAAATGAAGGTTTTGTTAAAGATGGACAGACCACTTTCAACCTTTGCATTTTTAAGGCGTAAACGGAAATAATTATATTGACACAAGATAAAATATCATTTATAATATCTATAGCAAATTTAAGGAGGAATTAACATGGCACAGATTACAAAAGACACTATCATTGCTGAAGTTTTAAGACTTGATCAGGGCACAGCTCCCTTTTTCCTTGAAATCGGAATGCATTGCTTAACCTGTCCCGGAGCTATCGGCGAAACTGTTGAAGAAGCCTGCATGGTTCATGGTGTTGACTGCGATGAGCTTATAAAGAAGATAAACGACTATCTTGCAACAAAATAAAAAATAACTGAGGGAATTTTGTTCCCTCAGTTATTTTTTTATACTCCTCTTCCCTTGACTAAAAATGTAATACATGATATACTTATTATATCGTTTTTTATGAGGTGTACTATGAACAAAGTTGATATATTCGGCGTAAAGGTTGACAATCTTTCTATGGACGAAGCGGTAGAAAAAGTTTCTTCCTGGCTTATGGAAGGCGGAAAACCTAAAGTTATATATACTCCCAATTCAGAAATAATTATGGCTGCCAAAAAGGATGCCTCCTTTCTGGAATTATTGAATTCCGCCGACCTTATAACTCCTGACGGTATCGGAGTTGTAAAGGCGGGTGGAATTTTAGGTCAGCCCATAAAAATGCGTGTGGGCGGCTTTGACCTTTCATGCCGTGTAATTGAATTTCTTAACGAAAAGGGTCTTAGTCTTTTCATTCTTGGCGGAAAACCCGGCGTTGCCGAAAAAGCTGCAGAAAATCTTAAAGAAAAATATAAAAATTTAGTAATTGCAGGTACTAACGACGGCTACTTTAAGGATGATGAGCCTGTAATTCAAAAAATCGCCCAGGCGAAGCCTGATTATCTTATGGTTTGCTTAGGCTGTCCCAAGCAGGAAAAATGGATTTATGATAACAAGGACAAGCTGGGTGCTAAGGTTTTAATTGGTGCAGGCGGAAGTGCAGATGTTTTCGCAGGAACCATGGAAAGAGCTCCCGAATTCTTTATAAATCACAATTTAGAGTGGCTTTACAGAATTGTCAAGGGTAAACGCTTAAAACGAAGCTTATCTCTTTTTGCTTTTGCAGGAAGTGTTTTCGCCGAGAGAATTTTCCATGAAAAAAACAAGTAATTTCTGAGGGAAGTGTTTTTTTGAAAAAAACAATTATCGCCCTTTTGCTTTCGGCTCTTATCATTGTCCCCGGGTGCGGAAATAAGGCCGAATCGGATTTTTCGGGGCAAAAACTTTCATATACAAAAATGATTGATCATGAAAGAAATGTTATGAAAATCTGGAAATATAAGTATAATATTCAGGGTGAAGTTTCCACTTCCATACGTTGTGCCAAAAACGGAACCTGTCTCCAGAGGAATGAATATACTTATCTGGATTCAGGACTTAAGGATACCGAAACTATCTACGTTTTAGGAAAAAAGGCCCTTTATACAAAATTCACCTATGATGAAAAAGGTGTTCTCTTATATAAAGAAACCTATAATTCCGAAGGTAAGACCAAAACAGTTTATTCTTATCATCCCGACGGAAGAAACGATATTGATGAAGATTTTGACAAGGATGGCAATTTAATTAAAACAACCCACCACATATATGACGAAACAGGGAAAAATAAACTAAAAGAGCGCACGCTTGATAAAAACTCAAAATATCTTTCGGGTATTGAATTTACATACGACGGCAATCTTTTAATAAAGAAAGAATATGTGGCCGGTGCATCAGATGAGTTTTCCAAAGAGGAATATATCTACGACGGAGAAAATATCACGGAAAAGTTTTTTTATGATAAATCGGGTAATTTAATTTATAAAGACCTTCTGGAATATGACCATAACGGATGCTCAAAGCAGGTCCGCTATGATAAAGACGGGAATCTGGTATATACCTGGACTTCCCATTATGCTGATTTTATAACACTTATAGGATAGGAGAAAAATTATGCCTCTTATAGTAATTGAGGGTGTAGATGCTTCAGGCAAAGCCACCCAGACCAAAAGGCTTACAGAAAGACTTAAAGCTTCAGGAAAGGAAATATTAAATATCACCTTCCCCGACTACGATTCTCCCTCCTCTGCCCCTGCTAAAATGTACTTATCGGGAGAGCTTGGAGAAACTGCCGACTCGGTGGGACCCTATGCGGCAAGTGCTCTTTTTGCAGTTGACAGATTTTGCAGCTACAGAAAAAACTGGAAAGGCTATCTTGATAACGGCGGCATAGTCATTGCCGACCGCTATGTAACTTCAAATTTCATTCATCAGGCATCTAAGATTTCTGACCTTTCTGAAAAAGAAGCTTATCTTTCCTTCCAGGCTGATTTTGAATATGAAAAGCTTGGGCTTCCCAAGCCCGATCTGGTTTTGTTTTTAGACGTGGCTCCGGAAATTTCCCTTGCCCTTATAAAGGACAGAGAGAACAAATTCTCACACACAGATAACCACGATATCCACGAAAGGGATAAAGACTACATAGCCCGTTCTTATGAAAGCGCTCTTTTTGTGGCAGATAAGTTTGGCTTTATAAAAATTCCCTGCACTAAAGGAAATTCTCTTAAATCCATTGAAGAAATTGCCGATCTGATTTATGATAAAGTGAAAGATGTTATAAAATAAAAGGTGGCAAATGCCACCTTTTATTTTCAAAAAAATGACGAAGGATTTTAATCCTTCGTCATTTTTATTATTTTACTAAAAGCATTATTGCATAAATCATCTGGAATGCCTGTGCTCTTGTAGCTACCTGGCCGGGAGCAAATACATCGTCGCCCATACCGGAAACGACACCTGCTGCAGCCAGTCTGTTAACAGCTTCTATCGCATAGCCTGAAATGTTTTCAGCGTCATTAAATGCAACCATTTTTTCTTGGGGAAGTGTTACGTTAAACTTAACAGCCGCCTTATAAATCATAGTTGCCATATCCTGACGGGAAACCTCTTTTCCTGCTCCGAAAGTGAGAGCTTCCATTCCGTTTACAATTCCCGCTTCAGTTGCTGCAGCTACATAAGGAATCTGCCAGGAACCTGCAGGAATGTCCTTATAGTAATTTACTGCATCTGACTTTGTTGTGATTTCAAAGGCTTTTACTAAAAGTGTAACAAATTCATCCCTTGTAATTGTTTCATTGGGACGGATTGTTCCGTCTTCATAGCCTTTAACAACGCCGTTTCTGGAAAGAGCCGCTATAGCCGCACTTGCCCAGGAAGCATCCTTTGCATCAGCAAATTTAGCAATTTCAGTGTTAACTGAAGCTTCGTCAAGCTTATACTTGTCTGCCTTTGTTACGGTAGGTACTGTAGCTGAAGCTGCAGGTCTGAATGAACCGGAGTCTGTGTTATCGTCAGTAGTAATTTCAACTCTGACAGTTCCGCCGCCACCTTCTACATCCAGCTGATCCTTAACAACCTTCTTGAACTTGGTTCTCAAGAAATCAGCAGTAAGGTCTGTTCCTTCGTTCTTTGCAAGTCTTAAAAGGCTCTTCATGGCATTTGATGCCTTGGAGTTTTTAAGATTTCCGAACTTAGTAACATATGTAGATGAAAGGCCAAGCTCTCTTGAAACGCCATCTGTTCCGAATAAAACTTCCTCAAGTTCATCGGCTGTTGCTTCCTCTTCACTTATAACTTCGTAAACAGAAATTACAGCCTCTGCTTCTACCAAGGCCTTAGCTACAACCTCAGTATCCGAAAGTCTATCTCCCTCGTCAAGCTCATCGTTAACTGCTTTTGCACTTTCCAGTGCTGCATAGATAAGCTCTGCTTCGGTATCGTTTTCATAAGAAACTGCAATACCTGCTTCGGCTGCTTCGTCAAGAATCTGCTTCTTTTCTTCCAGTGTTTTTTCACCGCTTACTGTAGCTAAAAGGTCCTGATTTGCAACAGTCATGCTTTCGCCGTAAACTGCACCGCTTTCAACAACCTCAACGTTAACCCAGGGGGTAATGCTGTAGTTACCTGTAACACCGCCTAAAGTTGTATAAGGAATTTTTGCACGAACCTTAGCAGTTCCTGCTGCCATTGCCTTAAATACACCATTTTCAGCATCGTAGGTCATTACGGTAGCATCCTCGGGATTCATTACTTCAAATACTACCTCTTTATCTGTACCCAAAAATCTTAATTCGCCATTACCTAATGCATAGGAAACCGCAGGAATAACCTTATCTCCTACATTAAGACATCTGAATACTCTTGCATTATGGATGGAAGAAGAAACTATTGTTCCTTCGAATACTGCACCTTCCTCGGGAGCAACAACGCCGAAGCCGAATTCCTTTTCCATAATGGACATGGAATTTACAAGATATTTATCCTTTGTTATATCGCCGTAGGAAACAGTTACAATATCTGTTCCTCTTATATTACCCAAAATGCTTGTGGAAGCTTTGTCGATGGAAAGGATTTCTTCTCCGTATTCTGCACTGATGCTAACCTTTTCAGAGGTTGTAACAGCAACAGAACCTGTTGCATACTCATTCTTATGGCCCGCAACCTTAACCCAGGCTTCTTCATCATTGGTCGCCTTAACCATATATTTGGTGGGTTCACTTGTGCTTACATCAAAGTTATCACCGTTACCTAAAACAAGCTCTGCATGTAAAGGATCCTTCTTGCCGTCAAAATAGTAAAGACTTGCTCTTTCTTCTTCGGTCATTTCAGCCACACAAAGATCTGTAGCAATTTCAAAATCCTTATAATATACGTCGGGCTGTCCGTCAGATATACCGCCTCTGTAAGATAAAGCAATTACGCCATTTTCCATGGTATGGATAGCCATACCTGTAAACTCGGTTATAGAATCACCATCAAGATGATTTATAATCTTACCTGCAGAATAGCAGTTTGCAAATCTTCCAACTGTGGATATACCGGGATAGATAACAACCGAACCGAACTTACAGGGCTTTCCTGCATAATCACCCTCGGTTCCCACTACATAGGCTTCAACCAAATCACCGAAATCCTTTAATATAAAGGTTGCTTCGGTCTTACCTTCGCCTACAAAATCGGTTATATCAAAAACTACAGAGAGTAATTTTGTTGAATCTGTTGTTGTCTCAACTCCTGCTTTAACAACTATTCTTATTTTGTTGAAATTGGGAGAGCCGTAAGGAGTCTGGAGGGAAATACCGCCTGTACCTGTTACGTTATTCGCTCCCAAAGCAGAGTTTGTATGCTCGTGCCAGTTATCACCCATATTCTGTCTTATACCAAAGAAAGTGGATGTTACACTTGAGTTTGCAATCTTAGTTGTAACCTTTGCGCTGTAGGGCTCGGTATATTTCTTCTTAAAGCCAAGACCTAAATTTCCTGTCCAGCTGAAACCGTAACCTTCTGCTGAGTTTGCAGCCATATTACCTACTGACTGCCATTCGCTTGTGGATAAAGCTCCTGTCATGGAGTTTCTGTATGCCACAACACCATTGGGTGTAATAATACCAAGATTTTTGAATGCTCTTGAAACGTTAGCGAAAGCCTCGTCCAAGGTTTCTGAATTAAACACTTCTGTTCCGTCAACGATGGCCTTTGCTTCTTCTATCAAAGCAGAAACACTTGCAATTTTAGCTGCATCATACTCTTCTGCGTCAACAGATTCCAATGTTTCTTCCATGCCTGCAAAACCATTTACATAGGAAATAGCCGCCGCATCTGTTACAAAGCCTGCTTTTTCAGCAATCCAGTCTGACACCAAAGCTTTTACGTCAGTTTCCAAAGCTTCTTCGTTTTCAATTGCTTCATAAGCTTCGGCAAATTTATCCTGGAATTCTATTACTTTCTCAATGTCAATACCATAGGTTCTGTATGTAACTTCATCGATGGTAACAGTTGCCTCTTCAGGCATAGGATCGAAAGCTCCCACAACTACATCTACATATGCCATATGATCTTCAATAAGAGAAAGAGTTGCAAGCTTACCGTTATAGCAGAAAACCTTAAGGTTATCAAGTGCAACTAAAGGATAGGTTACTTCCTCTTCCTCTTCTTCAGCTTCTTCCTCTTCTTCAGGCATAGGAGCTAAAGGATCGTCCTCAATTACCTCGGGAATTACGTTATACAGAGCGAAATAATTCATAGAAGTAGCATCTGTAAAAGTAATTTTTGTTTCATAGGTGGTTTCTCCTGCAGTGAAAACACCGTACTTTGTTCTTATATCATTGCTTAAGATGTTGAAGTTTGCCAATTTTTCATAGCTTTCGCCGTCTTTCACGAAAACATCAACTTCGTCTTTTTCATATACAATTCTGTATGAAGCGGATGAAAGGTCAGTAATACCGTCTTCATCAGTGATTGTCTCAGGTATATCCAAAACCTTGTAATAATCTGCTCCATCAGCTGTTCTTCCCCATTTTGCACCCTCATAAGATGTCCAGAACACAAGCTTGTTCTTGAAGATACCAAGCCATGTACCCTTTATTTCACCATCGGGAGTAGCACTGGCTCCGTGAAGTCTCAATCCTATAAAGGTCGCAGACCAGGGATCGTCAGTATATTCGTTATCTGTTTCCAAATCAAACTCTATAGCATACTGTTTTTTGTTTTTGTCCAGTCCCTCGTTTATAACCAAAGAGGACAAAGCAGAAAGTTCGAATTTAAGTTTGCCTTCCTCGACAATTCCGTTTGCCACGGCAATTCCATCCTGATCTGCTTCTGTGTCGAAATCCAAATCAAGTAAAGTCTCCTCGTAATATGTTCCTTCAGCGGAAGTAATCGCTGCTGAAGCAGGAGCCACCAATATGAGTCCGACAAGCATGCTGAGGCTTACAAGGAAAGCTGTCAATTTTCTTAATTTCATTCTGTTGCCATTCCTTTCTTTTAATTAAGGCCTTTGCCTTTTATTACCGTCAGGGCTTTCGCCCTGACAGTAAAATTTGTCTGACTCTTAGTCTCTTTCGTTTTCTACAGCGTCAGCACCTGACTTTATGTTGTCAAGGCTTGCTTCTTCTACGTTTGTATAAATCATCATGGTAACATATTCACGCTTAGCCATCTGGATAAGTACCCAGTCGCCTGCTTCAACGCTTTCTGCACTTACCAATGAAACATAACCAGTTTCACAGTCGTATCTTGCAGCATTTTTACCGGAAATCTTGCAAGCTACAGCCTCGTATTCCTTATCGCCGTAGGATACTACAACCTTGCCGTTTGATACAGCCTTAACCTTACCGAATACTGCTTCGTAAGGAACAGAATAGCTTTCCTTGTTTCCTACAAATCTCAAGTACTGGTCGGGAGTTCCTGCCATGATTCTTTCAATCATCTTTCTGATGGGGAAATAGCCCCATTTTTCTGTTGTTGTATCTCCTGTTACTTCAAATGAAATTTCAGTAGAACTGTAGTAATTCTTGAAGAGCTTCTGTCTTGACCAGTATCTGGGATTGATTACGTCGCCGATTTCATAAGTATACTGTGTTGCCAGATAACCGTATCTGTAATCGTTGGAGCCTGCTCCAACAGCATTATATGCTTCATATGCACCCTTTTCAACGTTTATAAGACCGATTTCGTAAGCGTCCTCTAATTCGCCTTCAATCTTAACGGTTGCCACGTCAGATGAGAAGTACTCTACCATATGGAAGCCTCTGTTATTAGCGTAGTTTTCACCTGTTATGCTGCTGTCATTACCTGTAATGATAACGCTAACCTTACCGTCTTCAGCAACGTCAAAGAGTCTTGCGCCGTTTGAGAAATGTCTTGCGCCCTTGCCCCATGTACCTGTTCTGTATTCAGAATTTTCTGTGCTTGCATTTCTGGAAACATAGAAGAGCTTGGTGCCTTCAATATCGTACTGTGTTCCTATAATATAACCATCACCCCAGTTAAAGGGATCTTTAGCCATGTCATAATCTTCATAGGTGAAGTATGCTGCTCTCTCTTCGGGAGCTACACTTGAAGATGCGATAGCTGTAACGATTTCACTGATTTCTCCGTAGGAGTTAAGAGAATATTTTATAAGCTGCTCATAGGGACGGGAAGCTGCATTATGAGTATAGCTTGTTCCCTGCAAGCTTGCCTTTTTAGCAGATTCAATAAGGTTTGCCTTGATTGTATCAAAGTCGATATAGTTATTGCCTTCCATATTATAGCGCTTTGTAACCTTGTTGTAGGTAAACTTCATGCCGTCTGCAGCCTTATAGAAACCAACCTTGCCTGATGCATCCATCATCTTTATTTCAAAGGTGGGTTCAAAACCGCCTTCTGTTTCATAGTTGATATCCATGATAAGACCATAGCTTAAGCCGGAAACACCTAAATTAGCCTTTGCAAAGAATACTTCTCCGTCAAAGTTAAGACCCAATGTAAGGTTTGTTCCTGCCTTGAAGTCATCAAGAGCGCCGCTTTCATCGATTTCTTCGTACTTGATGCCGTCGATAATAACGTATCCGTTACCTCTTCTTGTTGTATTTCCTGTTACGGTTCCGTTTGTAAGGTTGATTATGTAATTGTTCTTCCACTGTCTTATATAGATAACAGAGTCTGTGGAGAGTTCTTCAAAGTAACCGTTTGTTCCGTCAGCTCTTATGTAGCTAACCTTTATTTCAACTTCTTCGTCTTCATCGTCCAAAGAAAGCTTGTAATCCTCGTGAGCTTCGCCACCGAAGAATGCAGTACCGATAATTTCTTTGTCCTCAAGCTTAACTGTTTCAACGTACATGGGAATGTAGTTGTTTATGTAGATAAGCTCATAGGTCTTATCGCCGTCAGTAGAAATTAAAGTAACATCGCCTGCTTCAATTGCTCTTGCACCATCAACATACTTGTCAACATCGTCAACACCCAAAGCTATACCGTTGTAAATAACGATGGGCTCGTCTGCAATCTTGAATTCTTCAACCTCGTCGTTTACAAAAGCCTCGAAAAGTCCGTTTTCAATATCGGAATCCTTTATGTCCTGAGCATTGATAGTTATCTTCTTTGTCTTACCGTAGGGGAACATGCAATAGAGTTCGCCCTTTGTTCTGTCATCTTCGTTGAATTTAACGTAAGCTTTAACCCTATAACCAAGATAATCTTCGTATAAATCGTTAAAGTACTTGAATTCATAACCGCCGTCTCTTGATTCGCCGATTTCGATTATGCCTTCTTCTGTTCTATGGTTCACAGAATCAGTACCGGTCTTTACTGTTGCTGTTACATAGCAATTTTCCATAATGTCAAGACCGAATACATAATTTAAGATGTTCTTGCCCTTTGCAAGAATGTTTGTGTCGCCCTTTGTGGAGTCAACTACAAGATAATCTACAGTAAGAGCGTTGTATAAAAGAACTGCAACTTCCTGTCTTGTAACTGCAACGCCGTTTGTACCGCCAACGTTCTTAAGAATTTTAAGACCGTTTGCAGCCTGCATATATCCGTTTGGATATCCGCCGTAGGTAACAGCCATAAAGTCATAGCCCAAAGCAGATACAACAAACTTAACTGCTTCTTCGTATAAAATGTTGTTATCGGGCTTGAAAGAACCGTCCGCATAACCTGTTACGATACCCTGACCTCTTAAATACTCAATGTCAGAATATGCCCAGTGAGATGCATCCACGTCATTAAAGGAAGGATCAGCAAGATCAGTAGAGCTTATGTCTGTCTGATAATAGCCTTTTCCTACCGTAGCAACAGAAGCACCGGGAGCTTTTTCTGCAGCAGCCTTAACTGCAGCTATATTCTCCGGAGTTTCCGAAAGTCTGCTATGTACAATTGCGCCTGCGTTAAGATTAAGCTCGTCAGTTCCCTGAAGCATTCTCGCAAGCATAGCTGTAAATTCAGCTCTTGTAATGTTGTAGCCAAGGCCAAGTGTGCCGTCAGAATAACCCTGAAGTATGTTCAAGGTCATTAAAAGCTCAGCTGCCTCATATACAACGTCGCTTCCAATGGTTTCAACACCTTCAGCATTAGCTGCCAAGGGTGCCATTGTAGCCAACCCCACTATCATAGTGAGTGCCAGGATCAGTGCAAGTAATTTGTTTCTCATGATGTTACTCCTCCCTGAATTTTAATTACTTAAATTTATTTTTATGTACATTATTCCCCGTTTTGGAATAAGCATAAAAGGACATAAACATACCAAGCGCATGGTATAGTATCTTAATTATATCATAGCTTTGTCATTTTAGCAAGAAAAAACTTTTAAAAACGGGAATTTTTTTTAGTCGGCTTTTTTGCCTGTTTTTCCCCCTTTCTTTCCTGTCAGATAGCTACTATATAATAAGGAAAGGTTTTCTAATTTAAAGTACATATTGTAAAAATAACTATTGATAAATTTTACATTTTGTTGTATAATAATAAATGTCGTACCGGTCGGGGCGGTAGCGGTGCCCTGTAGCCCTCAATCCGCTATAGTGGGGACGATCTCCTTTAGGAGGATTTATTTAAGTATGGCAGGCTTATATCAATGGCTGTGACGGTCTGGTCCTGCGCAATGGCGAGCTGTGAACCTTGTCAGGTGGGGAACCAAGCAGCAATAAGCAGAATCCGTCATGTGCCGCAGGGGTGCCTGGCCTGAGCTTTTTGATATAATTACCGCATATTTTTATAATTCCGACTAAAGGATGTACGACTTTTTTAATGAAATTGCAAGGAGGGATTTTTTTGAGTAAACATATTGCGCTTTACAGAAAGTGGAGACCCCTGACTTTCAGCGATGTTATAGGTCAGGAGCACGTTACCCGTACGCTGAAAAATGAAGTTATCTCAAAAAAAACAGGCCATGCCTTTCTTTTTTGCGGCGGAAGAGGTACCGGTAAAACCTCAACTGCAAGAATTTTATCAAGAGCATTAAATTGCTTGAATCCCAAAGACGGCGACCCTTGCAACGAATGCAGTATATGCAAAGGAATTTTAAGCGGCGAAATAATGGATATAATAGAAATCGATGCCGCAAGCAACAACGGCGTGGAAAATATCAGGGATTTAAGAAGTGAAGCACGCTTTGCCGCTGCCGAAGCAAGCTACAAGGTTTATATCATAGACGAGGTTCATATGCTTTCAACAGGTGCTTTCAATGCACTCTTAAAGCTTTTAGAGGAGCCTCCCGAGGGTGTAATTTTCATTCTCGCAACCACAGAAACCCAAAAGGTTCCCGCAACAATTTTATCCAGATGTCAGAGATTTGACTTTAAACGTATTACCGCCTACGACATAGCTCAAAGGCTTTCGTTTGTTGCCGCAGAAGAAGGCATTTCTCTTGATGAAGGTGCGGCACATCTTATTGCAGTCAGTGCAGACGGCGCTCTTCGTGATGCCTTAAGCATTTTAGACCAGATAAGCGCCCTTTCGGAAAAAATCACCGAGGATGACGTTTATTCCCTTTTAGGTCTTACTGAAAAGAATTTTCTTTACAGAATAGTACGCTCTATTGCTACAAACGATACAGAAAATACCTTATCAATGGTGGACGAATTTATTGAGTCGGGAAAAAGCGCCGCAAAGCTTATAGATTCTTTAAACGACTATTTCACAACTCTTTTGCGCTTTTCAGTTTCAGAAACTGTTTTTTCCGACTATACAGAAGAAGAAACGGAAGAACTCCGTCTGGCATCCTCCGAGATGTCAAAGGAACGCATGATGTTCTCAATAGAAACTCTTATAAAAGCAGCATCTTCCCTTAAATATCTCACAAGCGACAGAGTTGTCCTTGATATGGCGGTTATAAAAATGTGTAACCCTTCGTATGTGGAGGGAAACGATGCTTTGATATTGCGCATATCGGAGCTTGAAAAGAAATTGGCATCAGGTAATTTCACCTCCCCCATGCCCCGGGAACTTCCCGAAGTTAAAAAAGAAAAACCAAAAACCGAGAAAAGGATAGTTAAAGACTTATCTCCGAAAAGCGGTGATATTTTACTTATAAGTGAGAAATGGAAGGATATCTGCAAGGATACCAAGGACTTAAGGCTTTTAATTTCACTTATGCACTCTTCTGTAAAGGAAGACAACGGCAATCTTGTTATTCTCCTTGATAATCAGGATAAAATAATGCTTGATATTTTAAGCGAGGACAAGGTGAAAGAATCCCTTTCAGAGCTTATAACCAAGCATACGGGGCTTTCTCCTAAAATAGTTCCCCGTCTTAAAAGCTATTATGAAGAAGAGGTTTCCGTTTCGGAAAATGACCCTCTCAATCTTATTAACGAGGATTCTTTTGGCTCCGACGCCGAAGATTCTATCGGGGATAATGACGTTTCTCTTCCCGCTTCTCCCGTAAATTCAGAGGAAGAAGCTGAAGAAGAATATGATTTTGAAGAAGACATTGATGATAATGAAGAATACTGATAGGTAAGAAAGGACGATTTTTATGGCAAAAGGCGGTTTTCCCGGAGGAAGATTCCCCGGCGGCGGTTTTCCCGGTGGCGGAAATATGAGTCAGATGATTAAGCAGGCACAGAAGATGCAGGCTGAAATGCAGAAAGCACAGCAGGAAATGGAAATTACCGAATATGAAGCAACTGTAGGCGGCGGTGTTGTTAAGGCAAAGGTTTCAGGCAAAAAAGAGCTTTTAGACCTTACCATTGCTCCCGAAGCAGTTGACCCTGATGATGTTGAAATGCTTCAGGACCTTGTGATTTCCGCAGTAAACGAAGCTATGAAAAAAGCAGACGAGGCAGCAATGAATTCCATGAGTAAATTAACCGGCGGCATGAATATCCCCGGTCTGTTCTAAGGTGATAATATGTATATACCACCACTTGCCGCATTGATTGAGCATTTTGAAAAGCTTCCCGGCATCGGCCATAAAACTGCCGTTCGCTTAAGCTTCAGCGTCTTAAGCGGCTCAGACGAGGATGCCAAAAGCTTTGCAGATGCTATTTTGAATGCCAAAAATTCAATACATTACTGTAAAGTGTGCCAGGACCTTACGGATTCTGACCTTTGCCATATTTGCAAAAGCTCCAAACGGGACAGGAGCATCATTTGTGTTGTAGAGGGTCCTAAGGATGTTCTCGCCATGGAAAAAACAGGAGAATTCCAGGGCCTTTACCACGTTCTTCACGGTGTTATTTCTCCCATGGACGGAATCGGTCCTGAAGATATCAAAGCCAAGGAGCTTTTAACCCGTCTTTCCGAGGATGATGTAAAAGAGGTTATTATGGCAACCAACCTTACGGTTGAGGGCGAAGCCACCGCTACATATCTGGCAAGACTTATAAAGCCCACAGGCATTAAGGTAACCCGTATCGCAAGGGGCGTTCCCGTTGGCGGCGACCTGGAATATGTGGACGAGGTTACTCTTACCATGGCTTTAGAGGGAAGAAAAGAAATATAAAAAACGAGGCAAAGCCTCGTTTTTTTATTTCATATTTCTAAGCTCTTCAACTCTTTTTTCTATAGGCGGATGCGTTGAAAACAGATTTGCCATTTTCTTTATTTTCTTCACCGGGTCAGATACATAAAGACAAGCCGTTGCATCGTTAGCCCTCATAACAGGCTTTGGATTTGAGCTTATTTTTATAAGCGCATCTGCCAGAGCATCGGGATTTTTAGTGAAATCTGCGGCGCTGGCATCTGCAAGGTATTCTCTGTTTCTTGAAAGTGCCATTTTAAGAAGCTGACCTGCGATGGGCGCAAAGATAATCAAAACCATTCCTATAAGCATTAAAATGGCGTTGCCGCCTGAATCTTTGTCATTTCTTCTCCTTGTTCCTCCCCACATCAGGGAACGGGAAAATACATTGGAAATTATAATAACCGCACCGACCATTATGGACGCTACTGTCTGAAGCAGAATGTCATAATTTTTTATATGAGCAACCTCGTGAGCCAGTACGCCCTTGAGTTCCTCCTCTGAAAGAGTCTCCATAATGCCTCTTGTAACTGCCACAGCAGAATGATTGGGGTTTCTGCCTGTGGCAAAGGCGTTGGGAGAAGAATCTTCTATTATATAAACCTTCGGCATAGGGATATCGGCTTTTGTTATTACTTCCTTTATTATTCTTTCTAAATAAAGCGCTTCTTCCCCTTCTGCCTTTTTAGCTCCGCTCATGGAAAGCACCATTTTATCTGAATTCCAGTAGGAGAAAAAAGACGTTCCTATAGATATAAGTGCCGCTATTGTTATGGCATAGTTTCCATAGCCCATGGCATCCGCCACAAAATATACTATTACATAAAGAAGCAGAGCTATAACAGTAACAATAAAGCCTGTTTTAATTTTGTTTTTAGCTATTGCAATTCCCATTTTGATTCCTCCTTTTTGTCTATATAATTATATTATTATCCTAAAGCTGTGTCAAGTATGAGAAAAAATACAGGCATACTTGAGTATGCCTGTATTTTTTATTCTCCTTTTTGATAGCCTTATTTAAAACCTTTCTGTTTCGATTCTAATGAAAATATGAGGAAAAAACATTATCTTCAAAAACAGGCAAACCTCGATTTCAAATATCATTTCAAAAGGAGCAGCGCTGTTAAATTTTAGTTTGTAATTGTAATTTCCTGAATGCTTCCGTCCCATCCCACGTTGTAGCCCATGTTTTCAGATACAAAGCGGAGAGGAATGAAGGTTCTTCCATCTTTTATGATGGGAGCAACGGGAGTGTTGTAACGAATGTTATTTATATACACTCTGTCCTCTTCAATCTGGAAAATCATATAAGTGCCGTCTTCGGTTACAACCTCAATTTTCTGGTCGTAATCTATCCAGTTTACCTTGGCGCCCATCTGTTCAAGGAGACCTCTTAAGGGAATTAAGGTATAGTCTCTGTGGATAAACGGCGCAACATCTGTTGCAACTACATTTTCAACACCGTTTTTCTTAACCTTAATATCCTTTGAGCCTATCTTAAGAACATAACTCTCTCCCGAAGAAGCCATTTCCCTTTCATAGTCTTCTTCTGTCTGTAAGAAACCAAGCTCACCGATTGATACAACATTTGAAACTGCGTAATTTACCTTGATTCTTACATATTTTGCCTTTATGGGGGCATCAAAGTAAAATGTCTTTGGAGCATAGTCTTCAGCTTCATTTATGAAATTACCTACACTCTGATAAGTTGTACCGTCAAGAGAATATTCAATATCGAAATCTCTTAACTGTCCCTCTGTCTTATTGGATACAGGAGGCTGATATAAAATTCCCTGCAGGGTATATGTAGATTTTAAGTTCATATCAAGTGTAATGGGGAATCTCTCTTCTCCCGTTACAGTCTTGGATTTATAATAGCTTGAAAGGTTTTTATCGAACATATTTTCAAAGGGATACTCGTTGGGCTTATTTGCCATTACCGTAATACCCGCAAAAACCACGCTCTTTACGTTATACTTTGTAGTCTTTGCCACATAGTCCTTGGCATCTACTGTTTCCTTTTTGGGATCTGCCTTTACAAGCCTGATTTCGCCTGCAGCACCATATTCTCCGTGGGATGCCAGTATAACAAACTTAACCGCCTTAACTTTTACGTTCACATCAAAGTAAGCTGCTTTGTCGGTAAAATCGTTTATCCATTCGCCTTCAGCTATCTTTTCAAAGTCTTCTCCGTTGTGGGAAACATGTATTTCATATTTATTACATCTTCCTGCCGCAGACTCCGTACAAGGATAGTATCTGAATCCGCTTATTACTTCCTCTGTCGGAAGGATTGTAGTGATGTAGTGAGGAAGCGGGTCGGGATTGGTCAATCTGGTTATCCACCAAGTTGACTGATCTCCGTCAATAGCCTTTGAAGCAGGGCTTCCTTCGTTACTGCTTGATGCTTCTAAAGTCCAGCCCTCGGTAGAAAGCTCATCAACCGAGTAAATGTTCTTGGGAAGCTCTGCAGGAACAACGTCAACAGGAACAATTCCCGTAGGCTTGCTTCCGCCGATTTCTGCCGCCTTTACTGTGGGATTAAGAAGTGCATAGTCCTTATTCTTTCTGGGACTTAAGAACCTTATTTCCGAAACGCTGGCGTAACCGCCCGTTCCTTCCATAATTCTTAATCTTATAAATTTAGTCTTATAGTTCTTGTCAAACTCTACTGTCTTTGTCTCAACATTTAGGGGCCATTCACCCTCTGCTACCTTCTGGAAATTCTCATTATCATAAGAAAGGTAAACTTCATACTTAGAAGCGACTCCGGCACCTCCGTCAGGTCTCGGATAGTAACGTATGCCGCTTATATCCGTTAATCTGGGTAACTCAATGTTAAGATAATGAGGAGGCTCTGCCTTGGGATTTATTATTGTCTGCCAGTGAGTTTTGGGGTTATCGTCGAATGCCCAAGCGGGAATTTCACCGGGAACGCCGTTATTGATGTTAAAGCTTGATGCAGTTGCTTTCCAGTTTGTTACGGGAATTTCATCTGCACCGGGTGCATTTAAGTCGATATCTTCTAATTTAACTGTTGCATTCAAATTAGCAGTTTCCTTGCCTGCCTGGGGCTTTAAGACACGAACTTCTTTGGCGCAACCGAATTTTCCGTGGGAATCCAAAATCTGCAGTCTTACATATTTTGCCCTATAGTTTTTCTCGAAAAGAATAGTCTTTGGTGCGTAGTCTCCTGCAGACCATTTACCCTCTGCCACCTTTTCATACATAATGTTATCAGTTGAAAGATAAATTTCATACTGTGTGCAGTTACCTGCCGCCGTATCTGTTCTGGGGCTGTAACGGTAACCGCCGATTTCTGTTATCTGGGGAAGCTCTATGGTTATAAAGTGAGGAAGCGGAGTGGGATTGGTTATCTGGGTGAACCACCAGGTGTTATCCTTTCCGTCTATGGCATATTCTGCCTTTTCGCCCTCAACTCCGTTATTTTTGTTTACATCGGAAACATGAACTTTCCAGTTGTTAACTGCATATTCGTCATCTGCTCCGGAAACTGTGGGAGTTGCAGGTGTTGTTCCTGCTGCAGTTCCACCCAATTCAACACCACTCTTGAGCTGGTCTATATTTACGTTGGGAGTTATGTTTGCAGACGCCTTTCCTGCCTGAGGCTTTAATACACGAACTTCTTTTGCAGAGCCGTAGCCACCGTGAGACGCCAGAATCTGAAGTCTTACATACTTTGCACTATAGTTTTTGTCGAAGGTTATGGTCTTTGGGCTGTAATCTGCCGCACTGTATGTTCCCTCTGACACCTTCTGGAACTTTTTATTGTCAAGGGATAAGTAAAGCTCGTACTTTGTGCAGTTTCCTGCTGCCGTATCTGTTCTGGGATAGTAGCGGAAGCCACCCATAGCCGTAACATTGGGAAGTTCAATTGTAATGAAATGAGGAAGCGGATCGGGATTGGTTATCTGGGTAAACCACCAGGTGTTTTCATTTCCGTCTATGGCATATTCCGCCTTTTCTCCCTCAACCCCGTTATTTTTGTTTACACTTGAAACCTGAACTTTCCATCCTGTGATGGGAAGCTCATCAGACTCTGCTGCAGATACATTCATACCCACAAAAAGACTCATTACCATAAGAAGGCATATTGCTAAAGATAATATTTTTTTCATTTAAGCTCCCCCTTTCTTAAAATTCATTGGCAAGGGCATTTACTGCCACCTGATTTATGTTCTTTCCAAATGCCGTAATTCCTCCGTTTTCGTAAATCTCCAGGCCCAAAGCCTCGGAAAGTAAGGTTACGGGAATGTAGGGCACTCCGTTTATTACCGTTGCGGGATTTGTGATGCTTAAAAGAACGCCGTTCTTTCTTATCTGATTTGTTCCAACGGTTGTGTAAAGAGCGTCCTCGCCTCTTAATTTGAGAACGAGTCTGTCGCTCTCCCACACTGTCTTTAAGTTAAGTGCATTGGAAAGGAAGTATGTGGGAATGTACATAACTCCGTTTATTCTCATAGATGTATAGCGTGTATCGGGGTCGTAAACGTAAATCTTTCCTCCGTTTACGAAAGCTCTGTTTGAGCCGTCGGCTACAACTGTTACGTCCGAAAGTGCCGCTCTCTCATCAGCGGATAAGGTCTTTTGAACTTTTTCTGAGTAGATGTAGTTGAATCTTCCCATGGGGGCGCATTTTCCGTCAACGTAGAAATTCATTATATCGCCCTTTGCATTGTCAACCCACTTGAATTCTATATCAACTACCGCTCCCGCACCTATGCCAATCATAGCCTTGGGTACCATCATAGATAAGGTGTTGCCGTTTACCACATACTGGGCATTACCCAGCACATTTGTGCTTCCGTCATAGTTTAAGGAGGAAATTGCACCCGGCGTGGGGCAGTTTATAACAAAGTCATAGCCTTCCCAGCCTGTTGCATGATTTCTGTCAACATCAAGATAAAGCTTCATCCACGCATCACCCACGGGATTTGTTATATCCTTTTCGGTTTCGGCATAGAAATAAAGATTTCCGTAGTCTCTTGAAACCTTTGAAATCACAACATTGTTTCTCTGGGTGTAATTTTCGTATGTAACATTGCTGAAGCCTTTGTCGTTTCTCACATAAGTACCCTTAAAATTGGTATATACCGGAGTTACGTCTGCCCAAGAGGATACATCTGAAAGATTGATGGTTTTTTCATATCCCGCTACAGGATTGGGCTCTGCTCCCTTGAACTTACGGACCGCATCAACCAAAAGAGCATAGTAGTTATCCTTCATATCGCCCTTGGTAGGTTCCATATCTCGGCTTCCGTCATTATCGTAGGAGTCCTGGCTGGCGTTGGCAATTCCGTACCAGGAATTAAGTCTTCCGCCTGTCCATTCGTTCCAGCCTGTGATGAATAAAAACTCAGGGTCAATTTCAAGAGCTTTTTTAAGCTGCTCCGTAAAGAAGTATCCATACTTATATGAGCCTTGAGACTTGTCATGTCCTAAAAGGGCAGTATAGCTTCTGCCTGTAACGAAGGGATCGTTCATGGCAGTGATATCTCCTCTTACATAAGAATCATTTACAGCCACGCTCACTGTTGCCTGCTCGTAAGTTCCATCCTCATTGGGCGTATATCCCTTCTGCGGATAGTTTTCAGACCATCCCCACTGATTGGGAAGAACCTGACCGTTATGATGACCGGGCTGACCGCCACGGAATGTAAAGAAGTTTTTGATTTCTTCCATTAAAGCTGCATCTTCGGCATCATCTGCCACCGGAGTGAGCATATTGGTATATGCAATCATTAAGGGCTTACCCTCCCAGTAGAACCAGAGATCGGACCAGTTATCGTCCTTATATGTATTGAAATATGCTCTCATTATTGCACTCTTATTGTGATAGTTTGAAGGACCGAAAGGCATATAATATACAATTTTCGGAGCATTTATTCCATCAGCTCTTGCGTCCTTCAATGCCTTGAATAATACGTCTGTACCTTCTTTAAATGTACGGGCATTGTTTGTGCAGTCGAAAAACAAAACATCAATTCCCGCTGCTGCAAACATTTCAGTATGCTTTCTGGCAACGAAATAGTCCACCGAGGAATAATAGCCGAACAAGGGCTCGTTCCAGAAATGGCTTGTGCTCGCAATAGTTCCCCAAGCCGGATGATTAAAATCATGTTTTGCTTCGGGATGCTCCTTTGCAAACTCGGACATATTGAGAGCTCTGTCAAGATCAGAGCTTGTTCTCCATGTCCAGTAGAAAATACCTGCCTGTTTTCCCTCTCTAATGGGACCAACCTCCTCAAAGTCAGCAACCTTTCTGCCCAAATCGTCAGTCATTGCCCAGGTGGTTTCCTTGTGGTCAATGATTGCCGAATCGGGAACCGGAACATATTTGGGCTGAGTATATTCCTCCCCCGAAAGAGTGAAGCTCTTTATGATATAGGGATATTTACCGTTTCTGTCAAATTGTTCCGTTACTATTGTGGAAACAAAGAAAAGGTCATGAACTCCCTCTGTAGCTTCCAAGGAAGCCTTAAACTCCTTATTTCCCTTGGTGGTCTCTGTAAGACCTACATAGCCTATAATTTTTCCCTTGGCTGAGTCTATTCTCACCTGAAGCCATTCTCCGTCGAGGGCTTTTGTAACTGTGCTCTCAGCCGTTACTACAATGGATTTTGCTCCGGTTAAATCCACATTTTTAAAGCCGATATAACCGTAGGGCTTATCCATGGTGTAGCCACCATCATTTTCTGTTGCCGCACCCCTGTAATTGGGAGCCTGTGCAGATATTTCTTCAAATGCACCTGCCTGAAAAGTGAAAATAACCGATAATACAAGTGTCAGCACCAAAAGCAAGCTAAAAACTTTTTTCATTTCATTCACCCTTTCTGCTTCTATAATTTAATTATATCATCAGCCTCATTTGAAATCAACATACAAAATCAGACTTATGTTGAGATTTTAAGACTTCCTGAAATTTCCTTTTTACCCCATATAGGTGAATATTACCATATATTTCAACTTTTTTTGGAAAATTTAAACAACAGAGTTGAGAAAAATACACACAGCAAAGGACGGTGCCTGTTCTAAGCACCGCCCTTTGCTGTGTGTGTATCTTATAAGATGTTTTTAGTTTGTAATTGTGATTTCCTGGGTTTCTCCGTTCCAGGAAACGTTATATCCCATATTTTCTGATACAAAACGGAGAGGAATAAATGTTCTTCCGTCCTTTATCATAGGAGCAACGGGAAGACCGTGGCGAACCTTGTCAACCATAACTCTGGGACTTTCAATCTGGAAGAGCATATATGTTCCGCTCTGGGTTACAACCTCAATCTTCTGATCGTAATCAACCCAGTTAACCTTTGCTTCCATCTGCTCTAAGAGACCTCTTAAGGGAATTAAGGTAGAACCGTTTCTTATAAAGGGAGCAACGTCTGTCATTACAGTAGTTTCAACGCCGTTTCTACTTACCTTTATTTCATTTGAACCGATTTTAAGAACGTACTTTTCGCCTGATTTCGAAAGGTCAGAAGCCTGATTTTCCAAGGTCTGCAAAAATCTCCATTCACCGATAGTTACAATCTGTCCCAGCGCATCATTTACTGTTATTCTGAAATGCTTTGCAGTTACGGGTGAATCGAAGAAAACTTCCGCAGCTTCTCTTCTGTTATAGTCTAAAACATAATACTCATAGCTTCCGATTTTTGTAAAATTAACACCGTCAAGAGAATATTCCAAATCATAGTTTTTGAATATACCCTTTTCATCGCTGTCTATGGAGGGCTGATAACGAACTCCGCTTAAGGTGTATGTACCCTTAAGATTGAAGTCTATGACAACAGGGAAAACATCCTCCCCAACAGCCTTTACTGTCTGATATAGGCTTACAGCATCATTATCAAACATATTTTCAAAGGGATATTTTGTCTCTTTGTTCGCTTTGAATTCTATACCGGGAATTGTGGTTTCAACCAGATTGTACTTTGTGGTCTTTGCTACGAAATCTGCAGCATCAATGGTTTCCTTTTCAGGATTTCCCTTTACAAGACGTATTTCGCCCGCCGCACCATAGTTACCGTGAGATGCTAAAACAACAAACTTAACAGCTTTTACCTTTATGTTTGCGGGGAAATATACTGCTCTGTTGTTCTTGTCGTTTTCCCACTGTCCGTAGCTTATACGCTCGAAGTTTACACCGTCAGCCGATACGTATATTTCATACTTTGTGCATCTTCCTGCAGGAGACTTGGAATATTCGTAGTAACGAAGACCGCTTACTTCCGTTGCCTCAGGCAAAATCATGGTGATGTAATGAGGAGGTTTTAATTCCTCGGGCTCCATCTGTGTGAACCACCAGGTCTCAACGTTACCGTCGATAGCCTTTTCAGGCTCTCTTCCCTTCATAAAGGAAGAAACCTCGAGCTTCATATTTTTAACGGAAACCTCATCCAAGGAAAGAACTGTTTCGTCTATTTCGGTGGGAGCTTCACATTCTAAGATTCCCGTGTTTTCACTGCCTCCGATTTCAGAGGATTTTACTGTGGGATTTAAAAGTACTGTTTCCTTTTTGTTGTCAGGAACAAGTGCTCTGATTTCAGCAGCCGAACCAAAGTTTATAGAGCCTTCTATAATTCTGAAGCGTATAAACTTGGTTTTGTAGTTTTTGTCAAATACAATGTCCTTGACATCAGTATTTAATTCCCATGTTCCCTCTGCTACCTTCTGATAGTTTACGTTGTCGTAAGAGAGCCAAACCTCATATTTGCTTGCAATACCAACGCCCCTGTCAGGTCTTGGATAATAGCGAAGACCGCCTATTGCCTGAATTTCAGGTAATTCTATTGCTATATAGTGAGGGGGCATTGCCTGGGGATTTATTCTTGACTGCCAGTGTGTCTTTAAGTTGTTATCAAAGGCTTTCCAGGGCACCTCTGCAGGCAGGTTATTGTTTGCATTTACGGAAGAAGCTGTTGCCTTCCAGAATGTTACGGGAAGCTCTGCAAGTCCTGATGAGCCGCCTGTCAATCCTCCGTTGGCAAGGGCTGCTGCTTTAATTGTGGGATTGATTGCTTCCGTAGTCTTTCCCGCAATGGGCTTAAGTACACGGATTTCTGCAGCTCCTGCCAAATCTCCGTGAGTTTTAGTAAACTGAAGTCTTATGAATTTTGCTTTGTAGTTCTTATCAAATGTAAATGTTATAGTATCGGGCTTCGAAGCATCTCCTTTTCCGTCTGCCACCTTCTGGAAAGTCTGGTTATCGTTTGAAAGGTATACTTCGCAAGTCCATATCCTTCCTGCCGCCGTATCCTGTCTGGGATACCATCTTAAACCGCCTACCTCAATTTCGGAAGGATATTCTATTGTTATATGGTGAGGCATAGGATCGGGATTGGTTATCTGGCTAAACCAGTAGGTTTTCATATCACCGTCAACTGCTTTTATGGCAGGATTTGTAAGCTTATCCCCGTTTTTATTTTCGCTGGATGCCATAACCTTGCAATTTGTAACATCATACTCATCTGTTGCCATTGCCGCCGCAGATGAAGTTGTTGTTGTGGTAGTAGCAGTAGTTGTTGTTGTGGTAGTTGTTGTAGTAGCCTTTGCACCGGGCTTAAGCACGCGGATTTCTGCGGCAGAGCCGTAGTCTCCGTGGGACTTTAAGACCATGAACTTTATAAATTTAGCCTTATATGTTTTATCGAACAAAATTGTTACAGTATTAGGTGATGAGGGGTCTCCCTTAGCTTCTGCTACTTTCTGGAAGTTTACGTTGTCATTTGAAACATATATTTCACACTGGGTAAATCTTCCTGCAGGGGTATCCTGTCTGGGATACCATCTTAAACCTGCCATATCAATCTGGGAAGGATATTCCAAAGTGATATAATGAGGAAGGGGATCGGGATTGGTTATCTGGGTAAACCAGTAGGTTTTCGTATCCCCGTCTATGGCTTTTGTCGCAGGGTTTGTAAGTTTGTCCCCGTTTTTATTTTCGCTGTTTGTATAAACCTTTACGTTTGTAACGGGATATTCGTCTTCACTACCCAAGCCAGCCCCTGCTGCTCCCCCATTAGCTCCTGCCACTCCGTCTTTTCCGTTGGAAAGAGAAGCTGCAGTAACCGTGGGATTAAGAGACGCTGTTGATTTTCCGCTTGTTGCCTTAAGTGCACGCACCTCTGCCGCAGAACCGTAGTCTCCGTGAGTTTTTGTAAACTGGAGTCTTATGAATTTTGCCTTGTAGTTCTGGCTGAAGGTAACCGTTATAGCATCTTGCGATGAGGGATTTCCGGTTCCTTCAGCCACCTTCTGGAACTTCTGGTTATCATTTGAAAGATATACTTCAAACTTCGAAATTCTTCCTGCGGGGGTATCCTGCCTGGGATACCATCTTAGGCCTCCTACCACAATCTCGGATGAATATTCCAAGGTTATATAGTGAGGCATGGGATCAGGATTGGTTATCTGGGTGAACCAGTAGGTAGCCATATCCCCGTCTATTGCCTTTTCTGCAGGGTTTGTAATTTTTTCGCCGTTTTTGTTGATGCTTGAAGCATGTACTTTTACATTGGTTACAGGGTGCTCATCAGCCTTGTCTGCAGCGAAAGACAATCCTGCACATAAGGTAAGTACAATGAAAAGACTAAGAATTAAAGATAATATTTTTTTCATTTATAAGCTCCCCCTTTCTTAAAACTCTGTAACTAAGGCGTTTACAGCCGCCTGATTGATATTTTTACCAAATGAAGCAAGTGCTCCGTTTTCGTAAACCTCAAGACCCCATGCTTCTGCCATCCAGCTTACGGGAATGTAAGGAATTCCGTCAATTACTGTTGCGGGGCTTGTTACAGGTGTATATACACCGTCCACCCTTACGTTATTTGTTCCCACTGTTGTATAGATAAACTTTTCACCGTCTAATTTAAGCATAAGTCTGTCAGGCTCCCAGGTGGTTTTTATTCTTAAAGAATCTTCAAGTAAATATGTAGGAATATACATAACACCGTTTATTCTCATTGCGCAGTAGCGTGTGTCGGGGTCGTAGGTGTAAATCTTTCCGCCGTTTACAAACGCACGGTTGGAACCGTCAGCTACAACGGTTACATTTTTAAGAGCTGCTCTTTCATCAGCGGATAAGCTCTTTTGTACCTTTTCTGTGTAGATGTAGTTAAATCTTCCAATGGGTGCGCATTTTCCGTCAACATAGAAGTTTAATATATCTCCGCTTACATTGTCTGCCCACTTGAATTCTATATCAACAACTGCGCCCGCTCCTATGCCAATCATAGCCTTAGGAACCATGATAGACAAGGTGTTACCGTTTACCACATACTGGGCGTTTCCAAGTACGTTGGTGCTTCCGTCTTTGTTGAGTGAAGAAATTGCTCCGGGTGTGGGTGAGTTTATAACAAAGTCATAGCCTTCCCATCCTGTAGCGTGATTTCTGTCAACGTCAAGGTATAACTTCATCCAGTCTTCACCTGGAGCTGTTATAGCCTTTTCGGTTTCGGCATAGAAATACATATTTGCATAATCTCTTGAAACCTTTGAAATTACAACATTATTTCTCTGGGTGTAGTTTTCGTAGGTACGACCGCCTAAGCCCTTGCTGTTTCTTTCATAAGTACCCTTGAAATTGGTATATACGGGAGTAACATCCGCCCATGAGGATGTATCTGAAAGATTGATGGTTTTTTCATATCCTGCCACGGGATTAGGCTCAGCACCCTTGAATTTACGAACCGCATCAATCAGGAGAGTATAATAGTTATCCTTCATATCGCCCTTGGTAGGCTCCATATCACGGCTTCCGTTATCGTCGCAGGAGTCCTGAAGAGCGTTGACAACTCCATACCAGGAATTGAATCTTCCTCCTGTCCATTCGTTCCAGCCTGTGATAAACAAAAGCTCGGGATCGATTTCCAGTGCACGGGAAAGCTGCTCTTTGAAGAAATAGCCATACTTATGGGAGCCTTCAGTCTTATCGGGACCTAAAAGGTCAGTATAGCCTCTTCCTGTTACGAAAGTATCGCTCATGGGAGTAATTGACCAATGTATATAGGATTCGTTTACCGCAACGCTTACTGTTGCCTGTTCGTATGTTCCGTCTTCGTTGGGCGTGTAACCCTTCTGAGGATAGTTTTCAGACCAGCCCCACTGATTGGGAAGCACCTGACCTGATGCGTGAGTGGGCTGAGGACCACGGAAAGTAAAGAACTCTTTAATTTCCTTTACCAAAGCTTCATCCTCGGGGTCGTCTGCCTCAGGAACCAGCTTGGAGGTATAAGCAAGCATCAGGGGCTTGCCCTCCCAGTAGAACCAAAGGTCTTTCCAGTTTTCATTCTGATATGTATTTAAGTACGCCTTCATAATAGCGCTCTTATTAAGATAATTATCGGGGCCGAAGGGCATAAGATATACAACCTTGGGAACGTCAAGTCCGTCCTCCCTTGCATCGTGCAGAGCCTTGAAGATGGTATCTGTAGACTCTTTATAAATACGGGAGTTGTTGGAGCAGTCAAAGAAAATTACATCGATGTCCGCCGCAACAAACATTTCAATATGCTTTCTTACTACAAAGTAGTCGCAGGATAAATAGTATCCGAACAAGGGCTCGTTCCAGAAATGCAGTGTGTCAGAAGGATTTCCCCAGGCAGGATGGTAATAATCCAGTCTTGCATCGGGATACTCCTTATAAAGCTGGGATACATTGACTGTTGCTCTCGGAGCTGATGCCTCAGTCTTTGTTATGAAGTAGAAAAGACCTGCATACTTTCCCTCTCTCTTAGGTCCTACCTCTTCAAAGTCCGCTGCTTTTCTGCCTAAATCATCAGTAAACGCCCAGGTGGTAACCTTATGGTCGATTATAGAAGATTCGGGCACAGGAACATATTTGATCTGAGTATATTCCTCAGAAGAAAGCTTGAAGCTTTCTATTATGTATGGCACCATACCGTTCCAGTCGAACTTTTCGGTTACGATAGTTGAAACAAAATACAAATCGTGCACACCTTCAGTAGGCTCGATAGCTCCCTTAAATTCCTCATAGCCGTCTGAGTCCCTGTCCATCTGGACATAGCCTATAACCTTTCCCTTGGCAGAGTCTATTCTTATCTGGATCCATTCACCGTCAAGACCCATTCCTATAGTGGTCTTGGCTGTTATAGTGATAGATTTCGCTCCTGTTAAATCGATGCTCTTAAAGCCGATATAACCGTAGGGCTTTGTCATAACATAGCCGTTTTCTCTTTTTTCAGCATTGCTGAGTTCGGTTGCAGAAGCCGCCACAACTTCTTCGAACGCAGCTGATGCAGGCGCTATACATATGATTGATAAAATCAAAGAAAGCGCCAGAAGCAAGTTTAATACTCTTTTCATATTTATTCTCCCTTTCTTTTTTATACCCTAAATATAGCATATAAAATTTCAAAAAGCAACACCTTTAACATCAAAAAACATTGCCGAAATTGACTTTTATATTGCTGATATTGACCTTAAATTTATGTTTTCGCTGTTACATTTTTATTTTAGCAGATTTATTCCCTATTCACAATAGTAAAATATGGCATCTTTTTTGTACTTTTCAAATAGCTTTGAAAAAGAATTTGACAAATCTATCGGCTTTTGCTATTATATCTATTGTACAAAACAGAAAGGAGTCTTCTCATGCGCACTTTAAGTCTCAATGAAATTTATTCCCACGACTATTCCCTTTCCAACCTTTTCGCCATGGCTCAGTGCTGGCAGGAGGGCTCCGTGTTTACCATGTCTAAACCCAGACGACAAAGCGCCTTTCTTTATTTTTTAGGCTGTAACGGAGAATATAAACAATCTGACGGAACCCATCTTTATGTAAAGCAGGGAAGCTTGGTGTATATTCCTCTGGGTTCTGTTTATGAGTGTCGCTTTGTTGACAGACAGTCAGACCTCCCCGCAACCCTTTTAACAGAGTTCAATTTATCTGATTGGGATGGTCTTTTCTCTCTTTCTGAAAGACCTTTTATAATAAAAAGTGCCTTTTCAAAAAAATATCACAAGGCTTTGGAGGAAATTGTAAAATCATTCAAGGAGCCTTTAGTTCCATTGTCTTCGGTAAAAGCTCTTTTGTATCGCCTCTTATCTGATTTAAGCCTGATGTACCGAAAGGAAATTCCACCCGAATTCAAATCCATTGAGCAGGGTATTTTATATATGGAGGACACCTCCAATCCCGATTTAAGCATTGAAGAAATTGCAAAAATATGCCACGTTTCCTCCGACTGTTTCAGGAGGCTTTTCAAACGCTATTCAGGGATGTCTCCCGTTTGTTACCGCCAGTTTTCTCAGGTGGAAAACGCCAAGAGAATGCTTTCATTTACCACACTAAGTATAGATTCAATCGCTGAAAATTTAGGCTTTTCAGATACCGCATACTTTTGCCGTCTTTTCAAGAAAAACACCGGTCTTACCCCCACGGAGTACAGAAACAGCAAATAAAAAGCGTTGCCTCCAAAGGCAACGCTTTTTTTATTTATTGGTAATTGTAATTTCTTTAGTTTTCCCGTTCCATGAAACATTGTAGCCCATGTTTTCCGACACAAATCTTAAAGGTATGAAGGTTCTTCCGTCCTTTATCATTGGTGCTACGGGGGTATTATACCTTACTTCGTTTATATATACATTGTATTCCTCAATCTGGAATTCCATAAAGTCTTCTCTTTCGGTAAATACCTCAATTTTCTGGTTGAAGGGAACCCAGTTGATATCTGCCCCCATCTGTTCTAATAGTCCTCTTAAGGGAATCATGGTTGAGCCTTTGTATATAAAGGGAGCAACGTCGGTAGTAACCACGGAATCTTCTCCATACCTCCTTACCATTATATCCTTTGAACCTATTGTAAGCTTATATTCAATGTCGTCTGCCTCATCATCTTTCTTGTAGTCTGCTTTTGTCTGCAAAAATTCCATTTCCGCACAGGTTGCATATTCACCATGGCCATCAATAACTATAATTCTTATATATCTCGCTCTTATGGGTTCGTCAAATAAAATTTGTTTTTTGTCGTTGTCAACCTTATTGAAAGTGAAAGAATTAAAGAACTCATAGTTTTCCTTGTCAAGAGAATATTCAACCTCAAAATACTTAAAGTGTCCTGCTATTCCGTCCATTCTGGGAGTATAGGCAAGGCCACTTATGTTATAAGCGTAGCCTAAATCGAAGTCCATTGTAACAGGAAGTCTTCCGGGGCTTGTTGTAATTTCCGAATGATAATACGAATCTGCAAGTCCGTCTATCATATAAATAGGAGGTCTGTTTGGAGTTTTGTCCACCTTTACCGATATTTTTTCATAGGGTACGGGAACAAATGTGTATGCATCTTGGTTTTCCACAAATTCCTTGGCAGTTATTGTTTTCTTCTTTGAATTTTCTCCTACAAGACGCAGTTCTCCTGCCGAACCGTAACCGTCTCTTCCCTGAACAATAACCAGCTTAACCGCTTTTGCTTTTACGTTCATGCTGAATTCTGCAGTTTTTGCTTTTGTATCGCCTGCCCATTCGCCCTCAGCTATTTTTGCGAAATTTTCGCCATCGTGGGAAACGTGAATTTCATATTTTGTGCAAACACCCGCACCGCCGTCGCTTCTGGGGTAGTAACGAAAAGCGCTTACTACGGTATCTTCGGGAAGAATTATTGTAATATAGTGAGGTCCTGCCGCTTTCGGGTTTATCATGGTGTGCCAATGGCTTTTAAGCTTTCCGTCAATTGTTTTTTCAGGAACTTCAGTGGGTACTCCTTTATTTTCATTTACGCTTGAAGCATCAAATGTCCATCCGTCTACCGGAAGCTCATCCTCGGCTAAAACTATATTTATAGCTTCTTCCTGCTTTTTAGGGTTAATGTCTTCCTTTTTAACATCAGCCGTAATATTAAGAGTAGATTTTCCTTTCTGAGGTGCAAGAACTCTTATTTCCCCTGCAGAGCCGTATCCCGCTACGGCTGAAACAAGCTGAAGTCTTACAAACTTCGTCTTATAGTTAGCCTGAAACAAAACTGTTTTTGCCAGGTCATTGTTTTCCCATTTTCCCTCTGCAACTTTCTGGAAAGTCTGATTATCAAGGGAAAGATAGATGGCATATTCGGTACAAACGCCTGCCCCTCCGCCTGGACGGGGATAGTATCTGTAGCCGCCAACCTCTGTTATTGCGGGAAGCTCTATTGTTATAAAGTGCGGTCCTTCAGCCTTTGGTTCGATTGAAGAATGCCAGTGGCTTTGAAGGTTTCCGTCTATTGCATTCTCGGGAACTTCTCTGCCCACACCATTCGGGGCATTGAAGCTTGAAGCCGTAGCCGCCCAGTTATTGACAGGAAGCTCATCACTTTCATTTATAGCGAGGGAAACAAAACTCATCATTATTGAAAGGCAAATCGCCAAAGATAATATTTTTTTCATTTATGTTCCCTCCTTTTTAAAATTTCGAAGCAAGAGCTTCTACTGCTGCCTTGTTTATATTTTTGCCGAATGCGACCAAGGCACCGTTTTCATATATTTCAACATCCAATGCTTCGGAAAGTAATGTTACGGGAATATAGGGGATTCCATCAATTACAGTTGCAGGATTTGAAAGCTTCAATGCCACACCGTTCTTTCTTATTTCATTTGTTCCGACTGTGGTGTAAAGTCTTTCTTTTCCTCTTAATTTAAGCATAAGCCTCTCCGGCTCCCATACAGTTCTTAAGTCAAGTGCATCCTCTAATAAGTATGTGGGGATATACATAACTCCGTTTATTCTCATTGCACCGTAACGTGTATCGGGGTCGTAGGTGTAAATCTTACCGCCGTTTACAAAAGCACGGTTAGAGCCGTCGCAAACAACGGTTACACCGGAAAGAGCTTTTCTTTCTTCCAAAGAAAGGCTTACCTGGGCTTTTTCAGAATAGATATAGTTAAATCTTCCCATAGGAGATGATTTCCCGTCAACGTAGAAATTAAGAATGTCGCCCTTTGCATTGTCAACCCACTTGAATTCCATGTCAACTACCGCACCAACTCCTACCAATGATTTAGGAACCTTGATTGATAAGGTTTTGCCCGAAAGAACATATTCTGTATTTCCAAGTACGTTGGTGCTTCCGTCATAGTTTAAGGAGGAAACTGCACCTGATGTGGGCGAGTTTATAACAAAATCGTAGCCTTCCCATCCTGTGGCATGGTTTCTGTCAACGTCAAGGTATAACTTCATCCAGTCTTCTCCCTCTGGCTTGGTTATATCCTTTTCGGTTTCCGCCAGGAAGTAAAGATTTTCCGCATCACGTGAAACCTTTGACTTTATAACATTGTTCCTCTGGGTGTAGTTTTCATAAAGAACATTACCTACACCTAAAGCGTTTCTTACATATGTGCCCTTATCGCTTATGAATTCAGGTGTAACACCATCCCATGAGGTTATATCAGAAATATCTATTGTCTTTTCTGCTCCTGCCACAGGATTAGGTTCTGCTCCCTTGAATTTACGGACAGCATCCACCAAAAGAGCATAGTAGTTATCTTTCATATCTCCCTTGGTAGGCTCCATGTCTCGGCTTCCCTCGTTGTCATATGTATCAGGGCTTGCGTTCTTAATTCCGCCCCATACCTCATAGCGGCCTGCTCTCCACTCATTCCAGCCTGTTATAAACATAAACTCAGGATCAATTTCCAGAGCCCTTTTGAGCTGTTCGGTAAAGAAGTAGCCGTACTTATAAGATCCCTCAGTTTTATCGTGGCCTAAAAGGGACGTATAGCTTCTTCCCATAACAAAGGTGTCGTTCATGGCAGTAATAGCATTTTTAGCGTAGGAATGATTTGCCGCAACCCCTACAGCTACCTGCTCAAAAGTTCCGTCTTCGTTTTTGGTATATCCGTTCTGGGGATAAAGCTCAAGCCAACTCCACTGATTGGGAAGTTCCTGTCCTGTTACATAAGAGGGCTGAGGGCCACGGAAGGTAAAGAAGTTTTTGATTTCGTCCATAAGTTTTACATCTTCAGCGTCTCCCTCTAAGGGTTTGAGCCAATCGGTATATGCTAAAATAAGCGGTTTTCCTTCCCAGTAGAACCAAAGGTCTGACCAGTTTTCGTCCTTATATGTATTTAAATATATTCTCGTAACATTGTTTTTTCCGTTTTCGTTTGTAGGCGAAAATGGTGTCATATATACTATTTTAGGTGCATTTATTCCGTCTGCCCTTGCATCCCTCAGTGCTTCGAATAAAACATCTGTTGAGCTTTTCCATGTAGATGCTCCGTTGGTTGCATCAAAGAAAAGTGCATCAACCCCTGCATTTGCAAGCATTTCGGCATGCTTTCTTCCCACAAAATAGTCAAGATTAGAATAATATCCGAAAAGTGGCTCATTCCAGAAATATCTGTCTCCCACAGCTTTCCACGCCTCATGGTAGTAATCGTACTTTGCCTCAGGATATTTTTTCGCAAATTCGCTCATATTTACAGGCTTGCTGTCGACAACTCCTCTGTGATGCCAGGTCCAGTAGAAAATACCAACCTTTTTACCCTCTCTTATGGGACCTACCTCTTCAAAGTCTGCCACCTTTCTGCCTAAATCATCTGTCATTGCCCATGTGGTATGGTGATTATCGATGATTTTTTCATCAGGAACAGGAATGTATGCAGTCTTTTTATATTCTTCTTTTGACAACTTGAAGCTGTCTATTCTTGCATTTTTTGTTCCCTGAGTTGATATTGTAGACACTAAAAATATATCATGAACTCCGTTTGTTTCCTTTAGAGCTCCCTTAAATTCGATGGCTTCCTTTGGTGCATATTCTCCCATTTCCACAACACCTATAAGCTCTCCCTTGGGAGTTCCAAGTCTTACCTGAAGCCACTCTCCGTCATAGCCGCCTGTAACTTTATTTGTAGCCTTTATTATGATGGTTTTTGCTCCCGTCAAGTCAACTCCTGTAAAGCCAAGGTATCCGTAAGGCTTTATGAAATGATAGCCGGATCCGTCCTTACTTACTCCGTTACTCGCATATGCCGTTGCGCTTTCTATTTCCGCAAACTCTGCCTGTGCGGGCAAAACAAAAAATAATGAGAAAATCAAAGATAAAGCAACAAGCATGGTTAATACTTTCTTCATTTTATTCCATCCTTTCTTAGCCGGATTTTGTTATATTTCCCTTTTATTATTTTAAAAAACATCCTTTACAATCATTTTACAGTATAAAAAATTTTTTTCAAGGATAAATTCCGCAAAAAGGTTTGAATTTCGCAATCCTAAAAACCTATATGCATATTATAGCACAAAGCTTTCACTATTTCCTTAATTTTTTTGTCATGTTGCTTCTATTTCTTTGTTTTTTTGTCATGAAATAAAAAACCTCTCTCGAGCGATACGCTCAAGGGAGGTTTTATTTTACTTTAATATTAAGCTTTCTCCTGTCATTTCGGAGGGTTTTTCGATATTCATAATATCCAGCATTGTGGGAGCTATATCTGAAAGTCTTCCGCCTTCACGCATTTTAAGTTCTCCCTTTCCTACCACGATAAAGGGAACAGGGTTTGTTGTATGTGCGGTAAATACTTCCTTGGTTTCGGGATCAACCATCTGGTCTGCATTTCCGTGGTCAGCAGTAATAATGGCAACACCGCCCTTGGCAATAACAGCGTCAACTACCTTTCCTACACATTCGTCAACTGTTTCCACTGCCGAAACTGCCGCTTCAAACACACCTGTATGACCAACCATGTCGCAGTTTGCAAAGTTTAATATAATGCAGTCGTATTTGTCAGATTCAATTCGCTTTAACGCTTCCTCTGTTACTTCATAAGCACTCATAGAAGGCTTCAAGTCATAAGTTGCAACCTTGGGCGAAGCAATAAGCGCTCTGTCCTCGCCCTCATATTCCTTTTCAACACCGCCGTTGAAGAAGAAGGTTACATGGGCATATTTTTCGGTTTCCGCAATACGAAGCTGTGAAAGTCCCTTAGAGCTTATGTATTCTCCAAAGGTATTGGTAAGACTTTCAGGCTTAAATGCAATTTCCACGTTGGGCATTGTCTTATCGTACTGTGTCATGCACACATAGTAAAGCTTCATAAAGCCGTTTCTTCTTTCAAAGCCTGAAAAATCGGGGTCAACAAAGGTTCTTGTGATTTCTCTTGCTCTGTCGGGGCGGAAATTGAAAAATACAACCGAATCATTTTCCTTTATTTTTCCTACGGGCTTACCGCATATTGTAGCAACCATGGGAATTATAAATTCGTCTGTTAAAAGCGCACCGTTTTCGTCCTTGGTTTCGTAGGATTCCCGAATGGCAGCGGGAATGTCCTTGACCAATGCTCCCTCACCCATTACCATGGCGTCGTATGCCTTAACCACACGGTTCCAGTTATTGTCTCTGTCCATGGCGTAGTATCTTCCCATTACGGTAGCGATTTTACCAACGCCGATTTCTTTCATTTTAGAAGAAAGCTCTCCTATAAAATCAATTCCCGATGTGGGAGAAACATCTCGTCCGTCCATGATGCAGTGAACGAAAACTTTATCAAGTCCGTTTTTCTTTGCCATTTCTAAAAGTCCGTAAAGATGCTCTGTATGGCTGTGAACACCGCCTGATGATAAAAGTCCTGCCAGATGAAGTGCAGACTTGTTCTTTTTGCAGTTTTCCATTGCTCCTAAAAGAGCCTCATTACTGAAGAAATCTCCATCCTTAATGGACTTGGTGATTCTTGTAAGCTCCTGATATACAACTCGTCCTGCACCGATATTTGTATGTCCTACTTCAGAGTTACCCATCTGACCGTCGGGAAGTCCTACGTCCATGCCGCTGGCACCGATTTTTGTATAGGGACAAGTTTCAAAAAGCTTGTCAAGATAAGGGGTGTTTGCAGTTTTTATAGCATTTCCCTCATTATTTTCGTTAAAAGCAAAACCGTCCATTATTATTAAAGTAGTAGGTTTTGTCATAAAATCATTCCTTTCCAAAAGTAAGGCGAAAGAATAATCTTTCGCCTTAAAATTTGTTCAATTACGCATTAGCTATTGTTGTGAAATCTGCTACCTTAAGGCTTGCACCGCCAACAAGACCGCCGTCAATGTCGCTCATTGCGAAAAGCTCTGCAGCATTGCCTGCATTTACGCTTCCGCCGTAGAGAATTCTTGTATTGTCAGCCACATCGTCGCCATATACTTCACGAAGGCAAGCTCTTATATCTGCACAAACCTCGTTAGCCTGCTCATTTGTAGCAGTTTTTCCTGTGCCGATAGCCCAGATAGGCTCGTATGCGATAACAACCTTCTTAACATCTTCTGCTGATAAGCCCTTTAACGCAATCTTAATCTGCATTCTAACCCATTCAAAGGTGATGTTATCTTCCCTCTGCTCTAAGCTTTCGCCGCAGCAAAGAACGGGTGTGATTCCCTTTTCAATGGCCTTTAATACCTTTGCATTAACAGTCTTATCTGTTTCATTGTAGTATTCTCTTCTTTCAGAGTGGCCGATTACAACGTACTTTACACCAAGGTCCAAAAGCATATCAGCGCTTACTTCACCTGTATATGCACCGCTGTCGTGATAGTCCATATTTTCTGCACCAACCAAAATGTTTGTGCCCTTTGTAGCTTCAACAGCTGTTTCAAGATTTGTGAAAGGAACGCAAATTAAAACTTCGTTCTTTGCACCCTTAACACTTTCCTTAAGCTCACCGATGAAAGCCTTGGCTTCCGATGCGGTCTTATTCATTTTCCAGTTACCTGCTGCAAGTATCTTTCTTGCCATATAAATCAATCCTTTCTCTTATTTATCCTGTAAGCAATCAATTCCGGGAAGAACCTTACCCTCTAAGAATTCAAGGGAAGCACCGCCACCTGTGGAAATGTGTGTCATCTTATCTGCATAGCCTAACTTCTTAACAGCAGCTGCACTGTCGCCGCCGCCGATGATGGAAATTGCGCCGCTCTTTGCAATAGCTTCTGCAACTTTGGTTGTTCCGCCTGCAAAGTTTTCCCACTCGGAAACACCCATGGGACCATTCCAGATAACTGTTCCTGCACCCTCAATAGTCTTTGCATAAAGCTCCTGAGTGGTTGTTCCGATGTCAAGACCCATCCAGCCGTCGGGAATGGAATCAGAATAAATTCTCATAAAGGTTGTATCTTCCTTATACTCTCTGCCGATGATGTTATCAACGGGAATAAGGAAATTTACTCCCTTTGCACGAGCCTTAGCCATAAGCTCTCTTGCAAGGTCAAGCTTATCATCTTCGCAGATGGAAGTACCAACTGTATTTCCCTGAGCTGCAAAGAAAGTATATGCCATACCGCCACCGATGATTAAAGTATCAACCTTTTCAATCAAGTTGTTGATAACGCCGATTTTATCGGAAACCTTAGCACCGCCTAAAATTGCGATAAAGGGACGCTTGGGATTTTCCAGAGCCTCGCCCATAACGGTAAGTTCTTTTTCAATTAAGAAGCCGGATACGCCGGGGATGAATGCTGTAACACCTGCAGTTGAAGCATGAGCTCTGTGAGCTGCACCGAAGGCATCGTTTACATAAGCCTCTGCCAAGGACGCAAGTTCCTTTGCAAATTCGGGGTCGTTCTTTGTTTCTCTTGCATCAAAACGAACGTTTTCAAGTAAAACTGCCTTTCCTTCTTCTAATGATGAAACCTTTGCCTTTGCATCTTCACCGATGATGTCCTTAGCAAAAGTAACCTTATTTCCTAAAAGCTCGTTAAGTCTGTCTGCAACAGGCTTTAATGTAAGCTTTAAGGGATCTTCCTTAGCTGCCTTTTCAAGCATTGCCTTCTTGGCTGCTTCTCTTTCTTCTTCGGGAAGAGCCTCGACTTTTGCCTTTTCCTTCTTTGTAAGACCGAAGCCTTCTGTCAGAACTGCATGGGGCTTGCCCATATGAGAGCAAAGAATAACCTTTGCACCGTTTTCCAAAAGATATTCGATTGTGGGAAGTGCACCTACAATTCTCTTATCGTCGGTGATTTCCCCGTCCTTCATGGGAACGTTAAAGTCGCATCTTACTAAAACCTTTTTGCCCTTTACGTCAATGTCCTTTACTGTTTTTTTGTTCATCTTTTATCCACCCTTTCACGAAATTTAACTATTTTTTATTATACTAAAATATTATTTCCTGTTCAAGACAAATTTTTCCCAAACTTTACCTTTAATTCGTTATTATTTTGTCAATCTTTTATATACACTATTGCACAAACTCCGGGGCCTGCATGAGCACCGATGGTTGCTCCCAGCTCAATTGGTGTAATTTCAGAAGGTTCAAAGGCCAGTCTGGCTGCCTCGCAAAAAGCATCAAGCCTATCATCTTCCAAAGAATTAACCACATAGATTTCTTTGCCCGAAAGGACATATCCCTTGTCTTTGTACATCTGCATAAATTTATCGTAAAGTCTCTTTCCGCCTCTTATTTTATCACAGCTTACAACAAGACCGTCCTTTAGAGTTAAAACAGGCTTTATATCCATAATGTTTGCCAAGGTGAGGGTTGCTAAGTTTATTCTTCCTCCTCTTTTAAGGTATTCAAGGTCTTCAACCAGGAAGAAGTAAACCATTTTAGACATTAAAAGATTAAATTCTTCTACTATTTCCTCTACCGTTTTCCCTTCGTTTACCATGGGCGCCACCTTTGTTATGGCAAGACCGTAGGTAAAAGAAAGAGCCATTGAGTCAACTATTGTTATATCCGCATCGGGATTTTCAGAAAGAATTTCATTTTTTGCAATATTTGCAGACTGACAGGTTCCGCTTGCGGCAGAGCTCATGGTGAAGCATAAAATGGAATCTGCATTTTCAAGCTCCTGCCTGAATGCTTCCTCCCACTGGGGAGCAGTAACCTGAGAGGTCTTAGGTATAGCCTTTTCGCTTCTCATCTTACAGAAAAATTCTTTATTTGTTAAGTCAATTCCGTCAGACAGATAATTTTCTCCGTCAAAGGTGTACCATAAAGGCATAACCCTTATTCCAAGCTTTTCGGCAGTTTCTTTAGGAATATCTGCCGCACTGTCGCAAATAATCTTGATTTTAGCCATGTATTACCTTCCTTTCCTTAAGCAGATGCGTTAGTATCTGCTTAAGCCAAAGGGTGCCTGACCCTTTGGCTTATACCATCATAAATAAATAAAGCAAAAACACCAAAGTTACAATCATAAAAGAAAATACCGAAGTCAGGACATAGGAGAAAACTCCCTTTTTCCCTCTTGCAATAAAGTAACCTATAATTCCCGAAACTACCGTGGGAGGTGCAAAATCCAGAATGAAACGGATAATGGTGTTTCCTCCTGAAATTCTTTCAAACAAAGCATCCACCCATTCTATCCCCATTGCCACATAAATTATATATATTATTCCTACTATAACGCCTGCCAATGTGCAAAAAAGTGTTTTTTTTCTTCTCTGCTTTGTATTTTCAAGACGTATATAGGCTTTTTTCATTTCTTCTTCGTGTTTTGCCCTTTCCTCCTGTTCCATTTCTTCAAAAGCGGTAGGGTTATACTCTTTGTCAGTATTATACACAAAATTTCTCCTTTCACCGGAGTTTTACCAAATTGCATTTATCACCAGTTAAACATTATACTATATTTTTTCCCTTTTGACAAGTATTATTTGTAAAGTCTCCCAAAATACAAAAAAGTCAATTTTTTTCAAAAAGATGTCAATTTATATGTTGACACTCTTTTCAAAAAGACTTATAATTACTCATATACTATATAAAGGAGATTTATTATGAAACTTGGAGTAATGAACCCCGTTTTAAGCAGCTATTCATTCCGTGATGCTTTAGCTTATCTTCATTCTTTAGGCGTTAATGCCATTGAAATCGGTGCAGGCGGTTATCCCGGAAACTGCCACTTAAAGCCTTCTGAGCTTTTGGGTAATCCCGAAAAAATAGCAGAATACAAGGCTTTATTAAAAGAATTTGACATTGAAATTTCTGCCATCAGCTGCCACGGCAATCCCTTACATCCCACGAAGGAAATTGCAGATAAATTCCATAACGAATTTAAGGATGCGATTTTAGCAGCAGAAGCACTTGGTGTTGATACCGTAGTTGGTTTTTCAGGTTGCCCCGGGGACTCAGAAGGGTCAAAAAACCCCAACTGGGTTACCTGTGCATGGCCCAATGAATATCTTGATATATTAAAATGGCAGTGGGAGGAAAAAATTATCCCCTACTGGAAGGATATGGCAGAATTTGCGAAGGCACACAAGGTTACAAAAATCGCCTTTGAGATGCACCCCGGCTTTGCAGTTTATAACCCTGAAACACTTCTTCGTCTCCGTGCTGCGGTTGGCGATATTATCGGTGCAAACTTTGACCCCAGCCATCTTTTCTGGCAGGGAATCGATCCTGCAGTTGCCATAAAGGAGCTTGCCGGTGCAATTCACCATTTCCATGCAAAGGACGTAATTATAGACAAGAGAAACACCGAGGTAAACGGTGTTCTTGATACAAAGAGCTATACCGACCTTGCCGGCCGTTCATGGCAGTTCAGGACCGTTGGCTACGGCCACGACAAAAAGGTGTGGAACGATATTATCAGCGCTCTTAAATTAACAGGCTATGACGGTGCAATCAGCATCGAGCATGAGGACGCTTTGATGAGCCCCACAGAGGGACTTGAAAAGGCAATTTCATTCTTAAAGGAAGTTTTAATCTACCAGTCCCCCGGCGAAATGTGGTGGGTTTAAGCATAAATTTTTCCACAAAGAAAAATTTATGCTTACAATGCGCAAAACGGTTGTGAGGCGAATAGCCGAGCAGTTTTGTGCATTACAAAAGAATACAGCCCGAACAGGGATGTATTCAAAGGCTGACAACTGCAAGTCGTTAAGAAATGCGGACAGCATTTTAGACTTTGCAGTTACAAATTCTCAAAAAAGCGAATAGCTTTTTTGCTTACAATGCACAAAACCATAAGCGAGGCGAATAGCCGAGTAGTTTTGTGCATTACAAAAGAATACAGCCCGAACAGGGATGTATTCAAAAACACAAACTGTGTTTTGACAAACTCTTACTAACTAACTATTAAAAAATCTCCAAGGAGGCATTTTATATGTTACACAAATTAGGAGCCGTCGGCTTCGGCGGAATGGCAATGCACCATTTTAACAACGTGAAAAACTTTTCCGATATCATCAGCTTTAAGGGGGCATATGATATCAATCCCGCAAGAATGGAGCTTGCAAAGTCCAAAGGTCTTTACGCTTATAAGGACTATGACGAAATGTTAAACGACCCCGAAATAGATATAATTTTAGTTGCAACCCCCAACCATTTCCATAAGGACCTTTCAATCAGGGCTTTAAGAGCAGGTAAGCACGTTATATGCGAAAAGCCCGTTACCATGAACTCAGAAGAGCTTCTGGAAATTATGGAAGTTCAGAAGGAAACCGGCAAGGTATTCACCATTGACCAGAACCGAAGAGTAAATAAGGATTTCATTTTGGTTAAGAGACATATCGAAGCAGGAACTTTAGGCGACATTATGATAATCGAATCCCGTGTGGAAGGCTCCCGTGGCGTTCCCCAGGGCTGGAGAGCAATTAAGGCACAGGGCGGCGGTATGATGCTTGACTGGGGCGTTCACTTAATTGACCAGATTCTTCATTTATACCCCGATGCTAAGGTTACAAATGTTTTCTGCAAAATGTATAACCCCAACAAGGATAAATGCGACGTTGATGAATGCTTCCGCCTTACAATGACTCTTTCAAACGGAATTACAGTCCAGGTTGACGTTTCCACCAACGACTTTATAAAGCACCCCAGATGGCACGTTATTGGCTCTGACGGCACTTTGGAAATTGACTATTGGGACTGCAACGGTAAAATTGTAAAGGTAAAGGACCGTGAAGATACCTGGGACGCTGACATCAAGGAGAACATTGCAGGAGCTTCTAAGACAATGGCTCCCAGAAGTGAGAATTCCATCGAAACCATTCCTCTTTCTGCTCCCGAGGATGTTATTGATAATGTAAGCCAGGCTTTCTACCAGTTTGTAGATGCAATTGAAGGCAAGGCTCCTCTTAAGATTACTCCCCAGCAGGCCCTTCGCGTTATGAAGGTTATGGAAGCTGCAAGAAAGTCAGCTGAAACCGGCGATACAATTAAAGAAGAAATATAAAAAAGGAAGTGAAAACCTTTGGTTTTCACTTCCTTTTTTATATTCTCCACATAGCGAGCATAACTCCCAAAAAAATTGCACTCCCAAGCAGTATCCCCGTAAGAACTGCCCCTGACATCTTTTTTCGTTTAAGCATTTTTGAATACAGTGTATAGTGATACTTTTTAGTGTAGTTTTCCACAATCCGTTCCGCTTCCTTCACTGCATCAATATTTTTCGGGTGAACTTCCTTTAATATGAACATAGCCTGCTCAATACAGTCTGACTTTATGTTATCCAGAATAATTACCTTCCTGTCGCTTCGCATATTTCAAGCCTCCTTTTTTCCTTATTATTTCCACTTTTTTGCTTTTTTATGCAACCGACAGCAATGGCTGTCATATCGTCTCTTATTTTATTTTTTGCCAACGCCCTTGCCGTAAGCATTATATACTCCGCCAGGTCTTTAGAGTCTCCCCCTGTAAATTCCTGAATTCTGCCCGGAAGCTCGTTTTCTTTATCCTGACCGAAGCTGTCGGTAACTCCGTCCGATACCATTATGAAAAAATCCCCGTCCTTAAGGGTGAAGCTGCCCTCTTCTACCTTTGCAGCTCCCACTATGCCTAAGGGAGTACCTTTAAGGCTAAGCTTTTTCACCTTTCCTCCGCAGGTTAAAACATAGCCTGCGGCGGCTGCATTTTTGGTAAACTTAACTCTACCCGTTTCAAGATTGAGAAGAGCTATATCCAGCGTTGCAAAGCCATCTCCCCCCTGCCTTAAAAGCAGAGAATTCACCATACTTACCGTAGATGGCAAATCCATTCCCAGAGCCAACAGCCTTAAGGAGAGCTTGACGGCAATATCACTTTTCTCACGGGCTTTTCTGCCTGTTCCCATACCGTCAGAAAGAGCAACGGCAAAATGCTCCTCATCCACATAGGCAAACGCCAGGGCATCTCCAGACATCTCCTCCTTGGGTATTTCCGACACCGAAATATCCAAAGAATATTTAGGGCTTTCGGTATAGCAAACTCTGCACTCAGAGCAGTTTTTAACACCAAATCTCAAAACCTCTTTACCTGTTACCTCCCTTATAACCGTGGGGATCAGATTATCGCATATATTTCCGCCCTTGCAGGGCATCATACTTAAGATTACTTCAAAAACGCCTTTTTTATTTACTCCAGCACTTAATTTCTTAAGGTTTACTCCCCTTTTTTTAAGGGCCTTTTTTAATTCATTTTCCTTTATTTCATCTCTCAAAAGCCTAAGGTCCTCTTTACGGGAAATATTTTTAAGCATTTTGGATATACTTCCCATTTGTCCCGACAGTGCAAGAGCCTCTTCCTTTATGTGATTGTGCCACAGATTTTCAAGCTTGTTTTCAGGGGTGTTTCCCGATGTTAAAGGCACATCCTTTGTAAACTCCGTTCTGGCAAAAATATCAGCTATTGACTGAAAGGTATCTGCCACGGAATTTACCCTCTCCGAAAGATGCATGAAGGATGCCTCTGCCCTTTGGGAATTTGGAATTATATCTATAAAATCCAGCACCTTTCCGGGCAAGAACAGAAAAATCAGCGAGGATAATGCCATATCATAAATTGAAAAGGTTTCTTTTAATATATTGACGTTAAGAAAAAAAGGAAGAAAGAAAATGTATGTAAAGGGTATTAAAAATTTACCGTACTTTTTTAAAAGGGACGCTGAAAATCCCGATATTGCCAGATACGCCAAAGCTCCCGGATTTTTCGGGGTAAACACAAAGGAGAAAAAACCTGCCGCCAGGTTTACAACTACACTTACAGGCACTTTATGTTTATAGCTCGATGCCATACCTATCACAAGCATCAAAGTGGATGCCACAGAAAGATTTGAAAATTCAATTTCAGAAAAGGAGAGGCACAAGGTCATTAAGGATATTATACCAAAAGCAAAGCCCGTTTCATCAACCTTTCCCCCGCTTAATTTAATTGAAAGAGCTTTCTTGGCTTCACTGAAAACAAGGGTAAAAACCGAAGAAAATGCCGCCTCTGCCAAAACAAAGACAAAATAGAGAAGATGCTTTTCTCTTATCAATAAAAGAGCAAATGCTCCTCCTACCAATGCCGAAAACCCTGATAAAACCGCAGGTGGAATTTTATCCTTAAGGAGCTTTGATGTGAATATATATATAAACGGAGAAAAGGAATGTCTCAGAAAAGAAAAATTCCCCGCCCCCGATGTAACAATCCCCAAAATATATGCCAGCAGGCTTAAAGGATTTGCACCGAAAGATGCCAGGGCAGGCATTCCAAAAGGAAGTATATCCCCGTAGATGTGCACTCCCGAAAAAAGGAAAACAGATATAAGTATCAAAGTGTTTTTACTTAATATAATTCTCTTAAGTCTCAATTGTTTTCCCAAATCCACCATCTCCCGGACAAGCTTTTTATAAATTATATCAAAATAATTATAAAAACATTGTCATATGGTGGAATAAAGAAAGAAAACTTTGCGACACATAGCAAATAAAAAAAAGCTTATCTTATTTAATAAGACAAGCTTTTTTATTTTTCGCTATTTTCCTTTTACTATTTCCTTAAAGAAATTGTCGCCTCCGAAAACCTTTTCGGTTACACGGATAATATCGTCTTTTTTAACAGAAGCAATGCTTTCCAAAAGCTCCTCTTCGGTTTTAACCTTTCCCGAAAGCAAAATCCCTTTGCCCATGGAGCTTAAATGGCTTCCGACACTTTCTCCGCTTAAAATAATACTGCCTTTAATCTGCTTTTTTGCCCTTTCGATTTCATTTTCCGAAAGACCGTAAGATAAAAGCTTTTCTACTTCTTCCTTTATTATTTTTTCTACCCTTTTAAGGTTTTCTTTTTTTAATCCTGCATAGATAGAAAAAAGCCCTGTATCACGATAAGTGGCAACAGAAGTATAAACCGAATAGGCAAGACCCTCATCTTCTCTTATTCGCTGGAAAAGTCTGGAGCTCATAGATGAGCCGAAAGCATTATTTAAGATAATAAGAGGATATCTTTCATTATCTCTGTAGCCGAAGCTTTCATAGCCTATTGCCAGATTAACCTGTTCAATATCCTTTATGGTTGTGTTTTCTCCTCCCGTAAATACGGGCTTTATAATCTCTATTTGGGATTTTTCCTTATCCTCCATATCACCAAAATACTTTTCCATAAGGCAAAGCATTTCTTCCTCAGGGAAATTTCCCGCAACCGAAACCACCATATTTGAAGGAGTATAAAAAGAATCCATATGATTAAGGATATCCTTTTTTGTAATGCTTTTAACACTTTCACGGCTTCCTGTAATGCTTCTTCCTAAGGTATTGCCCGAAAAGGCGTGCTCCTCCAAAAGGTCAAAAACCAAATCCTCAGGAGAATCCTCGTACATGGCTATTTCTTCTAAAACCACGTTTTTCTCAAGCTCTATATCCCTTTCGGAAAACAGAGAATTTTTAATCATATCGCTTAAAAGCTCTACGGCATCCTCCATACATTCCGAAATGGTGTGGGCGTAATATGTCGTGTATTCCCTGGTGGTATAGGCGTTAAGCTGGCCCCCTGCCTCATCCATCTTTTCTGCTATTTCACGGGCAGTTTTATTTTTGGTTCCCTTGAACAACATGTGTTCGATAAAATGAGACATTCCGCTTATTTTTTCATATCTGGAGCCGGATAAAACCCAAACGCCCGCTGAAATTGAGCGGGCGTGAGAAATTCTTTCGTATGCAATTTTTAAATTATTTGAAAGAGTTTTAATTTTTATCATTCTTCGGTCTTTTCTTCTTTCTTTTCAAGGTCTAAAAGAGCATCTTTTCTGGAAAGGTTTATTCTTCCCTGTCTGTCAACCTCGATCAATTTTACCTGAATTTCGTCTCCTACTGAAACTATATCTGTAACCTTGTCAACTCTCTTGGTATCAAGCTTGGAAATGTGAACAAGACCCTCTTTACCGGGAAGATATTCAACAAATGCGCCGAAGTCCATAATACGCATAACCTTACCTGTGTAGGTTTCGCCAACCTGAGGCTCGGATGCGATGCCTTCAACGATTTTTAATGCTCTCATACCTGCTTCGTAGTCAACGCAAGCGATAAATACGCTTCCGTCGTCCTCAATATCAATCTTAACGCCTGTTTCAGCAGTGATTCTCTGAATTGTCTTTCCGCCTGAGCCTATAACCTCACGAATCTTTTCAGGGTCAATCTTTGTGGAGATAATCTTGGGAGCATAAGCAGAAAGCTCTGCTCTGGGCTCTGCAATTCTCTTGAGCATTACATCATCCAAAATGTGAAGTCTTGCAACTTTTGTTTTCTCGAAAGCAGTCTTGATGATTTCGGGAGTAAGACCGTCAATCTTAATATCAACCTGAATAGCTGTGATACCGTCCTTTGTTCCTGCAACCTTAAAGTCCATATCGCCGAAGAAGTCCTCTAAGCCCTGAATATCGGTCATGGTGATAAATCTGTCGCCCTCTGTAATAAGACCGCAGGAGATACCTGCAACGGGAGCCTTAATGGGAACACCTGCCGCCATAAGAGAAAGTGTGCTTGCACAGATACTTCCCTGGCTGGTAGAGCCGTTGGATGACAATACTTCGGATACAAGACGGATTGCATAGGGGAATTCCTGCTCTGAGGGAATTACGGGAACAAGAGCCTTTTCAGCCAGTGCACCGTGTCCGATTTCACGTCTTCCGGGTCCTCTTGAAGGACGGGTTTCACCCACAGAATATGAGGGGAAATTATAGTGATGGATATATCTCTTTGTATCTTCGTTATCAATACCGTCAAGCATCTGAGCTTCGGACAAGGTTGCCAGTGTTGTAGCGGTTAAAACCTGAGTCTGTCCTCTTGTAAAGAGAGCAGAACCATGAACTCTGGGAAGAAGGTCGATGTCGCAGGAAAGGGGACGGATTTCATCCATTCCTCTTCCGTCAACTCTCTTGCCTTCATCCAAAAGCCACCTTCTTACAACGTATTTCTGGAGCTTATATAAAACTCCGTCTAAAACTGCCTGTCCCTCAGCTTCGGGATAACGGTCAGCAAAATGCTCATAAACCTCTTCGGATACAACTGCCATATGTTCATCACGGATTCTCTTATCGTCTGTATCCAGTGCCCACTTAACTCTGTCAATTGCGAAAGCCTTAACTTCTTCAAAAAGCTCTTCATCAACTGTGATATGCTCATAATCAAACTTAGGCTTGCCGATTTCTTCTGCTACAGTTTCAATCCATTCGCAAACCTTTTTGATTTCCTCATGAGCCAGCATAATTGCTTCAAGCATTGTATCTTCAGGAACGGAGTCGGCACCACATTCAATCATGTTAACCTTTTCCTTTGTACCTGCTACAGTTAAGTTCATGGAGCTTTTAGCTCTTTCTTCTTCTGTGGGATTCAAGATGAGCTTTCCGTCAACTAAGCCCACATTAACGCCTGCAATAGGACCGTTAAAGGGAATGTCGGAAATGGATATGGCAAGTGATGCACCAATCAATGCAGTAACTTCAGGCTGAAAATCCTGGTCAACGGACATAACTGTTGTTATAACAGTAACGTCGTTTCTTAAATCTGCGGGGAACAAGGGACGGATAGGTCTGTCAATGCATCTTGAAGATAAAATTGCATGCTCCGTAGGTCTTGATTCTCTTCTTGTGTAGCTTCCGGGAATTTTACCAACGCTGTAAAGCTTTTCTTCGTAGTCAACGCTCAAAGGGAAAAAGTCAACCCCGTCTCTGGGCTTTGCAGATGCTGTAGCTGTACATAAAACTGCAGTATCTCCGTACTTTACGAATGCACTTCCGTTGGCAAGCTGCGCCAGGTCTCCCACTTCAACTGAAAAGGGACGTCCGGCAACTTCTGTAGTAAATATTTTTTTCATAAATTACCATCCTTTCAATATATCTTATCCGATGGCATTTAGCACTTAAATCTGTCTTCCGCACTCTAACGAAAGGCACATCTAACTGCTAATCGCCACGGATTTTTCACAAAATTTATTTTCTTGAAATAGAAGAAAGCGGCGGTCATTAAAGTAACGACCGCCTGCATTAAATTACTTTCTTAAGCCAAGTTTGTCAAGAATTGCACGATATCTTTCAATATCAACTCTTTCAAGATAGTTAAGTAAGCTTCTTCTCTTACCTACCATCTTTAAAAGACCACGTCTTGAGTGATGATCCTTCTTGTTAGCCTTCATGTGCTCGTTAAGGTGATTGATTCTCTCAGTCAAAAGAGCGATCTGCACTTCGGGAGAACCTGTATCGGTTTCACTCATACGATAAGTTGCGATAATTTCCTGCTTTCTGTCCTTTAACATTATAATACCTCCTAAAAATAATATCTCCACTTTACAAAGTAAAGGGCGGAGAACCCCAAAACCTTGTATAGGGTTCGGCTCATAGCCATTTGGTATTGTAACACAAATTTAACCATTTGTCAAACATTTTTTCAAATTATTTACATCTTTTTTTATCTGCGCCTTTAATTCTTCGGGGCTTTTGAATTTTTTCTCTTTTCTTATCATTTCCTTAAATGCTACTTTTATACTTTTTCCGTATATATCCTTGTCAAAATTCAAAATATTTACCTCTAATTTAGGGATATTCCCCTCTTCCACAGTGGGATTTATTCCAAGATTTGCAATGGCATCAAAGGATTCATCCTCTATCAAAGCCTTTACCCAATAAACCCCGAAGGGCGGAAGTATTTTCCCTTTTTCGGGGAAAATATTGGCAGTAGGAAAGCCCAGATTCTTTCCAAGTCCCTTGCAGTGCTTGACCTTTCCCTCAAAGCTATAGGGTCTGCCGAGAATTTCTTCAGCTTCCCTCATTTTCCCTTTAAGGATATATTCTCTTACGCTGCTGCTTTTTAATGCTTTTCCGTCTTCACCTTTAATTTCAGGCAAAACCGAAACGGAAAAGCCAAGCTCCTTGCCCAGCTTTATTAAATCCTCCGCTTTCCCCTCCCCTTTATTTCCAAAAGTAAAGTCAAAGCCAACGAAGACTTTTTTTGCCCCGAGTCTTTCCTTTAACACCTCTTTTGCAAAGAGATACGGGCTTTTGGATAAAAATTCCATGTCGCAGCGTTCTATGTATAAAATATCTGCACCGCACTTTGCTATTTCTTCTCTTTTCTCATCCTCGCTCTGGATTAAAGACACTTCTTTTCCGAAAAAAGTGCAGGGATGAGGAGAAAAGGTATATACCACGCTTTTTAAGTCCTCTTTTCCGGCAATTGCCATTTTAATAAGCTCCTTATGAGCAAGGTGAACTCCGTCAAAATTACCTATGGCAACCGAAGTATTATTAAGTTTTTCCCTGTTACTTAATATTTCCACGCCTTATCCTCCGTAAAAGCTTTTAATGAGCTTCAAGCATTTTTTTCCGTCGATTAAAGTAATTTCAGACAAGGACAAAAACTGTCCCGATTTCGAAAACACTTTATATAACCCAAAATCACCGTTGCAATAGGCAGCTACTCCGTTTTTAATCAGATATTCCTGCTTTTCTGTGGCTATGAAAGACGGGTAGTCAAAAAGATGATGGGTAGGAATCAAGTTTTTTTCAATGTCTGTTATACTTTCAAGACCTGAAAGCTTTATGGCATCCTCTTCCTTAAAGTTACCGCTTTTGGTTCTTCTTAATTCCGCCATATAACCGAGCGTTCCTATTTTCTCTCCCAAATCGTTGCAGATGGACCTTATGTACGTTCCCTTGGAGCAATCTATATCCAGTGTTATAAAATCTCCATGCCTTAAAACGACCTTAATGGAATGAACCGTAATTTTTCTTTCTTCTCTGTCTATTACTTTTCCCTCTCTTGCCAGTTCGTAAAGCTTTTTACCACCTATTTTTATGGCAGAATACATGGGAGGTGTCTGCATTATATCCCCTTTGAAGTATTCAAGTGCGTTCTCAATCATAAGGTCGGTAACTAAACTTGTGTCTCTTTCCTCCAAAACCTTTCCCGAAGCGTCATAGGTATCGGTTGCTTTTCCCAGGCAAAGTACGGCACGGTAGCTTTTTTTGTCGTTCCCGCTCATTATATCCGCTGCTTTAGTGGCGTTTCCTATACAAACGGGCAAAACCCCCGTTGCATCAGGGTCTAAAGTTCCTGTGTGTCCCACCTTAAAAGGGCGACACAAGCGGCGCACCTTAGCAACCACATCAAAGCTTGTCATGCCCTTTTCTTTATCAATTACTATTACTCCGTTCATTTTCTACCCTTTTTTACTTCTTCGCTCAAAAGATTAACTAACTTTTCCGTCAACTGGGCAACGTCGGTATCGCCGGACAGAGTAAATCCGCTGGCTCTGGCGTGCCCGCCGCCTCCAAAATGTGCCGCAACAGCGGAAACATCCACATAGTGCTTGCTTCTGAGACTTACCTTGCAGGAATTTTTTACGGTTATACAGAAGGATGCTTCCACCCCGTAAATTCCCCTGCCTATATCCGAAAAGCCCTCACAGTCTGAAACCAAAGCTCCCGTTTCCTCGAAATCCTTTTTGGTAATCATGACGGAAGATATTTTTCCGTCTTCATAAAGTCTTAAGGAATCAAGTGCTCTCGATTTAAGCTTCATTTTTTCCAAGGACTCCGACTCGTAAATTTCAATGCAGACATTATTTATATCTGCCCCGCATTTAAGCAAAGCTCCGCTGTATTCAAAGCTTTCGGGGGTAGTATTGGAAAATTTAAATCCCCCGGTATCGGTGATGATTCCTGCATAAAGCTGCTCCGCCTGATGCTTTGAAAATTTACCCGTCAGCTTCATAATAAGCTCATACATAATTTCAGAGGTGCTGGATGCGGTGGGTTTTATATAATTAACGTCCGCAAAGCCCTGATTTGAAAGGTGGTGGTCAATACAAACTGTTCTTTTTGCCCTTTCAAAAATTTCCTTGCGGCTTCCCATCCTGTGAATATCTCCGCAATCTACTGCTATTGCCAGGTCAAAAGTTTCACTGCTCTCTGTTTCATATTCGTCGCAAAATCCCGCAAGGAATGAGGGAGGTGCTTCTTCCAGTAAAACCGTAACCTTTTTACCCATATCCGAAAGAGTTTTTGCAAAGGAAAATGCGGAGCCTACCGCATCCCCGTCCATGTTTACATGGTTGAGAATAGCAATGCTCTCCGCTTTTTTTATTTCCCTGATAATTTTAGAAAATTTATTCATTATTATCACCAATTTTTTTATTTGCTTCTTCAATGAGCTTGCTTATGTGAATTTCATGCTCGATTGAATCGCTTACCTCAAAGGAAAGATTGGGGGTAACCCTTAAATCTACTCTTGAAGAAAGCTCTCTTCTCATATAGCCGGACGCCGACTTAAGAGCAGACAGGGTGGATTTTTTGTCTTCCTCAGAACCCAGAACACTTAAAATAATCTTGGCGTGGGATAAGTCCTTTGTTACCTTTACCGCAAGAACACTTATCATACCCTTCATTCTGGGGTCCTTTATCTCTCTTAGGATATTGGCAATTTCCCTTTTTACTTCTCCGGATATTCTTTCAATCCTATCGAAACTCATTTATCTTTCAACCTCTTCCATTGTGAAGCTTTCAAATATGTCGCCTTCCTTTATGTCGTTGAACTTTTCAATGCTCATACCGCATTCAAAGCCGGAAGCAACTTCCTTGGCGTCATCTTTGAATCTCTTGAGTGAATCAATAGCACCCTCGTAAATAACAATACCGTTACGGACAACTCTTACCTGGTTGTTTCTTGCAATGGTTCCGTCTGTTACATAGCAGCCTGCAATAGTACCGACGCTTGAAACCTTAAAGGTCTGTCTCACTTCTGCATGACCTGTAACCTTTTCACGGAACTTAGGAGCAAGCATACCCTTCATTGCCGCTTCAATTTCGTCAATAGCATCATAGATAATGCGATACATTCTCATTTCGACGCCCTTTGTTTCCGCAGAAACGATAGCACCGCTGTCAGGTCTTACGTTAAAGCCTACAATAATAGCATTGGATGCTGATGCAAGCATTACGTCAGACTCGTTAACACCGCCCACTGCTCCGTGGATAACCTTTACCTTAACTTCCTCGTTGGAAAGCTTTTCAAGGCTCTGACGAACAGCTTCAACGCTACCCTGAACGTCTGCCTTTACAATGATATTAAGATTCTTAACATCACCCTGTGAAATCTGAGCAAACAAATCATCCAGACTTACCTGGCTCTGCGCCTTTATATTTTCGTCCTTAATCTTCTGCTTTCTTGCTTCAACTACATCACGGGCAGCTCTCTCGTCTGCTACTGCATAGAAGATTTCGCCGCCTTCGGGAGCTTCGGAAAGGCCTACGATTTCAACGGGAACAGAAGGACCTGCAACCTTTATTCTGTTACCCTTATCGTCGGTCATAACCCTTACCTTACCAACAGATGTACCTGCAACCACAACGTCTCCCTGATTTAATGTGCCCTTTTGCACAAGTACCGTTGCAACGGGACCTCTTCCCTTGTCAAGACGGGATTCGATTACCGTACCCTTTGCCATACGATTGGGATTTGCTTTAAGCTCTAACATATCGGCACTTAAAATAACCATTTCAAGAAGGCCTTCAATGTTTATTCTCTTTTTAGCGGAAACTTCACAGCAAACTGTATCCCCGCCCCATTCTTCTACCAATATATCATTCTCGGAAAGCTCTCTTTTTACTCTCTCAACATCTGCATTTTCTCTGTCAATTTTATTGATTGCAACGATTGTTGTGAGTCCTGCAGCCTTGGCATGGGTTATTGCTTCAACTGAGTGGGGCATAATTCCGTCGTCTGCCGCAACCACCAATATTGCAATATCGGTAACCTGTGCGCCTCTGGCTCTCATGGCTGTGAAGGCTTCATGTCCGGGAGTATCTAAGAATGTAATCTGTCTTCCGTTGATTGTAACTCTGTACGCACCGATGTGCTGAGTGATACCACCTGCTTCGCCTGATGCCACGTTGGTTTCTCTTATAGCATCAAGAAGCGAAGTTTTACCATGGTCAACGTGTCCCATTACAACAACAACGGGATCTCTGGGAAGCAAATCTTCCTCGGCATCTTCTACGTCGTTAAAGAGTACATCTTCCTTGGTAACGATAATTTCCTTAGTCACCTTAGCACCCATATCCTCTGCAATAAGGCTTGCGGTATCAAAGTCAACAGACTGATTTACGTTAGCCATTACGCCGATTAACATAAGACGCTTGATAACGTCGTTTGCGGAAGTTTTAAGCTTTTCTGCAAGCTCGGAAACCAAAATTTCATCAGGGATTTCAATTTCCAGCTTTTCCTTTTTCTTGGTTTCTTCCTTTTTGGGAACGAAAGCTTCTTTCTTCTGCTGGAATTTATTCTTCTGACCTCTTTTAATCTTCTGTTTGTTTGTAACAGTATCCTTAAGCTCGGGAGCCATTTCCTCTATCTTTTCAGAATCGTTATACTTGGATAAATCCACAACGTTTACACGGGTATCCACATAACGCTTTTCCAAATTTCTGTTGGGCTTTTCTCCTGCTTCTTTCTTTTTAGGAGCTTCCTCTTTTACTGCATCTTCCTTGGGCTCTTCCTTCTTTACCTCTTTAACCTCTTCCTTTACTTCGGGCTCTTTGGGGCATAAGGATTTCATAAATTCATATACATCTGAGCCATCGTCATAAAGGGATGTATAATGCTCCAGCAAAATGTTCATATCCATATCCGATAAGCTGCTGGAGGAACCCTTTACCTGAGTTCCTGTATCCTTTAATATTTCAACAAGCTCTGTGCTTTTTACACCTATTATTTTAGAAAGTTCACTAACCTTTATTTTAGCCATAGAAACACCTCCATATTAGTCTTCTTTGATTGCGTCTTTTAATAACGAATAAAATTCCTTATCCAAAGCTACTTTGAAAGACCGCTCAAGTGCCCTTTTCTGCTCTGCTTCCTTTATGCAGGAACCATCCTTACAGATATAGGCGCCTCTGCCGTTGGCCTTTCCGGTAGGGTCTATGAAAATCTCACCGTCTTTGTTTTTCACAATCCTTAAAAGCTCTTTCTTTTCCTTACTCTGTCTGCAAACCGCACACATACGCAGGGGAATATTCTTAGTCAAGTACCTTCACCTCTTACTGGGCGCTTTCGCTCTTTATATCGATTTTCCAGCCTGTAAGTCTTGCTGCAATTCTTACGTTCTGACCTTCCTTGCCTATAGCCAATGAAAGCTGATATTCAGGAACTTCAACTGACGCAGTCTTGTCTTCTTCGTTTATGGTAACGGAGGTTACTTTTGCTGGGCTTAATGCTGATTTTATAAATTCAGCCGGGTCTTCCGAATACTTTATAATATCAATCTTCTCGTCGCCCATACCATCCATAACAGCATTGACTCTCATACCCTTTTGTCCCACACAGGAGCCGATGGGGTCGATTTTTTCATCGCTTGACCAAACCGCCATCTTTGTACGGGAGCCTGCTTCTCTTACTACGCTCTTGATTTCAACTGTACCCTCGGCAATTTCGGGAACCTCCTGCTCAAAGAGCTTTCTTATAAGACCGGGATGTGTTCTGGAAAGTAAAATCTGAGGACCCATATAGCCCTTTTTGATTTCCATTACAAAGAACTTCATTCTCTTGTTATAGGGATATTCTTCACCGGGTATTCTTTCGCTCATGGGAAGAATACCTTCTGCATTATCTTCTAAGGAAACGATAATTCCCTTTCTGTCTTCCTTCTGGATAACACCTGTTAAAATTTTACCCTCTTTTTCGGTAAATGCATCAAAGAGATGTCCTCTTTCAGCTTCTCTTATTTTCTGGATAATAACCTGCTTTGCAGTCTGTGCCGCAATTCTTCCGAAAAGCATGGGGTCAACTGCATAATCCACAAAATCTCCCACTTCGTAGGTGGGCTTTAATATTCTTGCTTCCTCTAAAGAAATTTCGTTCACGGGATCTTCTACTTCTTCTGCTACCTTTTTCTGGGTAAATGCGGAAATTACACCTGTTTCGTCATCCATTTCAACCCTGATATAAAGATTGTCAAGATAGTTTTTCTTGCAGGCAGCAACCAAAGCTGACTTTATTGCATCTACCATATAGTCTTTCTTTATATCTTTTGTTTTTTCAAGCTCTACTAAAGCTTCCATAAGTTCTGTGTTCATTTTTTCAAATACCCCCTAAAATTCAAATACTGTTTTAATCTGACTTGCTTTATCTTTTTCTATGGTGAGGATTTCTCCCTCGCCAAGTTCTATCTTAAAGGTTTTCTCATCGGCTTCTTTTAATATACCCGTGAGATTTTTAACCTTGTTTATGGGATTAAAAAGCTTGACATTGATTTTCTCGCCCAAAACCTTTTCAAAATGCCAGGGCCTTGTTAAAAGTCTTTCTACACCCGGCGATGAAATTTCAAGCTCGTATGCCGTTTTTATGGGATCTATTTCATCAAGCCTGTCGGATAATGCACGGCTTACCTTTTCGCAGTCGGTAAGAGTAACCCCCGTGTCTGAGTCGATATAAACACGAAGGCACATATCCGCACCCTCTTTTTTATACTCAACCTCGTAGACGTAAAGACCCTCCGCCTCGCATATGGCAGCTGCTTCTTTTTCTGCTATTTCTTCTATTTTGGACAAAGCAATCCCTCTTTCCTGAACGAATAAAGATTTTTTCCAATACAACACGAAAGAGTGGGAGAATTCCCACTCTTTTGCGTCTAAGTCATTATAACACAGCTTTTTTTATAAGTCAAGCATTATTTTCCTATACTATCAACGTGAATATCCATCTGAGGATAGGGAATTGAAATTCCGTTTTTATCAAATTCCTTTTTCACACTTTCAAGAAGGTCAAATTTCACTGTCCAGTAATCCTCCGACCTGCACCATACTCTCAAGGTATATTCCAGGGCACTGTCTCCATGGTTTGTAAGACGGGCAAAGGGCAACGGATTATCAAGTACTTTTTCGTGCTTGTTTGCTTCGTTAAGTAAAATTTCCTTTACTTTGTCTATATCACAGTCATAGGCTGTTGTAAATAAAAAGTCCACTCTTCGCTCTTTTGATTCAGAATAGTTTTCTATGACAGAATTGGTTAAAGTGCCGTTGGGAATGGTGATAATCTTATTGTCGGGGGTTTTAAGAACCGTGTACATAATTGTTATATTGGTAACTGTTCCCGAGGTTGAAGCCGTGGTTATGTAATCTCCCACCTTAAAGGGACGGAATATTAAAATCATTATTCCGCCCGCAAGGTTTCCCAATGCCCCCTGAAGAGCAAGACCTATTGCAATACCGCAGGAAGCCAGAGCCGTAACAAAGGAGGTGGTGGGTATTCCAAGAACCATTGCTATTGATATAAACAATACTGCATATAAGGTTATACCTAAAAAGCTGCTTAAAAATGTTCTTACTCCCATATCCACTTTTTCAAGCTTTGAAGAGGTCTTTATCCATTTTTTAAAGAACTTAATAAGCTTAAGCCCTACAATTAAAAGCACCAGAGCTGCTATTATTTTCAAGCCCAATGATGCAAATAAATCAAATAAAAACTCCATGATTTTTTCTGCGTTCATGTAAATTCTCCTTTTCAATATATCTTTAAAGAGCCTCTATATAAAAGCTTACCGGTCTGAAGCCATCGTTACAGGAAATCATGGCAGAGTCGGGATTTTTCATCCAGCCGTCATAGAAATTCCCGCCGCCTGAAGCAAGGGTTTTAACAAAATATTCCATGCTTTCCCAGGCGCTTTCGCAAAGACCATCGGGCTTTTTTATGCCGTCTGTAATGAAGGTTTGCCCCTCCTCCATATGGCAGGCGTGCTCTATGGGATTTTCATATTTTTCCGAAAGGTCCTTATAATGCACCTTCCTCATAACGGTAATACGGCATTTTCTCATACTTTTCTCCCTCCCGGGTGAAACGAAACCAAAAAAGCTGGAATAAATTCCCGTTTCTTACGGGGTGTCCGATTCATAGCCTACAATAAATTTTTCCCATTCTTCCTGGGGTATGGGCTTTGAGAAAAACCATCCCTGAATGTAATCGCAGCTTGTTTCTGACACAATTTCGTTTTGTCCCTCTGTTTCAACGCCCTCGCAGATAACCTCTATACCCAGATTGTGAGCAAGGGCTATAATTCCTGCAAACAATTCTTTTCCTTTTTCGGAATGTATTCTTAAAAGAATATCCCTGTCTATTTTTACAACGTCAATGGGATAGTCGCAGAGATTTGTCAGAGAAGTATAGCCTCCTCCCAAATCGTCAAGATAAACCTTGAAGCCCAGCTCCTTACACTTTTTCACGTTTTCAGTTGCTGTTTCCGTATTTTTCTCCATTGCATCCTCGGTTATTTCGATAGAAAGCTTGGATTTATCAAAATTGTACTTATCGGAAATTGCTTTAATATTGTCAATAAAGCTTTCCTCCGAAAGAGTTATCCTGGTGAAATTGCAGGAAATGGAAATGTCTTTATATTCGGTATCATTCCACTTTTCAAGCTGTCTGCAAACCAGTTCAAACATATGAAAATCGTGCTTGCTTATAAGTCCCGCATTTTCCATGTTTTCTATATAATTACCCGGCCCCACAAGACCTTTTTCCCCTTTATCCCATCTGGACAGGGCTTCGGCTGAAGAAATTTTCTTGGTTGCATTATCAACAATAAACTGAAGGTACATCTTAAATTCATCTTTTTCAAGACCCTTTAAGATGCTTTCTATCATTTTTTTATCTTGAGCCGCTTCTGTTTTTCTGTCGTTCTTACTGTCTGTTATTTTTTCAGCTTCATTTTCTTTTTTCATATTCCCTATTTTAATAAGCAAGGCAATTACGAAAAAAGCAAGTATGAAAATCAATAAAGTTTCAATAAAAAACCACATACACCTGGTCGCTTCCATAATTTTTATAAAAGCTTATCTCCTTTTAATATTTAATAGTCCTTAAGACCTATAATTAACCTTTTTTGAAAACCCACAAGGTCTCGTCAACAGTTTCTTTACTGTCTTCAAGACTGTACACACTTAAAATCACATTCTCCCCGTCGACTTTTTTATAGCTGATTTTAGGAATATTTCCCTCCGCTATATGCCTTTTTATGGCGTCGTAATTAAGAAAACTTATAACTGCCCTTTGAAAATCCGGATGAACAATTTCATTTATATATTTCGCCAGCAAAGCAGAAAAATGCTCTTCATATTCCTTATATCCCAGATAAGACGGCATTAAAATACGATGTGCACTGTCAGCATTAAGGGATACCCTGTATATACCGTTATAATGCTCTTTCAAGACGGATATCATGGCGTCTATTTCCCTGATGCCCGTTTTAATCTGCTCATAATTTTTATCAGTATCCTGGGCTATGCTTTTTTCTTCCTTGTTCTGATAATACTTAGCCTTTGCCTCATACATTCTCTTCTCGGCTTCTCTTACCAGTTCTTCACAGTTTGTATTCTGCTTCCTGTAAGACATTCCGATAGCCACGTTATATTCTTTTATCCTAAGCTGCTCTATAAAGACGTCAATATTTTTTCTCACCGTATCTCCATCTGTTTTTATACAGAAAACCAAAAATTCATCTCCGCCCATACGGTAGATTTTGTGCCCGTAAAACACTTCTTTAAGGGAGTTTGCAATGTATATAAGCATTTCGTCGCCTGCTGCATGACCGTATTTATTATTTCTTAAGTGAAGCTCATTTACATCAATATATATACATGAAATTTCTTCAGGTCTCTCCTTATCCAGCGTAACAATATCCTTTTTGAAGGACACTCTGTTCAAGACGCCCGTAAGGGAATCGGTTGTGGCTGCCATTTCAGTTCTGTGAAGATGGTTTTTATTGAATATGGCGATGGAAAAACAAACTGCCACATCCTCTAAAAGTGCTATGGATGTAATGGTTTTGTCAGGGTTTATAACCCCAAGAATGCTTACATGATTATTTTTATCTGTTATAATTGCAAAAACAACCTCTTTTATGTCATGCTTTTCAAAAAACTCATATAATCCGGGATTGGTTTTTAAAAGGTGAGCGTTTGGAATAATTCTCATAATTCCTACTGTAGATTCGTTTACTCTGCGATATTTTGCTGCATAGAAAAACAGCTCTCCTATAAAATACTTTCTTTCTTCTCCTTCTAAAAGCTTATCCGTGAAATCCGGAAGGACATAGTTATAATCCTCTCCAAATACATCTGTGAAAAAGGCTGAACGTGAAACTGATATTTCCTGCACCCTCTTTAATGCTTCCTTTACATTTCCATGCTGATGATTGATTTCCAGAAGTATTTTTCTTATTGCTGACGACTCTTTAGTTACTTTTGAACGATGCCTTTCCCCTATCAGTATGAAAAGCAGGTAGGCAACCATAACCATAATCATCGCAGAAAATGCTATAAGAAAAACCAAAGCCAGAGAATGAGTGGAGGCAAATACCTGACTTTCATATCTTGCAAGCATAATGCCCCAGTTAAAATCTTCAATGGTGGAAAAATGAACAAATAAATCTTCCCCTGTAAAAATGGACTTGAAGGAAATAAATCCGTTTTCCTTTTCAAGAAAATCTTCATAGGAGCTACCATTATTATATTCACGACTCTCAAGTTGTGCCAGTTCGCCCGGGGTCTTATCTATTGTATCTATAAGAAATTTCCCCGTTTCCTTGTTGTAAACGAAAAGCTGAGCATCAAGCTCTCTTGCCATACTGTTGTATCTTTTCGCCATATTTTCAAGGGTAATAACTCCGTATAAAATTCCCACAATTTCTTCATTAACCTTAATTGGAACAGCACTTCTTATAATTTCTTTTCCGTATCTTGTAAGGTCGGGAACCCTTCCGCTTATGTACGTTCCTCTCGCCGCCTCTTCCTCAAAGGAAATTTTTCCGTTCAAATCTAAAGTTCCCACCAAGGTTGTAAAATTGTTGCTCTTATCCAGTATGCCGATATTTGATAAGAGTCCTATAGGCTTGAATGACTCAAACAAAAGCTCATAGCTTTCCCCGTCCGCATAGAGCTTAGCAGCAAAAGAGGCCATAGTTTCAAGATTTTCTCTGTCGGATTTAATCTGTAAAATGATGTCATCTTTAATCTGCTTTGTCTGCATATGAAGCATTTCATAAGCTTCATCCTCTGCCTTTATGTAAAAAGAGACTACGGCTGAAAGGAACACCGAAATTATTAAAATTGTAGCTGTTACTGTATAAAAAACTGTATTCTGTTTTTGTTTCCTTCCGTATTTGATTGGCATTTTTCATTCTTCTTTCGTTTTTGCGATTAGATAACTTAAGACAAATTATACTACTATTTTTCGTTTTTTTCAAGGGTCAATTTTTTCGTCAAATTCCTTTTTTGTAACCGAAGATATTATATACTTAGGTCTTCCTTTTATTTCTTCATAAATGCGGGCTATATAGTAGCCCATAATGCCAAGGCTTATCATAATTATACTTCCGATGAAAATAGTTATAATGATAACCGTGGTCATGCCCTCTAAAGCTCGTCCCACTATTTTATCGATAAGTGCCCACACCCCGAAAACAACAGAGATTACAAGCATTACCACGCCAAGAATTGTTACTGTCTGCATGGGTGCGGTGGAATAGGAAGAAATGTTTGAAAAGGCATATCTTATAAGTCCTACCGTTGACCATTTGGACTGGCCTGCCACACGCTCCTTCACTGAAAACTCAAGGGTGATTTTTTTGTATCCCACCCAGTAGGAAATAGCTCTGAAAAATCCTCTTTCAGGCATCTTATTAAGTACATCTATAACCTTTCTGTCTAAAAGCTTGAAATCCGATGAGGCTGCCATATCAAAGCCTGCCATACGGCTCATGAGAGAATAAAAAATTCTTGCGCCCAATCTTTTCATTTTCTTCTCATTGCCACGTTCTTTCTTTACACCCTCAACAATTTCATATCCTTCTTCCCATAAACGGTACATTTCAATTATTTTTTCAGGAGGGTGCTGAAGGTCCGCATCTATCACAACGGCACAATCTCCCTTTACCCACGCAAGACCTGCGGAAATTGCAGCTTCCTTTCCGAAATTTCTGGAAAAGCGAAGTCCCGCCACATTTTTATTTTCAATGGAAAGTTCTTCTATCCATTCATAGGTTTTGTCAGTTGAGCCGTCATCAATGAAAATAAATTCACTTTCAATGTTGTTATCTGAAAGTATTGTGCTTATTTCAGTATATGCTCTTTTGATACATTTTTCTTCGTTATATGCAGGTATAACTACTGATAACATAAAAATCACCTTGTTAATCTTTTAATAATGTTTCAAGTCTCCCCACAGGCATGGGACGATAGAAATAATAACCCTGAAGCAAATCACAGCCCGCCTCAACCACTTTCTTTTTATGCTCCTCTGTCTCTATTCCTTCGCACAGAGTCTTAAAGCCAAGGTCATGAGCCGTTCTTATAATGTTTTTAAGTATTAAAAAGCCTGCTTCATTTATTGCATTTTGTGTAATTGACTTATCAATTTTTACAATGCTTATATCAAACTGTGTCAGTTCCCCGAAGGTGGTATAGCCTTTACCGAAATCATCCAGCAAGATAAGAACACCTTTTTCTTTCAGTCTTCTTAAGTTTTCGGTTAATATTTCTTTTTCCTCTGAGGTGAGATTTTTATCCTCAAGAATTTCTACAGCAATACAAGAATAGTCAACTCCGTATTTTCCTGTGATTTCAATTATATTTTCCGCTAAATTTTCATCGCACAGAGTGTTTCTGGAAAAATTGATTGTGTATATGTATTTACTGCGATTTTCCTTATCTGCCGAAATCCATTTTAAGTTCTTCTCAAAAATGTAGTAATCAAATTTCCCGTTAATTCCCACATTGTTTACTGCAGATAAAAAATGGCGTGGGGTTAAAATTCCGTCAGTTTCGGAATTGAGCCTTGACAACACTTCCGCTCCCATTATCTTATTTGTTTTAAGGTCTAAAATAGGTTGATATTCAAGGAAAAATCTGTTTTTGTCAATTTCATTATGAATATTGCTTTCTATCTTGATTTTCCTTTCAAATTCCCTTCCGTTTGAGCTGTCCCACATAAGATGCAATACATCTTTATCCTCCGCCATGCTGCAGGCCTGCTTTGCCCTGCCCAGTGCGGTTTTAAAAGACACCTCTGTAGAGCTTGTGCAGTGGTATCCGAAATTTATCCTGGCTACATTTACCGCTCCCTGACTTATCATAACTTCGTTTATCTCATGAAAGCATTTATCTATGGCCCTTGCGATTTCTTCTTCATCCATAAAATTAAAGGCAACAAAGTTATGTTTCCCGTAAAGAGAAATTTCTCCTTCTACATTAAGGCTGAAATGAGTGAACAATATTTTTTTGATTTTCTCATACATTCTTATTGCCTTTGAGTCCGAGAAGAGTCTTTTTACGTTGTCAAGGGATAAGAAAATATACATAACCGTCCGCTTTTTCTTAAGGGCGCCTGCTTTTTCAAAATCATTTTCAATTTTTCCGAGACCGCAAAAGCCTTTCTCCAGTGTTCCCTCTGCCGTCTTCACGGATTTTAACGTAAAGTACAGCCCTATAAGTCCCATCAGGAGAAAAACAATTACAAGAATCGTTATAATCACATAAGGGTATTCAAAAATTTTCATTTTCAAGGCTCCTTGTGTTATTTTTCAAATATGGGAAATTCCTTCGTCCCTGCTGTCCTTCTGAGTCCCAAGTCTTTTGCGACCTTCATGCATTTTTCAATGTCCTTTTTGGCTTCTTTTTTTCTTCTTATCATTTCCTTTGCCAGAAAACAAGGGCTAAAGTGAAGCATTGCCCGTAAAACATCCTTTTTGGATATTCCGCATCTTTTATATTCAGCTAAAATTTCAAAAAGTGCGTAGTTTACGGAATTTTTGGAAAAGTTTTCACGGGAATGTTTTCTTACCCATGCGGCAAAGCCAATAAATTTTTTTATATCCGCATTTTCCTTAAAATAGATGCCGCTTATATAAAACTCCTTCATTTTTTCATCCATTTCACTTAACAAAGTTCCGTAGTATTTTTGCTCTATTTTAAGAACCTCCGTGTGCTGTCTTTCCAAAGTTGTACCGGTAATCTGTTTATCGTGAAGACGGTATATCAATAAAACCTCAGGCAATATTTCCATTTTCTGATTTTCCATTGCCAGTCTTGTCCACAGGTCAAGGTCTTCCGTACAGGTGCATCTTGTGTCATAACTAAACTTTTTCATTACTTCTGCTCTTGCTATAACCCCGGGGTGCAATATGGGATTTACGACCAAAAGCATGGCACGAAGGGCATCATTATCGCATCTTCCCCCTGCTCCGCCTGATTGGTAAACTCCGTTTTTCAAGGTCAAAAATCTGGGGGATGACAGGGCTACCTCCCCATTTTCTTCCATGAACTTAAATTGCTTTTCAAGTCTTTGGGGCAGGCATATATCATCTGCATCCATTCTCGCTATATATTTACCTCTGCAAAGGGAAACTGCCTTGTTAAGGGATGCGGGAAGTTTAAGATTAACCTCGTTTGTATGTACCTTAATTCTTTCATCCTTCCGGGCAAAATCGGCTAAAATTTCACCTGTAGAATCGTTTGAACAGTCATTTATTATAATAAGCTCAAAGTTTTCGAAAGTCTGATTTATAACACTTTCTATGGCTTCTTTAAGATATGCCTCTCCGTTATATACGCTCATAATTACTGATATACAAGGCGTCATAATTCTTCACCCCTTACCTTTAATCTTTTTAATATTTTTACACATATTAAGAAAATAAAAAGCTAAAGTATAGCATTTTTTCTTCATAAGGAATATAGTTATCCTGCTTTTAAGAGAGATTTTCCGAAATTCAGCGAAGGGAATTTTTTCCCCGTGTATGGAATTTTCTATGTTTTCTCTTATAGCTTTAATGCTATCAAAATAATTCCCCTCTGCAGAAGCTGCCAGTATGGTAAAACACATAAAACATGAATACCTGCAAAGCTGCTTATCAATATCAGGAATATTTTCAAGCTGACTTTTACTTATTTCTTTTATTACATCCTCTATCAGATATATCTGATTGGAATTAAAGGACTTTGATAAGGAGCTTTCCCTTACAGTGTAAAGATAAGCCTTTTTCTTTGATATATATACCCTTTCCGCATTGAGGTAGCAGGGCACTACACAGCAGAAATCCTCGCCCAATGATATTTTTTCGCTGACTCCCAGCTGATAAGGTGTTAAAAATTCTCTTTTAATGGCTTTACCCGAAAGATAATAGGAAACATGGTTCATATTTTCATCCATTAAAAGTCTGGGATAAATGTATTTTTCAATGTCCTTTTTTTCGTATAAGCCCTCTTCTATTCCATCATCCGTAATATTTACTGTCTTGCCGTCTTTCACCCATCTGTATGCAAAGGAGACAATCTGGCAATTTGTATCATTTATTATGTTCCGGGCACATTCCAAAGTGTCCTTTTCTATAATATCATCCGAATCAAGATTAAAAACATATTCACCAAGTGCCACCTTGATTCCCGCTCTTCTTGCGCTGGCAAGCCCGCCGTTTTCCTTATGAACCACCTTTATACGGCTGTCCTTTTCCCTATATCTGTCGCAAATTTCGGGACATGAATCAGGCGAGCCGTCATCAACCAAAATAAGCTCAAAATCCGAAAAGGTCTGGGAAAGAACGCTTTCTATGCACTTTTCAAGATAGTCTTCCACCTTATATACGGGTACGATTACAGAAAAAAACATTTTTATCCCCTATCTTCTTAAATCTACTAACACTTTTAACAGAAAATATAATCTGTATTTCATGGCATATGCGAATACTCTTTGCTTAAAGGGTAATTTTGCTATGGGATATGATTTTAATACTTTCTTCGTCAGGCTGTGAGTACACACATTTTCAAGTCTTTTTTTAAGGTCCTTATATTTTATGCCATTGTCCTTGGCATACATTATCTCCTGGGAGCACAAAACCCTGCACATTGCCTGATAGAATCTTTTAATATAAACCTCGTATTCTTCCTTTTTTATGTCCCTGCTCAATCTTTTTTCAACTTCATTCACAAAAACAAGGCACTTTTCAAATCTGTCTTTTTTATATGATTTTGAAATGGAGTCCCCATTTCGGCAGTAATTATAAAATGCCTCGGGAATTCCTGTGGCTTTTTTTATTACGGATATATAATCTATCATGAACAGGGCATCCTCTGAAAGAATTTCCCTTTCGGATTCGAATGTAAGATTATTTTCTTCAATTATTTGCCTTTTGAAAAGATTTTTCCAGATGCTCATACCGTATTTACTGTCATCTTCATCCTCGGGCAACGCCCCGAAAATACCCATTTTAAGTTTTTTCAATTCTTCCTTTGTTTCAAAGTGAGTGTCTTCATTAAAATACTTCTTTAAGCTACATCCGCCCTCACGGCTGAACATATTCCCATCAACAAACAAAACCCCTGACAAAACCAGGTCGGAATTATATTTTTCCGCTCTTTTTAATAGAACCTCAAGCATATCCGCATTTACAAAATCGTCGGAATCTAAGAAAGCGATATATTCCCCGTTTGCCACCTTAAGGGCTGCATTTCTCGCCTTTCCCGCACCCTCGTTCTCCTTATGGATAACCTTTATTCTTGAATCATTTAAGGCTTCCTTTTTGCATATTTCCAAGGATGAGTCAGTTGATGAATCGTCCACAAGAATTATTTCAATATCTGAAAGGGTCTGACTCTTTAAGGAATTTATACATCTTTCAAGATACTTTTCTGCATTATATACGGGAACAATAATACTTACTTTGGGCCGGGACATTCATTTCACCTCTTTAATAGCTTTTCGTATTCTTCAGTTAAAATTTCAGCGTATGTTTCAACATCCAATATATTGTCCCTTTCTTTTTCACAATTCTTTTTAAGGGACCTGTAGTAATCTTCATTTTCCAGGGTTTCTTTTAATTTATCTGCAAGCGCCTCAGGAGTGGCTTCATCTGCCAAAGTTCCCGTAACCTTATCTTTCACAAGCTCCGCCATACCGCCCTTATTCATTGTAACCACCGGTACTCCCAGGGCATGAGCCTCAAGTATGGAAAGAGGGCAATTTTCATAGCATACGGAGGGCAAAAGAAGCACTTTTGACTCTGCCATAAGCTTTGTGAGCTTTTCCCCGGTAATAAATCCCGCAAGGTGAATGTTTGATATACCCTTAAGAACATCTTCCGAAGGTCCGCTTCCAGCCACTATAAAGGAATACTCCGGAAGAAGCTTTGCGGTATCTTTAATAAGGTCAATTCCCTTTTCTTCGGAAAGTCTTCCTACGAATAAAATGTAATCCTTTTCTTTGTGATTACCTCTCCGAAATTTTTCCTTGTCTATAAAATTATGTATGGTCTTTGTTTTTCCCTTATAATATCCCCCGGCGGATAAAAGCTTTCTTTCAAGGAAATTACTGGGACATATAAACAAATCAACCTTTTTATAGGTCTTAAGAAATAAATAAAGCTTTGCCTCAATAACTCCCAAAACGCTCTTTAACACTGAGCCGTGAATACATTTGTTTTTTATACAGCCCGAGTGATTGCCGCCAAGGCATTTTTCGCAGGGAGTATTTTTATTAAAATCATATAAAAGGTGATTGGGGCAAATCATCTGATAGTCGTGCACCGTCTGGACAACGGGGATTTTTCTTTTTTTTGCCCCGTAAATTATAGACGGCGTAAGCTGAAAGTTTATATTGTTCATATGCACTATATCAGGCTTGAAGCTATCTATAACCTTCATGATTTTCCTTTTCGCCTCAAGGGAATAAATTATCCTGAAGGGATATAACAATCTTTCAAGACCCTTAGAATGAAAGTCCATATTTTTTGTATATAAACCCTCTGAATTACCCACCGTATTTTTTTCGTCATACATCCCGAAATAGCTTACTTCATGACCAAGTTTTTCAAGCTCTTCCCCCAGATAAAGCATATAGCTCTCACTGCCGCCTCTGGGATAAAGGAATTTATTGACCATTAAAATTTTCATAACAACAAATCACTTCTCTTTTCCCTGTTCTCCTCTGAAACATAACCGAACATTTTCTCTTCCCTTTCCCTTACCCTTTTGTCAAAGCCGCTTCCCATCATGAGTATCGAAAGAACTCCTGTTAAAAGAGGATAGTTCATGGTGTTATCAGTAGAAGATACAATTATAAGGTAAATAGTGAGTATAAAGGTTATAATGGCGTTTTCCACCTGTCCTTTTCTTCCGAAATACCACGTTCTTATAAGAGTCATGGAGAAAAGCCATATAATATATCCCCAAAAGCCTAAATCTATAAAATGCTGGAGAAAATCATTATGAACCGATGCAACTCCCACTTTCATAAAGGTATTAAGCTGATATGTTAAAAATCCGATTCCGTTGCCTAAAAAGCCCGGGCTGAACCGGTAAAATTTATCCACGGCATTATAAATTTCAACACGTCCGCTTGTGTCTATTCCCGCCTTTTCAAGAAGCTCGAAGGTGCCGCTCTTTATAATTGCTATATAGCATATAAGCAGAAAGATTACTAAAACCGTCAGGAATGTAACAAGTCTTTTTGCGGTTTTTTCGCTGTACTTTGCAATAAACTTAAGAATATATCCCAGAAAAAGCGCTATCACAACGGCTATGATGCCAATTCTTTTAAATGCCGCCAGAAAGCAGAAAGCACTTAATAAAAGCAGTATAATGTAAGCGATACCCTTCCTGGGCTTAAAAAGCATATAGATAAGATATGCTCCCAGACAGAATGCAAGCTCATGGATTTCCGCCTCTACAATAATATCTCCCGTTACTCCTGCAAAGGTTACTACAAGAGTTACAAATTCGGAAATAAAGCCTGCAAGTCCATGTCGGGCTATAATTGTAATAAGCATAAGAATGTTGGCAATTAAAATTGCAATAAGATTGTACCATATACCTCTGCTTCCGAAAATGTAAAGAAGCGCACCTGCCCCCAGAGCGAAAGAAAGCATATTGGTATATATAAAGGAGCTTGAAAGACCTCTTGAAATAACCCCTGTGTCCACTCTTCCCATAAACCATATAAAAAGCGAAACTACCGTTGTTACCAGAAGAGGAATACTGTAGATTAAGGCTTCCGTAAATGCGGTAATACCCCTTGCGATATTGGGTTTACATAAAAACAAAAGGGCTGCGGAGATAAAAAGAACAAGGGCAAAGGCATGGCGGTATGTAATATGAAGCCCGATATCAATGTATTCCGTAAGAAAGTAATACATCATTACGGCCACAGCCATAAAATAAAATGCTTTTGCTCTGCCAAGGAATTTTCCTTCCACCCTGCCTTTCCTCCTCTCCTTTTATTTATAATATCCTATCTTTTAACTCCGATGTGTATGTTTTTTTATTCTTTATTGCTTCAGAAAGCAGTTTTCTTGCAGTTTTATTTTCCTTAAAGGTTTCTGCAATGCCTATTTTATACTCTATTGCTATTTCACAAAGCTCTTCTCTTTCATCAAGTCGGAGTCTTAATAGTCTCATTATATCTTCAACGGTAATATAATCCGAATCCTCTGTCAGCATTACGAAGCTGCCGTTTCCGTTATAGATGTACTCGGTTTTTGTCCTTCCGAAAGCCTCTTTTATATACGTTGTGAAAAGCTTTATTATCCGGTCTCCCGTTTCTCTTGTATACTCCCCGTTAATCTCAGCCAGATTAAATATATCAACCAGGCAATATACGGCTCCGTCGTCAAGAAGCTTCTTGTCTTTGCTCTTAAGGTATCTGTCAAAATACGCTCTGTTATAAAGTCCCGTAAGATGGTCTGTATAGAAAATATAATTTATTATATCCCCTATTCTTCCGAGAACCAAAGCTCCTCCTGCACATACTATCACAAGGAAGAAAAATGCAATTGCCGTATAAAGGGGCACATTCACACTTTCTCGGACAGAGGCAGTTGACAGGACGGAAATATAGCTTGCTCCAAGGTATTTATTGTATTCATCATTTGTCCTTGTTGTAATGTCATAAAGGGTGGTAAGCTCGGATAAAAGTTCATTTATTTCACTTTCCACTTCCATGCGGATATTTGAATAGTTATTATCGCAAAGCTCTGTACAGGTTAAATCCGACTTTTTACATTTTCCCCTGCACTTTCCCGTGCAGCCTTCGAAAGTATCTATTACATAAGTGCAGTATGCCGAATCAATTATGGCGTGCTCTTTACTTTCTCTGTAGTCTCTCCAGCTGTAGATAAGCTCATCATAGGTTACTGTCTGGTCTCCCACATAATCCTGAACATTTCTTTCGTGGAGACTGTCTAAAATATACTCATAGCTGATATTTGTATTTCCCGATTCTCTCATTTTCTTGACATAAGCATCTATTATGGTAACAATGTCAGCAACCATTTTGTCATCCTTTGCATTGGCAATTTTATTGTTGTCTATTCTTGTTGTATAGTCCGAAATCAGCACAGATTTATTTTTGGTTATCTGATATTTATAAATTTTTGAGAAAAGCGATGAAACCTTAACCTGCTTTAAATAGTTGAAATCGTCGGCTAAAGAAGCAAAGGATGCTCCCGTCTCCGTTGACCTGTAATAGTGATTCTGTTCTATTCTCTGATACAAGGTATTTAATGTGTTACCAATGCTCGTATCTATCATTTCCATCATCTCTATAAAGTCATAGTCGTTTTTATCGAGATTTGTGATGGTGTTGTTTGCGGGCGCTACATTTACATACTTCTGGCTGAACTCTGCAAAATAAACATCCAGTGTTTCATCCAGTACCTTTCTGGCAAAATCTGCTCCCTCTCCGCTGGTTGCTGCAAAAGAAACTATAAAGGTACTGGGCTCGTATATGTATTCCTCTCCCTCTTCAAGCTTTGCCTCTTTTCTGGCAATCTTATCTTCATCGGGAAGAGGAGTTATATTTATTCTGGATATAAGATTATCCACTGAATAAATACCCGAAAGTCCCATTTTATCCAGCACCTTGGACATTACAGCCGAGGATTTGATTTCGTTTACGTCCAGCTTGTCTCCTGTGGGCGTTAGTCCCTGCTCTGCCTTCTCGTCATTGTAATGAATAACCTCTGATGCTATATATGTATTTGACCTTGACAGCTTAAAATAAACTGCATAGGTGGTTAAAAGGCAGAAAATGACTATAATGGGAAGAAGTCTTTTCAAGTATTTAAAAAACCTTACATTTTTCATCTTTTTTCCTCCCTTATGCCTTTTTGGGGAATTTCTTTGATATGAGGTAAAGCATAACCGCAATATATGTGAATGCTCCGAAGAGCACCATGGATTTAAGCTCACTCATAAATGAAATTCCGTAAATCCGTACAGCAATACACTGATTCATTCTGTGGCTGGAATATTCTCTTCCTGCACCTATAGCTTCCTTTTCAAAGGCCTTGATGCTTTTATACACCGACGCTATCAAAGAATCAGCGGAATCATAAACAGCTTTTGTGGATTTTCCTTTGGATATTTTACCGATGATAAGATTATTATCCATAATTTCTTTTTCATTTGCCGCCATATAGTCGCTGTAGGTTGTTGCCTTAACGGAAAGCTCATCAACCCCCACCTTTGTTCTTCCCATATAATATTTGCCTGTGCTGTCCCATGTGGGAACCAAAACTACCCTTGTCATTTCTTCGCTGTACATATCAACCGCCTGATTGCACAATCTGAAGGATATATAGTTTTTCCTGCGGTCAAATTCAACATCCTTATTCTGATATAACAGTCTGTCTATATACACGTTTTTATCTCTTGCAATACCGTTTTGCAGAATAAGACCTTTAAGATTCTGATTTATCTGAGTTTCCTTGAACTGATAAATTTTACCTGCAATAGAATTAAAGGTGCTTCCGTTTTCCGTAACAAAGCTGGGATTTTTTTCAGCCATTCCGTATAAATAGTTAAGCACCGCCTGTGCCTCTTTATCCAGATACATTACGATATCCATATATTCCATATCAGTAAAATCAGGCTCGGAAGCATCAAGCATAAAATTATCGGTGTATTTTTCTATGTAATATTCCTTGTACGCCGATGTAATGAGCTTAATGACATTTTCCGAATCAAGATGGTCAGTATGCTTGGAGGCATGATATTCCACCGCAAATTCCGTGGAAATATGGTACTGACTTTTATCGTTGACACCACCCTGGACACAAGGGTAAACCACAAGGCAATCCTTAAGCTGTTTTACGGTTACATCCTTAAGAGCACCTTTATTTATTGCCCTTTCCACAACCTCATCACTTATGATTTCCGCCATATTATATCTTGTGCCGTTGGAATTCTGTGCCTGGGAGGCTTCGGAATAATTAAGGGAAATAATTGCATGAACAGACTTTTTAAGATTAAGGTGATTGAAAACTCCGAATAAAAGGGTAAATACAAAGCAAAAGAGAATTGCCCAGGCCCCAAAATATTCTGCCGTCTTGAAAATCTGAGTAAATTCTGCCCTGTTTACATTTCTTGAACGGAAATATATCACTGCCACGGATATTAAAAATAACATCCCCACAGCCAAAAACATCAATTTTTCAAGTATCCCCGTAAGCATTATACATCTTCCTCACAAAATTAAAATTTGTTAATATCAATAATAACCAGTTCAGGCTCGTTGTTTATACGCAAAACATTTGAATTTTCAAGTCCCGAACTTACTATAATTGGTTTTCCCGAAACGTCATATCTACCATATACAAAATTTCCGCTTTTTTCCGGGAATAAGCCTCCCTCATGAGTGTATAAAGGTCCTAAAACCGGAACTCTTATAACTCCTCCGTGGGTATGTCCGCAAACAATCAGATCACCCCAGAAAGGATACTGGAACTCTTCAAAAACAGTTGGCTCGTGAACTGCGGTGATTTTAATGTTATCGGCTTCTTCATTGACATATTCCAGAAATGGTTTTTCCGAATAGGACCAGAAGGAAGATGGATTTGAAGTTAAAACCCCGTACACATCTACGTCCATATTTTTCACCTTTATGGTGTCCTTTTCATTTTTAAGAACCTTTATCCCTGCATTTTCAAGCTTTTCTTCAAAGGTATCTGCAAGCTCAAGAAGCTTTGTGCCATCACGGATTCCCTCATTAAATCCGAATTTTTCATCAAGCTCCTTTTCAACCATGGAAAATCCGTAAATGCTTTCAACCTCATTGTTTCCGTATATGTAATATGACGGGGCAACAGAAGAAAGCTTTCCTGCCAAATCCACGGCATAATCAACGTCCTCTTTTGCCGAATTAACAATATCCCCTGTCAGGATTATTATATCAGGGTCAAGCTCCATTACACGCATAAGCAGCTTTTCGTTGTCCTTTCCGTAAGAACAGCTATGTAAATCGGATATCTGGATAACCCTCATACGGCTGTCAACCTTGATGCTGCTCACATTGTAAAAGGTCTCTCTGAAATTTCTGTTTCCTATATAGCTGCACAAAACAACAATAACAGCTGCCGCAAAACACACAAAAAACATTCCTAATACGAAAAATTTGACAGCCTTTACATTCTTTTTTGCCTTGGGACTTAAAACTGTCTTTTTTCTGCTTTTGCATATTTTAAGTTTCTTTCTCTCGCCCAGTAAAGTGCGAACCGTGTAAAGCAGAGCCTCTTTGCAGTCTTTTTTAAACTCTTTTACAGGTCTATCACCTGAATATATAACCTTTACTCCTTTTTTATCTTCGCTCTGTATTTCAAAAAAGTCCCCCCAGGTATCATAGACTTCATCGGATACCAATGCCTTGAAAATATCCTTTATCTGTTCCTGCTTTTTTTCAAGCTCTTCAAAAATTTTAATACTATCCATATAAAACAAACCCTTATTCTTATTTTTTATAAACCTCTAAGGTGGCTTCTGCAACATCCTGCCAGCTGTATTTACTTAAAATGAAGTCATCAACACCATCTTTTAATTTCGCCGTAATTTCACCTTCATCACACATAAGCTTGAGTTTTTCTGCTAAATCCTGAACGTTTCCCTTTTCAAAATACATTGCCTTATCTTCTGCCACAGCTGTATTTTCAGGTATGTCAGAACACAAAAGTGCATTTTTATATGCCAAAGACTCAAGAAGGCATAAGGACATTCCCTCCAGATCCGAGGGGAGAACCATCATATATGCATTTGAATATATTTCATCAAGCATAGCCCCTGACACAAATCCCGTGAAAATAATATTTGGATTTCCCTTTGCTTTTTCTTTAAGCATATTAACATAATCGTCCGTATCGCTTGTGTCCCCTGCTATCAGGAGTTTTTTGTCCGTTGTTATATTTTTGTAGGCATCAATAAGATAGTGAACGCCTTTTTCTTTGGTTAGTCTTGATACTATGGCTATATATCCATCCTTTGAAAGTCCGTATTTTTCGGTAATTAAAGATGCTTTTCTTATATCGGGACGGCTTATTCCGTTGTGGATAATTACCGTTTCTCGGCCGTATGTTTCGCAGAAGTAATCATAAGCCGCCTTGCTTAAAACTATAACCTCATCTGCATATTTAGCTAAGATTTTTTCGCCGAATTTTATATACTTTGAAGCAAAGCCCTTTCCCCACTTTTCCCTCTGCCAGTCAAGTCCGTGAACTGTGGCAACACATTTTTTGCCGAAAAGCTTGGGAATCCATAGTGCCGCACAAGGACCCTCCGCATGAAAATGTATAACGTCATAATCCTTAAAGGATGCGGAAATTGCCGCCGTGAAGGATGCAATCATTGCCGCAAAGCCCCTTATATTCAATGTCCATGCGTTTTTAATTTTTACACCCTTATATCTGCCCTTTTCTATTGTTCCAACATATTCATTTTCCACCTTGTCCGAAGAACGGTTATAGCAGGTAACATCAACTCCCTTTTCAACCAAAAGAGGACAAAGTGTGGTAAGAACATTTTCTATTCCCCCACGTCTTGACGGAACAACCTTATGGCCAATCATGGCTACTTTCATTTTTTTCACTCCATATTATCTTCCGGTAGCACTAAGCATTACTATCGGTGTTTTAAGCATAATTTTCAAATCGTTTAAGTAGGTTCTTGTCTGTATGTACTCTATATCCATTTCAACCCACTGCTCAAAGGGTACATCATTTCTGTTTTTATGTATCTGCCAGGTGCATGTGATACCCGGAGTAACCAAAAGGCGAAGCTTCTGATAATCAGTATAGTACTTAACCTCACCGGGAAGCGGAGGTCTGGGTCCGACTAAGGTCATATCCCCTTTAAGTACATTAAAGAACTGCATAAGCTCATCTAAAGAAACTTTTCTTAAAAATTTACCTACTTTTGTAATTCTGGGGTCGTCCTTTATCTTAAATACAGGTCCGTCCATCTCGTTTCTCTTTTTAAGTTCCTCAAGCATCTTATCTGCATCTGCTTTCATGGTTCTGAACTTATACATATAAAATTCTTTCCCGTGCCTGCCCACCCTTAGCTGCTTATAGAAAGGTCCCGTACCGGGATCGTCAATTATAATTATAAGGGAAATTATCAGCATTAAAGGCAGAAAGAACAATAAAATCAATGTGGCAAAAAATATATCAAAAAGCCTTTTTTTCTTCCAGTAGGAAGCATAGGATTTTTCTATTATTGCTTCAAGCTTCAATCTTGTTTTTTCATCTACCTTGTCCTTTTCAATATAAGGCACGAAATCACACTTCTTTCAACGATATTTTCATTACTGCATCAAATTCGGTTTTTCTTCCCTTATCAAAATAAAACTTATGAAAAGCTATATTTTTTTCTTTTAGCTCTGTTTCTTCTTTATTAAGGTATCCCGGGTGAAATAAAACTTCTATGTCCTTTTTGTTTTTTTCTGCCATCTTAATATAATGAGGCAAAATTTTGCTGACCCTGTTTTCATCCATATTTCCCGAAAAAAGCACCCCGAAAAAATATGCCGCAGGGAAATTATCTTCATCAATATATCTTTTATCAATGGCCCATAAAATTTTAAGAAGCCATTGTTTAACTAAGTTTACGGGACTATAGGTAAAATAAAGCGAAGGTGTTTTTATATAAGGCAAAAGAGGCTCTGCAGGAATTCTTATATATTGAGGTGCTATTCTTTCATCCTTCAAAACCCTCATAAGTGCCTTAAATACCAAGGGTATCATATGAGTATGCTGGTGGCTGTCCAAAGAAAAGGGAGCACCATCGGGCAAAATACTCTTCCAGTATAAAACCTGTGCCTTTATTTCTTTATACACCTCATCTTCAAACTTCTTCCCGTGAAATAAGCTGAGTTTATAAAGTCCCACGAAAGTATGTCTGAAGTTTCCCTTTTCATCTGTCAGTAAGTTATTTTCCTCTGCTTTTCCCATGCATCTGCCTTCCACAAGATTTATATGCAAAGAAACTCTGACCTTTTTTGCTATATCACTTAAATCCACCTTATCAAAATTAGGAAAAACACTGACTTTATTAAGAATACCGTCATCCGCACACTTTTTTATACGCAGGGACGATATCTCGCAAAGAGAGTAATCATCGGCACAAAAATATATCACTTATTCATCACCTTCTGCCCCGAGTTTTATGACAACTATATTATCGATAACTTTAATACAGTCTTTTTCCGGCCACGTTTCCATAGTTTTTATATCTTCTCTTTTTAAAAGCATTCTTTTTTCTTCGCCGCTTATAAATTCATAATCCTTTTCACAGTAGTCATTAAGGGCACTTGTCAGCACACTCTGCCCCACTGTTTCGTCGTCTTTACGAATTATATATCCATCGGTTATTCCCGTGATGTCAGGAGTCAGATTTACGCTGTAATCCGAGCTATTATCCAAAGCGCCGATAACAAGAATTTCATCACATTCTTCTGCCTTTGGAGTCTGCTCAATTCTGTCAGCTATACGGATTAAAACACCGTAGGATTTTTCATATGCCATCTGAGCTTTATGATAGCTTACATTTGCAATTACAACCTGATTTACAATTACAGTCAATGCTGTTATCATAATAATCCAGCATTTTATCACAGCGTGCTTTTCCGTTTTCTCTGCTCCCCTTTCGTAAAGCATCAGAAAGAAAAGGTAAAACACAGAGTATCCCATAATCATCAGATTGTGATAATCAATACCTGCATTTATAAAAGCCAAAGCCCCTGCACCTGCTATGAGCATAATTCCAAGGATGGCAATAACAAAAATTTTCGAAGGGGTTTTATAAAGCTTGTTTATAATTATGTATCTTATATAGTGAACCAGCGTGAAAATTAAAATAAATGCATTCAAGAAGATATATACATTAAGTCCCTCTGACAAATCAAAGAAGCAATCTAAAAAAGTTTCCTTAATTGAGTATAAAGAACCTATAATATCTATATTTGCCAGGGATGCTGATGAATTTATTCCCTGATAGTCAAGGAGCTCCACCGAGAAAATTCCCGTAATCCCTTTTAATATAAGATAGTATAGTGCCAGTCCCAAAATTCCCGTAAGGAGCATATTTAAGCCCTTTTTCAAAACCTTTAACAAAGATGCATTATTATAGATCGTTTCATCAATAAGGTTTAATATAACAAGCATTATAGTAACAGTTATATAAGCCTGGTAAATACCCGTAGAAAAAGCGATAATGACTGCCGAAAGAATGTGATTTTTCTTTTCTCCCGTCATTAAAAGTGCCGCAAGGCTTGATAAGAAAAATGCGATACTGTAAGCGTCCGCCACATAATTATACATCAGAACCGATGTAACTGTTGGGAATGAAACAATTAAAGCCCCTACCAAAAATGCCGTCATTTTTTTACTGACCCTAAGTATTTTTAAAATACATACTGCTCCTAAAGCATGAAATAAGATGGTTATAATTCCGTTTAAAAAGGGAAGATCATAAAAGGAACTTAATGACGCCGCCACAGGCAAAAACCATCTGCCAAGGCCAATCATGTTCTGGGCATCATATCTGAAAACCAAAGAATCCCAGTTGGGAAGCCAGGAGGTTATCTTATATAAATGGGCTAAAAGTCCAACCAGAAAAGCCCCAATAAAGCAAACCTTCCATTCGGGCAATATAAGGCTATTAAGTTTTTTTAATACTTTTTCAGGCACTTTTACCACTCCAGCCATTTAAGTTTATGTAAAAATTTTCCGTACAGCTTTTCATACATCCTTACACCGATAATCCGCTTTATAAAGAGTGTCCTTTTTGCTTTAGCAGAAATCCAGGAAGCACAAAAATGATGTATTGAATAAGTATTTTTGGTTATTACTTTTTTGCCTGTATAATATTTCATGGGACAGAGGTAGTCTTCGGGCAGTAAATGTGTTCCCATAAATACCTGCTCTTTATTTTCTATGTCCAAGCCAAGTTTCAGAGCTGTTTCAGTATTTCTTGCAGGGCAGGGGGTTAAATCGTATGAGCCATCAGGCTTAATGAAAGATATATCATCATAATCCTTCAAAAATGCCCCTACCAGCGGATTACCCTTTTCGCAGGCAAAGCCCAGTCCCGTTGAAACAATCCCGTTATCGTCAAAACCCATATAATCGCCCTTTTCCAAAAGAGGGGCTAAAGGTTTTATAACTTCAACGTCTGTATCAAAATAAATTCCGCCCTCATCATACAATACTTTAAGCCGAACATAGTCGCTTACAAATGCCCATTTTTTCGCTTCATAGGCTTCCTTTGCGTATCTGTTCTTTGATATATCAAAATTTTCTTCGTTCCAGCAGACTATTTTACAGTCGGGCAGATATTTTTTCCAGCTTTTTATACATTTTTCTGCCAGGGGAGGCATTTCTCCCTTGCCGAACCAACAATAATGGATAACTTTCGGGATACTCATACCTGCCTATGCCCCCTTTTAAGTTCAAAAACAGTATAAAAGGCTGATTTATTAAACAAGAAATTCACGCTGATGAATAAAGCCAAAATCCATACTGAATGTATAACACCCTTTGATAATAAGTTCAAAAATGAAATGTCAGAGAAGGTATCAACGGAAAATACAGCCATAACCAGAGCAAAAACCGCACCGTTTACAAGGATGATTTTATATGTACTTATCTGGCTTCTTTCAAGAACTTTTCTGTTAGAATAATAAATCGTTACTATACCGCGGTATAAAAGGGCCGCTATTGTTCCTATCAAAGCCCCCTCTATTCCCATATATATAATGCCAAAAACTGAAACCGTGATATTTATTATCATTTCCCACATTGCAAAAGAACGGGTTTTTTCAAAATCCCCCGAATATTCAATTACACCGTTTTGAGGCAACTTTCCGTTGGCAATAAGATTCATTATTACGAAAAGCAACAATAAAACTGTGTTTGTGTAATCCGCATCGTTTATTCCCTTTGTATAAATCTGAATAACCGGCAGTAAGAATGCCGCCATCAAAGTATAAATCAGATAGGTCGACATTATGTAAAAAGTTTCATATGCCGAAAAAAGCTTATCAAACTTTTCTCTTTCCGTGTTAAACATCTGTCCCAGAGCAAATGTAAAGGACGAAACTATACTTGTTATAAAATTCTGCACCTGAGAAAAGAAAATATTATATATGGCGTAAATACTTGCGGCTTTAAAATCGCACAGAACGGAGATCAGTATCACATCGGTGTTATTAAAAACCATTCCTGAAAGCTGATGTACCAAAACCGAATTTTTCTGGGAGATGGCTTTAAAATCAGGCTTAGCCTTTAAGTCAAGCCATTTATATCTTCTCCTGGCATAAAAATATAAAAACAAAAGCTGTATAAGGCAAATTATACAATAGGTCAGCTGAATTAAAATCAGACTGTCTGTCAGAAGAAGGACAAGTATTTTACCTGCATTTGAAGCAATCTGTAAAATTGTTTCGGAATTGTTTATTACATACCTTCTTCCGTCAACCTCCATAAGTATTCTGTACTTGGCCTGAACAAAATAGCTGAAAAGTGCCGGGATGGCATATAATATAATTATAAAAAAGAGTTCATTACTGTCTATGGAATTGGGAATTATGTACGCATATACTAAAGCTATAACAAGAACTATAACAAGGTATACGATTCCCGTTCTTTTATAATAGCTGTTGGTTGCAGCTAAAACCGAACTTGCACTTTTATAATCATTTGTTCCTATTCTTTTATAAAGAGCCTGTGTTGTTGCAAGCCCGACCCCTGCCTCAAGAAGACACATATATGTAAAAATCTGTTTAATAGTAGAAAGTACACCGTTTACTTCCGAGCCGAAATTTTCAAGGTATAATCTTGGCAGGATAAAGCTTAATGATATGAGCACTATCTGGTATAAAAATGACGATACCAGATTGTTTTTAATTCTGGAATCCTTTGTCATAAGCTCTCCCTCCTTTTCAGCTTAAAAAAAGCAACCCGGATTTATCACCCAAGGTTGCTTAAAGACAAAACACATAAACCTCAGGTGATAAAAAAGTATAAATCCCAACCCTTTTTGGGCAGACTTATAAGATTCTATATTTTATCTTTTTATTTTATCACCAATACGCCTTTTTGTCAACAAGAGTCAATATTTTACTACATATTATACACGGTTACAAATATATTCTGAGGTGGCGTTTTCTTTCTGTATTATTTTTCCGGGATTTCCAATGACTATACTGTGGTCGGGGACATCGAAATTCACATAGGAGAGAGGGGCTATAAGCACATCGTTTCCAATATTTACATTTCCCACTATAACAGCGTTGGTTCCTATCCAGCAATCGTCGCCGATTTTCGGTGCTCCCTTTCTCTTCCCACGGTTTTCCATGCCGATTGTAACACCTGTTGCTATGTTGATATTTTTACCCAGTTTAGCATCAGGATGAATGATAATGCGTCCGAGATGCCCTATATAAAATCCCTCTCCTATAGAAGTCCTTGCAGGAATCTGGATTTTTGTTATATCGGAAAGGTGTTTAAGCTTAAGGAGGTAAAAAAGCTTAAGGGGTAAAAATTTGCACATGCTCGCCTTTCTTAGCAGTGCTATATACTTTATTTCAAGAGGTCTTAACACCCTTTTTAAAAAAGGCTCCCCCGCTTCCCCGTAATATCTGTATAAATCCTTTTTGAAAATTTTGTTCATATCTTTTCCTCTTTTTCTTTTGATTCTAAAAATATTTTCCTTGTAACAAAATTATATACAGGCACAATTACCATGGCAAGAAATTTCACGATAAGGTAGTGAAGGGGCAAAAAGCTTATACCAAGCCATAAAATCACCTGATTTAATATAAGTCCGCCAATGCTCAAAGCCACAAAAATAATAAATTCCTTTACTTTACTTTGCTTTTTACTTTTGAAAACAAAGGTCATACTCAGTATATAGTTTACCGTCACGGAAATAGTGAAAGACACCGCAGAGGATATGAGCACATCTATAAAAAGCAGCTCTTTAAGTATCAAAAGAACTCCCACGTCAATAACAGCGGCAATAACTCCCACTATCGCAAACTTAAATATCTGGAGCAAAAAAATCCCTCCCTTTATCTTAACAAACAACCGAATCTATTTCATCAAGCTCTTCTTTTGTAAAACCAATATTTTCTGTCATTTTGAGATTTTCTTTTATTTGCTCAGGTTTTGATGCCCCAATTAAAACGCTTGTAATTCCCTCACGGCTGTATACCCAGGAAAGAGCCATCTGTGCAAGGGTTTGTCCTCTTTTTTCTGCAATTGCACTTAGCTTTATCAATTTTTCACGCAAGCTATCGGACAGGATTTCTTCCTTTAAAAATCTTCCGTCCGTTTTTATGCGGCTGTCATTTGGAATTCCTTTAAGATAACGGTCTGAAAGGAGTCCCTGTGTAAGGGGGCTGAAAATAATCATTCCTTTTTTCTTTGAAATTGCGCTTTTAAGTATTCCGTTTTTCTCTACCGTCCTGTCAAGAATTGAATATCTGTTCTGATTGATTATAAAAGGACACTTGAGCTCTTCTAAAATGGCTGCTGCTTTTTCCATGGTTTCACCGTCATAATTGGAAAGACCCACATAAAGTGCCTTTCCGCTTTTCACTATGTCCGAAAGTGCCCACATCGTCTCGTAAAGAGGGGTTTCAGGATCCATTCTGTGGTGATAGAAAATATCCACATAGTCTATGTTCATTCTTTTAAGGCTCTGGTCAAGGCTTGACACCAGATATTTTTTACTGCCCCAGTCCCCATAGGGACCCGGCCACATATAATATCCTGCCTTTGTGCTTATTACCATTTCGTCCCTGTACTTTTTAAGGTGCTTATTTAATATCTTTCCGAAATTGATTTCCGCACTTCCCTCCAAAGGACCGTAATTGTTGGCAAGATCAAAATGAGTTATTCCGTTGTTAAAAGCAGTAAAACACATTTCGCACATATTTTTGTAGTCTGCATTATCTCCGAAATTGTGCCACAATCCCAAGGATACAGAAGGGAGTTTAAGTCCGCTTTCACCGCATTTTCTGTATTCTGCTTTTTCATATCTTTTTGAATTTTCAGTATATTTCATAACTTTTCTCACCTTTCCGTAATAGACTTAACACGAGTAAAAATAATCATCCAACTAACTTTCAGCGAAGTTTTCTTTACTTACCAAAACGGACAAACTTAGTTACATAAAGTAATACATTTTTCAAAAAACAAATTCTTCATGACCTTTCCCCTATTGACTTTTTATTTCGAGAGTTGCCTATATATAATCCTTCTTGAATCGACGCAACAGTTGCTATGGAACATACTGCTATCAAACTATATCCTAGTTCGACATATGATAGTGTCAAAGGCAATAGAAACAATAGCAATCCTGCGATTTTGTTCATTTTTGTATGCATGGATATAAACTTTTTATTATAAACATATCCCCATATAATATTAATGGTTCTTATAACTCCAATTACAACAATCCATACCAATAACCATTTTGGAGCATAGATTGTCGGCAACAATTTAATCATAGATACCGCTACAAATACCAGATCGGCAACCGTATCAAATTTTGATCCAAATTCACTGACACTGTTTGTTTTCCTTGCAATACTTCCATCTATCATATCACTAAAACCGCAGAGAATATAAGTGATATAAAAGCCTATTGAAAATAAGTCAAAAATCAGCAACAGTAAACTGCATAAAATACGACAACTTGTGATTGCGTTTGCGACTTGTTTCAACATCTATTCACCTACAAATACTTATTTATCTTATCATCATATTCCGACATGGTTCGTGTCAAGACCGGAGAACAGTGAATAATAGGACCTACTAATTTTTTCCTATTTTTTCACTGCATTTTTCTTAAACACTTTTCTTTAGAACCCGCGAGAATACTGAATTTTCTCGCATCCGATAGTATATGTAAATATTATAAATCGGCAAACTAATCTTTTAAATTGTATAGACTTGACAAAAGTAAAGTGAAACTGAACTTTTGGCATGTATCACTTTATCTTTTTAAAACACATAAAACATCTAGCATTCATTTGTTTCTCCTTTTATTAGTTCTTTATAGTAATGGTAGAACGTCTCGTTCTTTGTATCATTTTTTGTCATCATTTCAATAAAATTTCGTATTGTATCAACAATATATTTTCTCTCGCTCACCAATTCCTGATTATCAAATACAACATTGTTTGGAAAAACCATATCATACATATCAAGAATACATGGTATAATGGATATAGTTTGATTTGAAACATAATAAAACCACTTTGAATTTATGTTTTCAATGTTTGTTGTAGTATAATCTTTTGCAGAAACATTAGAACGAAAAACTGTTTGTGCAAAAATATCTCCATGAGTAAACTTACAAAGAGAGGCATAAATACTATCATAATAATTAGGCAATACCTTTTCCATAACAGCCTTTATAGATTGACCGCTTTTTCTTAGTATGTATTTACTTAACCCATCTCCATCATTTCTAGAAATATAAAACTTGTAAACTATTGTAGATTCAATTAGTGTCCTTAATAAAATGGCAGCGTCAGCATAATTGGCTATCTCTAATAATTTATATATGCTTCTTATCTTAAATGGAATATCATAAATATAACGTTGAAAAGCATCTTGTATCTTTACTGCATTCAAATCTGAATCATCACAAAGCTCACCTGTTGAAAACGGTAGTATTAGAAAGTAGTTATATATATGTCCAACAAATTCTAATTCTTTCCCAAAAGCATCTTTGGTCTTTTTTATTTTTATTTTCTCACTATCAATCAATCTGTCATAATAAATCACTATAACCACCTATGTCCTTTTGTAGATTCAACAATATCTATCCTTTTTCACTAATGTATAGCTTGTATAAATTATTCTATATGATTTTTCACCAATCAAGATATTTATTTTTTCTTACTTCGCTTTTCTTTCGCACAAATTGGGCACCCGTTTCCTTTATGTCTATTGCCTATGATTGCTTGCCACTCGTGCCCCTTGCTACACTTCCACCATACTTTCTTATGGCTATTAGGTGTTATGTCCACAGGCGTGAATCCATTGTTTTTTTCATAATGCCACTCTCTTGCTAAAGTTGGGTTAACCGTCTGCAAATCATTATAGCCTTTTAAAACTTTTTTGCCTGCACAATATGGACATCCGCGTCCTTGATTTCTATCAGCTATCGACGCTTGCCATTCATGTCCTTTGCTACACTCCCACCATACTTTTTTATTACTATTAGGCATTACATCCGCAGGTGTTACTCCATCGTTCTTTTCATAATTCCATTCCATTGCTAAAGTTGGATTAACTGTTTCTAAATCATTATAACCCTTTAAAACTTTTTTACTCGAGCAATATGGACAACCATTCCCATCGTTTCTATCTTTGATCGTTGCCTGCCATTCGTGTCCTTCGCTACACTTCCACCATACTTTTTTGTGGCTGTTTGCCGCAAAATGTTCCGGTTTTAAATTACCATTCTTCTTATAATTCCACTCTCTCGCTATTTTAGGATTAGAAAACAGAAGAGAAGTTTCTTTTTCTGTATATTCTCGTAAATTTTCTATGGCAATATTGTCCCTGCCCAGGTCGACATCCACGCTAGTTTCGGTTATTTCACTTAAAAGTTCTTTAAGCACTTTTGACAGATCTTCTTGATTTCTTTGAACAACATAGTCTATAGAACTGTCATTTAGTGGCGGTAGTCCTTCTCTTATTCGATAAAGTTTAATTCCATCTTTTACACATTTGTAGTTTTTCTCCAAATCTTGTTTCGCTTTGTTTTTGTGCCAAAGATATCCATCGTATTCAATTGCTATTTTTTTTGATGGAATATAAACGTCTAATTCATAACCTAGTTCCTTATACAAATGAATTACCTTTAATGCGTATTTTTTAAGATAATATACAATCGCATATTCAGGAAAAGAAGTATGTCGTTCTGAATTACAAACAGGGCATCCATTACCTCTGTTTCTGCTACCTATTGATGCCTGCCACTCGTGTCCTTTGCTACACTTCCACCATACATTTTTATCACTATTAGGTAGTACATCCTTTGGAGTTATTCCATAATTTTTTTCATAATTCCATTCTTTAGCTAAAGTTGGATTAACTGTTTCTAAATCATTTTCGCCTTTAATAACATCTCTACCAGAACAATATGGGCATCCAATACCACTATTTCGACTATTTATTGTCGCTTGCCACTCGTGTCCTTCACCACACTCCCACCATACTTTTTTATTGCTATTAGGCATCACTTCATCAGGTGTTAATCCACTGTTTTTTTCATAATGCCATTCTTTCGCCAAGGTAGGATTAACCGTTTGTAAATCATTTTGACCTTTAATGACGAATCGGCCTGCACAATATGGGCAACCACGTCCGTTATTCCTACTATTTATTGTTGCCTGCCATTCGTGTCCATTACGACACTTCCACCATACTTTTTTATCGCTATTAGGCATTACGTCCTCAGGTGTTAATCCGTCGTTTTTTTCATAGTTCCACTCATTTGCTAAAGTAGGATTGACTGTTTGTAAATCGTTATAGCCTCTTAAAACTTTTTTTCTCGAACAATATGGACATCCCCGCCCATTATTTCTATCCGCTATACTCGCTTGCCATTCATGACCGCAGGGACCAAGCCACCATGCTTTGCGATGACTATTTATAGTAACATCTTTAGGGGTAAAATCACCGTTTTTTGAGGGATGCCATTGCAAAGCAATTTTAGGCTTAAGTGTAGATAAATCATTATATCCGACAAGTACTTTTCTCCCAGAACAAATAGGACATTGATTCCCAGCGATGCGACTGTAACAAGCTGCTTCCCATTCGTGTCCTTTGTTGCATTTCCACCATACTTTTTGACCACTGCCAAGAGTTAATTTTTCGGGAGCTAAGTTTAATTCATTATTCTTTTCCCAATTCCATTCAGCCATAAGTTGAGCATTATCACTCAAATATTTCTTTTCTTTCTTTTCTTCCATAATGCTCACCTCATATCATAATAATTAATTCTTCATTTTGATTTTCAAAACTATATTAAGTGCATCACTTTATTCTAACTTCTCGCAAATTAAAGTTTGTATCATCAGGAATTCCTTGTAATTTATACAATTCGCATTCGGGAAATTTTTCTACAATTTCCAAAAATCTTTTTTTATGTTCATCAGAGCAATTCATCCCCATATAAATCTTATTTGGTATGGCTGGGAAATATATACCCAACTCCGTAGGTACTAAAGCTCTAATTTCATTCTCGTGCCTCCAACTTCTATGCTTACATGTTAACGAAAGATACGCCAAATGGTTGTATACACTCATTTCGCCGGACATTTGAGAACTATCCTTACCTTCTTTTACCATTTGAATGATACCGATAATTAAATTAGATATAAAGTGGTTTCCGTTGACTCTAAAAGGATCATATGAAACTGGATACAAAAATTTCTTTTGACGATTGCTGATTTTATACTCAACACAGAATCCCCGATGATTAT
>JAZNEB010000012.1:0-130377 GCA_045588365.1 Clostridia bacterium | reverse complement strand
CTTGAACTTCATCCAAAATTAAGTCTTTTAAGATGCAAAGCAGTTTTGAATTTAGATATTTTTTGTTTAGACAAATCATAAAAAATCCCGATATACTCACGTATTTCGGGATTTTTTTGTGCTGTATAAGCGGAAAATAGCCACTCAAAACCAATACTTCCTTAGCTGGTGGTGGCCAAAGCCTTACCTTATTTACTATTTAAGCCAGAGCCCTGCACAAGCATCGCCAGGCATTGAAAACTCTCCTCTGGGAGAAAGATTTACGCTTCCCACTTTAGGTCCTTCGGGAAGGCAGGAGCGTTTAAATTGCTGGGAGAAAAACCTTTTCACAAAGGTTTTATTCCAGTAGTCAATGGTTTTTTCGTCATACTCCCCGTCAAAGGCATAATTTGCAAGTCTCTTTATTTTTTCAGGGGTAAATCCGTATTTTACCGTGTAGTACAAAAAGAAATCGTGAAGACAATATGGTCCTACCAGTTCTTCGGTTTTCTGGGAAATTTCCTGACCCTCTGCGGGAATAAGCTCAGGACTTACGGGAGTATTAACTATATCCTCAAGTACCTTTTTAAGCTCATCATTTTCGCTTTTTTCAGCCACATAAGAAACAATTTCCTTAACCAGGGTCTTTGGAACAGATGCATTCAAGCCGTACATGGACATATGGTCGCCGTTATAGGTTGCCCATCCCAATGCAAGCTCGGACAAATCGCCTGTTCCTATAACAAGTCCCTTTTCCTTATTTGCCATATCCATTAAAACCTGAGTTCTTTCCCTTGCCTGGGAGTTTTCGTAAACTGCATCTTTTATTTCTTCATCATGGTCTATATCAGAAAAATGCTTCTGTACGGAATCCTTTATATCAATGGTCTTAAAGCTTGTCTTAAGTATCTCACAGAGCTTTTCGGCATTTCCTTTTGTTCGTTTGGTTGTGCCGAAGCAGGGCATTGTAATTGCAAGAATATCCTTATTTTCCCTTGAAAGCTTCTTCATGGTTAAATCCGCCGCTAAAAGAGCGAGGCAGGAATCAAGCCCCCCTGAAATACCTAAAACCACACATTTTGCTCCCGTGTGCAGTATTCTCTTTTTAAGTCCCTCTGATTGAATGTCCAGAATCCTTTGGCAAATTTCATCTCTCTTTTTATCATCGCAAGGTACAAAGGGATTTTTTTCTATCTTTCTCGAAAGGGTTGTTTCCTCTTTTTCTATTGCGAAATATACCTCTTTTAAGTTTTCATTTAATAAAAGGGGGAAATCCTCTCTTTTAATCCTTATTTTAGAAATATAATCAAGGTCCAACTCAGTTATATTAAGCCCCTTGCTAAAAGCCTTATTTTCCCCTAATACCTTTCCGTTTTCAGAGATAAGAGAATATCCGCTAAAAACCATGTCTCCCGTTGATTCGCCAAATCCCGGATTTGCAATCATGTATGCACAGGAAAGTCTTTTTGAAGCTTCCTTTACCGCATTTTTTATTTTCTCATTCATACCGATAACCTCGGGGAAAGTTGCGGGATTTAAGATTATATTCGCTCCTGAAAGTGCCAGATTCGCTGAAGGCGGAACGGGACTTAATAAATCCTCACCCATTTCTATACCAAATGTAAAGCTTTCAAGATTTTCGCACCTGAATATAATATCCTTTCCGAAGGGATATCTTTTTCCGTTGAATTCTATCTCCGTTACTTTGGGCAAAGCTGCCGTAAACACTCTTTTTTCAATTTTTGTAAGGTTTGTTTTGGGTACAAAGCCCAGAATTTCTCCTTTATGAATTGCCAAAGACGCCAGAAACATTTTCCCCGACAGGAAAAGTGGCAAGGAGAAAACTGCAACACAGTCAATTTCTTCTGTTTTGTAAAGAATTTCGGAAACCGCTTCTTTTATTTCCTCGGTCAATACATCCTGGGTATATAAATCCCCAAGGGTGCATCCTGTTAAAGAAAGCCCCTGAAAAATCAAAAGCTTAACCTTTTTACTTTCCGCTTCTTTTATTATTTCAATAATACGTTCCGCATTATAATTGACTTCCGCAACTTTAATTTCATTAAAAGCGGTTGCAACTTTAATAAATCCGTGTTTCATGGCTTTCACCCTTTCCTGAATTATATATAATATACCACTTTTTTTCACTTTAGTCTACATATTTTTTTAAAACATGCAATAAAATTCCTGTTACTATTGACAAAGGAAATTACAGATAGTATAATTACAAAAACTCAAAGCCTTAAGGAGGCGTTTTTTTTGAATAGCAAAATATATCTTGAAGCCAAGGCTATTATTGAAGAATTATACGAAAAAGCCGGCTTAAAAAAAGGAAGCATTGTAATAGTAGGTTGCTCTACAAGTGAAGTGGCAGGCTCTAAAATCGGCACGGACTCAAGTCCTGATATTGCCAAGGATATTTATAAGGCCTTTAGCGAATATGCTGCATCAAAGGAATTTTTTCTTGCTTTCCAGTGTTGCGAGCATTTAAACAGAGCCATTGTAACAGAAAAAGAGGTCGTTCCTTTTTCCGAAACAGTCAACGTTGTTCCAAAGCCTAAAGCAGGTGGCTCACTGGCTTCCTGTGCCTATGAGAACCTTTCATCCCCTGTAGTCATAGAAGAGATAAAGGCTGATGCCGGAATTGATATAGGCTCAACCCTAATCGGCATGCATCTTAAAAAAGTTGCTGTTCCGCTCCGTCTTTCAAATAATTATTTAGGCAAAGCCTTGATAACCGCTGCACGTACACGTCCGAAATTTATTGGCGGCGAACGTGCCTTTTACAATCAGGATTTACTTTAATTAAAAAGAGGAAAGCTATAAAAATGAGCTTTCCTCTTTTTCTGTTTAACGATTTTTCAAATCTTAAAGGCTTTCTTAAGTATAGCGCTTACAAATTTTGACGGTTTAATTACTACTACTTTCATAAAATCCCTCCCAAAATCAGCCGAAGAGCAACATCCAACCGAAAATAAGAATTATTATAGCCTGAAGCACCACTACGAACCACAATGGCAGTATAAACGCCAGCAGAGTTCCTGCGGCAAACACCAGACAATAACATAAAAACGGGCATTTTCTTTTTTTTCGCATTGCCCTCCCTCCTACACAATCATAATATGTAAAAGGGATTTTTTTGTGATTAAATTATTTTAAGTTGTGTTCACTTAAGGTTTTGGAAAATAAAGTTACTCCTTCATCATTTACCTTGAAATAGTAATAATCCGTTTTTTCAGGATATAAAGCAGCCTCTATTGCCGCCTTGCCCGGGTTTGAAATGGGACCAACAGGAAGTCCCGCATAAATATAGGTGTTATAAGGAGATTCTATCTTTGTATCAGCAATAGATAAAACTTCCTTCCTCTCTTTTAATATATACTGTACCGTTGCACAGGATTGAAGGGGCATATTTATTTTAAGTCTGTTATGAAAAACGGAGGAAACCTTTCCCATTTCCTCTATACTGCCTGCTTCTCTTTCTATAATTGAAGCTAAAATAATAACTTCATCCATTGTCATATTAAGTTCAAGGCATCTTTGAGAAAACTTCTCTGTCCATATATTATCAAAGCCCTGAAGCATTTTTTCTATTATATCCTCCGCCGAAGCATCCTTATAAAATTCGTAAGAGTCAGGAAAAAGATAGCCCTCTAAAGGATTTTCTCTTTCGTTTTCAATTCCAAAGTCGTTTTTCGCCGCTATTAAAAACTCCTCCTCCGAAATGCCGAAAACATTATTTATCTCTTTTGCGATATCCTTTATTTCAAAGCCCTCGGGTATTGTTAAAATAACGGTGTTTCCCCCAAGGTTTCCGTTTTTAAGCTCCTCACCTGTTTTTTTGTAGCCCATTGCCTCATTAAGTATATGTGCTCCTGCTTTAAGATTTACATCTATACCCTTTGCCATTGCATAATACTTAAATAAAAGCTTGTGCCTTATTATTCCGTTTTCCTTTAATTTATCAACCACAGAAGAAAAGCTTTCACCCTTTTCTATAGTAATTTCCTTTTCAATTCCGCCATTTCTTCCGTTTATGTCTGAAAACACTGAAGAAAAAGAAACCACAATTATAAGTATAATTGCAAAAAGAGCAGTCTTTTTATTGTTTTTCACAGTTTATCAAACCCTTTTCAGTTAGTATAAAATCCATCTTTACATCAAAGCTTTCAGCGGGAAAGCCTTTTATAACCTGTTTTGAGAATGCAAGACCTATTTTTTCCCCACGAGCATCTTCTAAAAATCTGTCGTAGTATCCGCCGCCGTAGCCGCACCTTTCTCCTTTTTCGGAAAAAAGAAGTCCGGGTATTAAAAAAGCATCAATTGCATCTTTTTTTATTTCTTTTATGACCTTTGGCTCACTTGTGGAAAAAGTACCCTTTATATATTTCGTATCTAAAAAAATCTCCGAAGCCAAAAGCCCTTCTTTTCTTGTAACGGGCACAAAAATACGTTTTCCGTCCTTAAGCATTTTTTCTATAAGATTTTTTGTGGGTGCTTCCTGGTTTATACCGATATAAACCATTATACCCTTTGCCTTTTTATAGATGTCTGTTTTTAAAAAAAGGGCGAAAACCCTATTTTCAAAATCCTTAGTGTTATAAAACGCTTCTTGTCTTAAAGCCTTTCCCAGGGCACGAAAACCTCTCTTATCCATAAATCATAGATTTCGCCAGAGGCTTTGAGGATTCGTTTTTAATATACTCCGTAATTGCCAAAGCCATATCCATAGCTGTTCCTGCTCCACGGGAGGTTATAATGTTTCCGTCTTTTACAACGGCTTTTTTTGTAATTTCAGCTCCCTTAAGCTTGTCTTCAAAACCGGGATAGCAAATTGCTTTTTTCCCCTCCAAAAGACCCAATTCACCAAGTATTGACGGAGCTGCGCAAATTGCCGCAACAAGACCTTTATTGTCATTTACCTTTTTGATTAAAGAAATTGCATCTTCGCTCTTTGCTATATTGGGCGTGCCGGGAATTCCACCTGGTAAAATTATTCCCTCGGGCACATTATTTGCCGCTTCTTCTATACTTATGTCGGCTTTTACCGTAATATTGTGTGAGCCTGTAACCTCCATACCCGTTACCCCGACATTTAATACGTCGATTTTTGCCCTTCTTAAAACATCCGTCTGTGTAAGGGCTTCAATTTCTTCAAAGCCCTCTGCCAAAAGTATATAATACATAATTTATCTCCTTATTCTTTATTTAGTATATTATAGTATATTATAAAATATATTGTCAAGTTTATAGCTGAATAAAAATCTTTACTGCTGCCAATAATTATAAAAAAGGAGGAATAATTATGCCGGATGAATTCAAGAACACCAAAACAAAACAAAACCTGATGCTTGCCTTTGCAGGGGAATCTCAGGCAAGAAACCGTTATACCTTTGCTGCCTCGCAGGCAAAATCTGCGAATTTGCACGTTATTTCCGCAATTTTTGATTTTACCGCCTGCCAAGAAAAGGAGCATGCAGAAATTTTCTACAATCATCTTCACAATTTATCGGGAGAAAACATTGAAATTACAGGCTCATATCCAATTGATATTGCAGACTCTGTAATAAAGCTTTTAAGAATGGCTCAGCACAATGAATACCAGGAGCACGATTCGGTTTATAAAAGCTTCGGGGACGAGGCAAAGGAAGAAGGCTTTCCCATGGTTGCCGCATCATTTTACCAGATTGCAGAAATTGAAAAAGCCCACGGAGACCGCTTTGGATATTTTGCAGACCTTATGGAAAAAAATCAGCTTTTTATTTCGGATGTCCAGTGCCATTGGATGTGTCTTAACTGCGGAAACATTGTGTCGGGCAACAAAGCTCCCGATATGTGCCCCGTGTGCAAGCACGACCAGGGCTTTTATATCCGTCTTGAGCTTTCTCCCTATACTACAAAGGAATCTATAAACAAATAAAAGGATAGCTTAGCTATCCTTTTATTATTGTAATTTCATTTAAGAGTTTTTCTATATCTTCTTTATCAGGAGCTTTTGTTCCATCCTTTAAGCAGGCGGCACTGCCAAAGGCAACTCCCCGCTTAAAGGCTTCTTCTTTTGATAACCCCTTTACTATACCAAAGATAAATCCCGCAATTACGCTGTCCCCTGCTCCTATGGTTGATACCGCCTTAATTTCGGGAGCCTTGGTGTAAAATTCCCCCTCTTCGCCAGAAAGATAAGCTCCGTTTTTTCCAAGGGATACCAATACGTTATCTATTCCTTTTCTTCTAAGATAAGATGCTGCTTTTCCTACAGAGTCTATGGTCAAATCGGAAATATCGGAATACTCAAAAATTTCTTCCTCATTAGGCTTGATTAAATAAGGGGCAACCTCTAATATATCTTCCTTTTTAAAGGACTTGGAATCTATAACTATCTTGGCTCCGCCTTTTTTAAGTTCTTTAAGTAATGACTTTACTTTTTCTAAAGAAATTCCCGACGGAAGCCTTCCTGCCATAACGATAAATGAATCCTTTAACTCATTTTCGAAAATAAGCTCTTTTAGTTTTTTCAAAACCTCATCATCAGCTGAAAAGCCCTCAAAGCTTACTCTTGTTTCTCCCTCTTTTGAATGAAGCGTTATATTTTCTCTTATTGCTCCATCTGTAAAAATCTCTTTATGGGAAATTTTTTCTTCATCAAGCATCCTTAAAAATTCATTTCCGTTTTCTTTGCCGATAAGTAAGATATTTTCTGTCTCCACACCGAAAGCATTTAACGCCTTGGATACATTTATCCCTTTTCCCCCGGCATCTTTGCTTGTAATCTTAAAAAGATTTTCAGAAAACGGGACAAATTTTTCACCCCTGCAATGAACGTCAATGGCAGGATTTAAGGTCAGTGTTATTATCTTCATCTTTCTTTCCTCGCCTTCCAAATACATAATATTTTATTTTTCAAAGGTTTCCGCCACTTTTTTAAGAGAGTTTACAACCTCTATCTTCTGGGGACAATGCTCCTGACAGTTTTTACATTCTATGCATGAAGATGCCTTACCGAAGGTGCGGCACAAATTATCATACTCTTTTTTTATTTCGTCAAAATTTACGTTTTCTTTTTCCAAGGCTTTGTTATAAAGGGTAAAATAATCGGGAATTGAAATGTTTTTCGGGCAGCTTTCCGTACAATATCTGCAGCTTGTACAGGGCACAGAAACGGAATTTGCCAAAATTTCCCCCACCTTTAAGCAAAGAGACATTTCATCCTTTGTCAAGGGCTTAAAGTTTTCCATATAGCTTATATTATCCTTCGTTTGCTCCAAGGTGCTCATTCCGCTTAAAACCATAATTACATTATTAAGGCTTGCGGCAAAGCGAATTGCCCAGGAAGCAGTGGACAAAGAGTCATCCGCCTCATTTAACATTTTCTGGGGTTTTGAGGGGAGTTTTGAAAGCGCTCCTCCCTTTACAGGCTCCATAACTATTATTTCTTTATCATGCTTTAATGCCACCTCATAGCATTTTTTTGACTGAACTGCATCACTTTCCCAGTCCAGATAATTTATCTGCAGCTGAACAAAGGAAACCTCAGGATGTTCGGTTAAAATTTTATCCAAAACCTCGGCACTGTCGTGAAAGGAAAAGCCCATTTTACGGACAAGCCCTTCCTTCATTTTATCCTTTACAAATTCAAAGGTCCCAAGCTCCTTCGCCATACTGTAATACTTTTCATTTAAGGCGTGAAGAAGATAATAGTCGAAATATCCCGCACCCGTTTTTTCAAGCTGCTCGGAAAATATTCTTTCCATATCCTCTTTTTCCTTTAAGTACACCACGGGCATTTTTGTAGCAAGGAGAAATTTATCCCTTTCATAGCGGTCAACCAAAACCCTTTTTATAAGTCTTTCGCTTTCGTGGTCGTGATACATATAAGCAGTATCAAAATAAGTAAAGCCACTATCCAAAAACAAATCCACCATTTTTTCTATCTGTGGTATATCAAAGGCTTTTCTGTCATTTTCATCCAATAAAGGAAATCTCATACAGCCAAGTCCCAGTTTTTTCATAATTCAACAGTCCTTTTCATTTTCTTCCTCCATAATATCACAAAATTACATCTACGGCAATTGTTTTTTGAGATGTCTAAAATAAAACACAGCCATTCGGTTGAACGGCTGTGTTTTATTTTATTCTGCAAAGGCAAATTCTCCCATAAAAAGAATTTCTCCGTTTATGTTATCCTTTATAACAAAGGTAAAGGGCTTATCATATTTGACTGCTATAGGCTCCGGCGGAAGTGCCGAGCCTGCCATACCGATGCCCGTAACTGCCGCAGCCTCCGTCCCCTCTTCATCCACCTTTATAAAGGTTTTATGAATGGCAGTATCAATCCACATATTCCCACGGTCAAACATCTTTGAAAATTCGGCATCTTTTCCGAACGCCTTTTTTATTCCTATTGTTTTCAAGATTCCGTTAAGCTCCGTGCCGTATTCTATATTGAATTTCGGAACTGATAAAGCCACATATTTTGATGTGAGCTTAGTTTCTTTAAGTACCTCCTCGGGGCAGAATTCCCCGTCCGACATTAAAAGATACATACTTACATTAACGCCATCCAGCCTTTTGGTCTCAAGGTATCTTCCGTTATCATCCAATACCTCTTCGTAATTCTGATAAGGAAGCTCGGTTACGATAACTCCGTTTTCTTCGCTAAAACGCATCCAGGCAGTTTTATTCATAAAGTCTATACTTTCCTCACTGCCGTCTTTTCCCTTGAATATATCCTTCTTTGTCGCTCCCTTGCTGAATTCATTAAGCCATCTGCCCTTGAAATATACGGCATTCAATATCATTCCCAAAAAGTCCTTGTTATCCTCCGAAATGATAGTGGGGATTTTACCTTCTGTCTTTTCATTTACCCAGCCGTTAATTTCTTTAACTGCGGTTTTATCGTTTACCACATCTGACGTGGCATCAAATACCGAAGATAAGGTTTCTTCAAAGCCCTTTGAAAATCTTTGGGGAGTTTTATCTGAATTTATCCATATGGAGTTTGCGATATTAAGCCTTAATATTGAAGATTCAGAATATTTATCCATCATAAGTCGTATGTTTTCGTTATAGCCATCAAGGTCTTTTATTCCCAAAGCGTCCAGAATTTCAGTTTTTGTTTCACCCTCCGCTCCGTTTGCCGCCATTAAAAGTGCCATTTTGACTGATAAAGGCGAAAACATATAATTTTTATCCCGGGGCATATTTTTATACATTTTGTCCGCAAAGGTCATATATATAAATTCATCATCGGATACCAAATCGAACATTCTTACAAGTGTTACTATTGCCTGCTCCGTGGTGTAGCCTCCCTCAGGGTCAAATTTACCGTTACCCATGCCTTTCATAACCCCTAAGTTGCATAATCTCTGTACAGAGTCCATTGCCCAGAAGGATATTTCATTCTCGTCATCAAAGGTATAATACACTTCGGTATAGGAAAGATTAAAATATTTTCCTATTCTGTCTAAAATTGTTGCAGCCTCCTGCCTTGTTACTTTATCATCGGGGGCAAAAATTCCGTCTCCTTTTCCCTCTATGATATTTTCAAGATATAGTGAAATTACCTTTTCGTTATCAGTATCGCCTAAAGGATTTGGCGATACCTTTTTCCAGTTTATTTCTTTAGCCTTATCCATCATATTATAAGCAAGACGGCAAAAGTCTTCTCTTGTTATATCCTGTGTAAAGAAAGCCTTGTAATTTTCTGTTATGCCGATTTTTTCAGCCTTTTCTATGTATTCTCTTGCCCAGGAGCTTGGGGCAGCCGTATCACCGTGGCCAACGGGTTTTTCGTCAGCCGTTACCTTTGCGAAAGCCATCAGAGAAACAATCAAAGAAGCAGAAAGTATATAAGATAAAAGCTTTTTCATAAAAAATCCTCCTTTATAAAAGGTAAAACTTCCCTCTAATTATAATACAAATAAGTCATATAAAAAGTTGCAAAAAAATAAGCAAGGCGCACCTTGCTTATTTTTTTAATGATATTTGGGAAGATAGTCTCCGTGAGCATCTATAAGCTCGTCAACCATCTTTCTGATAGTGTCTATGTCAAGCTCGCTTCCTGTATGAGGGTCCATCATTGCCGCCTGATATATGTGCTCTTTTTTAAGTGTTCTTGCAGCCTCAATTGTAAGGAGCTGAACGTTAATGTTTGACATATTCATTGCCGCACACTGCACAGGTAATGCTCCAACATGGCAGGGCATAATTCCGCTTCCGTTTACGAGGCAGGGTACTTCTACGCAGGCCTCCTTAGGCAGATTTTCGATTAGATGCCCTTTATTAAGTACGTTGCCGCCAATCTGGTAGGGAGTGTTTTCCACTATACTCTGCATAATCCAGGATGCGTACTCTCTGCTTCTTACATGTTCTTTATCGCCGTTTTCGGACAATTCTTCAAATTCCTTTTTCCAGGCGTTAATCTGATTTATACATCTTCTGGGATATTCATCCAGAGGAATATTGAATTTTTCGATAAGCTCGGGATATTTGCTCTTTATATAAAACTGATTATATTCTGCATTATGCTCGCTGGATTCGGTACAGTAGTAGCCGAAATTTCTTATATAATCCATACGAACCTTATCTTTGTTTTCAGCCTTTGCAATATAACCGTCAACCCTTGCTTTAATTTCAGGATATAAATCAACACCGTTTTTATCCTTGATTTCAAGGAGCCACGCCATATGGTTTATTCCCGCAATAATCTCCTTTCTACCTTCCTTTTTATCGGACATTCCAAGCTTGTCTAAAAGGTTTTCCGTACAAACCTGCACGCTGTGGCAAAGACCTATCGTTTTAATAGGAGTATATCTTAACATATAGCCCGTCAGCATTGCCATGGGATTTGTGTAATTGATAAAGAGAGCATCGGGGCAAACCTCCGCCATATCCTTTGCAAAATCATCCATTACGGGAATGGTGCGAAGAGCTCTCATAATACCTCCGATACCAAGGGTGTCCGCTATTGTCTGGCGAAGGCCGTATTTTTTAGGCACTTCAAAATCGATAACAGTGCAAGGCTCATAACCGCCCACCTGAATTGCATTTACCACAAAGCTGGCTCCTTTAAGCGCCGCCTTTCGGTTTTCAATGCCCACATAACACTCAATCTTTCCGTAGCCGCCCTTGTTTTTTCGCATAGCCTCCAATATTACTCTGCTTTCCTCAAGACGGACAGGGTCAATGTCATAAAGGGCAAAAACGCTATCCCTTAAGGACTCTACACACATACAGTCGCCAATTACGTTTCTTGCAAAAATAGTGCTTCCTGCACCCATAAATGTTATTTTCATTAAATTCTCCTCCTTAACAATAAGTCTTAATCTGATTATATATTGACTTTTGGGAAATCAAAATGGTATAATGTTAGAAACATTTGTCATTTTGTTGTTTTAAGCCGAGGGGAGCCCGTCCCCATAAGGTTTTAAGATGCAAATCCTATGTAATATTGCGAAAAAAACAACGGATATATGATAAGTTATCCTATGCTTTTTCCTTGTCTTCCATCGTGATTTTCGCTTCTTAAAACTCTTCGACCTTAAACGCAGAGAAATTTAGTGCATTTTCAATGCGGAGGACGAAGTAAGGCTGGCGCCTTTCGAGGACGACAAATTGGAAGAGTGCAAATTTAACAAGTTTAAGGCTTATGGGGACAGGCTCCCCTCAGCTTAAGGAGTAGTTTATTATGATGCACAACGTTATTGTAACGGACGAAAAATTTTCAGACTTAAACCCTGTACAGTTTGGGTATGAAGACTGCAAAAAGTCTCACTTTTTTGGGCCTGCCATCCGTACCCACTGGCTTATTCACTTTGTGGTGTCAGGAGTCGGAACGTATAAAATCAAGGATAAAACCTATGAAGTAGGCGCAGGAGAAATGTTTGTTATTCCTCCGTTCGTAGAAACCTATTATGAAGCGGACAGTGAAAATCCCTGGACTTATATATGGATAGGATTTACAACCAAAGATGAGCTCCCCTTCGAACTTACTGATGTTGTAAGATGTCCTGAGGCTGAAAATATATTCCAGCACATGAAAAACTCAGAAGATTATCATGCCGGAAGAAGTGCCTTTTTAAGTGCCAGACTATGGGACTTATTTGCCCTTTTATCAAGAGAGGAAAAGAGCCGGTATGACTATGTACAAAAGGCGTTGGAATGTATCCATTCTGAGTATATGCACGATATAACCGTAGAAAAAATTGCCCGGAGATTAAATCTTGACAGAACTTATTTTTCTGTACTTTTCAAAAACAAAACCGGAGTGTCCCCGAAACAGTATATACTTGACTACAGAATGAAAACTGCCGCCTCTCTCATAACGAAAAGAAACGTGCCTGTATCGGTTGTTGCCTTTTCCGTAGGCTATTCGGATTTATTTACCTTTTCCAAAATGTTCAAGCGGCATTTCGGCGTATCACCCAGTAAATATGCAAAAAAAGACTGAACGAAAGTTCAGTCTTTTTTTATATACTGCGAAATCAGCTTTTCGACTTTTTTTGACGCCTTATCTGCATAAAGCATTTCGTCGGCTTCTCTGAATGTCTTTTCCGCATCTCCGTCAGAAATTGCATAACCATTGGAAAGCCCTATTCCGTTTTCACACATTGCCTCAAACAGGTTTATCATTCTGTTTATAATATCCTGCTCGTTTATTTTCTCGGCGATAACAGCAAATTCATCTCCGCCAATTCTGAAAACAGTATATCTGTTTCCTGAAAAATGATTGGAAATAGCTTTTGCAACCTCATTTAATACATTGTCTCCTTCAAAATGTCCTTTTGTATCATTTATTTTTTTGAAGTCGTCAATGTCAAATAATATAATCCCCTATTTAATGTCTTTCCTTCTTTCTTCAGGGCGCATAATGTGTCTTGAATATGCAGTTCGGTTATAGACTCCTGTCAGGTCATCCGTAAGTGCGAGCCTCTGCCATATATTCTCTTCGTCTATTTTTTCAATTTTACGAACGAGTTCTCTGTTTGTTCTTGCAAGTTTTATCACCAAAGCCAAGAGCAAACCGACCAGAAGGAATGCAAGCATTAAAATTGCTGTCATTTTTATTCTCCTCCATAGTGATATAAATTCATTATACACGAGCAGGATATTTTTGTCAAGTTATGTCGAGGAATGTAAAAACGCAGATATACAAAGGTATATCTGCGTTTCAGTATTATTAAAACATAGGTGCGAAAACCAGAGCCACTATACTCATAAGCTTTATAAGTATATTGATTGAGGGACCTGCCGTATCCTTAAGAGGATCGCCTACTGTATCGCCGATAACTGCCGCTTTATGACTCTCGCTTCCCTTACCGTCGAACTCACCGGTCTCTATATATTTTTTAGCATTATCCCAGGCGCCGCCCGAATTTGACATGAAAATCGCCATCATTGTTCCCGATGCCAATGAGCCTGCTAAAAGACCGCCCAAGGCTTCAGTTCCAAGTAAAAGACCAACTGCTAAAGGTGAAATAACCGCAAGTACTGCAGGTGCAATCATGCTCTTTAATGCAGCTTTTGTGCTTATATCTATGCAGTTGACATAGTCGGGTTCTTTTGTTCCTTCCAAAATCCCCTTTATTTCCTTAAACTGACGTCTTACCTCAAGTATCATGGAATTTGCCGCAGAGGATACGGCATTTATAGCTAAAGATGAGAATAAGAAAGGAAGCATAGCTCCTATCAAAAGACCGATTACTGTTTTGGAATTTACTATATTTATACCCTCTGTTAAATCAACCGATGAACAATATGATTTGAAAAGAGCCATGGATGTTAAAGCGGCACTTCCTATAGCAAAACCTTTTCCTATTGCTGCTGTTGTATTTCCTACGGAGTCAAGACTGTCTGTGGTTTCTCTTACATTTTCTGAAAGGGATGACATCTGGGCTATACCACCTGCATTATCCGCAATGGGACCATAGGCATCAACCGCAACAGTTATTCCTGTTGTGGCAAGCATTCCTACCGCCACAAGACCTACACCCATTACCGGGTCTAACTTGTCAGCTATAAAAATTGCTATTGCTATTATTAAAATAGGAATTGCTGTGCTCATCATTCCTGCTGAAAGACCTGAAATTATATTTGTAGCCGTTCCTGTCTGAGACTGTTTTGCAATGATTTTAACGCTTTTGTAATCAGCGGAAGTATATATTTCCGTAACCTTACCAATGAGTCCCCCTGCCAAAAGTCCTGCAATTACTACGATTGATGTTTTGTAATTTCCCAAAATGAATTTGCCTGCCAGTAAAGTGGCTATTGCAAAAATAGCCATAGCAGTATATTCCGCAGTATTCAAAACCTTCTGGGGAGCAACCTTTTTAAGCGCCTTGACAACAAAGGTTCCAACCAAGGATGCCGCAATACCAAAGGCTACAAGCAAAAATGTATAGGTTATATATTTATCCGACATCTCACCTATTTTGCCGAAAGATAAAAATGCCAGTGTTATGACAGAAACAATTGAGCCTACATAGGATTCAAAAAGGTCAGCTCCCATTCCTGCAACGTCGCCCACGTTATCTCCTACATTATCAGCTATAACTGCGGGGTTTCTGGGGTCATCTTCAGGAATTCCCGCTTCTACCTTTCCCACAAGGTCGGCACCCACGTCAGCAGCCTTGGTATATATTCCGCCGCCCACTCTGGAAAAAAGAGCGATAAAGCTTGCACCAAGGGAAAAACCTGTGATTATGTTTGCTATATCTTCCTGCCCTTTGAATATAAGCATGGAAAGAGAAAGTCCCATTACACCAAGTCCTACAACGGAAAGTCCCATTACGCTTCCGCCTGAAAACGCTATCTTAAGTGCAGGAAAAAGTCCTTTTTCTGCAGCCTTTGCACATCTAACATTAGCACTTGTTGCTGTTCTCATTCCGATATATCCCGCCAACATGGAAGATACCGCTCCGAATACAAAGCAAATAGCTGTATTTAAGCCAAGGGCAAAAAATATCACTACCGAAAGAGCTATCATGAAAAAGGCAATAATCATATATTCCCTTTTAATAAAAGCCATGGCTCCTCTTTTTATGTGCCCCGCTATTTTTTTCATAGTATCGTTTCCGATTTCTTTTTTCTTTATTCCGTACGCTGTAATCAGGGCAATCATCAATGTCAATACCGATATAATCAATGATATTATAATTGATTGCTGCACTTTAATCCCTCCCTAAAATCCCTTGTTAAATTTTTAACCATATAGGTAATGGATTTATTATAGTACTTTTGCTTTTGCTTGTCAAGATTTTTTTTAACTGATATTTATTGTGTTATAGAAGATACTTCGTATTTTAAAACTTTTCCAAGCTCCTTTAAGGATATTTCAAGCTGTGAACCTATTTTCCCCGCACTTACAAAAAATCTTTCGAGTCCGTTAACACTTTCATCTATGACCGTTTTATATTCCTTTTTCATTCCAACAGGAGAGCATCCTCCCCTTATATAGCCCGTAACTTTATTTATATCCGCCACATGAATCATTTCCACGCTCTTTTCCCCCACCGCTTTTGCCGCCTTCTTTAAATCAAGCTCCTTTTCAACGGGTATAACAAATACATAGTACTGTTTTGAAGGAGCTACCGTAACTAAGGTCTTATAAACCAGCTCATGGGGATAACCCATTTTATCCGCTACGGAAACTCCGTCAATTTTACCGTCATCTGTATTGTAATGATGCGGGGTGTACATAGCCTTTGCTTTATCCAAAATCCGCATGGCATTTGTCTTTACATCTTTTCCCATTATTGTCCTCACATTCCCAGTGCCTTTTCAAGCTCTGTCATTTTTTGCCCGAAAAGTGCAAAGTCTCCTTTTTCAAAGGCATTTTTTACCTCTTTGAATATATCTTTGATATAACCCACATTATCACTTTCTCCCTCAGGCGGCAGGATGTCGGTCTCACCGGATATATTTACTTCTCCGAAAAGCATAGTAAACGCTTCTGTCAGATCCTTTGCCATAACCACCTTATCTCCGTATGCCATTAAAATTCTCTTTACCTGCGGAATGGAAGAATTTACACCGCTGGTTATATATAAAGGCTCTACATATATAATGGAATTTTCAATGGGGATTACTAAAAGATTACCTTTCATTACATTGGAATCACCCTGGTCCCACAGCGAAATCTGCTCTGAAATAAGAGGGTCGGAGGAAATCAAATTCTCTATCTGAAGCGTACCGTTTACAGGGGAGCCTTCAGGGAATTTATATACAACCATATCTCCGTAAGTTTCGTAATTTGAAGATACACCAACCCAGGCAATAAGATTTTGTTTAGCCTTGGGGATGAAGGGAAGCATAAGAACCATATCTGTTTCTCCGTCATCGGTAAGCTTCATTATATTATAATAAGGCTCCACATCCTTTTCGGCGGAATTGTTGTATTTTTCCTGAGCCGTAAGCCATACATCGCTTCTGCTGTAAAAGGTCTCGGGGTCTTCCACATGGTAGTTTTCATACATTTTCATCTGAAGCTTAAAGAAAAACTCGGGATATCTTATATGAGATGCTACATCTATAGGAAGCTCGTGATCTTTATATACCTCGGGATAAATCTTCTTAAATGTAAGAGCCAAGGGATCTTCTGTATCCGTTACATAGAAGTTAGTTTCTCCGCTATAAGCATCCACTGTTACCTTTATACTGTTTCTTATATAGTTTACAGATGAATATTTCTGGCTGTAGGGATACTTATCTGATACTGTATATGCATCTATTACCCAAATGAGCCTGCCTGTATCATTTATTATAATGTAGGGGTCAGAATCATACAAAAGATAAGGAGCAATTTTTTGTGCTCTATCTATGATATTTCTGTTTATGAGTATCCTGCTTTCAGAATTTATATATCCCGAAAAAAGCATCATCCAGTCAGCTTTTCGTGCCGCATAATAAAGCCTGTTCAAGGGAGAAAGCTTTATTCCGCCCTCCCCTTCATATCTGGTTTCCACACTGGCTCCGTCCTTCATATAGTCAAGCTCATTATAATCAGTTCCCACAATGGCATAGTCATTGGTGTATTCGCCGTAATAAACCTGGGGAATATTTATATTAAGCTCTTCTTCTGATATTTTAAGGGGAACATCCTGAATTATATAATCAGGCTGACCTTCCGCCGTTACGGAATTGATATTGCTCATTACCACGCCATAGCCGTGGGTGTAACGCATCTTTGTATTGATATAGCTTTTACTTCCCTCATCAAGCTTTGATGTATCAATTTCTCTTACAGCGGTGCTTATTCCCCTTTTCTGCCCGTTAATTTCATAAGGCAGAATATCCATATCACCAAAGGAATAATAGCCCCTTGTTGCCTGAAGAGCATTTGCCACCGTTAAATTTGCCGAATTATCCGTTATTCTGATATTTTCCACGGTTTCAGGGTGCTTTCTTATATCCTCTATTGTAAGGTCATAGCTTATATTGAATATACGCTGGTCTATCCTGTCTATTCCGTATGCCTTTTTTGTAGCCTCTATGTTATTTACAATATAAGGAGCTTCTGCCGTTACCTCTCTGGGTTCAACATAAAGTCCCTGGAAAACAGCTGAAAGAGCTATAAATATTACATAAATCAAAGGATATGCAATTATGGTTACAATGAAAGGCTTCTTGCTTCGTTTTACCAAAAAGATTATTGCAAAAATCACAAGGGCGAAAAGCAAAAACGGTGATACGGTATAAAAAGCCTTCCAGATAGTAGAATCGGTCATTCCCGCACCTGTGAGCCCGTTTGAAAACTGGCCGTATAAAAGCTCATATCTTTTAAGATAAATTGAAAAAGATTTTATTGCCGCAAATATAAGGGCATTGCCTATAAGATGAACTGCTGCCCCTTCCTTTTCCCTTATCAGGGAAATGCTTCCCTTTAAGGAGAACACAAAATACAAAATGGCTGAATATATGGTTCCCGCCCCAATGGCAAAGGATAAAATCCCAAGTATAAGCTTATAGAACGGAAGGTTATATATATAAAATGAAATGTCCTTTCCGAAAAGAGCATCAACCTCTCCGAAAGGGGTTTTATTTATAAAAGTCAGTATTGTTTCGTAGTTTATATTTCCTATTGTAAATGCACAAACAACAACCAAAGCCAGGGTTAATAATTTTATTTTTCCCTTGTAGTTGGAAAATCCCTGAAAATCCCCTGATTTTTCCAGATTTTTGGCTGTAAGAAAATAATTGAAAAACAAGGCGAATGCCAGTATCAAAAAGACAAAAACATACGAGCATACCTTAGCTAAAAGGTCTGTATAGAATGCAGAGGTATAGCCTATTTCACCGTATTCAATTACATTTCCGTAAATAATTCCCGTGGCTAAAAGCAGCAGAAGTAAGCATGCTCCTATAAAAATACCTTTGATTTTTTTCATAAAAAATCTCCTTTCTATGTAGGTCGAAACACCCTCAAAAGAAGCTTTTGAGGGTGTTATTTAATGAAACAATGCTTTTGCAAAGCTTTCGGGGTCGAAAAGCTGCAAATCGTCTATTCCCTCGCCAACTCCTACGAATTTAACGGGAATATCCAGTTTCTTTTTAATATTTATTACAATTCCGCCTTTTGCGGTGCCGTCAAGCTTGGTCAGTACAATTCCCGTAATATCTGCAGTTTCCTTAAACATTTCTGCCTGATTTACCGCATTCTGACCTGTGGTTGCATCGAGAACAAGCAAAACCTCCAGACTGGAATTAGGAAGTTCACGTCTTATGACTCTGTATATCTTCTCAAGCTCATCCATCAGATTCTTCTTATTGTGAAGTCTTCCTGCAGTATCGCAGATTAAAACATCTGCACCTCTGCTTTTCGCCGCCTGACAGGCATCAAATACAACTGATGCCGGGTCTGACCCTTCTTCGTGGCGTATCATGGGAACGCCGCTACGCTCTGCCCATACCCCAAGCTGGTCAATAGCTGCTGCACGGAAGGTATCTGCCGCCGCCAGCAAAACATTTTTACCATCCTTTTTAAGAAGGGCAGTAATTTTACCGATGGAGGTGGTTTTACCCACTCCGTTTACTCCAATGACCATTATTACCGAGGGGCTTCCTTTTAAATTTAGAGAAGAATCACCCTCTAAGATTTCGCCGATTAAGGCGTAAAGCTCACTCTTCGCCACTTCCGGCTCATTTATTCGCTTGGATTTAACCCTTTCTCTGAGCTCCTCTACAATTTCCATGGCGGTTTCACCACCTAAATCTGCCAGTATCAGGGCTTCTTCAAGCTCGTCATACAAATCGTCATCAATATTACTGAAAGCCACGAAAACATTGTCAACCGCACCTTTTAAGGTTTCCCTTGTTTTTCCGAGACCTTCTTTAAGTCTTTCAAAAAAGCCCATAATCTACTCCTTTAATTTTCTTCAACGTCGCTTAATTTAAGGCTCAAAAGCTTTGTTACGCCCTTTTCCTGCATTGTTACGCCGTAGAGCATATCAGCAGACTCCATCGTTCCTCTTCTGTGGGTTATAACAAGGAACTGAGTATCTTTATAATTTCTTAAGAAGGATGCAAATCTTATTACGTTTCCTTCGTCAAGAGCCGCCTCTATCTCGTCCAAAACACAGAAAGGTGTGGGACGTACGGAAAGCATGGCAAAAAACAGTGCAATGGCTGCTATTGCTTTTTCGCCACCCGATAAAAGCATAATGTTCTGAAGCTTCTTTCCGGGGGGCTGAAGCTCTATATCAATTCCGCTTTCCAGAATATCGGAAGGATCCTGAAGGGCTATATTTGCCATACCGCCGCCTGTTAAGGCAACATAGGTTTCCTTAAAGCTTGAATTTATTCTTTCAAACTGCTGTGAAAACTGAACGGACATAATCTTTTGCATATCCTCAATGATTTTTTCAAGATTATCCTTGGTTTCAAGCATATCCTCTTTTTGTCCGTTTAAGAACTCATAACGCTCGGAAACATTTTTATAGTCCTCTATTGCAGCCACATTAATAGTACCAAGGTCTTTAATATCACGCTTAAGCTTGCTTATAAGGCTTTGAGAGCTTGTCTTGTTACCCTTGGAATCTCTTTCCTTAACTGCTTCAGAGTATGTAAGCTCATATTCCTCCCAGAGCTTTCCTATATCTTCCCTTATTGCGTTTTCAAGAGCCTCGGTTTTTCCGCTTAATTTGGTAAGCTCCTGAGCGAGAGATATAACTTTTTCCGAGATTTCCTTGTTTTCCTCTCTGAGACGAACTGTCTGGGCATCCTTTTTGCTGAATTCATCCTTCTTTTCTTCAAGAAGTCGTCCTTTTTCAGCATGCTTTTCCTTTAAGTTTTCGATATTTAAATAAATTAAGCCGATTTCTTCCTCTACGGTTTTTATATCTTTTCTGAGATTTGCAATTTCCAGTGCCTTAGCCTCGGAAAGAGCTCGTCTTGAATCAGCGCCCGCCCTTGCGTTTTCCAATGCATTAAAGTACATTTCAATATCCTTTGATGCATCGTTGATTTCCATAGTCTTATCTATTCTTGCCTGATTTAACTTTTCTAACTGTTCTCTTTTTTCTTCAAGCTTTGATGTCAATGTCTTTAAGTTTTCTTTTTCGTCAGAAAGCCTGTTTTCGTCGTTTTTAATGGACTCCTTCAAATCTTCTTTGGCTTTATCTCTGTTTTCAAGTCCGTAAACAAGCTGTTCTTTGGATTCTCTAAGATCCTTTAGTCTTTCCTCTTTGTTTTCAAGAATACTCTTCTTGATTTCTATTTTAGATAAAACATCAGCATTTTTTTCTTTGTTCACTTCTATTTTTTCCGTGAGAAGCGAAGCGTCCTGTCTCATTTTAGCTATTGCTTTTTCTGTTTTATCAATTTCTGATTCCAAAGAGCGGACCTTGTCCTTTTGTTTGTCTGATGAAGCTTTAAGCTTTTCAATTTCCTGTTTTCTTGACAAAAGTCCTCTTACCTTGCTCATACTACCGCCGGTTACAGCACCGCCTGAATTGATGTATTCGCCTGTAAGAGTAACAATCTTCGTTTTACCGTTCTGTGCCTTAAAGAGGCTTACCGCATTGTCGAATGTGTCGCAAAGGGCCACATTTCCAAGCAAATTCAATACCGCAGGGTAAATGTCCTTGTCGCACTTTACGAAATCGGACACTGCTCCCAAAAAGCCTTTATGACTTATTTTATCAAGGCTTCTGGGTTTTATTATGTTAAGAGGCAAAAATGTAGCTCTGCCCTTTCCTTTGGATTTAAGATAGCTTATGGCTTCATTGGCGTCCTTGTCTGTTACAGTAACCACGTTCTGCATAGAGCCGCCCAAGGATGCCTCAATAGCAGGGATATATTTTTCCTCAACGTGTATAAGCTCGGAAAGTACACCTTTAATGCCCTTTAAGTTTTTATTTTCAACTATACTTTTAACGGCACCTGAATATCCGTCCATGTCCCGCTCAAGCTCTTCCAAGAAGCGAAGTCTTGAAACATCTTCCTGCAGAATGCCGCTTTCTTTATTGTAGTCTGTTTTAAGGTCTTCATCCTTTTTAACAAGAGAAGAAAATTCCTCGTTCATTTTAATCTTCTGCTTGTCAAAGCCCTCTTTTTCCTCTGTCAGTTTGTCTTTTTCTTCTGTTAAGTCAGAAAGGTCTTTTCTGTCTGTATCAACCTCATCAGAGAGTGCTTTTTCCTCCGACGCCAAGGTATTGAGCCGCTGACTCTGTTCATCGGCAATAACGTCAAAGGATTCGAGTCTTCCTGTCTTTCCCTCTATCTGCACAGAAAGAACATCGATTTCTGATGCCTTTTTAGCGGTTTCTGCCGCCATGGCGTCAACCTCACTTCGGAGAGGGATTATATCCATGGAGTTTAACTCACGCATAAGGGCGTCTTTCCGCTCCTTAGCCTTATATACCGCCTCCTGGGCCTTTGCCACAGAGTCTTCTCCCTTTTCCTCACGAAGGGAATCGATTTCCCCATTGAGTCTTTTAATGTTTTCTTCGATATTTAATATTGTATTTTTCTTTAAGTTTATGTCTGATTCTCTTTTAGCTATTTCCAAAAGAAGCTGGGAAGCCTCGTTTTTAATTGCCTCCAGGCCCGAATCAAAAAGCTCCTTTTCTCTGTAATAAGCTTCTATGATCTTTTCGTTTTCTTCAGACTGTGCTTTTGCACTGTTGAAAGCTTCCTCAACGTCTTCATAATTTTTCTTTGTCTTTTCGTATGTTGCCTTGTTTTTCTCTATGGCATTTACGAAGGCGGTAACCTCAAGACCTTTTAATTCCTCGGATAAAACCAAAAACTTCTGTGCCTTTTCAGACTGTTCTTTTAATGGACCCACCTGAGTTTCAAGCTCTGCAACAATATCCTTGATTCTAATTAAGTTTTCGTTGGTACGCTCCAGTTTCCTCGTAGCTTCTGCTTTTCTGTACTTATATTTTGAGATACCTGATGCTTCCTCAAACATAGAACGTCTGTCCTCGGGATTGGCGTATAAAATCTTGTCGATTTTACCCTGTCCTATAATGCTGTAGCCGTCTCTTCCCATACCCGTATCCATGAGCATTTCATGAATGTCTTTAAGGCGGCAGGGTGTTTTATTTATAAAATATTCACCCTCGCCGCTTCTGTACACTCGTCTTGTAAAAGCCACCTCATCATATTCCACCGGAAGAAGATGATTAGAATTATCCAACGTCAAAGTAACCTCAGCAAATCCGCTGGGGTTTCTTTTGGGAGTTCCCGTAAATATAACGTCCTCCATCTTGCTTCCTCGTAAGGTTTTGGCACTTTGTTCGCCCAAAACCCACAAGATTGCGTCGGAAATATTGCTTTTTCCGCTTCCGTTAGGCCCTACTATGGCACACACATTTCCGTCTAATTCAATTTTTGTCTTGTCTGCAAAGGACTTAAAGCCCTGCATTGTGATACTTTTTAATATCATAGACATACATCCTTGATTTTAGTTTTCAGTATTTTCCTCTGTAACTTTATTTTCCTCACGACCCTCATAAACCGCAAGAAATTCTTCCCCTGTCAAAACTTCTCTTTCTATCAAAGCCCTGGCAACAGCTTCCAATCTATCCTTTTTCTCTGTGAGAATTTTTTTACATTCATCATAAGCTTCGGATATAATCTTATCAACCTCCTGGTCAATAATAGCGGCAGTCTCCTCAGAATAGTCTCTGGTCTGACCGTAATCCTTGCCTATAAATACTTCTCCGCTTCCGCCAAAGGTTCTTGAGCCCAATTTCTCGCTCATTCCGTACTTTGTTATCATGTCGGTAGCAACCTTCGTTGCTCTTTGAATATCACTGGAGGCACCTGTGTTGATTTCCCCGAAAATCATTTCTTCGGCAACACGTCCGCCCATCATCATAACGATATCCTCAAACATTTCCTTTTTGGAAATATATGCCTTATCGTGATCGGGAAGAGACATTGTAAATCCGCCTGCACGTCCTCTTGGTATAATTGAAACCTGATGCACCTTATCCTGAGTCTCAAGATTTACTGCGGCAACCGCATGACCTGCCTCATGATAAGCCGTCTGCTTTTTATCCTTTTCCTGCATCTTTTTGGACTTCTTTTCAGGGCCCATCACTACTTTTAACATTGCATCGTCCAAATTGCTCTGGGAAATTTCCTTCTTGTTTTCTCTTGCCGCCAAAAGAGCTGCTTCGTTCAAGAGATTTTCAAGGTCGGCTCCTGTAAAGCCGTAGGTGGTTTTTGCCACAACCGAAAGGTCAACATCCCGTCCCAAAGGCTTATTTTTAGCATGCACTTTAAGAATTTCGAGTCTTCCCTTCTGGTCGGGATAGCCTACATAAACCTGTCTGTCAAATCTGCCCGGACGCATTAAGGCTGGGTCTAATATATCTGCACGGTTTGTTGCTGCCAAAACGATTGTTCCCTCATTTATTCCGAAGCCGTCCATTTCAACTAAAAGCTGATTTAAGGTCTGCTCTCTTTCATCATGTCCGCCGCCGAGTCCTGCTCCACGGTGTCTTCCTACCGCATCTATCTCGTCGATAAATATAATCGAGGGCTGATTTTTCTTCGCCTGCTCAAATAAATCTCTTACTCTCGATGCTCCGACACCCACGAACATTTCCACAAAGTCAGAACCGCTTATACTGAAGAAAGGCGCATTAGCCTCTCCCGCAACAGCCTTTGCAAGCAAGGTCTTACCTGTCCCCGGAGGGCCCACCAAAAGCACGCCCTTGGGAATTCTTGCTCCAAGCTCTGTATATTTTTTGGGATTTTTCAAAAACTCAACGATTTCAGTAAGCTCTTCCTTTTCTTCCTCTACGCCTGCCACATCTGCAAAAGTAACCTTTTTGCTTCCGGGCACAACCGCTTTGTTCTTGATTTTACCAAAGCTCAAGGCTCCGTTTCCGCCCTGGGCATTTTTCATCATTACACTCCATATAACGCCTATTATGATTATTATAAAGAAAGGCGACAAAAGGGAAATCCATGCATAGACTGAAGATTCCTCAAGATAGGTTACAACCAGTGAACCTTTTTCTATCTGTGCATCCATTTCTTCCTTAACCTGTTCGTACAAAAGTTCCTTTGAGGGGATATCGTAAACTACAATTTTTTCCCTGCCGTCAGAATCTTTTTCCCTGAAGGTTGCCTTTGCCCTGGTATCACTTATTTCAAGGCGTGTAATTTCTCCGGAGTTTATATTTTTAATCAAATCCGAATATATAATTTCGTCCTCGGGAACCTGATCGGCAATAAAGAGCCAGGCAAAGCTCATTATACAAAGCAGCAAGGCAATTAAGCCTATTCCCCTTATTCCTTTTTTCAAAAAAATTACCCCCTAAATTTATTTAGTGTAAATTTCTCTTTTCAAAACTCCCACGAAAGGAAGATTTCTGTAAAGTTCGTCATAATCAAGACCGTAGCCCACAACAAATTCATCAGGAATACAAAAGCCCACATAGTCAATGTCTATTTCCACTTTTCTTCTTGATGGCTTGCTTAAAAGTGTGCAGATTTTAACACTCTCGGCATGTCTGTCAGATAAGAGCTGTTTTAAATATTTCATGGTGTAGCCGCTGTCTATTATATCTTCCACGATAATTACATTTTTACCTTCAAGCGGTGTATCTATATCTTTTTTAAGAGTAACAACGCCCGCAGTTTCACTTTCCTTGCCGTAGCTGGAAACTGCCATAAATTCAATTTCCATAGGAATAGTTATTTTCTTTATGAGTTCTGATGCAAATACAACACCGCCTTTTAATATACCTATCAAAAGAACCTTCTTGCCTTTAAACTCTTCGGATATTGCCTTTGCAATTTCAGTTGTTTTCTTATCGAGTTCTTCCTCCGAAATGAGAATTTCTGCTAAATCGTTAACCATTTTATTTTTCCCCTTCTTCAATTATTATAGTATATACTTCTTTTGAATTTTCATCAGAAATAAATTCTTTTGCGCATCTTCCGAGAGCGAAAACCACCTTATCGGAAGCTACAACCAAGGGATATATATCCCTTTTATCAAGCGGAAGCTTCTGGTCTGTATATAATTTTTTTATCTTCTTTCTTCCGCTTATTCCCGCCAAATCTATGAAATCCCCTTCTTTTTTGGGTCTCACATAAAGATTTCCGGTTTTTTTAATATCAATTCCTTTTTCACTTTTTTTAAGGGTAACAGTATATCCTGCTTCCTTTATATAGTTTTTCCCCGCCTTAAGCTTTACATAATAGTCCTCTTTTTCTTTTTTTTCAGAAAATTTAATTAAGTTATACATCCTTACGGCTTCAAATCCACCCGGGACATCCACCTTTTTTCCCGAGGACAAATTAACAAGGGAAAGAACATCTTTAATATTTTGCTCCGACATTTCCTTTATGCCGAAAGCATACGCACTTTCAGAAACTATATAAAACAAAAGTGCTTCGTGAAGTCCTTTTATTTTTTCTATGTCTATAACAGAAGTTATTTCGCCATAGCTTTTTTTAGCCTCATCTTTTATAAAATCCGCTGCCAGAGATAATCTTTCGGTTGTCCTTTTTAAATTCGAAAGATAGTTTTCGTTGATTTTTTCCATTTCCGGAAGTATTTTATGTCTTATTTTATTTCTTGTATATTCATCATTTGAATTTGTGGAGTCGTTTACAAAAGGAATATTGTTTTCTCTGAGATAATCCTCTATCTCCGCTCTTTCAATATCTATAAGAGGTCTTATTATATTTCCGTTGACTTTCGGAATTCCCGTAAGCCCGAAAACCGATGCTCCCCTTATAAGGCGCATAACCAAGGTTTCCGCCACGTCGTTTTTATTGTGAGCTACCGCTATTTTCGCATTATTATTTTCCTTTGAAAGTTCAGAGAAGAAGGCATATCTTTCACATCTGCCAACTTCTTCTTCGCTTCTTCCTTTTGAAAGAGCCGGAATATCTCTATATCTCACATAAATGGGAACACCGAGAGTTTCGCACAGTTCTTTTGAAAAATTCTCATCTCTCTTGGCTTCATCCCCTCTTATCCCATGATTTAAGTGGGCTGCCTTCAAGGTAAATCCCATTTCAAAGGAGAGGGCATAAAGCACCGTTAAAAGACAGACAGAATCCGCTCCGCCCGAAAGTCCCACTAAAACAGTGTCGCCTTTTTTCAAAAGATTATCCTTTATTAAATTTTCTTTTACTTTGGAAAGCAAGGATTTATCCTTTGTACATGTTTTCAAATCTTACAAATTCTCCTCTGTATACAAGTTCAATCTTACCTGTTTCACCGTTTCTGTGTTTCGCTATAATACATTCCGCCACATTGTGCTTTTCACTTTCGGGATTATAATAAGAATCCCTGTATAAGAACATTACAATATCAGCGTCCTGCTCTATAGCTCCCGATTCTCTTAAATCTGAAAGCATAGGTCTTTTATCCTGTCTTGACTCTACCGCACGGGAAAGCTGTGAAAGAGCTAAAACAGGAACATTAAGCTCCTTTGCAAGGATTTTCAAGGAACGAGAAATTTCGGAAATTTCCTGCTGACGGCTTTCGGACCGTCTTCCTGCCTGCATAAGCTGAATGTGGTCGATTACTATAAGTCCAAGTCCCTTTTCAGACTGGGCAAGTCTTCTGCACTTTGCTCTTATCTCGCTTATTCCTATTCCTGCCGTGTCATCAATGTAAATAGGTGCAGAAGAAAGTGTACCTATAGCCTGGGCAAGACGTGCACAGTCTTCAACATTTAAGTCGCCCACTCTGAATTTGCTGTTTTCAACTAAAGCCTCACTGCATATCATACGGTTTACTATCTGTTCCTTGCTCATTTCCAAGTTGAATACCGCAACAGGAACTTTGGAATTTATGGCTATATGCTGGGCAATATTCAAGGCAAATGCCGTTTTACCCATGGCGGGTCGTGCCGCTAAAAGCACAAGGTCAGATTTCTGAAGTCCCGCTAAAATATTGTCAAGGTCAGAAAAGCCCGTGGGAACACCTGCTATTCTTCCTCCTGCCGCCCTGAGCTTCTCGACATTTTCGATAGAATCCATCAGAATATCACGAATGTGAGAAAAGCCCATATTGCCACGATTTTCGGCAACGGAGAAAACCATCTGCTCCGCCCTGTCCAAAATCACCTCGGCGTCTTCTTCATTAAGATAGCCCATCTCAGCTATTTCGTTGGCTGATTCTATAAGCTTTCTTACGCTGGAAGCATCTTTAACAATTTTTATATACTGAGGAAGATTTTGAGTTGTAACAATGGACATGGCAATCTTAGACAGATAGCCAAGACCACCTGCCATTTCCACTTTATTACCCAATTCCTCAGTTACCGTAATTAAGTCCACGGGCTTACCCGAGTCAAAAAGCATTTTCGCTGCTTCAAATATAAGACGGTGAGCACCGGTATAGAAATCCTCCGCCTTTACTCCCGAAAACACTTCGGAAAGCGCACCTGAATTTGTAAGCATACACCCGAGCACTGCCTGCTCGGCACCCATGTTATAAGGGGCCTGTCTGGCTTCCATTAACCCCACCTCTTTCAAATTAGTTTAATCCTTTTACATTTACATTTATTTTGGCTGAAATTCCGGGATATATTTTAACTTCAACCTCGGTTACACCTGTGTGCTTGATACCGTCTGACAAGTTGAACTTTTTCTTGTCAATCACAACGTGGTGCTGCATCTTAAGCTCATGGGCAACATCCTGAGCGGTGATAGAGCCGAAAAGCTTTCCGTTTTCCCCTGCTTTGGCTGACAGCTCTACAGTTACTCCGCTTATTTTTTCTGCCAGTTCCTTTGCATTTGCAAGTTCGGTTTCTTTTCTGTAGGCTTCAGACTCCTTCTGTCCTTTAAGGTCATTAAGAGCATTGCTTGTAGCCTCTACAGCAAGTCCCTTGGGAAGCAAAAAGTTTCTTGCATAACCATCACTTACGGTTATTACATCGCCTTTTTTGCCCTGGGCTTTCACATCTTTTAATAATACAACTTTCATTTTTATCTTCCTTTCCAGCCGGTTAGTTTGTTTCTTTTTTAATTTCGTCCTTTAAGGGAATAAACGAGCCAATGATTCCCGCAAGAACATAGATTATTCCAAAGGAAACCATCCCCAGTACTAAAGTTAATACCACCGATAATACCGAAGACGGCACTACCCTTTTTATACTCCTGAAAATAAAGGCAAAGCCTGCATAAAGATATATTACATATATAAAGTAGTTCAGGTTTACAAGTATCAAGAAAAATTCGCCTTCTGCGAAAAACATAAGAACGAACAGAATAATCGCACCCAAGGTAAAGGATATATCCATTTTTATGTTTCTCATACGTCTTATTCCCTTAAAAAGTAAAGGCGTGTTTTTCACCATTATTTTAGTTCCTAATAAGGTCAGCATGCAGAAGCTTAAAGAAGAAATCATAAATACCGCAGGAATAATCTCTCCCATAAATTCCGTAAAGCGTTCTGCCATTTCTGTTATTTCCTGTTCATGTCCAAAATTTAAGGTCAATTCTTTTATTCCGAAAACAGCTTCACCTGTTAAAAGCTCTTTTACCGTAGTAGATTCCATTAAGGATATTCTGTAATAATAAAGTCCAAGTAATACAAAACGGGCAAAGGTCGCAGAGCCTATTATCATACTTAAGGGCACTTTTTTTCTTATCATAATTCCAGTTAAGATTCCCGGAATTATAAAGCCTAAGGAAATAAGAAGTCCTAAAACAAAGTTTCCTGTTATATATGTGAAAATTCCTATACATAATGCAAGAGGAACAATGTTCGCTCCAAGGGGCATTCCCGCAGCTGAAACGGCAAAAAATACCGCTCCTATCACCATACTTAAGTCGGAACCGAAGAAGGCAACCGCACCGAATAAAAGTACCATGGTTCCCACATAAGAAATCCAATTTTTTCTCACGATTTAATCTCCTGTCAAAATTTTTTTACAATATCTGCATCATATTCTAATATTGTATCACAAAAGTCCCCTGATGTCAAAGAATAATTGCATTTTTTGGTTAATAAAAGGTAAATTTTTATTATATTTTAAGTAAAATGCTTTTTAAAACAGAAAAAGATGCAAAGTATAAATCTTTGCATCTTTTTTGTTACAGTTCCACAGGCATTTTTGTTTCTGCCGATTTTATTTCCGCCATAGCTATTTTCATGGAATCTATGACAGATTCGGGAGATACATTTGGAAAGTCATTTCCCGTTGCAACCATTTCAACAAAGGCTTCCATTTCCTTTTTGAACATATCTTCTCCCGTGTCTTTTATTACAACCGGTTCCCCTCCCTCTACATATACGGTTATATCGCTTCCGTCGGTAACCAATGTGGCATTGTCAAAGTTTATTATGCACTTTTCCGTAAAGGGGAATTTATCCGCCATGGACCAGTCCGCATTTGCCTGAACCAAAAGGCCGTCTTCATAAATGTACTGAGAGAATATGCTTTCTCTTTCCGCCTTTTTATTCGTCGCCACGGATGAGACCTTACAGGGCTTGCCGAAAAGAAGATTTATCATATCTACATCATGGATATGCATATCAATGGCACAGCCTCCGCTTAATTCGGGATTCAATATCCAGTTGTTCCAGGTCCATTTTGGCGTTGCGGAATATCTTGTAAATTCTGCACGATAGACATTTCCGTAGGTTTTATTTTCAATCAGCTCTTTAATTTTCAAAAAGGCAGGTCTGAACCTCAGGCACTGACCTATCATAAGCTTTTTACCATTTTCCTTTGCTGCTTTAAGCATATTTTCACAGGCTTCAATGGTGGGCGCCATGGGCTTTTCGGAAAAAACATTGACTCCTTTGGAAAGAGCATAAATTGCCGCCTCTTCATGAAGATATGTAGGCAGAGCAGAAACTATAAAATCCGGTCTTTCTTTATCTATAAGCTCCTTATAGTCTTCGTAAAAGGTACACCTGTCTATATCTACTTCAGATATATCCACCGCTCCGATATTTAATCCTACCTTCTTTTCAAAATCAGCCCTGTTTGCTCCGCAAAGACCCGTAAGATACAAATCTCCTCTTTTTTTCTCTATTTCGTCTAAGTTCACAAGATGTTTTTTCCCAAGTCCGCCAAGGCCTATAATAGCGTATTTCAACATAAAAACATTCCTTCCTTGACTTATCATAAAATCTTTGTTATACTGATTGTATCATTTTAGACACCTTCCCGATATACCAAAAAAGGTATATTTTTTATAATTTTAGCTACCAATAGGGGGGATTTTTATGATCAAAATTGAAAAAACCTTAAGTGTTGACTCTTTCTTTTCAGGCTTTGAAGCCACTTATAACAGTAAATTTATTCTCCAGGGAGAGCGTAATAATTACTGGGAATTTTTATATGTATCCGACGGCTTTCTGGAGGTTTTTTCAGGAGATAAAACCTTTGAGCTTTCGGCAGGAAAGCTTATATTCTTCTCCCCTCTTACCTTTCACAGCATAAGAGCCGCCAGGGGGTCAAGTCCCCATGTTACAGTTATGACCTTCTCCTTATCGCAGGAAGAGTTCCCTGCCCTTACGGAGGGAATTTTCAATATCTCCTCTAAAGAAAAGGAAATTATTTCAAGAGGGCTGTCCGCCTATGAAGAGGGTGTACGCTATGCATTTCCCATCAAAAATCAGATAGCTGCCCTTAAAATCGAGGAGCTCATTTTAACGCTTTTGGAAAATCAAATCCCACAGACGGAAGAAATAAACCGTACAGGAACTTATAATTACAAGAATATACTCAAGGTGCTGTCAGAAGGTGTGGATGAAAAGCTTTCAATGAATGAAATTTCCCAAAAATGCGGTCTTTCGGTTTCAAATTTAAAAAAGACCTTTTATAAGTATGCCGGGGTCAGCATAATGAAATATTATAATACCTTAAGAATGAAAAAAGCCATAGAGCTTATGGGAGACGGAAAAAGCATGAGCGAAATAAGTGAGCTTTTGAATTTTTCAAGCCAGCATTATTTCACCACCGCATTTAAAAACGAATACGGAATTTCTCCCCTGGCCTACAAAAAACAGATATTAAAAAAAGACTGATGTATTTTTAAAATACATCAGTCTTCTTTAATTTGCTATTAACCCGTATTTAATTTTTATCCGCTCAATTTTTTCCATCATAGCCTCTGATATGAACCAGAGGAAAAAGAAGGTTGAAAGTGCGTGAATCAAATCAAACTCAAGTCCCCTTATATAGGCTGCTATTATCATTTCGGCAGTAACATTATCCTGCCACATTATGACGGAGGCCGGGTTCATAATTCCGCCGTATATCACTATAGCAGAAATAAAGCCGAAAAGTGAAAGGGATACCTTCGTTCTTTTTATAAATCCACTAAATAAGATACCTGCCAAAAAGCCCACTATACCAAGTGCGAACATCTGCCAAGTAGTCCAGGGTCCCTGACCGAAGAAAAAATTTGATACAAAGCCCGTTACTGCTCCCACCAAAAAACCCGTTTCTCCTCCTAAGGTAACTCCTGCTAATATTATAATAGCAAGCACCGGCTTAAACTGAGGAAGCATAAAAAATGCTTCTCTGCCCGCCACCGCTATTGCACATAAAACACTTATTAAAACAAGCTCCCTTGCTTTCGGCTTCCTTTTCTCGAAAACCATTAAAAACGGTATTACTGTTTCAAGCATAATAAGAAGGCTTATGAAATAATACTTTCTGTCATCGAAAAAGCGAATGCCCAAAAATATGGTAAGCGGAATTGCCAAAAGGATTAAAAGGCATGAAACTAAGGTCCTTTTGCTAAATCCCTTTTTATACTTGTTTTTTTCTCCATCTATCTCATTTTTTCCCTGTGGAAAGAAACAGATAACTGCCAAAATAACATAAGTAATAGACAGACCCTTGACGATTTGGATGCCATGAAAATCCCCTGCAAAATTAAGAATAAAACTTGTTATTATAAAAAGCAAAGTGAAAAAGCTTCCCAAAATCACTCTTTTGGAAGTTTTTTTCTTCTCTTTCTTTTCTTCCTTTGGGGGCTTTTTTTCTTTAGGAATCGAAATTTCGTTTTTTTCTCTTTCAGGCAATTTTCCTTTGCAGGCTAAAATAACATCCTCGGCAAAAACAGCTTCGGGAAGAAGATTTCTTGCCATTCGGTTAGTGGCGGTGGTATAAAAATTTTTACCCTTAAAGAACTCCCTCGGCTTACCCTCCGATGTAATATTTCCGTCAAAGAAAAGAGCGCATCTGTCTGCGAAAGATGCAGAAAACTCTATGTCGTGGGACACCATAACTATTGTTACACCGCTTTTTTTAAGCTCAGTAAGAATTTCTGCGAAATCAAGCTTAAAGGAAGCATCGAAGCCTTTGGTGGGCTCGTCCAGAAGCAAGATTTCAGGGGATGTAAGAAGCACCTTTGCAAGGGCTGCTCTTTGCATTTCACCCCCGGATAAATCATAAGGGTGATAAATGAGCAAATCCTCTATGCGGCATAATGCCGCCATATCCTTTATACGCTTTTCTTTTTCCTCATCTGAAAGCTTCTTTTCCGAAAGCATATAAAGAAGGTCTGAATAAACCGTCTTTTGAGAAAATACGCACCGTGGATTTTGGGGAAGCACGCCTAAAATACCATCATACAGGTCTTTTACAGCTTCTATTTTTTCACCATTTATTTTAATCTCTCCACGATAAGGCTTTAAAAGACCGCTTATAAGAGAAAGTGTTGTTGTTTTTCCTGTGCCGTTGCCTCCCAAAATGGCAAAAAGCTCACCCTTTTTGATTTCGGCATTAAGGCCTTTTACGGTATCGGGTAAATTCTTTTCATAGCGAAAGAATACATCCTTTATTTCAATTACCGTTTCGCCCTCATCTATCTTTCCGGCACCCTCATATAATAATTCGGGATTTAAGGGGTGTTTTTCTGAATACTCAAAAAGCCAGTTTCTTCCCTCACGGACCGTCAGGGGACATTCCAAATCATTTTCCACAGCTCCGTAAATACGCATAGGAGTCGGCAAAGAAATATACATATCGTGGTTTTCCGCCTTTAATATTTCCCCGACTTTCCGAGGAGTATCGTCTGCAATGACTTTTCCCTCGTCTAAAACTATAACTCTGTCTGAAAGAGCGAAGGCTTCTTCCAAGCGATGCTCGGACAAAATCACCGTTATCCCGAGCTCACGGTTTATTTTTTCTACCGCCTTCAAAAACTCTCCTGCAGCTATGGGGTCAAGCTGACTTGTAGGCTCATCCAGAATAAGGAGTGAAGGCTGCATAACCATCAAGGATGCCAGATTTAAAAGCTGTTTTTCTCCTCCTGAAAGTTCCTCTACCTTTTTATGAAACCAGTTTTCTATGCCAAAAAAGGATGCCATTTCCGCCACCCTTACCCTGATTTCAGCGGTGGAACAGCCCAGGCTTTCAAGCCCGAATGCCAGTTCGTGCCAGACCTTGTCAGTTACAATCTGATTATCAGGCGACTGCATTACAAAGCCTATTTTTGCCGCTTCCTCCCTGGGGCTTAATTTTTCTGTATCCTCTCCCGAAAAATAAACCCGTCCGACTTTTTCTCCAAAAGGCGCAAGTGAACTTTTAAGAAATCTTAATAAGGTGGTCTTTCCGCAGCCTGATTTTCCCATAAGTGTTATAAATTCACCCGCTTCTACGGATATATTTATATCGGAAAGAGCCTTATTTTCTCTGCCCGGATATGTAAAGCTTAAATTTTCGACCTTAATAATTTCCACCGTCTCACCTCCCAAAGTTCAATAATCACGGGGCATACAAAAAGGAGTAAATATGCCATAAATATACTTAAATCAAAAAACGTAAAGCCACCATTTTTTATTTCCGGAAAATATGTAAAATCAAAGCTGCCGCATATTCCCCCGAAAAGAACATAAAGCCCTAAAAACATAATTATAAAAAATGCTTTTTTATCTCTTTTATCAAAAGTATATATGGAAAAAGCCGTTCTTCCCGGAAGTCCGTAGCCACGGGCTTTCATACTGTCTGCAGTTTCAATTGCATTTTCAAGTGCCCAGGTTGTCATAACAGAAAGCACCGAAAGAGCATTTTTCGCTCTTTTTATTACGCTTCCCTTTGATACATCCCTTCCCATACACTTTCCTGCATTCAGGACAGATTTCATTTGTGATAAAAACCTCGGCACAAAGCGAAGTGTCATAGAAAGTATAAGAGAGAGGGACGGAATTACTTTCCCGAAAAGATAAATAAATTTATCGCTTGTCATAACCTCGTTATAAGAGGAAAACCAAAGGATTACACTTGCCAGCATAACCGCAGTAAAAAGTCCGTAAATAATGGATTCCAAGGTCAGGGGATTACCTGTGGGAAGATAGGTTATAACGGTTAATCCTCTGTGATTGAAGGCAGGATTTATAAGGGCAGTAAAAAGCATTAAGGGAATTAAATATATCAATTTTTTCTTCACGCCTCTAAAACCTTTTTGCACCAGGGAATATATAAGGCCCGAGAACAGAGATATAAAAAGACATATCGGGTGCATAAAAACGCAGGAAAAACCGATTACAAAAAGGAAATATATAAAATTTATAATCGGGTGATAGTTCTTAAATTCGTTCATATAAGTTCACATTTCCTTTCGTTTTTTTCCGCTTTTACAAATAATATCACAAAAACACCGATTATGTCAATTATTCCGCAGCATAGCCTCCGCCCACATCGACACCCAAATCACAGGTATATACCCATTCAACCTTATCTCCATCTTTAAGTTTGTAAAGAGAGCACCCGTAATTCGGGAAATGGCCGTTCACCTTATACATCCATCCTGAAAGCTCTCCGCAATCAAACTCGTAGAGATTGCCAATGCCCTCAATATAGGAGGTATTATATATCGGAGTATTTTCAAATTCCATGTGAATTTTATTGTTTTTCATTTCCCTTAAGAGTAAATCAAACACACTTTCTCCCTCAAAAAAAACCACCGTTTTTTCCGGATATATAACGCCGTCTTCCGGCACAATCTGAAGCTTTTCAGGATCCATCCATGAAATATTGTCAAAAACCGTATTGCACGTTACCGATAAAGTGCAACTTAAGTTCTTTTTGTTTTCTTTCAGCTCTTTTACTTTTCCCTCGTTTTCTTTTTCTTCGGCGGGGCTTATTTCAGTTTCAATATTCTCTGCCTCTTTATTATGATCTTTATTTTCTTCTACCGTTAAAGGCTCTGAAATATCATTTTCCACATCCGTTTTCCAGCCACGAAGAGACGGAGCATCCCCGCCATACCAGAATGAAAACAGCAATAAAAGAATAATTACCGAAGATATAAGGATTTTCTTTTTGTGTTTCATATATTTATCACTTCCTATAACAACCGACAATTAAGGAGCATATTGTAAAGCATATCTGCAATCTCTCCCCTTTTTACCTTTTCCCGAGGATTTATTTTTTCTGAATCAATGACAAGTATTCTTTTCTTAATGCATAAAGCGACAGAATCCAAAGCCCATGGGGATATTTCATCGCCGTCCTTAATTTTGTCCAAAACTTCTTTTGAGGCGGTTTCATCCATTCCGCAAAGCATGGCAGCTCTTATCACCATAACAGCTGCTTCCTCAAGGGTTATAGTCCCTCCGGGATTAAATTCCTTTTCTGATACACCTTTTATTATTCCGTAGCTGTATGCCGAGTTGATATAAGGATAAAACCATTGGTCAGCTTTTACGTCCTCAAAAATTCCCTGGTTTTTCAAAGGAAGTCCGAGTCCTTTTACTATAATTGCCGCAAATTCTCCTCTTGTCATGGTATTTTCAGGTTCAAAAAGATTTTCGCTTTTTCCCGAAACAATGCCTCTTTTCGCCAATTCTTCAATGGAATTGGCGAATTTATATCCCTCTATATCCAAAAATGTTATATCGTCCAAGCTTTTTCTCATTTTTCTTACATCTGAGTTTCTTCCCGCAAGTCCCCATTGGGAATCTGTCATGTCATAAAGGGAGCTTTCCCCCTCAGTTATTCTTTTTAAGGCAATCAAGGCATAAAAACACTGTTCTGTCGCCATTTGATTTATCTCTCCGTCTTTTATGTGTCTGAATCCTTTTTCTCCGTCATAAAAGCTCAGAATACTATCTAAAACAGTATTTCCGTTTTTCATAAAACGATTGTCAGTAACAGGTATGCCAAGCTCGCAAAGTGCCACAAGCACCTGAACACAGCTCTCCGAATTTTCTTTGCCATAGCTTGAAAATCCACCGCTTTCATTTTGCATGGAGGATAAACACATTAAAGCTTTTTCGGTTGCGGCTTTAACTTTTTCGTTATCCTGATACCGTGAAAGCGCCTGAAGAGTCATCCCTGTTATATCCGCATCTGCCTTTTCCCCGTTAAGTGTCCATCCGCCATCCTGCCTTTGCTTTTCAAGTAAGTAATTTATGTAAAGCTCTCTCGTTGCCTGTGTCTTTGCCGAAGGATTTTCAGGTATTTTATAGTTTCCGCTGTCTAAAGCTATAAGTGCCCATATAGCTCCGTTTATTCCCTGCATAACTGTTTTTTCATAATCTCCCAAAGGTGTCAAAAGGTTATATCCCGCCACATCTGAAGGATTTTTGCCAATGGATGTAAGAGCTAAAATCACTCTTGAATATTCGGTGTATTTCCTTTTATGAAGTACTCCGTTACATTCTTCAACATATTTTAAGACAGAATCATAATATCTTTCAAAATAATCCTTTGGAATATCAAAGCCGCTTCGGGCAAGCCCCAGAATTACCCACTCTCCGCCTATACTTCCTATCTGAGGCTCTTTCACGGTTTCATAAAGGTAATTACCTACACTGTCTGCCGCAGCCTTTATAATTTCATCCTTAAAAGCAAATATATTTGACGAAATGGTAAAAAGAAATATTATTATTAAAATTCCTGCTGTAATTTTTTTCATTTTATGCCCCTTTATAAAAGATGCAGGCGGCAGCGGAGTATCATTCCAACTGCCAAAAAGCACCTTATTTTTTTATGTTTTCCAAAAAACGCATAAGAATTGCAGCTACCTGTGCACGGGTTGCTGATGCCTTGGGAGAAAGAGTTTTTTCATCAGTTCCTTTTATAAGGTTGGTTTTATTTGCCCATATAATGGCATCAAGAGCAAAATCACTCACCTCATTTATGTCTGAAAAACTCAAATCCTCTTCGTTTTCTTCGGTAATAAAGCCATTCATTTTTGCAAAGCGATATATTATAAGTGCCATTTGTTCACGGGACACATCGCTGTCAGGGGCAAACTCCGTACTGCTTATTCCGTTTATAATTCCGTTTGAATAAGCCCAAAAAACCGCTTCAGAATACCACATATCCTCTTTAACATCCTTAAAGATTTGAGCTTTTCCGTCAAATTCAGCTTGTGCCAGCCTGTAGAGAACTGTTACAAGCATCGCTCTTGACATTTTACCGTCAGGCTCAAATCCGTTTCCTGTTCCCTGCATAAGATTATTTTCATATACATATTTTACCGCTTCATAATGCCAGTCATCTTTATTTACATCACTGAATTTATTTTCCTGAAGCTTAATCTTTTCATCCTCTTTTTCAGCTTTTTCTTCTTCCTTTTCCTCTTTATTTATCTCTTTTTCAGAGGAAGTCTTGCCAATATAGAAAGGATCTCCGATATCCTCTCCCAGCTGGCATGTGTACTGCCACTTTATTACATCTCCGTTTTTAACACAGAATTCAGAAGCTCCGTACTCGATAAACTCCTTATTAAGAGTAATCATCCAGCCTGACCCTGTTCCTGCATCAAATTCACCGAAAGAATCGTATTCAATCCCTTTCAATGTAAAGCCACCGATGGATGCAAGATAAAAATCCTTCTTTGTATTTCCACCATGCTCATAGGTGAACTCAAGGGCATCAAGTAAACGTAATGTAACATCTGCCACGGTATCATCTTTCTTAAAAGGAACTTTTTTTGATGAAATAATGGTTCCGAGAGCTTTAGGATATTTTACATTGTCTTCACCTTTAACTCTCTTTCCCTTATCTTCAAAGCTCACTTTCACATAACCTTCAATTTCAGATTCCGAAAGGTCAAATTTAATCGAAGACTCTGTTTCTTCCTCCTTTTCTTTGACAGTTAAAACGAAAGAATGTTCTTCGCTTTTTATTTCTCCGTCATATGCAACAAAGATAATTTCATAGTTTCCGACGCTCTTGGGCGTAAAGGTGTAATATCCGTCTTCTATCTCAGTTTCAGTATCACCGATTTTCGCAGTATAATAAAGCTTGTCTTTATCTGGGTCTGAGAAAACTTTTGACATACTGAGAGCATAAGTTCCCCCAAGATTTAATGTCGCCTTTTCAGGTGCTGTTTCACGGATAAACGGAGCCATATTACCGCTTGGAAGCATTCCGACGCTTACCACAATGTCAGGAAGTAAGCTCCTTGTTGTATAGGTTATTTCGGAATCTCTTGTATTACCTCCGATGTCCGGAATATTACGATGGCTGTCCCCGTCATTGGAATATCCTTCAACTCCAATTACTCCCAGACCTATATAACCGTCTGTCAAGGTGTATTCTGTTTTTTCTCCGTCTTCAGGGATGGTAAAATCAATGGTGTTTCCGCTAAGGGCAAAGTTGTACTGTGTTCCTTCATTAAAAACAGTTTCTTCTCCAAAACTGTAGTAAAGCCTGATTCTTCCATCTCCGCTTATACTGCTGTTATAACCCGGATTGAAGGTTCCCGAAATTTTGGGAACTGGAGTATGAAGCCCCATAAGAGTAAGTGCTATCTCGTCTCCCTTATCTATTGCCTTGCCGGGTCGGCTTTTATTTTTAAGCACGAGCTTTATTTCATCTGCCCTGACTACTTTATATGCAGTTCCTCTGTCGGTAGAAACACGGATAATATTATTTCCGGCCTTAAGGGGAGCCGTATAAACTCCATTCTCTGTGTCCAGAGGCAGGAAGCTTTCTCCTTTGTCATAAGATACCGATACCTCGGTGATATTTCCGTTTGCCAACGAAGGTGAAAGCTTAATTTCTCCGCTTTCGCCGAAGAAATATAAAGTATCAAATTCACTGTCCCAGGGCTTTGCATTATTTTCGCTGTAAACCCTGCTGCCCTCTCCCGTCTTGCATATAATACCGAAATCAACTTCGGGAACGGTTTCTCCTGCCGTTACAACAAAAAGACCTGTTCTGCAAGGATCGGTTGCTCCGTAAAATCCGCTGTAATCCCCGCCGCTTATAAGGATGGCGTCGTATGTAACCTCTATAAATGCAGTTCCGGTGCCTATCGCCTTAAGCTTTCTCCAGTTACCGCTGCCATTGGTTGTGGGCTGATTTTCATAGGTCTCAAGAGACACCACATCTTCTCCCGAAATTATATTGAAATTAAAGTCAGGCATCACTATATGATTATGAAAACTGTTGATAATTTCCCACGCTCTGTATGCTTTAAGGGTCTTTGTTTCTCCCGTTTTCAGATAAAGATGATTATTTTGATTTATATTCAAAAGCAAGCTGTCGTCTGCAACGGTTGAGGCATCAGTGCCTTCAAGGGCATAATCAACCTTGTCAGAAGCAAGCTTATCGGTATCGGTGTAAAGAACCTTTGCCGAATTACCCGAAAGAAGATATCCTGCCTTTGTAATTTTGCCTTCCATAGACACACGATAGCTCAGGTTACCATCCAGAGAAAAATAGTGGGTAGTTGTACCGTCCTCATTGTCCACGGACGCCAAAGGCTCATAAGCCTTATGCACATAGTAATTACTTTCAAATTTATAGAGCTTTACAGATGCTCCTTTAGTAGTAATAATTGTTTTAGTATTTTTATAGCTTACATTTAAGCTTACTTTATCAATTTCCTCTGATAAGACAATTTTTTCGGTTGTTTTATTATATACAGAAGAGTTTTCAGGCAACGCTTCAAAGGAGTATTCTTCCCCCTGCACAAGAAGAAACTTACCGTCAACTCCCGCTATACCGTGGGAATCACAGAAAACCTTTACTGTACCTTTTATCTCCCTTTTTATAAAGTCAAGAATTTCGGCACTTACTTTCTGAAGCTTTATTGTTTTTCCGCTTGCCGAGGGAATTGCTATCCCTCCATAAGAGATATCACGCAAGGAAATTTCCGAGATATTTTCAGGAACCGAAACAATATAGCTTGTTACACCATCTGCCGTTTCGCCTTTTTCAAAAACAAGCACCTCACCTAAAATATCTATTCCGTTTTCATCATATCCTTCTGTTATATAAAACAAAGGATTTATATCCTCAGGAAGCAAAACCGTCATATCGTAGGTTTCTTCAGAGTTTTCAACGGTGAGTATAACCTTATATGATCCCAAAGCCTCAGTCATGCAGTCATTTGCGTAAAACTCAAGCTCATAAATTCCTCCGAGAGTGGGTCTGAAGCTGTAATTCTCATCCCCCAACACCTCTTTTTCTCCGTTGATTTTCACGGTGTATGTAAGAGAGTCTCCGTCAGGGTCGTGAAATACAGTTTCAAGGTCGATATTATATTCCTCGCCTGCTATTATATGTTTCTCTGAAACATCTTCTTCCTTTATCATTAAAGGAGGAAGATTTTCCACCTTAAAGCTTAATTCATATGTTTCATAATTATTTTTTCCGTAAGAGGGAACCGAATCGTAAAGATAGAATGTAAATCCCGAAATTCCTTTACTTAGTGTTACCTCTTTGTACGTAAATTTATTATTTACAGCTTTTCCCGAATGGCTGCCTGCTACCGCTGTTGTTGTTGTAATAAACGGAAGCCCGTCTTCTTGTATCATAGCGAATTCGGCTTTGACTTTACCATCAACATTATAGGAATGAGGCAAGGTAACATTTATTTTTTCTGTGCTTTCAAAGTAAGCCGAAAGACCATCTATCTTTTTACCGTCAGGGTCTTTGAATATTATTTTATCCAGTCTTCCGTTAGATGTTGTTATACCCAACCAGATACCGCTTTCAGGAGAAAGGTCTTCTTCTACCGTAAAAGTAGCTATTTTGCTTGTAGCTGTTTTTCCTACACAGGATACTACAACATAATAGTATAAAGTTCCCAATTCATTGGTGTCAGGAGTGTAACCGGGCTCTGTGGCATTTTCTATAATTTCCCCGCCATCTTCCCCTTTAACCGTGTTTTTGTACCACTGATAAGTAATAGTCTCCTGAGTAGCTCCCGTGTATTCCGCTATCACCTGAAGCGAAGGAGCTTTTTTCCCTTGAAAACAGATAATTTCCTCTTCCGGTATATCTTCTGTAATTATCACTGCCGGTTCTTCAATGGTTATGGCAGCAATTTTACTTACCACAGAAAGTTCTCCGCTTTCTGCTATAACATAATAGTATGTTGTTCCCACCTGCTCCGAAGAGGGTGTGTAGCTTTCGGAAAATTCTCCCTCTATAGGCGTTCCGCCTTCGGTACTCCTTTTATCGTTGGAATACCACCTATATAAAACCTCATCTCCCAAAGAATGTTCTGCCATTACCTCTAAAGGCTCCGTTGTATCACCTAAGGTATACAAAGCTTCGGTTTCATCCAAATCAACAGTCATCTTAAGCTTGGGTTTATTCATGTCCTCTGACAAGTCAACCGTAATTTCTACCGACCAAGTTCCGCAGGGACGGGGCACTCCCCCTGACATTAGGGCTAGAACCACAAAATTACCTGAGGCACTGCCCGAACTTACGTCAAACGAAGCAGCAACAGGCTGTGAGCCCGCAATTTGCTTTGTACCATTGGAAAATGCAGGCGTTATGGTTACCTTTCCGCTTACATCACAAACAACAATATCCAATGTGCCGCCATTTCCGTTTGGCGTTGCACTGCCGCTTTTTAATTCAGCTCCGCTTACCGTAAAGGATACCTTATAATCGGTACAAACAGCAGTAAGGTCAGCTGCCATTGAAGCCACGGCAAACAAGCCAATAATAATGGAAATCGCCATGATTAAACTTAAAATTCTTTTCATTTTCTTTTTCCTTTCTTGTAAAAAATTTATATTGTCCCAAATAGAAAGCTGCGGTAATTAAAAAATTACCGCAGCTGAGTTTTTCTTTGGTTAATCACAATTCTTAAGGCAACAGAAATAAAGCCCTGATTTTTCAGCGCCTTAAAAAAACACCTCTTCTGTGCAAAGCACGTACAAAGAAGCATCAAAGCAGGTCTTGCGACTTATGCCATATAAGGATAACCCTCACGTTTTCATGCCCTGCCTTCTCAGTTTCCCAATGACCGGCTTTCACCGACGGACATAAAAACTTCGGCACATACACCGACAGTTCCTCGTCAAGGATTCTCACCTTGTTCCCTTTTCACCGACTATACCTTTTATGCAGTATAGCCGACACTTTGTGTGAATGTATTAAATTAAAATCCTTATCCGAAGAAGTTTCGTTTTCTCCGGATAAGGATATTTTACTAAAATTATCTTTTTGTGTCAAGTGAATATCTGAAAAAATTACTGTTCTTTTAAATCCGAGACTAAAGTAAACAAGTTCACCTTATCTGTCATGACAAACTCCGTTTTATGCTCTCCGTTTTCAAAATTTTTATCCATTGACATAGGGCCTCTTCCGAAATCAGGCATAGGAGGCATTTCTCCATCGGGCATACCGCCATCTTCGCCACGTGGCATCCCCTCTCTTTTTTCAAAAGCTCTTTCTCCTTCGGGCATAACAGGTCTTTCACCTTTGGGCATATCAGGTCTTTCGCCAAAAGGCTTTTCTCCGTCAGGCATTTTGCCTATCTCTCCTTCCGGCATATTTGGAGGATTTCCGGGTCTCATTCCTTTTCCGAATCCACCACCGATTCCTGAATCAGTACCGTAATAACCCTGCTTTATTCCGTCCTTATATTCTCCTACCTTTTTATAAACTCCGTTTTCATTTTCACCGCTGATTGTTCCGCCGATATAGAGAGTATATTCTTCGCCCACTTTTAACTCAGAATCTGATATAACCGCACCCCTGAAATTACGGGAAGGAGTCTTTTCATTTTCAGAAAGCTTATAAGCAAAAACAATTTTTCCGTCTTTATCATAAACAACTATAGGACTGTCGTTTTTAACGGATTGTGAAAATTGAAGATTCATGGTTACCTGCTCAGAATCACTTTCGGCCCAATCCATGGTGGAGCCCAGTGCTATAACCGTTCCTCCGTTTATATACGAACCTAAATCGCTGTCAAGCCCTGCATCTGCCTTGGGATTAGCACTTGCTATAACCGTTCCTCCGTTTATAACCAGCCATCCATTTGAGTCTATACCGTCTCCCTCTGCTCCGAGACCTGCAACAATATTTATATTCCCGCCGTTTATTGTGGTAACCGAAACATTGTCCTCATTTGTATTTATACCGTCATTCTCTGAATATATATTTATGTTTCCGCCGTTTATTGTAAGATGAAGCTCTGTATCAAGTCCCTCGTTTTCGGCTTCCAGATTAAGAGTTCCGCCACCTTCTACATTCATAGACATATAGGAGTAAATAGCGCCGTCCTGCTTATAGAGCTTCTTTTCTTCTCCGTTATCTTTGAATATTTTCGCCACGTAAGACCCTTTTATATTGTTTTCGCTGTTATCTTCCAAAATCAGAACCGCACCTGCATTTTTTGTGTCAACATCTGCCTTGGCAGTATCTACTGTCCAATTTCCGTCGCATTCGTACACATTCATAAACAAAATGGCAGGCGCAACTGTCGATGTAATATCCGCATTATCCAAAATGAGCTCAACTACTGCTTCAGGGTTATTTCTTGCTTCTTCCCCGAGGTCAATTCGTATCTGCCCCTTGCTTAGCTTTCCTTTAATTCTGTAAGCGCCGCTTTTGGTTATGTTAATTACCCTATGCTCCATCGCTTCTTCAGGAGAGTGCTTGTCAGCTTTCTCTCCCTCGCCGTATGAATTTCCGCTTTCATAAGTATCTCTGTCCTCATAATAGATGATGTCCCGACTTATATACACATCCCCTGAATTACCCACTTCATTTCCGTCAAGGTTTATTTTTTCATCCGAAAGGGTTATAACACTTTCAGTTTCAAAACGGGACTGATATAACTCCCCTGAAGTTTCCGTAACAGCCCTTTGAGCGCATCCGCATAAAAGTGCCATTATTAAAAAAAACACCGTCAATCTTTTCATATTCTACCTTCTTTCAGTTTTTATTTCATTATAGCATACAAATTTAAACAAAATGTGTGGAGAAAGTAAAGTTTTTTATTATAATCAAAAATAAAAGGCAAGTAACTTGCCTTTTATAAGTATTAAAGTTCTTCTGCCAGATCAAAAATAAGCTTTTCTGTTTTCTCCCAGCCAAGGCAGGGGTCTGTAATTGATTTTCCGTATATGTTTTCACCGATTTTCTGTGCTCCGCCTTCAATGTAGCTTTCAATCATAAGTCCCTTTACCAGCTTCTTTATGTCGGCATTTTTACTGCAGCTATAAACAACGTCCTTGGCAATTCTCACCTGCTCCAAATATTTCTTGCCTGAGTTTGCATGGTTAGTATCAACTATAACTGAAGGGTTTAAGAGACCTTCCTTTTTATAAGCTTCATCAAGACGGGCAAGGTCCTCATAGTGGTAGTTGGGAATGTTTCTGCCGTAGTTATCCATATATCCTCTTAATATAGCGTGTGCCAGAGGATTACCCTTACTCTGTACCTCCCAGCCTCTGTATAAGAAGGTGTGTCCGTGCTGTGCGGCATTTATTGCATTCATCATTATGGAAAAGTCGCCCTCTGTGGGGTTTTTCATACCAACAGGCACATCAATTCCGCTGGAGGTCAAGCGATGCTCCTGATTTTCAACAGACCTCGCACCGATTGCAACGTATGCTAAAAGGTCAGACAAATAACGGTAGTTTGCAGGATAGAGCATTTCATCGGCACAGGTGAAGCCGTACTCGGAAAGTGCAGATAAGTGAATATCTCTTATGGCAACGATACCCTTTAACATATCGGGCTTTTCTTCGGGATTTGGCTGATGAAGCATCCCCTTATATCCGCTTCCTGTGGTTCTGGGCTTATTTGTGTAAATTCTGGGGATGATTAAAATTTTATCCTCTACCTGCTCGCTCACTTTTTTAAGTCTTCCGATATAGTCTAAAACAGAAGTCTTTTCATCTGCGGAGCAAGGTCCGATTACAAGGATGAATTTATCTGATTCCCCCGTAAATACTTTTCTTATTTCCTCTGCCCTTTCATCCCTTATTCTTTCCATTTCCTCGGTGAGGGGATATTCTGCCTTGATATCCATGGGAATGGGTAATTTTCTTAAAAAGTTCATGTTGTTCATTTTAATACGTCCTTTCTTTATGCTTTATCAAAAGTATTTCTTCTCTCGGTGGAGCAGATCATCATTTCCTTCATACCCTCTAAATCGTCTGTTACTATATAATTTCTCATCCTCTGCAGCTCGTTCATAAAGGCATCGATTTCTTTAAGCAAAGGCTCTTTATTTATCATAAAAAGCTCGCTCCACATATTTTCGTTGATTTTTGCAATTCTTGTAAGGTCCCTGAAGGAGTCTCCCGTATATTCCGAAAGTCTGGGGTTATCGCTTGTGCACATCAAAGATACCGCTATACAGTGGGTAAGCTGGGATAAAAAGGCTATCATTTTATCGTGCTCTTCTGCCGAAAGAGAAGTTACTCTCTTAAATCCTATCTCCCATCCCAAGTGGGTGCAAAGCTCTATTGCATCGGGAGTGTTTTTTTCTGTCGGCACAACTATATAGTTAGCTTCCTTAAATATTGCATCCGTTGCGTTTTGTACTCCGTATACCTCTCGTCCTGCCATGGGATGAGCTGAGATAAATTCCACTCCCTCGGGCAAAACCTCATTTATTTCCCTGATAATTTTGCACTTTACTCCCGTTACATCAGTTATATACGCTCCTTTTTTAATAAGGTGTCCGTAATTTTTTATCCATGATATAAAAATTTCAGGATATAAGGCGAAAATTAAAAGGTCTGCCTTTTTTATCGCTTCTTCATCCGCATAGGAATAACCCTCGTCTATTATTTTATTTTCTTTAGCGTAGCTTACGGACTCTTCATCCTTTGTTATGGCTTCCACCCTATAGCCTTTTTTCTTTAAGGCAATGGCATAGCTTCCACCCATAAGACCAAGACCTATGATTAAAATATTATGTTTTTTATCAAGTTTCATAAAGTTTCACCTTCGCTCCGAGTGTCATAATTTTTTCAAAAAAGTCAGGCATACTTTTATTTACCGCTTCTGCTCCCTCTATTTTTCCTCCGTATATGGTGGAAATTACCGCCAGAGACATTACCACTCTGTGGTCATTGTGCCCCCAAAGTGTTTCTTCAGGTGCATGAAGCTTGGCTTTTTCAATTTTTACCGAATTTTCGAAAACTGAAATTTCGGCCCCGAATTTAGAAAGCTCTTTTGCCATTACATTTGCTCTGTCGCTTTCTTTCATTTTAAGACGGGCGGTATCTGTAAATTCCGCTCCATTTTTAAGTGCTGCCATTGTAAATAATACGGGTGCCAAATCGGGACAGTCGGCAAGTGATAATGTGGGGCATCCCGATTCTAATTGCTTAAAATATTCTTCAGAGATTTTATCACCCTGAAGGCTGTCATACGAAAGACCTTCTACCGCCACATCATTTCCCAAAAACTCAAAGGCCTTAAAAAATGCGGCATTTGACCAATCTCCCTCAACGGTTTCATCCTTAGCTCTATAAACCTGATTTCCTTTTATTTTTATACTTCTCTCTCCGTCAAAGGAAACCGTAACTTTGTACTTTTTCATAGCCTCTATGGTCATTAAAACGTAGGATTTACTTTCAAATTTGCCTGTTATTTTAATTTCGCTGTCCCCTTCTATCATGGGCAGGGCAAACAAAAGTCCTGTTATGAACTGACTGCTTACATCACCGGGAAGCTCAAAAACTCCGCTTTTCAATGTACCTTCCACTATTAAAAAATCTTCGCCCTTTTCAAAGGTTATATTCTGTCTTTTGCATATATCTTCATAGATGCCAAGGGGTCTTTCAAAAAGTCTTTTTGCACCGTAAAGACGGACCCTTTCACCCGTAAGGCAAAGAGGGATGAAAAACCTCAAAGTGCTTCCGCTTTCTCCCACAAAAAGGTTTTTATCATTGTCATTAAAATCTTCCTTTACTACCACTGTGCCATTATTATAATCTGCCTGTTTTTTAAGTATTTTAAGACATCCAATGGTAGCTTTGATATCTTCAGATAAGCTGATATTTTCAATTTCAACATCCTCTTTTGAAAGTGATGCACATATCAAAAGACGGTGTGCCATACTCTTTGAAGGAGGAGCTTTGACACATCCTTTAAGAGAGCATTTTTCAATTTCTGCTATCATTTTTTCATTTCACCCAAAACATCCATGGCTTCAAGATATCCTGAAAATCCGTGGCCTTTCACTGTCTTAACACAAAAGCTTTTTATGTAGCTTATTTTTCTGAATTCTTCCCTCTCATCCACTTCGGATATATGTACCTCCACACAAGGCAGGTTAACTGCCTTTAAGGCATCCAAAATCGCAACGCTGGTATGGGTGTATGCACCGGGATTTATTACTATTCCGTCAAACTTTCCAAGTGCCTTTTGTATTTTTGTAACTATAGCACCCTCATAGTTTGACTGAAAGCATTGTACCTTTATTTCTTTTTCTCTTGCATGGTTTTTTATAAGCCTGACTAAATCCTTATATGTATTTTTTCCGTAAATGTCTATTTCTCTTATACCGAGCATATTAAGGTTCGGTCCGTTTATAACGAGTATCTTCATTTCCAAAGCTCCTTTATGATTTTTTCCGCATTTTCATTTGCATCATTTCCTATCTTTAAGGAAATATCGCTTGTTCCCACATATATGTCAAAGCGTTCCGCAAAGCGCTTTTCAAGTGCCTCTCTGTTCATTGAAAGAGGTCTGTCCTTTGTGGGGCGGATATCATTTATATCTCTGTTTAAGAAAACAATTTTTCCGTTTCTCTTAAGCGCATTTACATTTTCTTCCCGTAAAACCGCTCCTCCGCCTGTAGCAATTACACAGTTGTTTTTTGCAGAAATCTCTTTTATTATTTCGCTCTCTGTATCCCTGAATTTTTCTTCGCCCATGGTTTTTATAATTTCATCAGGGCTTTTGCCTCGTTTTTTAATTTCTTCGTCTGTATCTATAAAGGTTTTACCGAGCTTTTCAGCCAGGATTTTACCTATGGTGGTTTTTCCCGCCCCCGGCATTCCCGTAAGTACAATATTTTCTTTTTCTTTTATTATCTCATCAAAGATTTTCTTTGCAGTGTCCTTTTCATATTCTTCATCCATAAACTTTTCAGAGGCTAAAACGCCCTGGGCAACCAGCATATATAGTCCCCCGACGCCCTTTATACCTCTTTTTAAGGCATCCGATACAAGATTTGTCCTTAAAGGATTATATATGGCATCAACCACCGCTTCAAGCTTACTGAAAGAACTTATATTAAGAGGTCTTCCTTCTGCATTGGGATACATCCCCACAGGGGTCGTATTTATGATAATCTCGGCATCGGTGTGGTTACTTAAAAGAGCTTCATAAGTAATTGCATCCTCTTTTTCTTCCCGTGAAACCTTTATAACCTCTTTTGCCAAAAGATGTTTTGATAAGGCACAGGCTGTTTTACTTGTACCGCCTGTTCCTAAGATAACAACTTTTTTCTCAAGAAGGCTTATTCCGTTTTCTTCAATCATCTTTTTCATTCCCAGAAAGTCGGTATTATAGCCGTATAAAACTCCGTTTTTATTTACAACGGTGTTCACGCTCCCTATTGCCATAGCCTCATCCGATACATGGTCAAGATAAGGTATTACCACCTCTTTATAAGGAATGGTTACGTTTATTGCCTTGTAATTTTTTCCTTTGATAAATTCAGGAACGCTTTCTTTGGAAAGTTCCAAAAGTTCGTATTTATAGTCTTTTATTTTTTCATGTATTTCTTTTGAAAAGCTGTGAGAAAGCTTTTCTCCTATACAGCCATATTCCATTTCTTCACGTCCTTAGCTATTGAGTATTTAATCTTTAAGATAATCTGTTCCGTATCTTCCCTGCAGTACATCTGCCAGAGTAATTGCCAGAAGACTGTCAGCTACCACCTTTACTCTGTGAGCTATACAAGGGTCATGACGTCCCTTAAGCTCGATTTTAGCGTTTTCTCCCTTTATAAAATCAACAGTTTCCTGTTCCCTAAAAATTGAGGGGGTTGGTTTTATTGCAAGAGTAAATATGATGGGCATTCCGTTGGAGATACCGCCGTTTATTCCGCCGTTATTATTGGTTTTTGTCTTTATTTCTCCCTTATCTATGAAGAATGGATCGTTAGCACAGCTTCCCTTCATGTCAGAAAGAGAAAAGCCTGCACCAAAGGCTATACCTTTGACTCCTCCTATTGAAAACATGGCGTGGGAAATTTTACTTTCCAGACTGTCAAAATAAGGCTCTCCCAGTCCTCTTGGAAGTCCTAAAACCGCCGTTTCAAGAATTCCTCCCACACTGTCTTTTTCCTCTTTAGCTTTTTCTATATTAAGTCTCATTTCTTCCGCAGCTTCCTCTGAAAGCACAGGAAAACGCATATCCTTAAGCTTTTTTACATCTTCTTCCAGATTTATAAATTCTCTGTCATAAACACCCGCACATTTTTTAAGGTGAGTTCCTATAAAGATTCCTTTTCTTTCAAGAGCAGGGATAATTATTCCTCCTGCCGCAACCAAGGCTGCCGTTATTCTTCCGCTGAAATGACCGCCGCCTCTTCTATCTTCATATCCGTGATATTTCATATAGGCAGAATAATCTGCATGAGAGGGTCTCGCCAGATTTTTTATACTCTCATAATCTCCGCTCTTTGTGTTTTCATTGGGAATTATTATGGCGATGGGTGTTCCCGTTGTCCTGCCCTGGTAAACACCGCTTTCTATCTTAAACTTATCTGCTTCAACCCTCTGAGTGGAAATAGAGCCTGCGGGACGTCTCAAAAAAAGCTTTTGCGCAATTTTTTCTTCATCAACACTTACACCTGGCGCAATTCCGTCTATAACCACACCTATTGAACTTCCGTGGCTTTCGCCAAAGAGTGTAACGCTTAAGTTGTCTCCGAATGTATTTTTCATATCAATTCTCCTTTAAGGGTTTCTATGTCTGCCTTTTTCATTTCAAACTGTCCTATTTTTTCAACCAAAATTACGGTTACCTTGTTTCCGTCGGCTTTTTTATCGTGCTTTATTGTATTTAAAACTCTATCCTTGTCGTAATCAAATTCCGTAGGCAGATTGAGTTTTTTCAAAACCTTAATTATTCTTTCCTTTGCTTCACCCTTCGAAAACTTCACCATACCCAGGGCAACACACTCTCCATGATAAAGCTTACCCATTCCGTATTCCGACTCAATGGCGTGTCCTAAAGTGTGTCCGAAATTCAAAACCTTTCTTAAGCCGCCCTCTTTTACGTCTGCCTCAACAATTTTCTTTTTTATTCTTAAGGATTTTTCCACGATTTTTTCAAGATTGTCCTTATATTCCCCATCTTCAAAAAGCTTGAAAAGCTCTTCATCGCTTGTTGATGCCATTTTGACTGCTTCGGAAAGTCCCGATACTACCTGTCTTTCGTCCAAGGTTTTTGTCAAATCCGTATCAACCAAAACCATTCGGGGCTGATAAAAGGCCCCCACTATATTTTTATATCCCGAAAAATCAATTGCTGTTTTACCCCCGATGGAAGAATCTATCTGGGAAAGAGTAGTGGTGGGTATATTGTAAAAATCAATACCTCGCATATAAGTGGCTGCCGCAAAGCCAGCCATATCACCCGTAACTCCTCCCCCAACAGCCACGATGCAGTCGGTTCTTGTAAAAGCATTTTCCGAAAGGCATAAAAGAATGTCCTTATAGGTTTCAAAATTTTTATTTTCTTCGCCCTGGGGAAACTTAAAAATTATTCCCTCTTTTGACACCTTCTTTATTTTTTCGGAGTAATCGGCGGGAACTCCCGAATCGGTTACAATCAAAACCTTTCTTTCAAGATTAAAATATTCCCCTGCCTTATCAATCGAGCCTTTTTCTATAATTATATCATAGCTTTCACTTGAAAGCTCCATGGTAAGCTTCATATTTTATCATTCTCCCAATTTAATTTCGTTTTCAAATGTTCCCACTATTTTAACTTCGTTGCAGATTTCAGAAAGCTTAGAAAGCATTTCTTTTCCCTTGCAGCTTGAAAGGTCGCCCTCTCCCTCCAAGTAAAAATAATAATCCCAGATAAGCTCCTTTGTGGGGCGGCTTTTTAACGCCTTTAAGTTAAATCCGTGCTCTCCTATAACAGAGATGGCTTTTCCCAATGCTCCCGCTTCGTTTTTTACGGTAAAGAAAATTACAAAATGTCTGTTTTCCTTTTTCTCTTCCATTGACCTTGTGAAAACCGCAAATCTCGTGGTGTTTAAGCTGCTCTGGTTTATGTTTTCTTCTATCAGGGAAAGGTTATAAATTTCTGCCGCTTCTCTGCTTGCAATAGCTGCTATATCCCCGTCTTGGGATTCTGCAACGATTTTTGCCGCCAGTGCGGTGTTGGTACATTCTACCGCCGTTAAGTTATTGTTTTCAATGTATGATGCGCATTGGCTTAATGCCTGAGAATGGCTTATTACTCTTTTTATGTCGCCCTTTTTCGTTCCTTTTTTAGCTAAAAGGTTGTGTGTTACAGAAAGCTCGTAGATTCCTTTTATATGAAGCTCCCCGAAAAATGCCAGATCCATAACCCCTGCCACATCTCCTGCAAAGCTGTTTTCAATGGGTAGAACCGCACACTCACACTCTCCATCCTCAACAGCCTTGTATGCTTCCTTAAAGCTTTTATAAGAAACTGTGTTTGCTCCTTTGAATATTTTCTCTGCCGCAATATGAGCAAATGCACCGGGAATTCCCGAATATGCCACATTCATGCCCTGAAGCAAACGTCTCTGATAGGCTTTTGAAATATCCATATTTCCTTTCAAAAACTCCACATAATAATCCTTGATGCTTTCATCCTTTATATAGGCGGAATTTTTTTCTATAAGAAACTTTTCTCTTGTGGCGTCGAAAACCGGAAGTCCGTTTTCTTTTTTATATTCCGCAACACTTCTTGCAGCATTCATCCTCTCTTCAAAAAGTCTTGCCATCTTCTCATCAATTTCATTTATAATTTTTCTTGCTTCTTCAAGTTTTCCCATAATAAAACGACCCTTCTTAAAATATAAAAGCGTTTCCGCCGAAAAGCGAAAACGCTGAATGAATACTAATTAAATAACAGCTGTTTTTACTTCTCGGCTAAATAACTTAATAAAGTAATAGTAATAAAAAAGATTAAAAAACGCAAAAAAAGACACTCCAAAAAAAGTGTCTCTTACTTCGTTATTGCATAAAGATACCGTCAAATTCGCTTTTTTATTCATAAGCTTAATCATCTGCGGCATCTCCCTTCAATCTTTTAAATAATTATACAACAACACGCATTTTCTTTCAATCGGCATTTTTGCTAATTTTGATGTTTTTCGCTTCTTTCTTTTGTGCATCTTTATCAATTCTTTTAACTTAGGAGTCATTGACAAAAAATAGATGTAGTGATAAAATTTCATATTATAAGGAGGTCTTTTATGAATATTTATAAATCAGTTGAAGAATTAGCGGGCAACACTCCCTTACTTGAGCTTACTGCCCTTATGAAAGAATATGACCTTAAGGCTAAAATATTTGCAAAGTTGGAAGCCTTTAATCCTGCCGGAAGCGCCAAGGACCGTGTTGCCATAGCCATGATAAAGGATGCCGAAGATAAAGGACTTTTAAAGGAAGGCTCTGTTATAATTGAGCCCACCAGCGGAAATACCGGAATCGGTCTTGCCTGCTACGGCATTAAAAAGGGCTATCGTGTTATACTCACCATGCCTGATACCATGAGCATTGAAAGAAGAAATCTCTTAAAAGCCTACGGTGCGGAAATTTATTTAACCGAGGGAAAAAGCGGTATGGCAGGTTCAATCAAAAAAGCCAATGAGCTTAAAGAAGAAATAGAAGGAAGCTTTATCCCCTCTCAGTTTACCAACGAAGCTAATCCCAAAGCTCACTACCTTACAACAGGACCTGAGATTTATAAGGATACAGATGCTTTAGTTGATATATTCGTGGCGGGAGTGGGAACCGGTGGCACTTTAAGCGGTGCAGGTAAATACTTAAAGGAGCAAAATCCACTCCTTAAAGTCATTGCCGCAGAGCCCTTTGATTCCCCCCTTATTTCAGAGGGCAGGTCAGGCCCTCACAAGCTTCAGGGAATTGGTGCAAACTTCATTCCCGAAACCTTGGACAAAGCCATTATTGATGAGGTCATCCCCGTAAAAAGTGAAGATGCATACGAAATGGGACGTTTCTTGGCAAGGAAAGAGGGTATTTTATCGGGCATCTCCTCAGGTGCTGCACTTTTCGCCGCACTTACCGTTGCAAAGAGAGAAGAAAATAAGGGCAAAAACATAGTGGTTATTTTGCCCGATACAGGAGAACGTTATCTCACTTCAGAAATGTTTTTATAATCTTGACAAAATATTCAATAAATGATAAAATGTTTCCAATATTATTTAAAGGAGGAATTTAAAATGAAAAAGATTATTTCCATCGCCCTTGCCATGGTTCTTTTAGTAAGCTCCATGGTGCTTTTCGCAGGTTGCGGAAAAGACAATTCCAAAATTACAATCGCAGTTCCCAATGATACTACAAATGAGGCTCGTGCTCTTCTTTTGCTTGAACAGTTAGGCTACATAAAGCTGGCTGAAGGCGCAGGCATTACCGCTACTGTAAGAGACATTGCAGAAAACCCCTACGGTATTGAATTCAAAGAGGTTGAAGCAGCTCAGCTTCCCAATGTTCTCTCCAGCGTTGACTACGCTATCATCAATTCAAACTATGCTATTTCAGCAGGACTTAATCCTATGACAGATGCTCTTTCCATGGAGGGTGCATTCTCTGCCTACAGCAACATTTTAGCTGTTAAGGAAGGCAACGAAGAAAACCCCGAAATCAAGGCTTTGATTGCAGCTTTGGAAAGCAAAAAGGTTGCTGACTTCATTACCGAAAAATACGAAGGTGCTGTTGTTTCCACCATCGAAAATCCCACAGACGGATTTGACGAAGCAGTAGATTATGAAGCTCTTTCAGGCACAGAGGTTTCCGTTGCGGCATCTCCCACTCCTCACGCAGAAATCCTTGCTGTTGCAAAAGAAATTTTAGCAGAAAAGAACTTAGACCTTAAGATTATCGAATATACCGACTATGTGCAGCCCAACAACGTTGTTGACAGTGGCGAAGTTACAGCAAACTATTTCCAGCATGTTCCCTACCTTGATGATTTCAACAAGGAAAACGGAACAAAGATTGTTTCTGTTTCAGCTCCTCATGTAGAGCCCATGGGTATCTACGGCGGAAAGCAGACAACTCTTGATGCTATTACGGCTGAATAATAAAAATTATTAAATAAGCCGGTTTTAAGCCGGCTTATTTTTTACTCTACAGGAGAATACTATGATTAAGATAGAAAACCTGACGAAAAAATTCAATACCGCTGACGGAGAGGTTAATGCTTTAACTGATGTTAATTTAACCATTAACGACGGAGATATTTACGGAATTATCGGTATGAGCGGCGCAGGAAAAAGCACCCTTGTACGCTGTATAAATATGCTGGAGCGTCCCTCGGAGGGAAAAGTAATAATAAACGGAAACGATATGTCTTCCCTTAGCCCTGCCCAGCTGCGTTCCATGCGAAGAAGGGTTACAATGATTTTCCAGAGCTTTAATCTTTTAATGCAAAGAACCTGCCTTAAAAATATATGCTTTCCTTTAGAGCTTTCAGGAGTCAGCAAGGCGGAGGCAAGAAAAAGAGCACTGGAGCTTTTGGATATTGTAGGGCTTCCTGATAAGGCAAACGCCTATCCTGCCCAGCTTTCAGGCGGGCAGATGCAGAGAATTGCAATTGCAAGAGCTCTTGCCACAAATCCCGAGGTATTGCTTTGTGATGAAGCCACAAGTGCATTGGACCCCAATACCACCCACTCCATTCTGGAGCTTATAAAAAACATAAACAAAGAACTCGGCATCACCGTTATAATTATAACCCATCAGATGAGTGTTGTTGAGGAAATATGCAATCGTGTAGCCATTTTAGACAACGGCTTTGTGGTGGAGGAAGGTCTTGTTTCGGACGTTTTCGCTCTGCCTAAGTCCAAGGCTGCAAAGCGCCTTGTTTTCCCTGACGGAGGCGAAACAATTTTACCCCAGCTTGAAAACCAGAGAAAGCTCAGGGTTATATTCAACGGAGCCAATGCTGCCGGAAAGCCATTGATCTCTCAAATGGCCATTGATTTAGGAATAGCTGCAAATATTTTAGGGGCTTCAACCAAGGCTGTGGGCGAGAAAGCTTTCGGCTACATTCTTTTGAGTATTCCCGAAAAAGATTTTGATAAGGCTTTAACTTACTTAAACGGCCGAGAAAACATCCTTATTGAGGAGGTGTCGGAATGATAGCTGCATTATCAGGCATAATGGAAAGCAAAATTGTTACTGACGCCATATGGGTTATTGTCAACGAAGTTCCATTCGCCATATGGGAAACAGTTTATGTTACCATTTTATCCTCTATTTTCTCTGTCATCTTAGGCTTGCCCTTAGGTGTTCTTTTGGTGGTTGGCGAGAAAAACGGAATCATGCCTCTGCCGGCATTTTTAATGAGCGCAATAAACATAGTGATAAATCTTTTACGTTCAATCCCATTTTTGATTTTAATGATTATGGCGTTTCCGTTGACAGAGCTTATTTTAGGAACAAGACTTGGTACTACTGCAATGATAGTTCCCCTTGTGATTGCAGCCTTCCCCTTTGTGGCAAGATTGGTTGAAAGCAGTTTAAGAGAAATCAATCCCAACATCATAGAGGCTGCCGAGAGCATGGGCGGAACACCTTTTCAGATTATCACAAAGGTGTTAATTCCCGAAAGTGTTCCCTCTTTAATTTCAAACTTCACAATAGCCGTTACAACAATTTTAGGATATTCTGCCATGAGCGGAATTATCGGAGGCGGCGGTCTTGGAAAAATCGCAATAAACTACGGTTATTACCGTTATAAGGACGCCGAAATGTATGTGGCAGTTATCTTATTGGTTTTACTGGTTATTATTTTCCAGAATGTAGGTAACTACCTTTCCAAAAAGAGCGATAAACGACTTAAAAACAAATAAATAAAAGTGCCGCAAAGCGGCACTTTTATTTATTTAGCTTTCTTAATTTATCCAAAACATTTAAAAAGTCATCAGGCATCTGGCAGGAAAAAGTTACTTTTTCGTGGTTTTTCGGATGAACAAAGGAAATCTCTCCTGCGTGAAGAAGCTGGCCATCTAAATTGAATTTTTCATTTTTTATACCGTAGGTTTTATCTCCCACAATACTGTGGCCTATATGTTTCATATGAACTCTTATCTGATGAGTTCTTCCTGTTTCAAGCTTGCATTTTAAGAGGGTATAGCCAAAAAAACGTTCAAGCACGGAAAAATGCGTAACGGCATATCTTCCGTCTTCCCTTATTGCCATTTCCTTTCTGTCCTTGGGATTTCTTCCTATGGGAGCATTTATCACACCCTCGTCTTCTTTGATGTTTCCGTTTACAAGGGCAAAATAAACCCGTGATAAGCTTCTGTCAGAAAGCTGTTCAGTCAGGCTTTTATGGGCATCATCATTTTTGGCTATTACCAAAAGTCCCGTGGTATCCTTATCTATTCTGTGAACTATACCCGGGCGAAATTTCCCGTTTATTCCCGATAAGCTTCCGCCGCAATGATAAAGAGCGGCATTAACCAAGGTTCCCTTTTCGTTTCCTGCCGCAGGATGTACTACCATTCCCCTTTCCTTGTTTACCACTAAAACCCAATCGTCCTCATAAACAATAGATAAGGGTATGTCCTCAGGCTCGGCATCTATGGGTGCAGGTTCTTCCTCCCAAAAGGTGATTTCTTCGCCTTTTTTCGGTTTGTAATTGCTCTTTACCGCCTTGCCGCCTGCGAAAACCTTACCTTCATCCAAAAGCCTTTTTGCGTATGAACGGGAAATGTCAGAGAATTTCTCTGACATTAAAACATCTATTCGTTTTTCATCGATGGCAATAAATTTAATCTCTTCCATTTTTCTTCCCTTTTATTTCTGCTTTCAAAAAATAGATTATGGCCAAAGCAGCACCTATAACAACAAAACAGTCAGCCACATTGAATATTGCAAAGTTTATAAGGCAAAAATCGAAAAAGTCAATAACCTTTCCTGACACAACCCTGTCTATAAGGTTACCTATACCGCCGCCTATAATAAAGGCTGCTGATAAAAGGAACAATTTATCTTTTTCCTTATTTGCAAATATGTAGTACAAAAGATAGGCAATCAAAGCCACGGTTATCACAACAAAAAACCATCTTCCCCCTTTTAACATTCCGAAGGATGCCCCCTCGTTTTTCACAAAGGTTAAATGAAAAACATCCTTCCACAAGGGGATGGATTGTCCCAAACGCATGGTTTTCGAAACAATTTGTTTTGTAATAAAATCAATTACAACTATTGCCAGAGAGATAAATCCAAAAGGTATCAAATACATAACTCACCTTTATTCTTCTGTCTTATTGAGATATTTAATCTGAGCTTCGAAAAGAGCTGACATTTTAGTTATAAACACATCAACCTCGCTTTTTAAGGCTTCTTTTCTTCTCTCCATATCCTCTTTTTCTTTTTCTGCAGCGCTTATGATTTCACGGGCGTCAGCCTGGGCATTTTTAACTATAAGCTCTGCTTCTTTTTCTGCATTATTTTTAAGCTCTTCACTGCTTTTTTGCGCCGCAACCAACACATTATGTAATGATTCTTTCATTTCAATGCTTTCGGCAAGTGATGCTTCAAGCTCTCTTATTTTCTTTTTCATATCGGCGTTTTCTATGTAAAGCTCTTCATAGTCATGCTTGAGAACACCAAATGTTTTATCCACATCTTCCATGTCGTAGCCGCCAAAGACCTTTTTTTCAAATTCAATCTGCTGAAGCTCCAATGGTGAATACATAAAAATCCCCCTTATTTATATTTCTTAATAAGAATAAATTGCCGTCCTTTTTTGCTTAAATCTCCGAAAGATGAGATTTCCGCCTTTCCCTTGCCTCTGAAGGATAAGACATCTCCGCCAGAGATTTTTTTATTCTGAGAGTCCAAAATTCTGTAATTTAAGGTTATAAGTCCTCTTTTTATAGCTTCCTGAGAATCGGTTCTCGAAAGGTTGAAAACCGTTGCAACCACAGCATCTGCTCTTGGTGATGCAACGCTTTTTTTCACTACTTCAAATTCTCTTTCAATTAAAATTTCCCCTAAGGCTAAAACCTTGTTTTTAACAAAGGTCCTGCCCACGGAAATTAAATTTTCTCTAATGTAATCTGCCATTTTTGAGAGCACATAAATATAGCAGACATCATCCTTTTTTATAATATCTCCTATATTCTCTCTGGTGATACCAAGCCCCATCAGGCTTCCTAAAAAGTCTCTGTGAGAAAGAAGCGAAAAGTCCCCCTGACACTCAATCAGGCATATAGCCTCATCAAAATTTTCTGTTCCAAATGTCATAATGGTTCTTTCTGCATCTATATACCCTCCATAAAAAGAAACGGGCACTCCCTTAAAGGCACGCTCTGCCAAAGACCTTTCCAAAGGAGATAAAAAGCCTGTATATCTTACTTTTCCGCTCTTTTCGTGAAAGGTATAGGCATCGAAAGCCTTCGCCAGAAAAAGCCTTTCCTCGTCGTTTGTGCCATGTTTTAAAACATCCTGCTTAGAAATACCAGACATCTTTCAACTACCCCTATCAAAAGAATGGCAACAACCGGAGAAAAATCAAACATTCCGCTGCCTACAGGACTTTTTCTAAGTAAATTCCTTATGGGCGATAAAACCGGCTCTGTAATTTTACATATAAATTTGTAAAACTCATTGTACGGGAAAAATGACATAATACATCTTACCAAAAGTATAAGTTCATAAATCCCCAATAGCCTGTACAAAATATTAAATATAAATAACATAATCAATAACTCCAGGGGAAAATACCCTTATTTTTAAGCTCGTCCTTAAAATCTCCCAAAATGCCTACATTATAGGGTGTTACAAGGAAAATCATATTGGAAATTTTCTGAATATCGCCGCCGAGAGCATAGGATGCACCTGAAACGAAATCAACCATACGGCGGGCCTGCTCCTTTTCGATTTTCTCAAGATTAACTATAACAGGCTTGTTGGACTTTAAATTGTCCGCAATTTCCTTTGCTTCTTCAAAGGTTTCAGGCTGGATTACAACAACCTTGAACTGTGTTGTTGATGTAATGTTTACAACCTTTCCTCTTTTTACATTTTTATAGTCATCTTCTTTCTTTGCTTCCTCTCTGGGGGCAAAAAAATCTTTCTTTTCTTCTCTTTTATAGGATTCTTCTCCTATTATTTCGTCCTCATATTCTTCGGGACCAAAAATCATATCACTGATTTTATTCAATATGTTTCCCATTCTGGCACTTCCTTTACTTATTATAATTTCTTGCTCCGAATATTTTTGTTCCGACCCTTACGATTGTCGCTCCCTCTTCCACTGCCACGGTAAAGTCGCCGCTCATACCCATTGAAAGATGAGTTAACGTAGGCAGTATAAGCTTGGATTGCTCAAAGCATTCTTTCATTTTTTTGAAAATATCTCTGTTTTCTTCGGCATTTTCTACATATGGTGCTACCGTCATAAGGCCCTTTATTTCAATATTCTGAAACCTTTCCATTTCTTTTATTATATATGGAGTCTTCGAAAAAGTCAAACCAAATTTATTTTCCTCGTCCCCAGAATTTACTTCTATGAGGCAGGATACCTTAAGCTCTTTCTTTTTCGCTTCAGAATCTATTTTTTCCGCCAGCTCCAGGGAATCCACCGAGTGAATCATTTTCGCTCTCGGCACTACATACTTCACCTTGTTTTTCTGCAGATGCCCTATAAAATGCCAGGGAAGTAAGGGAGCCTGATCAAACTTGTCCTTAAACTCCTGAACATAGTTTTCTCCCAAAAGAACATCACATTCTGCCGCCTCTTTAGCCTCATCAAGAGTCTTGGTCTTTGATACCGCCATTAAATACACATCCTCGGGATTTCTTCCTCCCTTTAAGGCTGCTTCCTTTATTTGTTCTTTAATTATCCTTATATTTTCACTAATAGTAGAACTCACTTAAATCCCCCTCTATCAAAACATTGTCATAAAGCTTAAGCTCCGTTTTTCCATTTGGATTTACAACCGAATACTCCTCATCTGAATATATAACTTCAGTTTCCTTAAATACCAGGGAATTTCCTTTATCCACGAAAACGCCGTACTTGTTTTCATACAAGTGAAAAGCCTTTGAAGGTATTACATACCCTGAATATTCAGAAAAGACTATTTTCACATTCATAAATCTCGCACTGCCTATACCCGTAAAATCCCTGTCAGAAGATATGGTAACAATGCAAAAGCCCTCATGAGGTGAAGAAATATATTTAATCTGACCTTTAATTTCCTCCCCTGCCTCGGTTATCATTTTTACACTTTTTCCAACCGCGGCTTTCACCATATAGTCAGATGGAATTTTGCACATTATCTGCCATGAATAGTTATCCACTATTTTACATTGCTTAAGGTTATTTAATGTTCCCTTTGAAATCAGCTCATCAAATTCCAAAACAGTGATGCCTGATGCCTTTTCAAAGTCAACAACACCCTCGTAACCGTCTGTGCCTGATGCAAATATTCCGCTGTCGGTAGCCCGGATATCATATTTCGCCGAAGAAAGTTTAGCCTCCAGCGCCGTTCTTTCTTTTATAAGCTCCTTTTCTTCTGCCTTGTCATTACTCTTTCCCGAATGCTTTATGCCGAAAAGAGTATTAAGCCTGCTTCCCAAAAGGCAGGACTCCGATAAATTACCCTCATAATTTGCTTTAGCCAGAGAGTCTATGTCCTCATCTATGTAGGATTCAATTTTTACCACATCATTACGGGTGAGGCTTACATATTCATCTTTCAGATTTTTAAGCTTTTCGTCAATAGCATAAATCTCGGACAATATATTTCCGTCAGTCTCTTTATCATAAACAGAAGCCACTAAAGAGCCTCCTGACACTCTGTCCCCTTCCTTTGCATAAAATCTAACAAAGGTGCCGCCTGACAAATCTATAACTTTTTCATCCTTTACAATATACCCTCCGGTTTCGAAGGATTCGGATACGGTCTGCACGGTTACAATCACATTTTTCCGGTCGCCTAAATTCAAAAATGCATAAGTTAAAAGAAAAATCAACGTTCCCAAACCTATTAAAATTACACTTAAAGCAATTTTATTTCTCACCGTGAGACCTCCTTTCCAAAAATTCTTCAATCATTTTTTCTGCTTCTTTTTCAGCATCCTTACTGCAGTCTATGACTTTGGCATTTTCATTTCTGCGAAACCAGGTCATCTGCCTCTTTGCATAATGCCTTGTATCCCGTTTAAGGTTTTCTATTGCATCTTCTTTTTCTATTTCTCCATTAAAATAAGGGAAAAATTCCTTATAGCCTATTGCCTGAACAGAGGTTTCAGTGCCGTCCGAATTTTTATAAAGCCACAAAGCCTCATCCAAAAGCCCCTTTTTTATCATAAGGTCAACTCTTTTATTTATCCTTTCATAGAGGATTTCTCTGTCATGGTCAAGATAAAGATATAAAACATCATATAAAGCTTCCTTATTTTCCCTGCCAATGCTTTCAGAAAGGCTTTTATTTGTTGTTTTTATTATTTCGATAGCTCTTATAACTCTCTTCAGATTATTTTCATGTATCTTTTGGGCTGCCGCAAAATCAAGCTCTTTTAAGATATCATGAACTGCTTTTTTCCCTTCTTTTTCAGAAAGTATGGTAAGCTCTTCCCTTAAATTCACATCTTCGCCCTTGTGAGCAAAATCACTTCCGTCTATAAGGGAGTCTATATAAAGACCGGTTCCCCCTGCTACTATAGGCATTTTCCCTCTTTTATGTATATCTTCAATGATGGTTCTTGCTCTTTTCACATAGTCTGCAACTGAAAACTTTTCTTTGATGTCCAAAAAATCTATCATGTGATGGGGAACCTTTGACACATCTTCTAAAGTGGGCTTTGCTGTTCCCACATCAAGCTTTTTGTAAATCTGCATAGAGTCGGCAGATATTATTTCTCCGTTGTATTTAATTGCTGCTTCTATGGCAAGGTCGCTTTTTCCCGAAGCTGTGGGCCCTGCTATAACTATGACGGGAATTTTCATGTTCTTTTAAATTCCTTTTCGATTTTTTCTTTGGAAAGCTTTATTAAAATAGGTCTTCCATGTGGGCAGGTATTTATCCCCTTTAATCTTAATACTTTCAAAACCAAATCCTTCTGCTCCTCAAAAGACAATACCTTGTTGGCTTTTATTGCACTTTTACAGGAAACCGAATACATGGCTCTTTCCTCTAAAAATGTTCTTACTTCATGACTTTTCGAAGCTAAAATATCAAGCATTTCAATTATAACATCTGAAATTTCAGCGTCCTCTGTGCCAGAAGGAACACTTCTTACAAAAATTTCTTTGTCTCCCATGCGGTCAGTTTCAAAGCCGATGGAATCAAAAAATTCTTTATTTTCCTGCCAAATATCCATTTCCTCGGGATTTAACGAAACCATCTCGGGAATTAAAAGTATCTGGCTTTCTTTTATATTTTCTTCTCTTTTTCTCTTAAGCTCTTCAAAATTAAGTCTTTCATGGGCTGCGTGCTGGTCTATTATCATCATATTTCCTTCAGACTCAGCCAGTATATATGTATCGAAAACCTGTCCCACAATCCTTACGTCAGCTTCAATTTCACTTTCTATCTCCTGCTGCATTTCTTTCGCATCAACTATTTCTTCTGTCTTATTTATATAAGGCACTGCAGGCTCTGCTGCAAAAGATACCTCACTGTCTTTTTTAATCAAAGGTGTAAAAGAAGAAACCTTTTCTTCTTTCTTGATTTCTGTAAATTTAGTTATAGGTGTAAAAGAAACCTCTTTTTTTATTTCTTCCCTGATTTCTTTTATATCTTCTTTCCTTGCGGGTGCGATTTTCACATCCTTTGTTCTTTCATCTGCTGCTGTTACAGACGGGATATAGGGTTTTTCATAAAGGGTGTTTTTAAGCCCCCAGTAAAGCGCATCATAAAGCTCTTTTTCATCTATAAACTTAACCTCTGTTTTTGAAGGATGAACGTTTACATCAACCTTGTCGGGACTTATTTCCACATTCAACACCGCCGCAGGGAATTTCCCTACGGTAAGCTGATTTTTATATCCCTCCGCCAGGGCAAAGCTCATAATCTTACTTACAATGCTTCTGCCGTTTACAAAGAAAATCTGCATATTTCTGTTGGGACGGGCAACCTTTGCATTGCCTATAAACCCACTTACTCGAATCCCTTCATTTTCGTAATTCAAGGGAAGCATATTAAGGGCGAAATCCTTACCGAAAATGGCATAAATAGCATTAAGCAAATTGCCGTCTCCCGGAGTAAAGAAAACTTCCTTTCCTGAAGATATATACTTGAAGGAAACATCAGGTCTTGAAAGAGCCGCCTTTTGTACCACGTCGGTAACCGCTGCCGCCTCGGCTGAATCCTTTTTTAAAAACTTAAATCTGGCAGGAGTGTTATAAAAAAGGTTTCTTACCGTAATTGTAGTTCCGCATTTAGCTCCCACAATCTGGCTTTCTCCGTATTCTCCACCTGAAACGGCAATTTTAATTCCCATTTCGGCATCTTTTGTTTTTGTTATAAGCTCCGTTTCGGAAACTGCCGCAATACTTGCCAGAGCCTCACCTCGAAATCCGTAGGTTCCTATGGAATAAAGGTCTTCTTCACTTGAAATTTTACTTGTGGCATGAGGCATAAAAGCAGTCAGTATATCGTCCTCTTCAATTCCAAAGCCATCATCAGAAACCCTTATAAAGCTTATTCCGCCGTTTTTTATTTCTGCGCTGATGGTTTTCGCACCTGCATCCAGAGAATTCTCTATAAGCTCCTTAACTGCAGATGAAGGGCGTGCAACCACTTCTCCTGCAGCTATTTTATTGGATACCGATTTATCAAGTACATGAATCTTTCCCATAATTAAGCTTCCTTTGCTCTTTGTATCAAATCATTTAATATATTAAGTGCCTCGATAGGCGAAATTGTTGTAATATCAATCATATTTATACGGTCTATAATGGAATCCTTTGCCATCTGAGTTATATCAAGCTGTCCCTCCTGCTTTTTGATTTTTACATCACTTTTATATGAGGGATTATCACTTTCGATATTTTTAAGGATTTCCTTTGCTCTTTTTATAATAGAATCTTTTATTCCCGCCAGACGTGCCACTTCTATACCATAGCTTTCGTCTGCCCCGCCTCTTATGATTTTACGAAGGAATATTATATCATCTCCACGCTTTTTTACGGCAATGCAATAGTTTTTTGTGCCCGGGAGAATGTTTTCAAGCTCGGTCAGTTCATGATAGTGTGTGGCAAAAAGTGTTCTTGCCTTTATTTTTTCCGCACAGTATTCAATTATGGACCACGCCATGGAAAGGCCGTCAAAGGTGCTTGTTCCTCTTCCTATTTCGTCCAATATAATAAGGCTTTTCCTTGTGGCGGAATTTACAATTTCCGCAACCTCGCTCATTTCCACCATATATGTACTTCTGCCCGAGGATAAATCGTCAGATGCTCCTACTCGGGTGAAAATTTTATCTGCAACACCCACCCTGCAGAAGGATGCAGGAACAAAGGAGCCCATCTGCGCCATAATTGTAATTAAGGCAACCTGACGCATATAAGTAGATTTACCCGCCATATTGGGTCCCGTTATTATAGCCATTGAGTCTTCTTTTCCCGAAAGATAGGTATCATTGGGAACAAAGATTTCACTATCCAGAAGCTTTTCCACAACAGGGTGTCTTCCGTCTTTAATTTCAAGGCACTCACTTTGGTCAACCACAGGCATAACGTAAGAATTTTTAACTGCCACATGAGCCAGAGAGCATATAACGTCTATAATGCCTATTGCGTGCGAGGTTTTCTGTATGCTTCCTATTTTCTCGGCTATTTTCGATACTACCAGCATAAACGCCTCATATTCAAGGCGAATAACCTTTTCGGATGCAGAAAGAACATCCTTTTCTACCTCTTTAAGCTCCTCCGTTATAAATCTTTCGCCACCCGTTAAGGTCTGCTTTCTTACATAATCAAGGGGAACCTTGTCTAAATTTACATTTGAAACCTCGATATAATAACCGAAGACTTTGTTGTATCCCACCTTAAGCTTGGGAATTCCTGTTCTTTCACGTTCTCTTTGCTCAATTCCAGTAAGAATTCCTTTGCTGTTTTTCATTAAATTATTATAATAGTCGATTTCCTCGGAAAAGCCCTCTTTTATTATCTTTCCCTCACGAACTGTAAGAGGTATATCCTTTTCAACTATCGCCATATCTATAAGGCTTGTCAGCTCATCAAGAATTTCAATATCTTCAGTTTGCTTTCTCATGAAATCCGAAGTGAATTTCTCACATTCGGCTTTAAGCTTAGGCAAAAGCATAAGTGAATTTTTAAGAGCCACCAGGTCCCTGGGGTTTACTGTTCCTAAGGACACACGGCTTACTATTCTTTCGATATCCAGAATTGAAGCTAAAATTTCTCTTATATTTTCCCTGGGCAAAAGCTTGTCAACCGCTTCTCCCACTGCATCCTGCCTGCTTTTTATTTTAAGCGTATCAATCAAAGGTCTCAAAATCCAGCTTTTGATTGTTCTTTTACCCATGGTGGTGCAGGTTTTGTCAAGGACACTTAAGAGCGTACCCTTTTTGGACTTGTCCTGCATATTTTCCACAAGCTCCAGATTTTTCTGGGCAACGCTTCCTATTTCCATAAAGCGGTTGGCAGTAAAATATTCAATTTCCTTCATATGGGTAAGGGGAACTTTCTGGGTTTCCATTACATAGGACAAAAGAGCACTTAAAGCTCCTGACAGAACTTCACTAGAAAGAACCTTGTCGGCTTCTTTTCCGAACTGTTCACGGAGTATTTCCTTTGCATTGTTATAATCAAAATAGCTTTCATCACACGAAAAACAAAGTGCCTTGGTTTTACTGTTTATGTAAGAAACCAGTTTTTCGTCAGATATAGCACCGCTTCCCAAAATTATTTCAACCGGGGCAAAGCGGTCAATTTCCCCGAAAAGTTCCGAATTAAATTCGTCATTTAAAAATTCAGTAACCAGGGTTTCTCCCGTAGATACATCAGAAACGGCTAAAGCTGTAACCTTGTCCCTTTTCTCTATGGCGCACATATAGTTTGTGGGACGTGAATCTAATACCGCATCATCTGTAATTGTACCGGGAGTTACAACCCTTATAACATCCCTTTTAACAAGGCCTTTTGCTTCCTTCGGGTCTTCAACCTGCTCGCATATTGCCACCTTGAAGCCCTTTGACACAAGCCTTGCAATATAGTTATCTGCCGCATGAAAGGGCACACCGCACATAGGCGCTCTTTCAGGAAGACCGCAGTCTTTTCCCGTAAGCACCAAATCAAGTGCAGCCGATGCGGTTTTTGCATCGTCAAAGAACATTTCATAAAAGTCCCCCACACGGTACATCAGTATGGCATCGGGATATTCATCTTTTGTGGCAAGATACTGCCTCATCATGCCGGATAGTTTATTTCTGTCAACTATCATAAAATCAAGCCTTTCTTTAGCTTATATCAACGTTCCTTTAAGAGTCCATGTATTTACATCGTCTATTTTCACATTTACAATCTGACCTTTTAAGTCTTTATCGCTTTCAAAATGCACTAATTTTCCGCCCTCGGACCTGCCGCTTTGTCTTCCCTTGTCCGTTTTGCTTTCGCCCTCTACCAAAACACTCTGGATGCTTCCTATGAGAGCTTTGTTTTTCTCTAAGGATATGTCATTTTGAAGCTTTAACATCTTATCAAAGTTTATGTGTTTTTCTTCCTCTGTCAGAACATCAGGAAATTCCGAAGCGGGAGTGCCACGTCTTTTGGAATAGATAAAGGAGAAAATACTGTCGTATCTGACATTTTTGAGAATTTCCATAGTGAGATTAAAATCCTCATTGGTTTCACCGGGAAAACCCACAATTATGTCTGTTGTAAGGGTAACGTCAGGAATTTTAGACTTTACCTCGTCAATTATTTTCATATACTTGTCAACACTATAGCGTCTGTTCATCAACTCCAATATTCTGTCGCTTCCCGACTGAATAGGAAGATGAAGCTGATTGCAGATGTTCTTTTTTTCTTTCATTACGTCGATTAAATCGCTTCCTATATCCTTGGGATGAGATGACATAAAGCGAATTCTCTCTATTCCGGGAATTTCGCTGACCTTTCCCAAAAGCTCGGCAAAGGAAAGTCCCCCCGCATAGGAATTGACATTTTGTCCCAAAAGCATTATTTCCTTTATGCCCGAATCCGCAATGCTCTTTGCTTCATCAAGCACATCTTGATATTTTCTGCTTCGCTCTCTTCCTCTTACATAAGGAACAACACAGTAGCTGCAGAAGTTGTTGCAGCCGTACATAATTGAAAGGTAGGCCTTAACATCATTTTTTCTTAAAACAGGGATGCCCTCTGTTACCTCCCCGTCAATATCCAAAATATCCCTTACCTGCATTTTTTCTTCTATTGTTTTATACAAAATTTCAGGAAAACGATAGAGTGAATGAGTGCCGAAAACCATATCCACATACTTGTAATAACGGCGAAAACGCTCGTCCATCCCCTTTTGCTGAACCATACAGCCTGAGACACCGATAAGTAAATCGGGATTTATCTCTTTTAAGGGCTTTAATGCTCCTATTCTTCCGAAAAGCTTCTTTTCTGCATTTTCTCTTACGGCGCAGGTATTATATAAAATAAGGTCAGCTTCAGAAAAATCATCCGTTTCGGTGTAACCCATGGCATCAAGCATACCCCAAAGCTTTTCAGAATCGCTTTCATTCTGCTGACAGCCCAAGGTAATAAGACAGCACTTTTTTTCTTTTTCATTTATCTTTTTAACCTTTGCCATGTATTCTTTCTGCAAAAGCATTTCTTTTTCATCAGTTATCACTATGTTCGCCATCTTCTAATCCTTTCACGTTTTCCCGTTTTTGTCTGTACTTAAGGCGCTTTATTTTATCCTCAGGCAAAACTTTAGTTATAAAGTTTTCAAAATCCTCTCCCACACATCTTTTAGGAAGAATAAACTGTCCGTTTGGAACTGTCATAATCCAGAGATTTTTGGTTTCCTTTATTTTTTTTACAAATTCCCACTCCAAATTACCCTTTAATTTGCCAAGGGAAATTTTTAAGATTTCATCCTCCATTATGTAAGATGAGGCGGTTTTATCCAGTCCCGATTTTTTGAAAGCCACGGAAAGCCCCACATTTGACATGATGAGTAAGAAAGCCATTATTCCCACACACCACCAGAGTGAAGTTACTGAGCTTTTCATTTCTTCATTTCCCATACAGATTATAATCAGGATAACTAAAATTCCTATAAAAAACGAAAGAGCCATTTTAATGGGTTTCGCAAAGGTAGATTCTGCATATTCAGAAAATTCACTGTAATTTAATTTATCAACTTTTATCTTCAAATCTATCGCCTCTTGACACAATTTCCCTAATTTACTATAAAAAATATTATATCACAAAAAAACAAAAATGACAATCCCCTTTTATTAAGAGATTGTCATTTTTTTATTTATAAAATCGCCTTGATTATTTCGGGGAAATCCCTGTAATCATCTATCGTAAGATAAGGAAAATCCGATTTGTATACCGATTCGTCATTTCCGCCCAGACCATAGTCATCACCAATAAATAAGACGTTCTCATGCTCCAAATTATTCTCCCTACAATAAAGGTCTAAAGCATAATATTTATTATACGGCATAGGCGCCATATCAAAGGAGGATGATCCTCCCACAAAAACAGTATATTCCGAAAAGGTCGATGCCACATCATCATAGATTTTTCTTCTTTTCTCTCTGGTAGGGTCAAAGGCCAGCTTGTCCTCCTTTATTGCCGTAGTGCCTAAAAGAGGAAATGTTATACAGCCCGAAGGGTGAAATTCAACATTGTCCCCCGAAAAAGTATTAAAGCCATATTTTTCTCTTAAACCCGTTATTTTTTCTTCCACCGCTTCTTTATCAACAGGAAATTTAAGGTCACGGACTATATCAATGCTTTTTGTTTTTTCGTTATATTTACCGTACTGGAGGCCGTAGTTTCCGATGATATCAATGGGAAAGCCCTCCATCTGATTGAATATTCTCATAACTCCGCCTGCACCAACCATTAAAAGCTTATACTTCTCATTAAGTTTATTAAGGGCCTCTTTATGAGCCTCTTCCAATGGCTGCTTATGTTGAGTCAAGGTCCCGTCTAAGTCCATGGCAACAACTTTTATTTTCTTTATGTCCATTTTAACTTCTCCTTATCTTTTGCCGAACAAATCATAATATAACCATAAAACAGTATACCTGTCCTTTAAATCCTTGGCGTACATTATGGCGTCTTCTATCTTTTCTTCTGTGTACATATCATAAAATTCTTTCATATCAAGACCGACTAAGCTAAGCATAGCTTTTATTTCGTCGGAAGTGGGAGTTTCCTTTAATATTTTCCTTATCTTTTCTTCTTTTTCTTTGTAGCAGGAAAGTCTGTCTTTATCATAATTTCCAACTTTATCCTGAAGCGAGATACAGCCCTCTGCAACGGATTTATATATGCTTCTCATTTTTTCTTTATACTCTGCCCTTAAAGGACGATATATTCTGCCGGGAAATTCCGATTTTAATATTTCTTCTTTTATCCGGGCTGTTATGACGGTTGAATAAGCAACATCAATACCGTGAACAAAATAGGGCTCTTTATTTACAATACCCACGATTTCAAAGAAGTGGGACAAATGATGCTCACTGCCTGAAGCAGGACGTGAAGAGCCTGCAAAACTCATCATTATGCCAACAATCATCAAAGCTTCCGTAAGTGCCTTTATGGCTTCTTCTTTACGCTTCATAAGACCCTTTGCATCACTTAGGGTATTTTCAATCATCTTAAAGGTCGTATCATAAATGTATTCGCATAAGTATTCGTCATTTATCTCGTGACTTAATGCCCAGTCGCAAAGTGCCGAATATTTACCGATAATATCCCCAAAGCCTGCCTTTATCATATTGATGGGCGCATCCTTTAAGACATCCACATCAGCAATTATAGCCCTGGGAAGTCCTGCCTTTACGGTTTCTTTCATTCCGTTTAATATCATTGCCGCCCCGTCAGATGCATAGCCGTCCATGGAGGGTGCCGTTGCAACAATCATATAGGGAATTTTAGAGAAAAAAGATACATATTTACATAAATCCTGAATTACGCCTGAGCCGATACCTAAAATCAAATCCGCACCATCCAGTGCTTCTCTTACCTTTTCTATGGCAGCTTCATTTGGAATAAGAACCTCATCCCCCGGGAAAATCACTTTTTTAAGCTTCTTTTCCGAAAGGACTTTAAGCACCCTTTCTCCTGCTGCCTTAAATGTATTTTCATCGGCTACAATCAAAACATTTTCATTTTTTTGGCAAAGCTCACTTAATTTAAAAATCGCTCCGCTTTCTATATATACATATTCAATGTCGCAATGATGTGTTTTTCCGCAGGAGCATTTAACTCCTTTTAAAATACCGTTTATATCCACTTACCCTTACTCCTTTAAACATAGATATTTACTTTTTAAGATACTTGTATTATAATATCTTTATCAGAATAAATCAACTTTAAGCCACAAAACAATCAAAAACTTGATAAATTCACACTCATTTAAGAAAAACAGTCAAAAACAATCACTTTTTAAAAGGAGATTATGATATGCTAAAAAACGAACGTGAAAGAGAAATAATAAACATATTAAAAGAAAAGGACGGCTTTATAACAGTAGCTGAGCTTTGTCAAAAGCTTTATGCCAGCGAATCCAGTATAAGACGTGATTTAACGGCGCTTGAAGCCAGAGGACTTGTTAAAAGAACCTACGGCGGAGCCGAGCTTATTACCAATTTTTCAAATGTTATTTCCTTTGATAAAAGGTATCATCACAGTATCGAGGCTAAAAAGATAATTGCAAAAAAAGCCGCAAAGCTTATAAAAGACGGAAACATTATATTTTTGGACCAGTCATCAACCTCTTTTTATCTGGCAGGCGAAATAGCAGGAAGAAATTCACTTACCGTTATTACAAACAACATAGAAATTCTTTGCCTTTTGTCAAATTCTAAAATCAAGGTAGTCTCCTCAGGCGGATTTTTAAGCCCCGAAAACCGCAACTGCTTAATTGGCCCCGATGCACAAAGTATATTTGAAAATGCTTATGCCGATATTTCATTCTTTTCCGCCAAATCACTGTCTTACGACGGAATTATATCAGACTGTACCCGTGAAGAAGTGGCTTTAAGAAATTCCATGCTTAAAAATTCCGCGAAAAAGGTGTTTTTATGCGACAGCGAAAAATTCGGCACAAGGTCTGCATATAAGCAATGCTCCCTTTCTGATATCGACTATCTTATAAGCGAAAATGAAAGTGCAAAAAAATTCAGCTCTTTTAGTGGCTCCTTAATAATTCTGTAAATAAAAAAATATCCGCCGTTGGCGGATATTTTTTTATTTTTTCTTATTATAGGTTGCCTCGCAGGTTAAGTCCATTCCAAGCTTTTTGAACACATTTTCATCTACCTGAGAAAGGATAACCGTGGAATGAGCCTGCGCCCCCTTAAGCTCACTTATAACCTCCAACGCCTTTTTAGCTAAAGGATCGCTGGCTGCACAGATTGCAAGGGCAATCAAGGTTTCGTCCATGTGTATTCTGGGATTTTTCGCTCCCAGATGATTGATTTTCAAATCGTGCAAAGGCTCAATAACCTCAGGAGATATGAGATGTACTTCATCGGCAATGCCCGCAATCTCCTTTAATGCGTTAAGGAGTGCGGCACTTGATGCTCCTAAAAGAGAGCTTGTCTTTCCTGTAACGATTTTTCCTTTAGGAAGCTCTATGGCGCAAACTGTGCACTTTGCCTCCTCCGCCTTTGATAAAGCTGCATTTACAACAGGTCTTTCATCTGTGCTGACCTCTGCCTGCTTCATTAAAAGCTCCATTTTTCTTATTACCTTATCGTCGCACTTTCCGTTGGTTTTATCTTTAAGTACTCCGTAATATCTTCTTATAATTTCATCCTTGGAGGCTTTTATGACAGCCTCTTCATCAATAATGCAGTTTCCCGCCATATTAACACCCATATCTGTAGGTGATTTATAAGGGCTTTCTCCAAGTATCTTTTCAAACATTACGTTGAGAACAGGGAAAACTTCAATATCACGGTTGTAGTTTACAGCCGTTTCACCGTAGGCATCTAAGTGGAAGGGATCAATCATATTAACATCGTTAAGGTCAATTGTTGCAGCTTCATAGGCAAGGTTTACCATGTGCTTTAAGGGAAGATTCCACACAGGGAAGGTTTCAAACTTGGCGTAGCCCGCCTTTATTCCCCTTTTATTTTCGTGGTAAAGCTGAGATAGGCAGGTTGCCATCTTTCCGCTTCCGGGGCCGGGAGCGGTTACCACCACAATGGGCATTTCGGTTTCTATATAATCGTTTCTACCGAAGCCGTCATCACTTACTATATATTCAACGTTCGATGGATAACCATCAATGGGATAGTGCAAGAACACCTTTATCCCCATATTTTCAAGTCTCTTTTTGAAAACATCTGCCGCCGCCTGATGGCTGTATTTTGTAATTACAACACTTCCCACCTTAAGACCAAGCTCACGGAAAGCATCAATAAGTCTTATGGTGTCTAAATCGTAGGTGATGTTATAGTCGCTTCTTACTTTGTTTTTAACGATATCAATGGCACTTATGGCAATTACGATTTCGATTTTATCCGCCATTTCCATAAGCATTTTCATTTTACTGTCAGGCAGGAAGCCGGGAAGCACACGGGAGGCATGATAGTCGTCAAAAAGCTTGCCGCCAAGCTCTAAGTAAAGCTTGTCGCCAAATTTTTCTACACGATGCCTTATGTGTTCTGACTGCATCTTTATATATTTTTCATTGTCAAAACCGATTTTCCCCATGTTCCCCGCCTCGCTTTTCATAAGTTCAAAATCCTAATAATTATACCACAAAGTAAAAATTAAGTCAATGGCAGATGGAGAAAATCTATCAAATAAAATCACCTTAAAAAATTTTTCAACCTTAAACAAAACATATCTACCATTCCATTTCTCCCAATTCAAGTATGTAATGTGTATTAAGTCTAATAGGTACGTCATAGATTACATCATCTTGATCTCTAAATTTTTCTCCCGGCCTCACCTTGCTAAAATCCAGATATCCAGTCGAAACTTTATAACCATATTCATCATAGATAGAATAGGGTATGGAATCTATATACGGATCTAACAAATTTGTATAAACCGCTTCCCCTGTCAATGAAACCACCAAGTTATCTGTTCCACTTCTTTGAACTATAATTTCATCTATTCGCACCGCCTCAATAAGTTCTTCATTACTGTAATTATACCAAGTATGATTAACTATATGTGGTAAATAAGGCAGTTCCAAAGTAATTCCAAGACCAAGATCTACTACTTTTGGCTTTTCAAACTTTTTTACAGAAATATTTATATCATTTCCTTCCATATATTTGATTAAAATTTCTTGTTTATTTCCATTCCATTCAACTGCATACCCCAGGTTTTCAGATATAAATCTCACAGGAATAAATGTTCGACCGTCCTCTATGAAAGCCGGCGAATCTAAATACTTCTTTTTCCCATTTACAAACGCTGACTCTCCGTCTATCTTAACAACCACCGTTGTATTTGCAGATTCAATGCTTACTTGACGCGTTTTAGCTTCCCATTTCACCACAGCCCCTAACTGTTCAAACACTCCTCGCACCGGAATAAAAGTCCTCGAATCTTTAATCGCAGGAGAAACATCGGATTGGATTATTTCTTCCCCATTTTCTGTTATTTTAGTAATTGCATTTTCACCTATTTTAAGTTTTATTGCAGTTACTTCATCTTTCCACTCTTCTCCTTTAGAAATTGCTATGAAATCAACAAACATTAGCACATTTCCAACAGATTGCATAACAATAGTATTTACCCCGGCTTTTAGGTCTGCTCTAATTCTTATCATTTTACATTCCGCCTGCGGAAAAAGTATGCTTCCCAAATTTTCTCCATTTATATAAAAATTCTGTCTTTGAGCAACAGTATCCTGCTGACAATACCCAATATATATATCTTGTTCTCCAGAAATGTTAGCTTTTACATTAAACTCGATTTCCGTTGTTTTCTGTCCACACATACCATATGAAGGAGCATATCCCCCACCAGAATAGCCACGTTCTTCCACTTTTTCAACGCCCTCAGCATAATAATTGCTGGATATTTTAGCATCTTCAGCTTCGTAAAACTTCCATTTTATTTTTTCCGCTCCCTCAAAATATTCGCAGATTTCTTTCTTCGCAAAAACACCGAAAGGTATAGCACTGCTCATAATTACAACCAGGATTATTGATATCATTCTTTTAAACATCATATTTTTCTTCATTTTCTCTCTTCCTTTCTCAACAATTCTATCCAGCTTAACAACGTTTTCTCCCTCAATACTATTTCCGCTTTTTTATATTTATTGTAATTTAGGAAAAAATACATATTTATTTTTTCTCCGTTTATAGCATAAGAACGACAACTGAAGCTACCGTGAGCAATTGCGTTTCTTATTGCCGAATATAGCGATTGCATAACTGTTTTTTCATCATATTTCATAAATACACAATATTCTTCAACCGGACCTATGCTTTTCACCAACTCATACTTTTTTAATAATTCTTCTTTTTTACAAGGATAATAGTTATTTTTCAATCCTTTGCTTGCACAATTTAACATTTGCTTTTTCAATTCCGAGAACTTAACTTTACCCACTACCCCGTACTTTTTAAAACTTTTTCCCCTTTGAGATACATTTTCAACAGGACACTCAAATAAATAGAAATTTACGATATCTTGAAATTTCTTATCTTTCCATTGCAGCGTGTCATCAAATGTTTTTATATATTTCATTTGAATACCCCCCTTTCATTTTATTTTTATATCCGTTTGGATATAATTTATATCATTATACATCTTTTATGCTAAAATGTCAATATATCCAAAAAGATATAAATTAGTTTCCGAGGGGGATTTTTATGGCTCATTACAAGAGATTGCGAAGCCTGAGAGAAGACCACAACTTCACTCAAAAAGAAATTGCGGATATGCTTTTTACCACTCAGCCCCAGTATTACAGATATGAAAGCGGTTACCGGGACCTTCCCTGTGAGCTGGTTATTCTCCTTGCTAAAATTTACAACGTTTCAATTGACTATATATTAGACTTATCCGACGAGCCCAGAAAACTTTTTGAAAAAAAATAACGGTGAACGATTGTTATCGTTCACCGTTATTTTGTATATTCCACCTCATCCACCGCCTAAGCGGTCCCCCTTCCCCTCAAGGGGAAGGCTTTTTCGGGGGAAGGTTTATTAATATTCTGCGTTGCCTACTGTTCTGGGATAGGGAATTACGTCTCGGATATTAGATACACCTGTCAGGTACATGATAATTCTCTCAAATCCAAGACCGTAGCCCGAGTGCTTTGTGCCGCCGTAGCGACGAAGATTTACATACCACCAGTAATCCTCTTCCTTTAAGCCAAGCTCTGCCATTCTCTCTAAAAGAACGTCAAGTCTTTCCTCTCTCTGGCTTCCGCCGATGATTTCACCGACACCGGGAACCAGCATATCCATAGCCGCAACTGTCTTTCCGTCGTCGTTAATTCTCATATAGAAGGACTTGATTTCCTTGGGATAGTCAATTACGAATACGGGACTTTTGAAAATCTGCTCCGTTAAATATCTTTCGTGCTCTGTCTGAAGGTCGCATCCCCATTCTACGGGATAGTTAAACTTCTCGCCGCTCTTTTTAAGAAGCTCAACCGCTTCTGTATAGGTAACCTTCTGATATGAGCTTTTTGCAAGATTATTTAATCTCTCTAAAAGACCCTTGTCTACAAAGCTGTTAAAGAACTCAAGTTCCTGCTTACAGTTTTTAAGAACGTGGTTTATGATATACTGAATCATATCCCAGGCAAGCTGCATATTATCGTCTAAATCTGCAAATGCAATTTCGGGCTCTATCATCCAGAACTCCGCCGCATGACGTGCAGTGTTGGAGTTTTCGGAACGGAATGTAGGACCGAAGGTATAAATTTTACCGTATGCCTGAGCAAAGGTTTCTCCCTCAAGCTGACCTGATACTGTAAGGTTTGTGCTTCTGCCGAAAAAGTCCTTGGACCAGTCAATCTTACCGTCCTCTGTACGGGGAGGATTTTCCATGTCCATAGTTGTAACACGGAACATTTCGCCTGCACCCTCACAGTCGGAGCCTGTAATAAGGGGCGTATGAACATATACAAAGCCTCTTTCGTGGAAGAAGGAATGAATTGCAAAAGCAACCTCACTTCTCACCCTGAACACCGCAGAGAAAAGGTTTGTTCTGGGACGAAGATACGCCTGCTCTCTTAAAAATTCCAGAGTGTGCCTTTTATTCTGAATAGGATAGTCGGGGGTTGAAAGACCCTCAACCAAAACCTCCTCAGCCTTTATTTCAAGGGGCTGTTTCATACCGGGTGTCAAGGCAACCTTTCCCTTTACAACCACCGCTGCACCAACGTTAAGTGCGGCGATTTCGTCGTAGTTATCTATAATTTTTCTTTCGAAAACCACCTGTATATTCTTAAAGCAGCTTCCGTCGTTTAAGTCAATAAAACCAAACTCCTTGCTGTCTCTGATGTTACGAACCCAGCCGCCTAAAGATACAACTTTACCGTCGTAGCTTTCGGGAGATTCATAAATATCTTTTGCAAAATCTCTTTTCATTTATGTCAAATCCTTTCTTATTTGCTTTTACCAAGATAAGCTTCCTTTATGCTTTCGTCAGCTAAAAGAGAAGCTCCCGTTCCTGACTTGGTTATTACACCGGTCTCCAGAACGTAGGCATAGTCTGCGGTTTGCAGTGCCATGTTGGCATTCTGTTCAATCAAAAGCACGGTTATTCCCTGCTTATTTACTGTCTTTATAATGTCAAATATGCTTTTTACAACCAAAGGAGCAAGTCCTAAAGAGGGTTCATCCATCATAATAAGACGGGGACGGCTCATTAAAGCACGACCAACCGCCAGCATCTGCTGTTCTCCGCCTGACAAGGTTCCCCCTGCCTGCCACTCTCTTTCCTTTAATCTGGGAAAGAGGCTATATACATATTCAAAATCAGCGGAGAGGTCATCCTTTCTTAAATATGCACCGATTTTCAAATTTTCCTTAACTGTAAGGTCGGGGAAAATTTTTCGTCCCTCAGGAACCAAGGTTATGTGTTTTGATACGATTTCTGTGGGATTTTTACCTGTGATATCCTCACCGTCAAAGAATATTTTCCCCTCTTTTGGCGTTACTAAACCTGCAATGCTTTTTAAGGTTGTGCTCTTTCCCGCTCCGTTGGCACCGATTAAAGTTATAATGGAGCCTTCGGGCACAGAAAGGTCAATACCTTTAACCGCTTCAATACCGCCATAGTTTACTTTAAGACCCCGGACTTTAAGAATTTCACTCATCCTCGCTCACCCCCAGATATGCATCTATAACCTTGCTGTTTTTCTGTACCTCAGAGGGTGTTCCCTCGGCAATAAGCTTGCCGAAGTCGATTACATAAATTCTGTCTGATATATCCATAACAAGATTCATGTGATGCTCTATAAGTAAAATTGAAAGATTGTACTTTGCTCTTATAGTTTCGATAAACTTTGTAAGCTCCTCTGTCTCCTGAGGATTCATGCCCGCTGCAGGCTCGTCAAGAAGCAAAAGACAAGGCTCCGTTGCCAGAGCTCTTGCTATTTCAAGTCGTCTCTGAAGACCGTAGGGCAGGCTTGTGGAAAGTTCATCACGGAATTCCCAAAGACCCTGCTCTTTTAAGAGCTCTTCAGTTTCTTTTCTCATTCTTTCATCTTCCCTGGAAGATAATCTGAATGTAGAAGAAAACACATTATGCTTCGCTCTCATATGCTTTGCTGTAAGAACGTTTTCAAAAACAGTCATTGTTTTCCAAAGACGGATATTCTGGAAAGTTCTTGCAATGCCGAGCTTTGTGATTTCGTCGGGAGTTTTAACGATGGATTTTTTGTATTTTCCCTTGTTTTCCCCTGCATAAAGCTTTTTCATTTTGCCCTGAGGATTGTTTTCAAGCATGGTTTTTCCGTAAAATTCAACATTTCCGTTGGTTGCCTCGTAAACTCCTGTAATTACGTTGAAAACTGTGGTTTTTCCTGCTCCGTTAGGGCCTATTAAAGAAACTATTTCATGCTCCTTTACAGAAAGAGAAAGATTGTTTACCGCAACAACGCCGCCAAACTGCATTGTTATATCATTAAGCTTTAAAACTTCGGTACTCATTTTACTTCCTCCTTACTTTTCTTTTTCTTAAATAAATCAGGAAGTTCTTTTGAACCCATTATACCGTGTCTGAAGAAAAGAACAACTATCATAATTATGATTGAGAATACAACCATTCTGAATCCGTTTTTAAGAAGCGGCACCTTAAATCCTCCGATATAGGTTTCGTTGTCCAGAAATCTTAAAATCCATTCGCTGCATGCCACATAGAGGAATGAAGATATGCAGCTTCCCGATACTGACCCGATACCGCCGATTACAACGATTAAAAGAATTTCATAAGTCATGGCCGAGGTGAAAACTCTCGCCTGAGCATTGTTTGTAAACATGGCGAAAAGCGCACCGCCGACACCTGCGAAAAAGGAAGAAATGCAAAATGAAAGCATTTTGTGCTTTGCAAGGTTTATTCCCATAGCTTCTGCGGCAATTTCATCATCTCTTATTGCCTTAAAGCTTCTTCCGTAAGAAGAATTTATTAAGAGCACCAAAACCCATATACATATCATTGCAATGAGCACGGGTATAAAGCTTGAAAGGTATAAAACCACCTTTCCTCCCGCTCTTACATTGAAGTTTGAAAAGGTAGGAAAGCTCTTTATCATATTGGCACCGTTTGTTATGGGACCCAGCTTCTGCCACTGGAAAATTGCCTTTATAATTTCCGCAAATCCTAAGGTTGCGATTGCAAGATAGTCGCTTTTAAGTCTTAAAACAGGAAGACCGATTAAATATGCAAACAAAGCCGCCACCAGACCTGCCAAAATTATTGCCGTGAGAACGCCCAAAATAAGGCTTACTGTTCCGCCAAAGCCTGAATTACCGAATAAATTCCCGTATAACTCGGTGATGGAGAACTTAATGGCTGAGCCTCCATAAAGATAATACACCGTGTCCTTTATGTTTGTGGGAACCATGAACATAGCATAGGTATATGCACCAAGGAGCATAAAGCCTGCCTGACCTAACGAAAAAAGTCCCGTAAAGCCGTTTAAGAGGTTCATCGATACCGCTACCAGAGAATATACCGCACCCTTTTTAATTATTGTGAAAATAATGTGTGTAGGCGGAATTATCTTTGAGTTTTCCAAAAAAACCGTAAGCAGCAAAATTACAAAGCAGAATATTAAAGCATAAAGAGAGCTTTTATTTACTTTTTTCTTCATATTCACCCTCCTCACACCTTATCTGTTGCCTTTTCGCCGAAAAGACCTGTGGGCTTAGCCACAAGAATTATGATTAAAAGAGCAAAGGTAAATGCATCAACGAAATTGGTTGCTCCCTCAAAGGGAAGAACCTTTATGATGTTTTCGCAGATACCGATTAAAAATGCACCTATAACCGCACCGGGAATTGAGCCGATACCGCCGAACACCGCTGCAACGAATGCCTTAAGACCCGGCATTGCTCCTGCTGTGGGAGTTATGTAAGTATAATTGCTGAAATATAAAAGTGAGCCTACCGCAGCTAAGAATGTACCAATAACAAAGGTCATGGAAATTACGCTGTTGATTTTTATACCCATAAGCTGACTGGTTTCAAAATCCTTGGACATGGCACGCATTGCCATACCTACCTTTGTGTGGTTTATAAGCATTACCAGAGAAAAAACCAGAATAACAACCAATATGGGCGTTGCCACGGTAACAACACTTGTTGTTGCACCGCCTATTTTAATCATTTTAGAAAGTCCAGGAAGTGCAGGATAGTTCATAGGCTGGCCGCCTGTTACATAGGTCGCAACATTCTGCAATAAATAGCTTACGCCGATTGCAGAAATCATTACAGACATTCTGGGTGCTCTCCTTAAGGGTTTATATGCAATCCTCTCTATAGAAAAACCAAAAAGAACAACCAAGATGATTACCAATACCATCGCCACATACCACGGAACACAAACTCTAAGAACATTCTCGCTTCTGTTCATAATAATCCAGAGTCCAATTCCCACAACTCCTAATATACCTGCCCCTGCAATTTTTTTCAGTATCGGTATTTCAGAAAGCAAAATTGCAATAGCAATCATTATAAAAACAAAAGCAATCGCTATGTACCAAGGCAAAAACGAAGCAACAAATATCATCACCAGGCCCGCAACCATAAACACATCGCCGTGTGCAAAGTTTATAAGTCTTAAAATGCCATATACCATAGTGTAGCCTATGGCTATAAAGTGCATACTGACCGCCAACGGAAATTCCCGAAAGCAGTACCGAAATAGCAAATTCCACTTACTATCCCTCCTAAAAATCAAGTAAACGGCAAGGCCGTCTCAAAAACGTTTTTTAAGGAAAACCGCTTTTGAGACAGTCTTTCCAAAAAAGCCATATGGCGGGGGTTTAATCCCCCGCCGGCTTTATTTAATTTTAATTATTCAGTAACTGTCTGAACTGTTTCAAGCGCCCATGCACCATTTGCATTGTCGCTTGTCTTTATGTAAGCTGTATCTCTCTTAGCATCGCCGATTTCGTCGAATGCGATTGCACCGGATACGCCTTCGTATGTTACTGCTCCAAGAGCAGCCTTTATAGCAGCAGGATCAGTAGAGTTTGCAGCCTTGATTGCTTCAAGAGCTACATAGTAAGAATCGTAACCCATTGCTGTTACAGCAGAGATTGTATCGTCGCCGCCGTTAGCAGTTTTAGCATCAGCATTGGTGTTGATGTATTCCTTGATACCTGCGTCAAATTCGGGAGAACCACCCTCCTGATAGAAGGTAGAAACATAAAGCTTTACGTCTGTTCCCTTTGCAGCCTCGAGTACCTTGTTATCGTCAAGTGTATCGGAACCAAGGAAAGGAATGTCAATGCCGAGCTTTGCAGCCTGGCTTACTATCTGTGTAGCATAAGCGATGGAAACAGGAGTGAAGATAACCTCTGCCCCTTCGTTCTTAGCCTTGTTCAAGTAAGATGTAAAGTCGGAGTTATCCTTGGGGAAAGAGTCTGTCATAACTTCTCCGCCTGCAGCTTCAAAAGCCTGCTTGAAGAATGCGATAAGACCCTGGTCGTATTCGTTACCCTGTTCACCTAAAAGATATGCTTTCTTAGCAGCAAACTTGTCAACTGCAAAGTTAGCGAGAACTGAACCCTGGAAAGGATCAAGGAAGCAAATTCTGTAATAATAATCATTACCTACTGTTACGTTGGGGTTTGTGCAGGTGATACCGAGTGCAGCAAGTCCTGCATCACCGAAGATGGGGCCTGCAGCCATGGATACGCCGGAGCCGTAGGAACCTAAAATCATAGCAACGCCTTCGCTTACAAGCTGAGATGCTGCTGTGGGAGCCTTTGAAGCGTCAGAACCGTTGTCGCCGTACACCAGCTGAACCTTATAGGTTTCACCGTTGATTTCAACTGTGGGTGTCTTTGACTGAGCATACTGTATTCCGAGCATTTCCTTTTTACCGCCGGAAGCAGAGTCGCCTGTTGCAGGTTCGAAAACGCCGAGCTTTATAACCTTTTCGCCGTCTCCTGCTGTTTCGCCGCCGCAAGCTGCAAGCAATGTGCAAACCATGAGGCAGGCAAGAATGAGAGCTAACAATTTTTTCATACTTTTACCTCCAATTTTCGGGGGGCTTCAAGTTCCCCCAAAGTTAGTATATGTATGATTTTTACTTCATCAATCCACCACTCGTGTACCAATGTAGCATCAACACATACATCAATTTTTATACTATCATAATAAGCAGATTTTGTCAATATTATTTTGGGTCATTTGACAAATCCCTGACAATATTTTTAATTTATGCATAATACGAAAAAAACCGGCATAGCAATATAGAAACCACACTTTGAAAAAGGCGTGCAGAAAGCCATGCCTTTAGAAAGGAATGATTTTTTTGGAAAACATTTATTCTGACATTGCTCTTCGCACACAAGGTGATATCTACATAGGGGTTGTAGGTCCTGTGCGCACGGGAAAATCCACCTTTATCAAAAAGTTTATGGATTACTTCGTCTTACCCAAAATAGACAATCCTTATAAAAGAGAAAGAACCGCAGACGAAATGCCCCAGAGCGCAGACGGGCGTACCATTATGACTACGGAACCCAAATTCATTCCTAATGAGGCAGTCAAGATAAATCTGGAGCAGAACACCTCATTTAATGTAAGACTCATTGACTGTGTGGGCTATATTGTTCCCGGAGCCATAGGCCACATGGAGGAGGATGCTCCCAGAATGGTTAAAACACCCTGGTCAGATGAGCCTATCCCCTTTAACGATGCGGCCCAGTTCGGCACAAAAAAGGTTATAAATGAGCACTCCACCATCGGTCTTGTCATAACTACGGACGGAAGTATAACCGATATTGAAAGAAGCGATTACATTGAAGCTGAGGGCAGGGTTATAAACGAGCTCAAAAGCATAGGCAAGCCTTTTATTGTTTTGGTAAACAGTGCTTATCCCGACAGCGAAAAGGCTAAAAATGTCGCCCGTGAAATATCCGAAAAATATGACGTTTCCGCACGAAGAATAAACTGTGAAGAATTAAAAGAGGAAGATATTTTATCCATTTTGGAATCCCTTTTATACGAGTTTCCCATAGCGGAAATAGGAATTTCCATTCCCGGTTGGATTGAAGCCTTGGATAAGGAACATTCCTTAAAGAACACTCTTTACAAAAAAATCCGCCAGACGGTTTATGACTTAGACAGGATAAGCCAGATAAACCGCCTGACCGACTCACTTTCAGAAGAAGACTTTATAACAGGGGCTTTTATAGACTGTGTTGATTTAGGTACAGGCAAGGTCCATGCAAAGGTTACCGTGAAGGACTCCCTTTTCTTCGATACCATCCGTGAACTGACAGGCTTTGATATAGACAGCGAAGAAAAGCTTATGCGTCTTTTAATAAATCTTTCCGAGACAGAAAAGGAATACGGCCGTATCAAATACGCCCTCCATCAGGTTAAGGAAACGGGCTACGGAATTGTAAATCCCGGAACCGATGAGCTTTTCTTGGAAGAGCCCGAAATAATACGTCAGGGCGGAAAATACGGGGTTCGTCTCCGTGCCTCCGCTCCCTCTATACATATGATGAGGGCGGATATCCAGACGGAAATCGCTCCCATTGTAGGAACAGAGCGGGAATCTGAAGATTTGGTCCGCTATCTTTTGGAAGAATTCCAGTCAGACCCCATAAAGCTCTGGGAGTCAAAGCTTTTCGGCAAGTCCCTGCACGAACTTGTTACAGAAGAGCTTAACAACAAGCTTTCAAGAATGCCCGAAGATGCAAGATTCAAGCTTAAGGAAACCCTTACAAGAATAATAAATGAAGGCTCAGGCGGCCTTATCTGCATTATACTTTGATAATTGACAAAAATTCCTCCCTGTGTTATCCTTAAACAGAGGGAGGGATTTTTTTGAACATTACAGTTTCGGCGAATGCAAAAGTAAATCTTTTTTTGGATATTTTAGGAAAACGCCCTGACGGGTATCACAATATATCCACCGTTATGCATACCCTTGATTTGCATGACAGCTTGGACCTTTCTTTAACGGACAAAAAAGACATCGTAATAACCTCAAATAATCCCTATATCCCGAAAGATGAGCGAAATATTGCCTATAAAGCAGCTAAAAAGTTTTTGGAAGAAATAAATGAAAACCGTGGGGTTACAATAAATATAAGAAAAAGAATTCCCATCGGCGGCGGGCTTGGTGGCTCAAGCACCGACGGAGGAGCTGTCCTTTCCGGTCTTAACTATCTTTTCGGAAAGCCATTTTCAGAAGAACAGCTTTTATCCATAGCCGCATCCTTAAGTGCAGATATGCCCTTTCTTCTGAAAAAGGGTTGTGCCCTTTGTGAGGGAATCGGTGAAATTTTAACTCCTCTCCCCGCCTTGTACTGCGCTTTTGCGGTTATTATAAGCCCCAAATTTTCACTTAATACAAAAATTATGTACGAGCTTTATGACAAGGAGGAAAAGGCAGAGGCTCCTGACCTTAAAAACACAATAAATGCACTGAAAAAAAACTCACTCAAAGATGTTGCTAAAGGTCTTTACAATGCCTTTGAGCCTCCTGCCGTAAATTTAAGACCCGAGATTTCTTATCTTAAAGAAAGGCTTTTAACCGAAGGGGCGTTTGGGGCACTTATGAGTGGAAGCGGCTCCTCTGTCTACGGACTTTTTGACAAGATGAGTAAAGCCGACGAGGTGTGCGAAAAATTGAATTTCGAAAAAATAAGGGCAATTAAAGCCAGGCTGATATAAAAAAACGGTTATCGTTTTATACGATAACCGTTTTTCATTATTCAAGACTATATTTTGTTTTATACTCTTCGAACAGACTGAAAAATTCGTTTTCGCCGTCTTTTTTAACGTGGCTTAAATATTCGTGAGTATCCAAAGCACCCTCGGCAATTTCAAGAAGACAAACCGCAATATTTGAGCAGTGGTCTGATATTCTTTCGTAATTTGTAAGAAGGTCAGATAATACAAAGCCGTATTCAACAGTGCAGTTACCCTCTTTAAGACGTTTGATGTGATTGTTCTTTATGTGGCGCTTAAGTCCGTCTATTACCTGCTCCAAGGGTTCAACCTTTTTGGCGATTTCTAAGTTGTTCTGCAAAAGAGCCTGAACTGCAAGTATTAAAATTTCGTTGGTGGCAGTTGAGATAACTTCCATATCCTTCTTTGCCGCATCAGAAAATTCCATTTCCTTTTCGTGCATTTCAGTTGCCGCCTCTGCAATGTTCAATGCATGGTCGGATATTCTTTCGATATCTCCTATACAGTGGAGAAGTTCCGTTACCTCTCGGCTGTCCTTTGCGGATAAATTAACACCCGAAACCTTTACAAGATAGGAGCTGATTTTATCTTCGTATCTGTCAACTTCTTTTTCTTTCTTTTCAATTTCTTCGATTAACTTCTTATCATAGTTTTTGGTAAGAGCTATTGCATCTTCAAATGCTCTCTGTGCCAAAAGCGCCATATCGCATACAAGATGACGGCTGTTATCAATAGCAAATGAGGGAATTGACAAAAATCTTTCGTCCAGATGAGCGAAGGTTTCGTCCTTTTCCTCTTTCTGCTTTTTGCCCTTTATAACACTTAATGCAACTTTTTCTATGGCTTTTACAAAGGGAATTAAAATTACTGTGCTTAATATATTGAAGCCTGTGTGAATAATAGCTATCCACATAGGATCAATCATTTCATGCATAAAGGTAAAATTCATAAATGCATGCATTATATAAAATACGGGAGCAACCACAATTACCCCAAGGAATTTTATGAATACGCAGGTAAATGCCACTCTTTTCGAATCTCTGTTACCTGATAAAGCTGATAAAATGGGAGTTATTGTAGTACCTATATTCTGACCTAAAATAATGGGAATTGCCGTAGCAAAGGGAATTGTTCCCGTTATGGATAAAGCCTGCAAAATACCCACAGATGCAGATGATGACTGGATAACAGCTGTAAGTAAGGTTCCTACCAAGATACCCATCAAGGGGTTTTCAAACATAATGAGCATATGCTTAAAGGAATCGCTGTCTTTAAGTCCGGATACTGCTCCGCTCATAGCCTCCATACCGAACATAAGTACCGCAAAACCCAAGAGAATTGACGCCACATTTTTCTTTTTATCGGACTTTGCAAACATTATTAAAATAACACCGATAATTGCAAGTACGGGAGTGAAGGATGAAGGCTTTAAAAGTTCAAGCCAGCCTGTCCCCTTTATTCCCGTGGTACTTAAGAGCCATGCAGTAACGGTTGTTCCTACGTTAGAGCCCATTATTATACCGATGGTCTGACCAAGGGTCATTATTCCCGAATTAACAAAGCCTACAAGCATAACGGTTGTTGCCGATGAGGACTGAATTATCGCCGTAACTGCAAACCCAAGTAAAAAGCCTTTCAAGGGATTTGAGGTAAGCTTTCTTAAAATAATTTCAAGTTTTCCCCCTGCCAGCTTTTTAAGTCCGTCCCCCATTACGTCCATTCCGTAAAGGAAAAGGGCAAGACCGCCAAGCAATGTAAGTACATTAAAAATCGTCATTTACTAATCTCCTTTTCTCCTAATAATTCATTCTAATTATACATTACTTAAAAAGTATAACATAACAAACTCAATCTGACAATAATTTTATGGCAAATTCTGCATTTTCCTCTGCCTTTTTTCTTAAAAGAGCATTGGTTTTGTGCAGTTTTTCTTTTCTTTCTTCCCTTTCTGTTACTATCAGGTCCAAAACCTCTTTTGCGTGTTGGAGTGTTATATTTTCCACATCAATCCAGTCAGGCTGGCTTAAGGACTCCATAAATGCACTTATTTTAGGGTCGTACACCAGTGCCATTACGGGGATTTCCAGAGTTGTTGCATAAATAAGCGAATGAAGTCTCATTCCTATAATAAGCTCAGACTCTGAAAGAACCGAAAACATTTCGGGAACTGAAAGTTCACGGTTTATTATAAAGGAGTCCTTTTTCATTTCTTTCATTATTCTTTCCGAAATAACCGTATCATGAGGGTACTGCATGGGTACAAACAAGGGATAAATCCCGTATTTCTCCACAAGATAGTCGCAAAGAGATGCCATGATTTTCACAAAGTCGGGAGAAGAAGATTTCCACTCCCTTATGGATATAACGGCGACACGGGCGTCCTTTGGCACTCCCGCTCTCTGCTTAAAGTAGTCCCCCGAAAGGGAAAGGTCGGTATCTATGGTAAATGCCGGGTCTGCCGTAATTTTTATCTCAGGCTTTGTAACGGAAAGCCTTTTAAGCTCTTCATCCGAATTATCGTCCCTTAAGGTAATTACATCCACGCCGTTTAATATTTTAGATGCCAAAAACCTGTTCCCTTTTCTTACGATGGGTCCTATTCCGTTGGCATAGAGCATAGTCTTTATTTTGCACCTTTTGGCAAGGGATATAATTCCAAGATAATACTTAAGACTTTTACTGCTTGTAACATCCTGAAGCAGACTTCCGCCTCCGAAAAGAAGCATCTTCGAGCTTTTCATTTCTTTTTTTATCTTGAAATAATTATATCGGTTTATGGATTTGACTCCGTAAACCCTGGCGGTTTCTTCCGGTATTTTGGAAAGCACGGTTACATCTATATCAGGCTTTTTTTTACGGAGCGCTTCAAGTATCGCATACAAAAGTGCTTCATCTCCGCTGTTTGCGAATCCGTGATACCCCGATATTACAATATCTGCCATTATTTCATCTCCGTATCTTTGGAAAATCCAAGTTTTTCGTGCAGGCGGTATTTTTCGGTCAGAAGCTTATAAATCCTTACCAGTGCCAGATTTCCCACGAACACAAATAAAGACACGATAAAACCGATTAAAAGACCGTTCACTACTCTCATATACATAACCGAAACATCGGTAAATACATGACAGAAGGTGTTGGTAACAGATGCCGCCAGAATAGATGCTCCAATGGCGAAAATCCATTTGAATAAATCAATCCTTGTGTTTTTTACATAATAGCAGAAAAGAACCAACGAGGGATATCCTATTAAAAATTCCTTGGTTCTGGGACGTGCGGGAAATGTCTCTGTTATGGCGTTTCTCATTGCAAGCTCAAGGGAGCTTATGGAATTTACATTTCCGCTTCTTATGATGTAGTAAAGTCCTATCGCCCCTATAATTCCGCCCAAGATAACCCAGTAAACCTTTATATTTGCATTAAGCATTTTTCCAAGGTCATTAAAGATATTCTTTTTGTCTTCCTTTAAGAACATGAAGTAATATACTGCCGCTGTATATAAGAGGGGAAGCATCAGTGTTATCTTTATACCTCTGAAAATCAGGTTGTTAATATAATAATCTATTCCCGAAAGGAGCGAGCACATTCCGAGTACTCCCAAAGAAAGCACAGCTACCATAATTAAAACCGCTGCTACAGTAAGCACAATGGTGTTTAATTTATGCGCACAGTCTTTTACAAATCTCATCACCAGTGTCATGGCAAAAGAGGATACCGCAACACAGAAAACTGTGGGATAAAGACTTCTTAATGTATCGGGAATTATATATGTTCCCAAAAATGCAAGAAGGGATAAAACCAGGGCTGCAACAAATAAACCAAGGCTTGTCTTTTTTCTGATAAGATAAAGTGCCAGATACATGAGCATAATGATTATAGCTGCAGCAATTCCTGCATTGAATTTGGGATTTACTTTATAGCTAAAGGCGTTTTCCTCTCCGTTTACGGTAAAGCCCGAAGCTTTTATATCGTCAATATATTTCCCCAACGCCTTTAATGTATAATCAACACCATCGTCATAAGTAATGCCCAAGGGAGCTATCTGTGTTACCGTTATAAAGCGGATATTTCTGTCCATGGTTGAATTAAAGAACTGATTTGTCCTGTATAAATAATAAGTCTCATCAGCCTGGGACTCGTCGTAGGTTTCATAGGAGCGCAAAACCTTACCCTCACCGTCTTTTATTACCTGGTTATAGACATAATCATAGCCAAAGCCCTTCTGATTTGAAAGCTGATTTACGTTTTCCGTAACAACCAAAGTCATATCAAGCTCTTTTATTATTTTTGCAATTTCTTCGTAGTTTTCTTCCTTTATTTCCTCGTCCTTCTTATCTCTTTTTGCCGCTTCCTTAAGGTTGAAATATTTAACGTCGTATTCTTTTGCAATTTTTCTTATATCTTCAAGATAGGAAAGATTTTCGTAGTTTCTCATCTTGTAGCTTAAAACAATTTCAAAGCCTTTTTCATAAAGGTCAGCTATTACTTTTTCGTCAAAGCCCAGAGAGATATTCCATAAATCCTCTCTTCCGTTTAAGAAGGCATATATGTCCATTTCGTCAATACCGCTTATCTTTACATAATCCTCTTTGCCGAACTTTCTGGGAATCATACTGCCGACTTTTTCTCTTACCTCGGGCTTTTTAACCATTACAAGATAGGAGTCATACGCCACCTCGGGGTGGTTTTTCTTTATAATATCAGCAATTTCCATGCTTTCGTCATCATACTTATGACAAAGCACGTTGTATTTGATGCAGGTAACCTCGCCCCTTGCAACAAGGGCATTTACGTCGTCCTCCATGATGGTTACTTTATTTACACCGAGCTTTTTATATTCCTCCAGCGCATTTTCAAGCTTTCTTGAAGAAACCTTGTTTCTTATATCGTTATAGAGCAAGGATATTGCAACATTTTTATTGGCCTGTTCATTTTTCACTCTCGTAATAACCGAGGGAATTAAACCTATAAATAAAACTATAGTCAAAATCCAGGGTAAGACTTTTTCTGTAAATTTTCTCATTTTATTCCTCCCTTTCTCTCTTAAGAAGACGGCCCAAAACACCTGTTAATAAAAGAGATACAACATATACTGCTCCGCAAAGTGCCAGCGGAATTATAAACGAACGATAGCCGTGGGTAAAATCTTTATTCCACGAATTTATAAGGAAATATACTATAAGTGCGAAAAATCCCGATACCAGGATTTTAACAAGGTCTGATATAAGACCTTTGGTGAAAAATTTCCCCACAACCTTTTTTATGCCGAAAGAAATGAACACTGCATACAGTGTAAGTAAAACCGTGGTGGAAAGAGCCGTAAGAACGGGCTTCGGATAAGCTTCGGGAAGAAGACCGATACCGAAATTTATCAAAGCATTGGAAATAACCACAAAAGCAGTTCCAAAAACCGTGTACTTATATTTTCCCGCAAGGTATAAAATTTTATTAAAAAGCTCCTGTGCTACATAGCCCAGAACACCGAAGCTATATACCAGAAACATACGGGAAACTGCCTTCGTGGATTCGCCCGTAAAAGCCCCTCTTTCATAAACCAGACGTATCACATCTTCACCGAATAAGGATACCACCAAAAGGTAAGGCAGGAAAATTGCCGCCATAATGGTAATTATATATCTCACCAGTTCGTTTACATAATAGATTTTTCCCTCTTCGTAGTTTTTGGATATTGCAGGAAAAACCACTGTTGACATAGCAACAACAAATACACTTGAAATTGTTATAAAAAGGTTTGATGCATAGTTAAAGGCAGATGCATTTCCCACAAAAGCTCTGTCTACATATATACAAAACTGAAACATCATGTTGGATATAAATATCCAGAGGATTTCAGGATTTTTAGCCTTGTCAGAAAGGCTCTTTTCCTCTTTTACAAAAAAGGCATATCCTTTTTTATAAAAGGCAGGAAGCTGAATTACAATATGCAAAAACCATCCGATAGTGGTAACCAGCGCCACAGTCATTATGGATACATTTTCCATCTTTAGCGAAAATATAATTGCCACATTGAAAGGAAGGCTCATAATTGAGGTTATGAAGTACACCCTTTTATTTTGCAAAAGTCCTGAAATTATATAGGCTACAACCACAAAAATCAATGATGGAGCCATTATATACATCATCTTAACCGCAAGAGAAAAATCCTCTCCCGAAAGGTTTGGCAATACCAGTGAAACCAAGGGTTTTGCAAGTATTACCACCATCAAAGATGCAATAAAAAGCCAGAATATGCTTTTTCTCAAAAAAGAAGCTGCATAAGACCTTTCCCTGTCCTTATTTTCAGCCTTATTTAAGTTTTTTATAACCAAAGTGGACAGCGCCACGCCAATACCTGTAAAAATGAGGTTTACAAGGCCGAACACCTGTGAATAGATATCCGCATGAATGCCTGTCCCGAAAGCTCCTGCGAAAACCATATCTCTGAAAAAGCCAAGTCCCTTTGCCAATATAATTCCGGCAACCACCATTATATACGAAGCTCCCAGCAAGGTTATCATTCCCTTCTTCAAAATATACCTATTATATTTTATACTATAAAGAAAAAATAGTCAATCATTTCCTTTATTTTTTTATTGCAAAGAAGAGCTTTATATATTAAAATATAATTATACCGAAAGAAAGGATTTAGCGTGATGAAAAAACTTCTCTGCCTGATAATTTTAATATCTTTATTGCCCTTTGGTATATTGGCAAACGAGATTTATACATATGAAGAAATAATTCCTGTAGCCGACGGTGTTACACTCACCAAGAGGGAAAGCTTTTATTCTGACCACAATTTAAGCTATTCATTTATTACAGTGGATCTTACCAATGACAAGGTGGGACTTTCTCTCTTAAAATCCCAAAAGGGCTTTGATTATTCGGATACCACATTAAATCTTGCCAAAACCGAAGAAAATGTGGTTGCAGCATTAAACGGGGACTTTTTCTCTTCTGTCAAGGGCGGTAACACCATTTCTCTTGGTATTGAAGTGAAAGACGGTGTGATGCTCCAGTCCCCCATTTATCCCGATACAATGGGAACCTTCGCCCTTACCGATAATGAAATTTTTTTAGACTATCTTTCCTTCACCGTTGCGGTGGTTGCTCCCAACTGGGAATTTGCTCCCATAAGGCATATAAACAAACACACTGAATATTTCGGGGAAATTCTTATGTATCAGGGTGATTTTAACGGAGGATTTTCTCTTGCTCCCGGGGGCGCAGTGGTAGAAGTGGTTGTTGAGGACGGGATTTTAACCGAATTCCGTCGTGATATGCCTCCCTGCCCCATTCCCGAAAACGGATATATTTTATCCGTATCCGAGGGAAATTCCATGTTTTTTGCAAATAACTTTGAGGTTGGAGACCCTGTAAAGATAGACTACTATATAACTCCCGATATAAGCGAGGCTGATTTAGCCTTTGGGGGCGGTGCTATTTTGGTTTCCGAGGGACGGGCGAAAGAAACCTTTTCTCATGAGGTTTCAGGCTACAATCCCAGAAGCGCAATCGGCATTTCTGAGGACGGAGAAACACTTTATCTTGTGGCAGTAAACGGAAGACAGGATAAAAGCCGTGGAGCTTCAATGAAAGAGCTTGCCTCTTTAATGGTGGATTTAGGATGCTACAAAGCCCTTAATTTAGATGGCGGAGGCTCCACCTACATGGCAGCCTCCACCCCCTGGGTTTCCGAAATACACAAGGTAAATTCCCCCAGCGAAACAAGGGCGGTTATAAATGCTCTGGGCGTTACCTTTGATGCTGAGCAAAATGCCAAGGTCAAGGGCATTTTACTGGAAAGCGACAAAAATGTTGTTTTCTTAGGCGAAGAAGTAAAACTCTCTTCTGCCCTTTATGATGAAAATTTAAGACCCATTGACGGAGATATTACCTATAGCGCAAGCAAAGGAAGTGTCAAGGACGGAGTTTTTAAGAGCGATGTCGGGGGCATTTCCAGAATAAAGGCGAAATCAGGTAAAATCACTTCCGAAATAGAAATTTTTGTAGTGGATAAAATTTCGGGTATAGATGCCCCGGGCAGCTTAAAGCTGAACGTAGGTGAAAAGCACTCTCTTACTTTTAATGTGTTTGACAAAGAAGGGCATTTCGTCCCCGTCAAAAATTTATCGCCCTTTGAAATCACCTCAAGCAATCCCGGTATTGTATCGGTAAAGGACGGGGTGCTGACGGCAGAAAAAAACGGCACTTCAGTGATTTCCATAAAAAAAGATAATGCTACATCTTTCATTTCCGTTGTTTCGGGCGAAGCTGAAACTCCTTATCTTGATGAATTTACGGAAGAAAACGGCTCTTTTTTCTCCTATCCTGCTTATGTAGGCGGAGACTATACCATAACGGAAGATAATGAGGGTGCGCTTTCCTTTGATTTTACTCAGGACACCGAAGACGCCAAAGCAGCCTACTTAGTTTTGGAAAACCCAAAGACCATTTCGGATAATTGCGATGAAATTAAGATTGATATAAGAACGGAAAAATTTTTCGGTCATGAATTAAAAGCTCTTTTAACCGATGCCGACGGAAAGGAAGTAAGAATTTCCTTTGGCAGGGATTTTGAAGAAAACGAAACTTTCGCCCTTAAAGGAAGTATTCCGAAGGATGCGAAAAGGCCTCTTACCTTAAAAAGGATTTACGCCATAGGAATATCAGATGAAGAAAAGGACGAGGGAACACTATATCTTGACAATTTAAGCTTTGATGTGGCTCATCCCATAGACTTTCCTGCCAGAAGCGAAAACATATATGATGATAAAACCACCCCCGTTAAAAACGGAGAAAAAATAAACGTGGGCGCTCTTTCAGGAAAAGATGATACCCTGATAGATATTCTTGCAGACGGCAAAATGAATCAGGCTTTATCCCAAAATGAGCAATTTTACACTCTTGGAAACAATTCTTCTTTCAAAAAAGAAGAAAGCGACAAAGCTCTTTTCATAACCCTTGATACCCAAAAAGGCGGTATCAGAAAAACCCACAAGGATGGCTGGAATTTACTTAAAAACGCAGTAGAAGAAAGCAGGAAACCTTATCTTTTTATTCTCTCTGACAATTCCCTTTTCGGCAGCGACTCATTTGAAAATGAGGTTATAAAAGACTATCTTTCATCCATAGATAAAAAAGTTATTGTAATAACAAAATCAGACCATAATACCTTAAAAATCATAGATGGCGTGAGATATTTCACTTTAGCCGATGTTTCGGGGGAAGAGCCTTTATTATCAAGAATTGAAAATTTAAGCTATTTAGAATTTACATTGGGGGAAGAATTTTCCTACGAAGTAAAAAAGCTAATCAAATAAAAAAGCCGCATAGCGGCTTTTTTATTTGATTTTAGGCTTTCTTAAAACCGATGCAATAAGCCCTGCTATTATGGCGGCAGAAATCCCCGCTGCTCCCGAAGCGAAGCCTCCCGTAAGTACACCCAAAAGTCCATCCTTTGCCACAGCTTCCACTACCCCTTTATACATATTGTAGCCAAAGCCTAAAAGCGGAACTGTTGCACCTGCTCCACCAAAATCAACCAGGGGCTTGTAAAGTCCCAAAAATCCCAAAACTACACCGATACACACCAAGGATGTTAAAATTCTTGCAGGTGTAAGCTTGGTTTTATCGATTAAAACCTGACAGATTGCGCAAATTATACCCCCGACTAAAAATGCCTTTATAATCATTAAAAAATCAAAACCCATTACCTTGCCTCCCGCTTTTTAAATAGCTCAATAAGTCCGAATATCAAAAGGAAAACGCCGAACATTTTTCTCAAAATATCACCCTCCGTAAAATTAGCAAGCATTCCTCCCAAAATGGCTCCCGGAATACCTGACAGTACCAAAACAATCGCCTTTTTAAGCTCTATATTTTTATTTTTCAGGTGTATAAATACAGCGCAAAGAGCCGTAGGTATGAAAAAAATCAAATTGGTGCTCTGGGCAACGTGCTGACTTACATTGGCGAAAATTGTAAGGGCAGGTATTAAAAGGGCTCCGCCGCCAATGCCCATTCCTCCCGCAATCCCTGCTATAACTGAAGATAAAATTACTATCCACATAACATCCTCCAGGAAGATGCCAGCATCAGTATTCCGAAAATCTTGCCAACATATTTTGTGGGAATTTTTTTAAGGAGCCATGCCCCAAGAAATCCTCCCACACCTCCGGCTATCCCCGATATCAGAGCCAGATTAAAATCAATATTATCCTTAAAGCCGTAGGTAAATATACTTACAATAGAAAAAGCCAGGATAACTATAACCGTGGTTGCATGAGCCTTTTTCTTTTCGGTTTTCAAAAAGGAAGTGAGTGCCAGAACTGATATAACTCCGCCTCCTGCTCCGAAAATTCCGTTTACGAAGCCTGAAACGATACCGGTCAAAATAAGCATAAACATTTTCATCACCAGTTTTAATATTCCTTTTTTAAGGGAAAATATGCAAAAAAATAAGCAATCAGTGATTGCTTTAAAAAACAAAAAAAGTGGAATAATTCCACTTTTATTTGTTTTCAAGATTAAATTTCTTCTTAAATCTTTCTACACGACCGCCTGTATCAACAAGCTTCTGCTTTCCGGTGTAGAAGGGATGGCACTTGGAACAAATTTCCACAGTAATGTTCTCTTTGGTAGAACCTGTTTCGATTATTTCGCCGCAAGCACACTTAATTGTTGTCTGCTTATAATCAGGATGAATTCCCTGTCTCATTATATTCACCTCTCGTTCATTTACGCCCGTCGGATTTTGCCGACAGCCTATTACTGCATAATTATATCATAAAGTTTTTGATAATGCAAGCATTTTTTTCAGGAATCTTGAAATTTTTTATTCAATAACCTGAATCCAGCCCTTGGGAGCTTCTATTCTGCCCATCTGGATGCCTGTTAATGTATCATAAAGCTTCTTTGTGATTTCGCCCATTTCGTTCATGCCGCTGGGGAAACAGATTTCCTTGCCGTGGTCAACAATTTTACCAACGGGAGAAATAACTGCCGCTGTTCCGCAAAGACCGCACTCTGCAAAATCACGAACTTCTTCAAGTGTGATTTCTCTCTCTTCTGCTTCAAGACCTAAATATTCCTTGGCAACAACCATTAAGGAACGTCTTGTGATTGAAGGAAGTATGCTGTTGGACTTGGGTGTTACAACCTTCTTGTCCTTTGTTACGAAAATGAAGTTTGCACCGCCTGTTTCCTCAACAGTTGTATGAGTTTTAGCGTCAAGATACATATTTTCGTCAAAGCCTTCGTTGTGTGCAGTTACGATTGCATGAAGGCTCATTGCATAGTTAAGACCTGCCTTAACGTTTCCTGTTCCGTTGGGAGCAGCTCTGTCAAAGTCAGCAACCTTAAGTGTAAGAGGCTTAACGCCGCCCTTGAAGTAGGGTCCTACGGGAGTTGCAAAAATTCTGAACTGATATTCTGTTGCGGGCTTAACACCGATAACGGGGTTTGAACCGAACATAAAGGGTCTTAAGTAAAGAGTTGCGCCTGAACCGTAAGGAGGAACATAAGCTGCATTTGCCTTTACTGTCTTTATAACAGCTTCAACGAACTTTTCTTCGGGATATACGGGCATTTCCAGACGTGCAGCGGAATCTGCCATTCTCTTTGCATTTAAGTCAGGGCGGAAAGTAACGATTTTTCCGTCTTCTGTGGTATATGCTTTAAGACCTTCAAAGCAGGTCTGAGCGTACTGAAGCACACCTGCACATTCGCTAATTACTACCTGATCCTGGTCGGTAAGACATCCTTCGTCCCACGCTCCGTCCTTAAAGTTTGAAACAAAGCGGTAATCGGTCTTTAAGTAACCAAAGCCTAAGTTCTGCCAATCAATATTCTTTTTTTCCATAACTTTCGCCTCTTTTTCAAATTTTTATGTATAGTATTATATCACTTATGTTTTAATTTTTCAACATAATTTTTATTTTTTTCGTAATTCCCAGAAAGCAATTGCTGCGGCGTTACCCACATTCAAGGAATCCACCCCGTTATGCATGGGAATTTTTACGGTTATATCCGACTTTTCGATGGTTTCCTTTTTAAGGCCTGTACCCTCTGTTCCTAAAATAATTGCAAGCTTTTTCTCTTTTTTAAGTCTCTCGTCATCTATGCTTACCGTATTATCACAAAGAGCCATGGAAACCGTTGTAAAGCCGTTTTTCTTAAGGAATTCAAGACCCTCATGTGGCCAGTAGGAAATATCCTCCGATATGTATGCAAAGGGAATCTGAAACACTGTTCCCATGCTCACCCTTATACATCTTCTATTAAAGGGGTCGGCTGAAGATGGCGAAAGTATAATCCCGTCAATGCCCAAAGCCGCCGCAGAACGGAAAATCGCCCCTAAATTGGTAGTGTCAACAATATCCTCCAAAACCGCAATTCTTGTTGCATTTTTTATCACTTCAACGGGGGATTTAAGCTCCGGTCTTTCCATGGCACAAAGGATACCCCTTGTTAAAGGATAGCCGACTATGGAATTAAGCACCTCATCCTCCGCCGTAAAGACGGGAACATCGCCGATTCTTTCTATTATGCTTTTGCCCTGAGTTTCAATTCTCTTTTTCTCCATTAAAAGGGAAACCGGTTTATACCCTTTATCCAAAGCGGTGTGTATTACATTTGGACTTTCAGCAATAAAAATCCCTTTTTCTCTGTCAATTTCACTGCGTAGCTGAGCTTCCGTAAGCTTCGTGAAAATGCGAAGCTCCGGAATGTTTATGTCATTTACATAGATTATCTTAACCATTTTCACTCTTCCTTGTTACCGTACAAAAAGGCGTATATTTTTTTATAAAGTGAAATCTTTTTTATATAGTCTGTTGTTTCGGGAAAGGGCGTATTTATAAGCTTTTTCCCGTCAGGAGAATATTCTTCCTCCAAAAGCCACTTATCCACGTTTCCCGCTCCTGCATTATATGCCGCCAAAGCTGCACTTTCCTCTCCGTCGTAGCGCTTCATAAGATAGTCAAGATAAAAGCAGCCCACTTTTATATTTATCTCGGGTACGGTTATTTCCGATGCTAAAAGCTCATCACCCATTTTTTCCGCACACCAGAGGGCAGTATCGGGCGTTATCTGCATAAGACCCACTGCTCCCTTGTCGCTTTCTGCCAAGGGACTGAATTTACTCTCTGTAAAAATCAAGGCATAAAGCATATTTTCATCAAGGTCATACAGCTTTGCAGTATCGTCGATTATATCCTTGTACTTAACCTCTATTACGCCGATGACATAAGACATTATTAAAGACAGTATCAAAACAAACACAAATAGTCTTAAAAATTTCTTCATGCCAAACTTAATCCTTTCTCACATTGCTTTCTATAAAAAGGTCAATTTCTTTTTTTGTTTTTTCAAAATCACCATTATTTGAAATTATAAAATCTGCTTTTTTCATAATTTCTTCAAGGTTTCTTGCCTCTATTCTCTTTTTTGCATCCTCTTTTGAAAGCTTATCCCTTTTTATAATTCTTTCAAGGCGGATAGAATCCTCTGCCGTTACAAATATAACCTTATGACAAAGCTTATCCTCCCCTGCTTCGTATAGTAAAGGGGCGTCAAGCACTATAAGTCCGTCATGGGAATTTATTTCATCCTCCGTAAGCTTTTTAATATACTTATGGGTTATTTCATTTAGGATTTTGAGTTTATCCTTGTCAGAAAAAACAATTTTCCCCAAAGCTTTTCTGTCCAAAATCCCGTTACTTATAACATTAGGAAAGGCTTCATTTATTTCATCCAAGCAGGCGCCGTTTTCTTTGGTTATTTCACGGCTTAGCTTATCTGCATCAATTATATATGCACCTTTTTTTTCAAGATAATCGCTTATCATACTTTTTCCGGCACCGGTGCCGCCGGTTAAACCCAATACAAATTTCATTTTGCATCATACCAGGAAAATCCACGGTTTCCGTCAGCTGTCAAAGGCACGCTGAGTTTTGCCGCATTTTCCATTTCCCTTATTAAAATTTCTTCTGCCATATCTGCCTCTTCTTTATTTACAGACACAATAAGTTCGTCGTGTACCTGCAAAAGAAGGCGAGCACTTTTTGTCTCTTTCAAAAGAGCCTTATATACCCTTACCATGGCAATCTTTATTATATCTGCCGCTGTTCCCTGAACGGGAGCGTTCATTGCGGCACGTTCCCCGAAAGAGCGCTGAATGAAATTGCTCGAAAGAATTTCGGGAATGTATCTTCTTCTGCCGAACATAGTTGTTACAAAGCCCGTCTTTTTGGTGCTTTCCACGGTGGAGTCCATAAACTCTTTTATTTTGGGATAGGTGTTAAAATACGCCTCCATATATCTTTTAGCCTCGGCTCTGGTTACATGAATGTCCTTGGCAAGACCGAATTCGCTTATTCCATATACTATCCCGAAATTAACGGCTTTTGCACTTCTTCTCATGCTGTCCGTAACTTCATCCTCGGGTACAGAGAATATCTCCGAGGCACACATACGATGGATATCCTTTTTGTCATTAAAGGCTTTTTGCATAGCACTGTCCCCTGAAAGATGTGCTAAAACCCTTAATTCAATCTGGGAATAATCCGCATCCAGCAAAATTCGCTCTTCACTTTCTGCTGTAAACATTTTCCGAAGCTTTCTTCCCTCTTCCATTCTCACGGGGATATTCTGCAAATTAGGCTCTGTGGAGCTTATTCTTCCCGTTGCGGTTACTGTCTGATTGAAGGTCGAGTGTATTTTGCCCTCATCATCTATCAAAGGAAGCATACCGTCAACATAAGTGCCTTTAAGCTTTGTAAGCTGACGGTATTCCAAAATTGCTTCAACTATTGGATACTTTTCCGAAAGCTCTCCCAAAACCTCTGCATCAGTGGAATAGCCCGTCTTGGTTTTCTTTATGACAGGCAGGCCTAAATGCTCGAAAAGAACAACCCCCATCTGCTTTGGAGAATTTATATTGAAATTTTCCCCTGCCATAAAATATATGCTGTCTTCCAAGGATTTAATTCGTATATCAAGCTCTTCACCATAGCGGATAAGCTCGTTTTTATCCACCTGAAATCCACGGATTTCCATATCCGCCAGGACTTCAATTAAAGGAATTTCAACCTCGTTTAATAAAAATTCCTGATTGTTTTCCTTTATTTTTTCCGTAATCACACTTTTAAGGTCGGCTATATTTTTTATAACCTCCCCTGCCACCTTTAATTTATCCTCCGCTTCCTTTATGAAATAGCCTTTTTTAGCATCCTCTATTTCTTCGGAAAGACGGGATAAATAAGCAAGGCAAAGACGTGATAATTTATAATCCGATGCGGTGGGATCCAAAATGTATCCCCCGATTTCAGAGTCAAAGGTGTAGTTTTTTATTAAAATCCCCTTTTCTGCCAGAAGTACAAAATCATCCTTTATTCCGTGGGATATTTTCGGAATTTTCTCGTTTTCGAAAATTTCTTTAAAAAGTGAAATATCTTCTTCTGTATAAAAGGTTTTATCCTTTCCGGAAAATGCGATGGCATCTATATTTTTATCTGATGTGAAAATGTAATATATAAACTCAGAAAGACCTAAAAGTGCTTCCTTTATTTCCTTTTCGTCCTTTAATATAACGGCACTTTCACACTCTTCATTTTCGTTTTTTTCCACATTTAATCTTTCTATAAAGCTTTTAAATTCAAGACGGGTGAAAATTTCTTTGAGCTTCTGGTTGTCGTAGGGCCCTGCCGCACAGTCCTCGATGGTTTCCTCCACGGGGCTTTCCACATTTATTGTGGCAAGCTCCTTGCTCAAATACGCCATATCACGTCCTTCCATAAGCTTATTTTTCGCAGAAGGGCCAAGCTTTGCCGTATCCAGATTTTCATATACCCCGTCAATGCTCTTATATTGACTTATAAGGGAAAAGGCGGTTTTCTCTCCTATTCCGCTGACACCAGGAATATTGTCTGAGGCATCTCCCATAAGTCCTTTAACGTCAATAAATTCCTTTGGGGTAACATTGTACTTTGCAAAAACCGCATCTTCGTCGTACACTTCCGTTGTGGTGGTGCCTTTTGATGTAACCGTAAGATATATTTTAGTGGTTTTTGTGGCAAGCTGCAAATCATCCTTGTCTCCTGTCAGAATATTGCATTCGATTTCAGAATCATTGCATCTTTTTGCCATTGTTCCTATAATATCATCTGCCTCAAAGCCCGGAAGCTCTAAAATTTTAACGTTCATGGCAGATAAAACTTCTTTTATTATGGGCATCTGGGAAAAAAGTTCCTCGGGCATCCCTTTTCGCTGAGCCTTATACTCTAAATATCGCTTATGTCTGAAGGTGGGCTCACGAAGGTCAAAGGCTACAGCCACATAATCGGGATTTATGGCATCTATATTTTTAAAGAATATATTTAAAAATCCATAAACCGCATTGGTATATATCCCCTCTGAATTTGTAAGGAGCTTTATTCCGTAAAAAGCACGGTTCATTATACTGTTTCCGTCAATTATAAGAAATTTTTTCATAATCTTTCCTCTTTCGGATTGTATTTGATGGCATCAATTTTGTCCGACGGCTTTATGCCGTATTTTTTCATATATGCCCTGTAAAAAGCCGAATAATCACCAAAACCGCAGTTAGATGAAGCTTCAACGCTTCCCATCCCGCTCATAATAAGGTTTCGTGCCTGCATAAGCCTTTTGGCGGTGATGTATTCCCATACCGATGTACCTGTAGCTTCCTTGAAATTCCTGTTAAGCTGTGTTCTGCTTATAAAGAATTTCGTGCAAATTTTGTCTATGGACAAAGGCTCCGTCAAATGGGAATTTATATATTCAACTATCTTAATGGTCTGTTTATTTTTTACGGATGTATCTTCATAAAGCGCTGCATCAAAAAGAGAATTAAGCTCAATAAGCACCGAGAACAAAAGGGCTTTAACCTTTACTCCGTTATCATAATTATCTCCCTTGCATTCGTCCATTCTCTTAAAAAGCTCGTATATTACAGTGTTCACAACATTGGTGCGGCTATATACATTGTTTTTCCCCAGGGATCTTTCAAAGAAAGGTCTTAAAAGCTTCCTTTCCGGGTCAAAGGAATCCACCAGTCCGGGAAGAAAATGTATTACAAAGCTTTCGTAGGTTTCGTCCTCTTCTATATGAGCTTTGTGAAATTCACCCGGTCTCATTAAAATTACTTTTCCTTTTTCCAGCTTATGCTCCGAGCCTTCGATTATATATCTTCCGCTGCCCTTGAACACACAGTAAATCTCGCACATCTCATGGGTGTGAAGACTGTTCGATTCAATAGGCGGTTCAATCAAACTGTGCCCGAAGGCAATGTCATCTATATAGCAATATCCGTATTTTTTGATTAACATAGCACCACTCCTTAAAGCAGCATTTATTATTTCGAGTCATAAGATTTAGATACAACGCATCAAAGCCTCCCTTGCCATCGGCCCCCTTGCCTAAAGGGGGCTGTCAACGAAGTTGACTGGGGGATTCCCGGGAGGTGTCAGTCGAAGACTGACGGAGGGATTCTTCTGCAACGTTATTTATATACCGACATACTCCCTCAAAATTCCTATTAACTTCGTTGTTAGGTATTCTGATAACTGTCAAGTTTCGTTTCTCAATTCTTTCAGTTCTTATTTTATCTTTCAACAAACCTTTTTCCTCATAATGTTGTGAACCATCAAGTTCAATTATAAGTCTTGCACTACGACAATAAAAATCAGCTATATAATTATCAATTACTTTTTGTCTTAAAAATCTAACGGGATAACTTTTCAAGAAATCATACCAAAGATGTCTTTCTTCTTTTGTCATATTCTTACGCAAAGTTCTTGCATTAGCAGTTAAATTCGTATTATGTTTTCTATCCATATATCCCTCCACCACCTTCGGTGGTCCCCCTCCCTTTAGGCAAGGGAGGCATTTTCTTTCTATTTACATACGCCTTTATTTTTCAGTAACGATAAGTATTTTTCCGACTCTGCTCTGGTTTGAAATATTATAATATTCTTTGAAGAATACCTCTCCAACAGGTTAATAACTTTCGGTCTGCTTTCGATATTGTAATTTTTTATAAAGGCAATAAAATCCTTGTCCGTAGTATCATTTTCAATCCAGGGCATATCAGAGCGAGGCTTTCCTTTTCTTTCTTCAATTCCCTTAATACATATGTCGGTGGGATAATCCAGAAAGAAAACAGTATCGCACTCTTTAAGTCGCATTTCCATGCTGCCCTCATAATTGCCGTCAATAATCCATTCAGACTTATTCATTACCTTTTTTAACCGCTCTGCAAAAACTTCTTTTGAAACAGTTGTTTTATCCTCATTCCAATACATCATATCAAGGTGATATAAGGGCAAACCTGTAATACGTGCAAGTTCCCGTCCAAAGGTGCTTTTGCCACTACCGGGACAACCAATCACTATTACTTTTTGCATTATTTTTCTTCCTATCTTTCGGGCTTTTTTTGAAATAAACTGTGTCAATCCCCTCGCCCCTGTCATTTTTAATCACGCACATCGTCTCAAAATTAAACTTTGAAAGAATTTTTATATGTGCCATATTAGTTGACCAGGTTCTTGTAAAAAACCAAGCTTTTTCATATTCTGAAAATAAAGTCTGATACATTTTCTGTGTCAGCCCCATTCCCCGTCCCTCCGGGCGCACAATCAATGTGGAAATGTAGATATTCGGAAGATGCTCTTCTGTAATTTTTTCGTTTGTGAAATTTTCTCTGTATGCAACAAAAGCAACGGTCTTCCCGTCTTCTTTCGCAATCATAATTCTTTGTTTTTTTCCTCAAAATAGGAAAGAACTCCGCCTTCTACCTTTTTGGTGTTTTTCAAGTCAGATTGCACCGTTGAGCTTCTTAAAGATAAGGGCGGTACAAATTCATCATCCGCCAGAGTAAGCATATCAAGAATTTCATCATAGTATTTTTCCTGTTCTGCTTTTTGGGGTATTTTTATTTCCATAATATCACCTGCTTTTTTCAATTTTTGAACATCTTTCGACTCGTGTCAAGTCAGGCGAACAGTGAATAATAAGAACCATCACGAAATATAACGAAATCAAAGATTTCTATATTTCGGAGAACCTTGATACTCGCAAGCTCGTATTAGGACCTACTACTTTCCCCTGATTTTTCACTGCTTTTTCTCTTAACACTTTTCCTTAGAACCCGCAGGAATGTTAGATTTTCCTGCCCGATATGTAAATATTATAAATCAGCAAACTATTTATATATTAAATTTAGATGTTGCTTTCAAAGGCAGAATTTCGAGAAATTGTAAAAGAAACAAAATCTTTTAATAATGATGTAGCTTCAAATCTACCACCATGATAACCGTATATTGCTCCAACTACTTCTTTACATAATCCAGATTTTTCAGCAGACTTTAAAATAGCTATTAAGTCATCTCCAGTTATATCAAAAATCTTACAAGCATCTTCCTTAAATAACATCCATCTCTTACTATCTTCTTCCTTTTCATCTTCACATAAAAATTCCTTTGTATTATATGTGTGTAATAGAGCAAGCAAGTCCAACTGCCTATAGGAAAGTGAATTGATTATATTAAAGTATTCTTCAAATTTATAAGCTTGTATTCTATCTTCATTTAAGTATCCATTTTTAAAAAGATTTCCAAAATACACTATTTTATCATTTGTAGCAAGTCGATCTACCGCCTCGATGGTTTTGAAAAAATTAATAATAAACTCAGTATCATTTACCATTTCGCTTGTAATAAGTTTGTCATCACTTAAAATAATACTTATTAATTCTTCTCTTTTTGCTTTTTGTTTCTTTTCTAAATTTTTATCTATTCCACAATCTATTATTTCACCTAATATTGGAATATATTGTTTCATTAAACCAATTCCCAGTTTCACAACGGGATTAGTCTTTATACTTTCTATTTCTTGATAATTATGAAGTTCTGTTTTAACATTATCAAGTCTTTCATCCATATGTTACTCTCCTAATATTTCAAATTTTATCACTACAAATAATACTTATTTTTTAACGATACCTTTTTTATGTATGTTTCGCTTTTCCTTCGTACATTCGCGACATCCTCGACCACCATTTCTACTCGCTATTGTCGCTTGCCATTCATGTCCTTGGCTACATTTCCACCATACTTTTTTATGGCTGTTAGGCATTACGTTCATAGGAGATAGGCCATTATTTTTCTCATAGTTCCATTCCTTTGCTAATGTTGGATTAGCTGTTTGAAATCGTTAAAGCCTTTTAAGACTCTCCGACTTGCACAATATGGACATCCGCTTCCATTGTTTCTATTATTTATCGTTGCTTGCCACTCGTGTCCTTTGTCACACTTCCACCATACTTTTTTATTGCTATTAGGAGTTACATCGATCGGTGCCATTTCATTGTTTTTTTCATAGTTCCATTCTTTTGCCAAAGTTGGATTAGCTGTTTGTAAATCATTTTCGCCTTTAACAGCATATCGACCCGAGCAATAAGGACATCCGTTCCCGTTATTTCTATTGTCTATTGTTGCTTGCCACTCGTGTCCTTTGCTACACTTCCACCATACTTTTTTATTACTATTAGCTGTAACGTGCTCTGGTTTCAAATTTCCATTTTTTTCATAATTCCATTCAGCAGCTACCTTTGGATTAGAAAACAAAATGGATTTTTCTTTTTCAGTGTATTCCCTCAAATTCTCTATAGGAATAGCATCTCTTTCTATATCAACATCAACATCCGTTCCGATTATCTTGCTTAAAACTTCTTTAAGTATTTTGGGTAAATCTTTCTGTTTTTCTTGAACAATATAGTCTATAGAACTCCCTTTCAACGATGTTAATCCTTCTCTTATTCTATATAATTGTATCCCATCTTTTACACACTTTTGATTTTTTTCCAAATCTTTTTTTGTTTTATTTCCATGCCAAAAACCACCATCATATTCAATAGCAATCTTTTTAGACGGAATATAAATATCTAATTCATAGCCTTTTTCTCTATACAAATGCACTACATCTAAACCATATTTTTCAAGGTAGTACATAATCGCATATTCAGGAAAAGACGTGGTGCGTTCAGCATTACAAATAGGGCATCCGCGACCGTTATTTCTATGTTCTATCCTTGCTTGCCACTCGTGCCCTTTGTCACATTTCCACCATACTTTTTTATGGCTGTTAGGCATTACATCCATAGGTGTTAAGCCATTATTCTTTTTGTCATTCCATTCTTTTGCTAAAATCGGATTAATCGTTTGCAAATCGTTGTAGCCCTTTAGAAGTTTTTGGCTTGTACAATAAGGGCAGCCACGACCTCTATTTCTATCTTTTATCGTTGCTTGCCACTCGTGTCTATTGCTGCATTTCCACCATACTTTTTTATGGCTACCAAGAGTTAATGTTTCAGGATAGAAATTTAATTCATCATTTTTCTCCCAATCCCATTCAGCCATAAGTTGAGCATTATCGCTCACATATCTTTTTTCTTTCTTTTCTGCCATAATACTCAACTCCTTTTAATTTCATTTTTCAACACTATTTGGCATCATTCAGCACCATTCGACACAATTTTTACTCGTGTCAAGTCAGGACTAAAGAGCTAGTTGATATGCAATCTTCGATTGCTTTAGCATATATCGCTGCATTGCTTCGCAATGCACACTTAAGCCCTTGTATTTAACAATCTGAACGCCTGTATTGCTGTATCTTTTAAGTTCTTACAGGCATTATCAACATTCATGGCTTCTTCCAAAGTGCATGGCTTTCTCACAATCGGGAAAAATGCATCAATTACGTGTTCGTTACACAAAACCGCATCATCTGTTACGCATCCTGAAAAGGCAACCACCGTTTTATTATACTTTTTAGCAAGCTTAGCTACTCCTACAGGCGCTTTACCCATGTAGGACTGGCCGTCAAGTCTGCCCTCGCCTGTTATAATCAAATCCGCATCTTTTATGTGCTTTTCAAGCTCTGTTTCGTTTATAACAAGTTCAATTCCTGATTTTAATGTTGCATTAAGGTAGGACAGCAGAGCAAACCCCATTCCACCTGCCGCTCCTGTTCCCGGAGCGTTTGCATCTGATTTAAGAATTACTTTTTTTGTAAGCTTTGCATAATTTCCAAGCCACAAGTCCATATCTTTTATCATTCGGGGAGTTGCACCCTTTTGCGGTCCGTATATGGCACTGCAGCCTTCCTCTCCGCAAAGAACATTTTTCACATCACACGCCACACAAAAGGAGCATTCCTTAAGTTCCTTTGCGGCATTATCCGTCCTTATTGCAACAAGGTCTTTAAGCCCTTTTGCTCCAAGTGAAATTTGCTCTCAGTTTTTATCCAGAAATTCAAAACCAAGTGCCTGAAGCATTCCCACGCCACCATCGTTTGTTGCACTTCCGCCTATTCCTATAATAAATTTACGGCATCCTTTTGCTGTGGCATCCAAAATCATTTCCCCAACTCCAAAAGTTGTGGTATTAAGGGGGTTTCTTTCGCTGTCATTTATCAATGTGATGCCCGAAGCAGCAGACATCTCAATTATGGCTGTTTTCCTATTCGGTATAAAACCATATAAAGCCTCAATCTTTTTCCCCAAAGGATTGCTGACAACCGTTTTTACAAATTCTCCGCCTGATGCAGTTACAATGGCTTCAACCGTGCCCTCTCCGCCATCAGCAATGGGAGATATTACAACCTCTGCATCCTTATATACTTCTTTTGCCGCTTCCTTTATTGCATTACCTGCCTCAAATGTAGAAAGGCTTCCCTTGAAAGAATCAATTGCTACCACAATTTTTCTCATAATATACTCCTTTATGCAAAGTATTTTTTCTTCCTTATTCTATTAAAAGAAAAGCTTTCTTTCCATAACCTCCTGAGCTGATTTATTGATTGCCAGATAGAGCAAGAGTCCTCCTAAAAGCACAAGCACCGAAAGAGGATACAAGGACCAGCCCAAAAACTCAATATCAAAGGTTATAACTATAAAAAATTCTATCAGCATAACAAAGCATCCCGTAAGAGTGAATGCTCCGCCCCATATATAAAGTCTTCCCTTTTTAATGTAGTGAAGTAAGGTTACAACGGCGGTTGCAATAAGACCGAAGCCTCCGGCAACGGGGAATGCAAAGGAGAGGAACCAATCTCCCTTTGTTACCTGGTTTATGTAAAAAAGATATCCCACTGTTTCCGCCGCAACGCAGGGAGTGAAAATAACGGGATTGGGCCTTTTAAACCACAGAGGCAGAGCGAATGCACTATACCCTATGATAAGTGCACCAAAAACATATCCGAACCATTCAATCACTCCGTCGAAGTTATAATCCGCCAGAAAGGAAACCACCAGGGGTATAAGAAACATTATTATAATTGCCCCGTTAAACATGGCGGAACGGTGCTTTACCTTTGGCATTTTATCCTTAGGATAAAGCTTTTTTTCTTTTTCAATAGTAATATCAGGATGATACACCCTTGTGCCGCACAAGGGACAAACACCTTCGCTTGTCTCAAGCTTTGCTCCGCATTTTATACAATACATTCTTCCCGCCTCACTTTCTGTTGCTTTCTAAAACTGCGTCAATCCCAAGCTCTTTTAAGACTTTATAGAAATGTCTTTCAAGGTCGGGCTTTCTTATATTTCTTATAAAATTGATATATACGGTATCACCGTAGGATAAAACACCGCAGTTATAGGGTGCAGCCGCCTGAACACCAAGTATAAAATCCATTCTGGTTACATATTTTTTCATAATGTCAGGCAATCTGACAAGCCCCATATTGGAAAGATTAAGGCAGGCCTTTTTCTCCCCTACACTGTCAAAAACTGCTTTCATTACCACATTTTTAATGGGCAGAGGCACTACCCTCAAGAGCATATTTTTCTCATCCTTTACATTTGCAGCAATAACACGGCTCATATGCTTCTTTGTAACCTCAGTTCCCATTTTGTGATAAATCACCTTTATTATTTCATCTAAGGTATATTCCCCCTGTCTTTGGTCTATCTCGGGAATTGTGAACATTGCAAAATTTCTGAGGGTGTTCGATGGATAAAGACTTCTTAGGTTTACTGGAATCAACAGTTTTATGGGCTTTTGCCTTTTTAACGATACCGTTTTTTCCTTCTGCAGATTTGCAAGAGCCTTCATCATTACGGCACTTAAAAATATGGTTAGCGTGGTTTCGTATTCATGAGCTTTATCCAAAAGAGCGCTGACAGATATTTTGAAGCAGGTGAGGTTAAGGAAGCCTCCGCTCTCGCTTTCTCCGCTCATTCGCCATGCATCAGTGTCTTTTCTGGGAAGCGGCAAATCCCCCGCAACCTTTAAAAAGCTATCTTCCAGTTCTTCCTTTTTAGGTGCCTCTCTTCTGTCCACTATCCCATGTTCTAATGGGATTTTTATATCATATTTCTGCTGGAGATATTCGGCAACCAGATTTTTCAAAAACACCAAAGCTCCCGTTCCGTCGGTCAGGGAGTGAAAAAATTCAACAGCTATTCTGTTTCGGTATGCAATTACACGAAAGGCGCACCTGCGCATTTCCTCTTTACTCATAAAAGTAAGAGGATAGCTGTATTCTTCCTGTATTTCGGGGGCATATTCCACCTCCTGGAGATAGTACCAGAAAGCACCCTTTCGCAGGCGGGCTGCAATGGAAGGAAAGCGCTTTACGGTTACATCCAGGGCAGACTTTAATACACCCTTGTCCACTTCCTCAGAAAGTGTTGCGGACTGTCTGAATACATTGCTCCAGTTTTTTCTTCTTGCCGCAGGATAAATCTTGGCCGCATTATCAAGCTTTACCCAACTCAATGTTTTTCTTTTTACTTTTTCCATCCCTTCACCTCCCTATGAGTCATACAATAATACAAGATTTATTATACCACAAAATGGCACAATTTGCAATATCAAAAACGAAACAATTTACTATTGACTTAAAAAAATTTATAGTGTAAGATACACATGTATTATAAAAATACACAAGGAGGTAGTATAATGCAAATAGGTGCACAGCTTTACACAGTATGCAGTAAGACACAAACACTCGAAGGCTTTGAAGATTCCCTAAAAAAAGTGGCCGAAATGGGCTACAAGACAGTTCAGGTATCGGGTACCTGCGCTTACGAGCCCCAGTGGCTTCGGGACAAGCTCCAGGAAAACGACTTAAAGTGTGTTCTCACACACATCGACATCAAAAAAATCGTTGAGGAAACCGAAAAGGTGGTTGCTGACCACAAGATTTTCGGTTGCTCTCACATCGGCATCGGTGCTATGCCCAACGATATGAGAGGCAGCCTCGAAGGATATAACGAGTTTAAAAAGCTCATCCTCCCTGCTGCTCTCAAAATGCGTGATTTAGGCGCTAAGCTTATGTATCACAACCATTGGTTTGAGTTTGAAAAATTCGACGGAAAAGATGTTCTTGAGCGTATGGCGGAGGACTTCCCTGAGGATTCCATCGGCTTTACATTGGATTTAGGCTGGGCTGCTTACGGTGAAAAAGACGTAGTTAAGTTAATTCACGATTTAAAGGGCCGTCTTCCCATTGTTCACCTTAAGGACTATAAGGCTCTTCCCGAGGACGGACGCTTTAACAACCTTCCCGTTTATCTTCGTCCCATATACGAAGGTGTGCTGGATTACGATTCATACATAAGGGCACTTTACGAAGCGGGCTGTCAGTACGCTTTGGTTGAGCAGGATTACACCTACGACGAAGATGCTTTTGACTGCTTAAAGAGAAGTCTTGATAATGTAACAAAGAAATTCCCCGAAATGAAATAAAAGGAGATTTGATTATGAAAGTAATTAACTTAGGTATCGTTGGTATCGGCCGAATCGGTTGGCATATGGCAAAGGATGAAATCAACAAATTCTATTCCGATAAGTATAAAATCGTCGCAGCCTGCGACCTTGTTGAAGAGCGTCGTGAAAGAATGGCAAACACCTTCGGCTGCAAAACTTATGCAGATTACGAGGAAATGCTTAAGCAGGAAGACATTGATATAGTTTACGTTGCAACACGCTCCTGCGACCACCACAAGCATACCCTTATGGCTCTTAATGCAGGAAAGGATGTTCTTCTTGAAAAGCCCGCTACCATTTCCTATGAAGAAATTCTTGATTTATATAAGCACTCCAACAAAGAAGGTGCTCCCAGACTTTACGTTCATCAGCAGAGACGCTTTGAGGACGCTTTTTTGAAGATTATGGATATAGTAAATTCCGGTAAGCTTGGCAAAATATATGAAATCAACACTGAGCAGAATGACTTCCAGCACAGAGATGACTGGCAGACACTTTCAGAATACGGTGGCGGACAGCTTCTTAACTGGGGTCCCCACATTATTGACCAGTCTCTTAAGCTTTTGGGAACATCATCCTTTGAAATGCAGAGCTATGTTCATCAGGTAACCGCAGGCGGTGATTGCGAAGACCATTTGCGTATCCGTTTCATCGGCGATAACGACAGAGTTGTTAACATGTGCATAAGCGGCGGTAAGGCATTAAGACGCGGAAGAAATTACGAAGTATTCGGCGACAGAGGTGCTGCCGTATTTGAAGATGGCAAAATCAAGCTTCGTTATATAGATCCCGAACAGGTTGTTCCCGAAATAATCTCAAGCCCTGAGACTCCCGGTGCCGCTTTCGGAAAAACCGGTACTTATGAATCCTCCTTCTCCATCAACTGGGTTACTGAAGAAATTGAAGCTGTTGCAGGCGGAACTACCGTTGCTGACTTCTGGCAGTATCTTTACGATTCTTATGTAAACGGAGCTGAGTTCCCCATTACAGATACCGACATTTTAGCTATCATGCAGACCATCAGTATGGTTAAGGCACAGAACAAACATATAATGAGATACGGTAAATAAAATAAAAAAGTTGGGCGTTGCCCAACTTTTTTATTTTAATAATTTTCAGCGTGGATTTCAAAATAGCTCTGGGGATGAGCGCAGGTGGGACAGATTTCAGGAGCATTTGTTCCCACAATGATATGTCCGCAGTTTCTGCATTCCCAAACCTTGACTTCACTCTTTGCGAAAACCTCTGCCATTTCAACATTCTTAAGAAGTGCACGGTATCTTTCCTCGTGATGCTTTTCGATTGCTGCAACCAATCTGAACTTAGCTGCAAGCTCCAAAAAGCCCTCTTCTTCGGCATCTTTGGCAAATCCTTCGTACATATCGGTCCATTCATAGTTCTCGCCCTCGGCAGCGTGGAGAAGGTTTTCTTTGGTATCACCTATACCGTTAAGCTCCTTAAACCACATTTTAGCGTGTTCCTTTTCGTTGTCGGCAGTCTTTAAAAAGAGTGCTGCAATCTGCTCGAAACCTTCTTTTTTTGCTTTTGATGCAAAATATGTATATTTGTTTCTTGCCTGAGACTCACCTGCAAAGGCTGCCTCTAAATTTTTTTCTGTTTTTGTTCCCTTGTACTTACTCATAATTATCCTCCTTTAATCTAAAAGCTCTAAAACCTTTTCCTTGGACATATACCCAAGGGCATTTTTTACAACTTTTTTATCCTTTAATACTACAAGATAAGGTATGCTCTGAACCTTAAATGCCGCTGCCAGTTCTCCTTCTTCGTCAACGTTTACCTTTCCCACTATATATTCTCCGTTTGCTTCCTTTGCAATTTCCTCTATTATGGGCGAAAGCATCTGACAAGGACCGCACCATGTTGCCCAGAAATCGATTAAAACCTTTTTATCCTGATTTAATATTTCTTCAAAATTATCTTTGGTTATTTTTATTTCACTCATGGTTTTCTCCTTTAATCTTTTGATTTATAGTAGAGCATACAGTGGCAAAAGCCTTCGAAATCAGGATTCTTTATCTGCTCTCTGAATTCCTTGCACATACACCTGGTGTCTTCGCTTTTTTCTATTATACAAGGACAGTATCCGCCTTTTTTCTTAAGCCCTTCCTTTATAACTCTGACCACTTCTTTATCAGGATTAAGCTTTACTGCCATATAAATCCTCCAATGTAATATTTTTCCTATCTATATAATAAAGCCTTAAAAATATTTTGTCAATATTAAACCTTTTTATTCTTAAATTCTTTCTTATTTTTCTCATTATTCTCTTGACAAATCCCCAAAATTATGGTATTCTATTTTTTGTGGTGAGCCCGAGTGGCGGAACTGGCAGACGCACAGGACTTAAAATCCTGCGACCGTTAAAAGTCGTACCGGTTCGATTCCGGTCTCGGGCACCAAGAAAAAAGCATCAATCTTAAAAGATTGGTGCTTTTTTCAATGAAATTTTAAAATAAAAAATCACTTCGCTTTGCGAAGTGATTTTTTATTTTAGCCTTTAATACCGACTTTATCCATACTTTCAATAAAGAACTTCTGTGCAACGGTAAATACCAAAAGCAAGGGGAAGATTACAAGCATACAAGCTGCATTGAGCACGTAGTTTGTATTTAATTCTGCCTCACCTCTAAGCATATTTCCAACCTTATTCCACTCTGCCATAAGAGTAAGAGTAAGAGGTCTGGGCTTGTTGGCAACTGTGTACATCATTGAAGTTGTAAAGTAGTCGTTCCAATGCCATACCAGTGAGAACAAGAATACTACAAGTCCTGAAGATAATGCATTGGGAACCATGATTTTTAAGAATGTCATGAAAGGACCGCATCCATCGATATATGCAGCTTCTTCAAGCTCCTTGCTCATTCCTCTGAAGAACTGTCTGAAGATGTATATAAAGAGTCCGCCTCTTAAGCCTACACCCAAAATAGCGGGAATCCACATTGTCCAGGCTGTACCGATTAAGTTGATGCTCTGATCCTTGCCTACAATAAGTGAAACGATGTCTAAAATACCAAAGAAGTCAAACTTTCTGTAGGTCATGAACATAGAGATAAGATAAGTCTGAGGAGGAACTATCATTGTTAATATAACAAGTGCAAATAAAACTCCTCTTCCCTTAAACTTAAATCTTGCAAAACCGTAACCTGTAATAGCTGCGGATACAACCTGCAAAAGGGCACTTCCCAAAGAAACCTTAACGCTGGTCCAGAAGCTTTCTGCATATTTTAAGAATCTGTATGCATATTCAACGTTAAGAAGTCCGAAATTGTTGGGAATCCATATTGTTGTAGCCGATTTTACATAGTCTGCACTGAATGCATTACTGAGCATTTTAAATACAGGATATAAAACCAGGTAAGAAAGTCCGATTATAAGGAAGGCACGAAACAGTGCATAAAGGAAGTGGAACATCTGTTTTTTGAAGTATGCAGAGCCGAAACGCTTTAAGCCTATACTGTTTTCCTTGCCGCTGGTTTTCATTTCCTCTTCACGGCGTTTCATTTCGTCCTTAAACTCTTTTTTGTTAAGTCTTGATAACTCAGGTTTCATCTCGGCACCTCCTTACTCTTCCGTATATACAGTCTTAGCGAAAACGAATTTCACAATAAGTAACAGGATTACCGCAATAATCACGAAATAGGTCCATGACATAGCGGAAGCTATACCTGCATTACCTGTTGCAATACCGTTCTGGTCTATAAGCTGCATAACTTCATTCTGATAATATGTGAAGGAGTCGATAATTGTATATACAACGCAAACCAATGTCATGGGAGAAAGTAAGGGGAATGTGATTTTCCAATATTCTTCCCATGCAGTAGCCCCTTCCATTGAAGAAACTTCGTAATATGACTTGGGAATACCCTGAAGTGCAGAGAGGTACAAAAGAATCTGAATACCGCTCTTCCAGGTTATATCAAAGATATTACTTACAAGGCTCTTTAAGTATTCGATAATCGTGGGGCTTAATCCACTCTGGTTCATAACCTTCAGAATTACCGATTCTTCCTGGAACGTAAATACGTTGGATGAGCCTGCAAGAGAAACGTTTGTGCTCATACCAGTAAGTGAAAGTATTTCCAGAACAACACCTGATGCGATGATTACAGGCAGGAAGAACATTACTCTCGCAATAGTTCTTCCCACGAACTTCTGATTAAGTATCTGCGCTATAAACATACTGAAGAACACTATAATCGGCACCTGATAGAGCATATCCTTAAGTGAGTCCAAAAGTGCGGGCAGGAAAGTTTCACTCTTTCTGAATATGTAGATATAGTTATCTATTCCGGCAAAAGCAAGCTTGATACCGCCTGCTCTTACGTTTACATCACTGAAGGAGTATATAAGAGATGTGATAACGGGCACCAAGAAGAGATATATAACGCCTATTACCCAGGGAAGTATGAACCAATAGCCCGCTCTCGCCTGCTTTGTGCTTAAGGCTGATGCTGCTTTTCTTTTTAATTTTGCACGTTTTGCAGCTTCCTTTGCCGCTTTGATTTCTTCCTTGGAAGGCTTTCTTTCGCTATCAAGCACTACTTCTTCCTTTTCGGTAGAAATTGTCTTTTCCTTTTCTGCCATCATCACTCACCCCTTTCTGCAATATATCCGTTAGCCTTTACCACTTCACCTGAAGCTGTAACAAAATCACTGTCATTATAGTTTACATAAACCGAAACACCATTGTCGTAGGTTGTCTTATAGACTCCCTCTTCTACCTTTTCGTGATTTTCGATATCTGCACCATTTACTTCTCCCATTACCTTTGAATATTCCTTGTAGGTCTCTATTATATTGTCTTTCCACTGGGAATAGTTACAACTGTATAAATACTTAAGGTATGTTTCCTTAAGGTCTGTGGTTTCACCCGCAACAAGGTTGTATAAAAGGCTTGAGCCGCTTTCCACTGCATTTAACACCACATTGTGGTAATTGCTGGACATATTGACGGGCTCTGTTGTATATGTCTTGTATCCTCTTACAGCTATCTGATAGAAAGGAACTGCCTCGTCTGCAATTTCAACGTAAGTATCCTTTGAGGGGATATCCATTAAAATATCAGAATTTATAACCGCATATTCACTGGGCTCTGTTGTAAGAACCTTTATTCCTCTCTCCTTATAGCCTGAAATTATATCGGCAAAGTAATTCATACATTCGCCTCTTGTATGTCCGCCCTTATTGGAGCCATCCGAATAAATTGTTCCGCCGATATTTTCAATAGAAACGGAATCAATATTATACTTTGCACACTTATCAGCAAATTCAAGAGCAGCTTCCTTTACCAGATAGCCCTTCAAGAGATTCCATCTGGTACCCATGTTTACATGGGCGGTTATTCCGCTTGACTGATAAGCGGGTGCCTGATTGGGATATTTAACAGAATCGGAAAGTCTGTTATAGCCGTTTCCTGACTCAGAGTAGTTCATGAAGTCTATGTTAAGATAAAAACTCATGTTTTTGCCGTCAAGATATTCCTTGGTCTTCAAGTATCCCTTCTTGCCTCCGATTGAACTTTCAAAGTTCGGAGCTGTCTGGATTTTCTTTCTGTTTGATTTCTTTATCCAGTCGTTATACTTAAATACCACACTGTCTATGCCGTTTTCTGTCATATCGTCAGAAATATCTCTTAAGTCCTTATAGGTTGTCATTACTTCAAATTTATTCCAGGGAATACCAAGTATGCTTGTCTTCTTTTCAACACCTGCATACATATCAAGGAAAAGAGCACCGTCTTTAAGGTCGTCAGACTTTGTCATTCCCTTTTCTTCCACAAGATATTTTCTGTAACGCTTTGCCATACCAACATAAGAAGCTTCATCTCCGCTTAAGCAGTAATACTTAACGGAAAAATTCTTTTCGGGATCTGCCAGTTCCTTACTCATGGGCTGAGCGTTACCTTCCTTGTCAGAACCCTTTATTATCTTATGAAGATATGAGGGATAAACCTTGTTATAAGCCGATTCATATCCGCTTACTTCAGCGTTTACATAGCCTACAGAAGCATTGTCGTTTATAACGCCCATAAGGGCATGACCGTCATTTTTAACGGTTCCGAAAACAGGAAGCATAAATCTGTCATGAGCCTTGCTGTAGTCTTCGGACTTACTGTCAGTATAATTACCGTAAACAGGCGCTGAATAAGGCTGAGAAATGTTCTTTCTTCCGTTATTCATGTTAATCAAAGCACCTGAACCGTCGGGAATGAAAAGATATCCATCTTCATTATAGCTGGTAGCACCGAATGCAGGAAGAAGCTTTACATCCATTATGTTATATTCTATTTCCTGCTCGACGGTTTCACCCAATCCTCCGGCATTTACCTTACCTATAATTTCATAGGTAAACTTGGCTTTCTCGTCATTCAAGAGAATTTCCGCTGAAAATGCATCATCGTCAAGGCTGTATCTTACAGGAATTACAAAATCAACTTCCCTGAATCTGTACACAAATTTAACGGAGTTATCCTCTTTAAAAACCTCTATCTTATCAGACATTACGCTTTCATAGTGAGAGTTTGTATCGAAGAAGTTATATCCGTAAGCGTAGGAAATAACCAGCTGAGATTTTGTTCTGTAATAAGCATGACCTGACGCCTTACCTATTATATCCTCATTGCTTCCCAAGGGATTGCTTCTCCATACATAGCCCGAATTTTTGTCTAAAAGCGCTATTTCTCCCGCTCTGCCAGTTGCTTTTTCGGTAACTGCATAAAGAGCGAGATTTTCATTTTCGTCTATAAGCTCAAAAATGTCTTCAATGCTCTTGTTATCGGGAGTTTTAGCTTTTACGTTTCCCATAAATGCTTCTATGATTTCAGGATTCAATACTGAAGCATTTGTAGTTTCCGCTTCCTGTGTTTCATCAGCACTCACCAATAATCCTGTCATTAAGGATACAAGGAGAGTAAACACTAACATATAGGAAATATATTTTTTCATATCAAAACTCTCCTTTCTTATAATGAGAACTTATAGAACAATTCGTAGCTTACTGTTGTAACGAATGTGGATACCTGGCTGTATAATACAACCAAAAGCATCAGAAGGAATACTATTACAAGCATACCAACTGCAGTAAGCAAGGTCATTAAAATTGCCTTTTTAGTGGTGAACTGATGTACTGTAATCATACCCATGAACATCAAAAGTGCAGTCCATGCGTAAGCCACAAAGAAAATGGTATTAACGAAAACCGCTTCGTTCTCTACCATGAACTGGCTCAGAACTGTTACAAGCAGGTTTGCTATTGTAGTGGGAATTAAGGCATAGGATGCATAAATGAATATGTTCTTGAATGTACCCTTACCTTCAACCAGGGTTGTAATTGCCCAGTTAGCAATACATCCCACCAGCAAAATTCCAATGGTTGTTGCCAGTATCATAAATATATTTATGTTGTTTGTGTTGGTGTTGTTAAAGATATAATCCTCGTACTGTCTCAAAATTACCACAGATGCATACCAGAGGAAAGAAGATAATAAAGCATAGGGCAAAAATTCCTTCTTATTATATCTCATTTCGCTCATACCAACGCTGGGATGTAAAAGATTATAGAAAGGATACTTCCACTTAGCCATTCCCGCATAGCCTGTTTCAGCCAACGTCTTATATCCTATCTTTGCAAAAATCTTCTTTTTGTTCTTACCGTAAACAAAGATGATAACCGCAATGGCAATTATTGCCGCCATAAACCAGGCAAAGTTATCCATTATAAATTTGCCTCTGTATTTTTCTCTTGCTTCAGAATATCCTTCCCTGTCGTATGCAGCCTTATAATGCTCCATAGCTTCAAGGTAATCGCCCTTTAAGTATTCAGCTCTCGCTATACCCTTATATGCAAGCTCCGAATTGGTGTTGAGCTTAAGTACCTCTTTCCAGGGACCGATTGCATTTTCATACATACCGTGCTCATACATATAAGAGCCGAGCATTATCTGCTCACCATAGTATGTGGGTTCAAAAACAGTTATATTGTTTTTGCTTCCATCTAAAATAAGAATTGTATCGCCTATGGATTCTATTGCAACGGGATTTATAAAATGTCCTAATTTTTTGTCATCACCGCCGAATATCATAAGAAGCTCGTTATCCTGATTGTAAACAAACACCTTACAGAAGTTTTTGTCAAGTGCATAGAAAAATCCCTTTTCGCTTACATTTACGTCTGTAAAGGCAGCCTGTTCAAATCCGCTGCCACCTACACCGCCGATGTATGATTCACCATATTCATTATCCTGGAAAAGGTTCTTTCCTGCAGGGTTTACTTTTCTTATCTGGTCCTTATTTCTCAGATATACAGTAGCTGTATATAAGAAGTCTCCCTGAAGATACATATTATCGAAGGGAACGGGCTGAATGGACATCATTTTCTTAACCTGCTCTTCGGTCATGAAGGTTTTGTAGAACATAATCTTCAAAACGTCAGATGTTACGTTTACGGCATCAGTTGCGAAAAAGCCGCCGAATTCACCGTTTTCTGCGATAATCATGGCACCGTCAACAATGTTGTCTGCCAGTACGTACATATCTCCGGTTGCTGTTACTTCAATCTTTTTGGGTTTGAAAACCAAAGATTCTGCCACCAGGTCAGTAACAGGCTTTAAGTAGGTTCTTTTTATAACACCGTCCTGGTCTGTAATTATAACTCTGTTATTTTCAGTATCACAGATATATATTTCTCCGTCGGGAGTTACACATATACCCAAAGGATTTTTAAGGGGAGAAGCTTCCCCGTCCTGGGTTGTGAAAGTATCAATAACCTTTATAAGATTAAGCTCGGAGTCGGTTTTGATGATACGACCGTTTCCTGTGTCAAGAATATAAAGATTATCCTCTGTGTCAACGTAAATATCTGCAGGGGCCTTAAGGTATCCTACTCCCCATTCATTTCCGTTTAATGATGAAACAGGAATGTATCCGTTGGGAGAAGGAGCTTTACCGTAGTAGTTATAGTTATAACCACCATAGGGATCTTCCGCATGAATAAGTAACGAACCTGATAAAATACTTGCTACCAGTAAGAGGCAGGAAAAAATCTTCAATAAATTTTTACTTTTAAGTTTCATATTTTCTCCCCTCCTATCAGTCTTTCATACCGGAGAATGCCATGGTTTCGATGACATTACTCTGTGTTATAACAAAGAATATAATCGGCGGAATCATCAAAATGAGCGCAACCGCTGCCGCTGCACCCTGACGGGCAACGTTACCTACACCTGTTGCAGCATCAGCCGCATAAATCTGGTTTAAGGCAGTGGGAAGCATTTTAAGTTCTTCCGAATATATAAAGTTATTACCGGTATTGTTCCATATACCCTGGAAAGAGAAAATTGAAAGTGTAAGCCATGCAGGCTTAACGTTGGGCATAACCAATTTCCAGAAAATTGTAAATTCGTTAGCTCCGTCAATTTTCGCTGCTTCAAGCATTGAATCGGGAATACCTCTCATAAACTGCTTCATAAGGAAAAGACCGAGGCTTGAGCCAACTGCAGGAAGTATAAGCGCCCAGTAAGAGTTAACAAAGCCCAAAAGAGCCATTACAACATACTGAGGAACAGCCATGGTTCCGCCTGTGAAAAGAAGTGTAATCTGTACAAGCTGGAACATTCCCTTAGAACCCGGGAACTTCGCCTTTTCAAGGGGATACGCAGCCATTGAAGCTAAAATAACGTGTCCCACAGTTGAAGTTATACTTACGAAAATACTGTTAAATACGTAACGTGAGAAGGGTACCCACAAATCAGACGCCAGGTCAAATACCTGCTTGAAATTTGATAAAGTGGGCTGTACTACGTAAAATCTGGGAGGGAAAATGAAAAGCTCGTTCAAGGGCTTAAAGGCACATACTATTGAATAGTAAAGGGGAACGCCCATGAAAAGTGCCATTATAACGAGGAAAAATACAACTAAAGTGTCGCCGCCTGCTGAACGGTTTACTCTCTTTTTTCTCACCCTCATCTTTTTCGGAGGAACATGTTCACGTAATTCTTCGGGAAGATCATTTACATTAACTTCCGTATTTCCGGATGACATTATTGCTGTGTTTGACATTTTTGTTCCTCCCTTCTTAATCATCTACCCTGATGAGTTTTGCCATCAGGTTTCTTGTTACTATCATCATTACGCAAAGGAAAAATGCAATAGCTGATGCATAACCCATTTCGTAACGGGTCTGACCATAGTCGTAAATATGTGTGGTTATGGTACGGAGCGAATAGTCCGTACTGGGGAAACCACCCAATGTTCGGCAGATGGGACCAACGCTGAAGGATGATGAAATCTGCATTACGGCACCGAACATCATCTGAGGTCTCATTTCAGGAATTGTTATGTATATAAGCTCCTGGAAACGGTTTTTGATACCGTCGATGGCACCTGCCTCAAAATAGCTCTTGTCCAGAGACTGGAAACCTGCGATAAATGAAAGGAAGCTGGTTCCCAAGCTGAGCCACAACTGAATTACTATAATAATGGTTACGTTATAATTCGTATCTGTGTAGAACTGAATAGGTTTATTTATCCAACCCAATTTCAAAAGGTAGGAATTCACAAGACCATTGGCGTCGCCGCTGAATATGAAAAGCCAGATTGTGTAAACCGAAGAGCATATTGAAGGAGCGTAGAATAAAAGCGTCATAAATGCTCTGATTTTCGGGGGCAATTCATTTACCAGCCATGCAAAAAGGAAGCACAGCACATAGCTTGTGGGACCTAAAATGAATGCGAACATCAGTGTATTCTTAAGACCAATCATGAATATGTCGTCCTCAAGGAAAAGTCTCTGATAGTTAAGCCAGCCTCTCCATTCGGGAAATTCAAGAAGGTTAAAGTATGTAAAGCTCAAAACCATTGAGGAAATTACGGGGATAACCGTAAAAATCAAGAAAATTATCATGTACGGTGCTACAAGAAGGTAGTTGGATTTATTCTTCTTTATTTCAAGCCACGTATTTTTTACGTTTTCGTTAGGAAGAGAGCCTTCCTTTTTCTTTTTAGTAAACAAAATCCATCCCTCCTATCAATATAATCCGAATTCTGCATATTTTCTTGTGATTTCCTCATTTAAGTCCTCTGTTCTTTCTGCCAGAGCCTTATAGGGATTTTCAAGTTCAATATATGCATCGTTGAATGCCAGTGTAATTGTTCTTGCTGTAAGATAGCTTCCGGGAACCTCGGGTACACCGACAATCTGTTCCATCTGTTCTGTCAGAAGCTTTGTCTGTTCTCTTGTCCATGCAAGGGAGTTGAATGCCTTTAAGTTTGCAGCCGCATAACGTCCTGCCGCACCCATTACGGATTCAAGTTCTTCACCGTAACGGGTCTGCATATCGTCTCTTGTGTACCATTCTATAAATGCCCAGGCTGCATCCTTATCCTCTGTCTTATTAAACATGATGCATCCTGCAGATGTAACTATCTGGCTGTTGTCCATTCTTCCGTCTTCTCTGATTGTTCCTGGTACCTTGGTCATATCCCAGAGTCCCTGAATTTCAGGTGCTGCCGCATTAACTCTGTTGTACTGAGTATAGGGCTGAATGGATATGGGCATTTCACCGCTTCTGAATCTTGTATAGAAGTCGAAGGAAATGGGGAAATCGTATTTTACGAAACAGTCGGATACCTTTATAAATGCCGCCTCTGCTTCAGGTGTGGTAAAGCCTGATGCGTGCTTGTCTTCTGTATAGTAAGCCCCGTCATACTGATAGAGCAAAATCTGATACATTGTGGCAGCAGGAACACCTATCTGCAGATTGTTTCTTCTGATTACGGGTAAAAGTGCGAAGAAATCATCCCATGTTTCGGGAACACCGAGACCAAGCTGCGCCAAAATGTCCTTACGGTAGAACATCATATTAAAGGTCTGGGTTTCGGGAATTGCATAATATGCATAGTATTTCTTGTAGTTACAGGTTGTGCATATACCCTGGTTATTTTCTGTTCCGCATACTTCGCAGATCCAGATTTCGCCTTCTTTTTCCTTTTCCTCGTCCTTATGCTCGTTCATCTGGAATGCAAAGGCTTCAAAATTCTGATGCTGGAATCTTCCAAATACATCAGCAAAGGATTTTACTTCATTAACTCCGTCGCCGTCCAAGTCCATTTCACCGAACTTTGAAAGGTCAACAAGAGCATTTCGTATAGCATAGTTTACAGGCTGGTCAGATGCAATCATAAGAGCAACGTCGGGTCCTTTTCCTGCAAGTGTAGCCTCAATCATGTTACCCTGTACAAGCTCAAGCTGAACGTTTACCCCTGTCTCGGGAGTAAATTCGTCATTTATCATATTATTTATAATGTTTATCTGATCACGGCCGGTATTTATCCATACCTTAACCTTTCTTCCGTCTCCCTCAACTGCGCCTATAACATCATAGTCTTCATAGAAGGATGCGAAGAAGCTCTTTGTTCCGGACCAAAGGCTCTTGAAAAATCCCGCCTTAGCTCCTTCAAGCTCCATGTTATCTCCGCCAAGAACAAAATAGTCAATTTTTATGGGCTGATTTTTATTGTCTATAATCCACTGGCTGATGGATGCTATATTGTTTTTGAAGGTTTCAAGTCTCTTGCTGAAGCCCTCAGGCTTTGCAATAAGAGCATCAAGCTGAAGAACAAAGGTTTCCAGTGTAGCAGTCTGGTTGCTTCCTGTTCCGGTTATATCCAAAATTTCCTGCTTTATAGAGGAAAGTTCTTCTCTCGCCCATCTCAAATCACTATCCAAAGTCGGGATATTCTTTGTATAGTAATAGTCTCTGTACTGGTCAGGAGTGGTTGAAGCAATCATTACCACGTCGCTGTATACTTTATTAAGCTTATATACAACTGTTGTGAGTCTGTCAACAATGGATGCCATTTCGCCAAGGCTTACTGTCATCTGCATTGTGTGCTCACCTTTTTCAAGATATATGTAATAGGGATTGCCTTCTTCATCGGAAGGAATTAAAAACTGCCAGTCTGAATCATAGCCGAAACGGAGATACTTCATTTCCTGGAAAGGATATTCCCCGTCAATCTTAAGGCTTCTTGTGGCAAACATACCCACATAGTCGCTCTGCTCAAACTTTATTGCCAGATTATAAAGTCCTGATTCAGGAGCGGTGAATGTCCACTTAAGCCAGCTTCTTGCACTGCCCCAGTTAGAACCGCCTGATGCATTGAGTCTGGTCTTGCTTGTGTGGCTGGGTTCCATCTGAGGATTATTTCTCTCAGATAAGGGGTAAAGTGATGAATGAGAAAATTCGTTTGCTGTTTCAGCCTGAATCTTTATCTGAGAATTTACACTCTTGTAGCCCTTAGCTTCATATTCTGCTAAAACTTCTTTATAAGGCTTGGGCTCAACAAACTGTGCAATTTTTATATCAGCAAGATAAAAGGGCTCGCCCACAGTTTCAAAGCTCAAGGTGTTTACACCCTCATCAAAGTAGAAAAGCAAAGGAGCTTCAATAAGTCCCTCAGCATCATAAATCCATTCGGTTCTCCACTTGATATCCTTAACCTGTCTGGGTCTTAAATCGTTACCTCTATCCTGCAAAAACTTAGCCGTAAGATTTCCGTTTTCATCAGCTTCAATACCGAAATCCTCATCCTTGTTTTTAAAGCCTCTGAAAGATCTTATAGCCATAGACTCGTTGTACTGATATTCGTCGTTTATCATAACTCCGAATTCAATATCGTTCTTAATGGCTTCATGGCTTCTTACGGAATAGGAAATGTTATATAAGCCGGCTTCAGGTACATTAACCTCATATACCGCCTTCTGAACATCCTCCATTATTTCTGCAACGTTGTCAATTCCGTCAAAGCTTTCTATTGCAGTAACACCTGCAGAGCTTTTCGCACTGTCAAATGCGGAACCCAAAACCAAAACCTCCGCCTCGGGTCTTTCCGCATCTGAGTGCTTTTCCAGAAAACCAGCATATACGTTGTTTCTGTCATAGTCAAATTCCAGAGCGTTAAACGTAGTGCTTGCACTGGCGTAAGCATCATTTCCGACCATAGCGGTAAATCCCGTTGCCGCCATGAGCATCGCAAGTAATACTGCCGTAACTTTTCTTGCCGTCATTTTAAAACCTCCTGTAAGTTAAGTACTTTTGCCGCATCTTATTGTAACTTTTGCCAATAATTGGAAAATTTAAGCATTTTTTACAATGGCAAAAAGACATGTACTTTATTATACACCACTTTGCACAAAAAATCAATAGAAATTTTAGCGAATTTTATTTTTTTTTGGTTGTTTAGTATAAAATACTTATATAGCCTTTGAACATAATACACAAAAAAAACTATATGCTCAGAAAAATTTATGTTTTTTTCGTCATTTACCAAATAAACCTTGAAAAAATCACGTTTTTTTGATATAATAAATTCAGTCAAACGGCTTATTATTTAATGAAAGGAAATTGCCATGGAAAAGAAAAAAACCTCAATAGGCGGTTCTGCCCTGATTGAAGGAATTATGATGAGAGGCCCGTCCAAAATGGGCATTGCCGTAAGAAAAAGCGACGGAGAAATTGAGCTTAAGGTTTCCGATATAGAGATAAATAAAAGTTTATGGAGTAAAATCCCCGTTATAAGAGGAATTATTGCTTTTTTTGTTTCTATGGTTACAAGCATGAAGGCCCTTTTATGGAGTGCTGAATTTGTGGATATAGAGGAAGAGGAATCCGAATCAAAATTTGAAGCATGGCTTTCAAAGAAATTCGGGGACAACCTTAAAAATGTTGTAATTTACTTTTCTGTTGTACTTGCCATTTTAATGAGCATAGGACTTTTCTTCCTCCTCCCCATGCTTATTGGTGAGGGAATTGCCTTTTTATTCAAATCTGCATCTTCCGACACAATAGCAGTTATCAGGAGCATTGCCGAAAGTGTTTCGAGAATTGTAATCTTTTTGGGCTACATTCTTTTATGCACCATGCAAAAGGACGTAAAGCGTGTATTTATGTATCACGGCGCAGAGCATAAGACAATTTATTGCTACGAGGCAGGTCTTCCCCTTACCGTGGAAAACTGCCGTAACCAGAGCAGACTCCACCCCCGTTGCGGAACCAGCTTCCTTGTTTTTGTTCTTTTAATCAGTATTCTGGTTTTCGCATTTGTAAAGGTAGACGTTATATGGCTTCGTATCATAATAAAGCTTTTATGTCTTCCCTTTATTGCAGGAGTTTCCTTTGAAATTATAAAATGGGCTGGCAGAAGCGAAAGTAAAATAGTTGCCCTTTTAAGCAAACCCGGACTTTTGCTTCAGAAAATAACCACGAAAGAGCCTGACGATTCCATGATTGAAATTGCCATTGCCGCAATGACACCTGTCCTGCCCGAAGAAGGAGAAAATGACAAATGGTAATCAAGGAAGCCTTGCGCTTCGGCACTTCTTTTCTTAAAGATGTAAGTGATTCAGCTTCTCTTGATGCTTCACTTCTTTTGGAAAAGGTTTTAGGCTGCGATAAGCTTTTTCTCATAAAAAACAGAGATGAAGTCCTTTCAGAAGAGAATCTTGATTTATTTAAGACCTGTCTGGAAAGAAGGAAAAATTCAGAACCCATGGCCTACATCCTTGAAAAAAAGGAATTTATGGGACTTACTTTTTCTGTAAAAAAAGGCGTGCTCATTCCCCGACCCGATACGGAAACCTTGGTTGAATACGCCATAGAAAACTGTAAAGGCTCGGTTTTAGATATCGGCACGGGCTCGGGTGCAATAGCCGTTTCTTTAGCGAAGTTTGGAAAAGATTTAGATGTTTCTGCCGTGGATATAAGTGATGAAGCCCTTGATATTGCAAGGTGCAATGCCGAAAACAACTCTGTCAGCATTAAATTTTCAAGGCTTGATATTCTGAAAGAAGAAATCCCCGGAAAATTCGATGCCATCATTTCAAATCCGCCTTATATCAGAACCGATGTTTTGGAAACTCTTGATTCTGACGTTAAGGATTTCGAGCCGACTCTGGCTCTGGACGGTGGAAGGGACGGACTTATATTTTACAGGGTTATCACAGAAAAAGCCATATCTTCCCTTAATGAAAACGGGCTTATAATTTTTGAAATCGGTTTTGACCAGGCAAGGGAAGTTTCGGAAATTTTAGAAAAGGATTTCAAGGATATAAAAGTCCTTTATGATTTGGGACAAAACCCAAGAGTTGTTACAGGAAGAAAAAAATGACATTCGCCAAGCGAATGTCATTTTTTTATATTACTGCTATCTTGTTATCCACAATTCCTATATTGCAGATATCTCCCGCCTTAAGCTTTCCCCGTATAATTGCTTCTGCCACCACGTCCTCTAAATCGTTGGTAATGAGGTGGCGCATGGGTCTTGCTCCGTTTTTATCGTCGTATCCCTTTGATGCGATATATTCCTTTGCCTCCTGATTTACGGCAAGCTTTATTCCTTTTTCAGAAAGCATAAACTCAATGTCTGATAAAAGAATATCCACAATCTTCAAGGCATCGTCCTTTTTAATACGCTCAAAGACAACAACCTCATCCACTCTGTTCAAAAACTCTGGACGGAAAACGTCCTTAAGTGCTCTTTTAACCTTTTCAGAATCCGCTTTTGCCTCGTCGGGAGTAAAGCCCAGTCCCGAACCCTTCCAGTCGGAGCCTGCATTTGAGGTCATTATTATTATGGCGTGCTCAAAGCTTACCACCTTTCCGTGGCTGTCGGTTAATCTTCCGTCGTCTAAAATCTGAAGTAAAATGTTGTGTATGTCAGGATGTGCCTTTTCTATTTCGTCAAGTAAAATAACCGAATACGGTCTTCTCCTTATTTTCTCCGTAAGCTGACCTGCATCGTCATAGCCCACATATCCAGGAGGTGAGCCGATGATTTTGGCAACGGAATGCTTTTCCATATATTCGGTCATATCCATGCGGATAATATAGTCCTCGCTGTCAAACATAGCCTCAGCAAGAGCCTTGGCAAGCTCGGTCTTGCCCACTCCTGTGGGACCCACGAATATAAAGGAGGCAGGTCTTAATTTTTTGGAAAGTCCCGCACGGTTTCTCCTTATTGCCCTTGCTACGGCAGATACCGCCTTGTCCTGTCCTATTACCCTTTTATGGAGAATATCCTCTAAAGATAAAAGCTTATCCGTTTCAAGCTCGGTTATTTTCTGTACAGGTATCTTTGTCATATTTTCGATAACCGATGCGATGTGCTCAACGGCAAGAATCGTATAATCGCTTGCCTTTTCAAGCTCCTCAATTTCTTTTAAGAGCTGCTCCTCTTTAGTCTTATACTCGGACATCTTTTTATAATATTCAATGGAGTCGTCATTTTCAATAGATTCTTTTTCGTTTGTCATTAAATTAAGCTCACGTTTTAACACCGTAAGACGTGCCAGAGCTTCATTTTGCAAATTAGCCTTTGAGCCTGCCTCATCTATTACGTCGATAGCCTTATCGGGAAGAAATTTCTCGTTTAAGTAACGCTCTGACAAAACTGCCGCCGCTCTTAAACATTCGTCGGAAATTATCACATGGTGATAGCTTTCGTAGTAGCCTCTTATCCCCTTTAAGATTTCTACTGTTTCCTCTACCGAAGGCTCATCCACCACTATTGTCTGAAATCTTCTGGCAAGGGCGGTGTCCTTTTCAATGTGCTTTCTGTACTCTGTCAATGTTGTAGCGCCGATTATCTGCACAGCACCACGGGCTAAGGCAGGCTTTAAGATATTGGCGGCGTTCATAGCACCCTCTGCATCTCCTGCTCCCATAATATTATGAATTTCGTCGATAACCAAAATTATATTGCCGACCTTTTTTGCTTCCTCAATAATTCCTTTTAATCGTGCCTCAAACTGTCCACGAAACTGCGTTCCCGCCACAATGGCTGTAAAATCAAGGGCGTATATTTCCTTATCTAAAAGCTTTTCGGGAACTTTCTTTTCAATAATGCGAACTGCCAGCCCCTCGGCAATGGCGGTTTTACCGACACCCGGCTCACCCAAAAGGCAGGGGTTGTTCTTTTGACGGCGGTTCAATATTTCAATAAGGCGTTCAATTTCCTTATCTCTGCCTATAACCCTGTCAACCTTTCCCTCTTTTGCTCTTTCGTTTAAATTTGTTCCGTAGGTTTCAAGCATTTTTCTCTTATTCTGCTTTTTACCCTGTTTTTCCTGCTTCTTTCCCGGAGCATTAACCTCTCCTGTATCTTCATCGGCTTCCCCGAATTCCATTCCCGGAAAAGAGGGCATATTTCCACCAAACAGGTCAGAAAGCTGCCCTGTTACGTTTTCAATATCCTCGTCTGTGAGATTTTCTATATCTCCCATATTGGGCATAATCTTATCCACAGCAGGAATCCCCAGCTCCTTAGCACACTTAAGGCAAAGCCCTTCGTTTTTTGTCTGTCCGTTTTCCAGCTTTGTCACAAATACGACTGCCACATTCTTGTGGCATCTCGTACACATCATCATCCAATTTCAATCCTTTCAAAAAGCCATACTTTACTTAGCTATCATTCCCAGTAAAACCTTGTAGTGTCTATTATAATCGCCTGATTTGCTTCGTCCCAGTCAACGTGGAAATCAACACCCATACCTATTTCCCTTATGGTAGAGTAACTATATCCTCCGATATTTACAACATCAATTCCTATAAGAACTCCTCTGTCGTAAAAAATACGGGTATTTACCCTTTTAGCTGTGGTGTGAGAAGCTTCGCTTATCGTAAGCTCACCGCCTGACGGAATATACTCTCTGTTTCCCATAGTTGACACCTTACCTCCGGGCACCTCATATCTTTCACCATATTTATTTATAAAAACTATGACATCAGGTCTGTACTCAACGTTAAATTCCGAAGGTGTTCCTTTAAGTGCCATTGCCACATCACGAAGCTTAAAATAGGTGCGTCCATCTATATTATAGCCCTCCATAAGCACCTCTTTTCCGTCTACTATAACCTTCGCATTGCTCTTTACAGCAGGAACCGTAACTTCCTCTCTATATGAATATTGCTCATGCCGATAAAGGTCACTTACCATAAGATTCTTCTGTTTTTCATCCGTGCCATTTAAGTCTATTTCAATAAAGAATAAATACCATTTTCCCTTGTAAAGCACTCCTATATGCCATTTGGTTGCATAGCTCACAGTTCCGTCTGCCTTGTGAAATTCCCAGGTGAGTCCTTTTTCCCAGCCCTCTGAAAGTCTTTTTGTGGGATAGGCTGTTATGCCATAATCCTTTAAGACATTGGATGAGCGACCGTAGCTTAAGGGATTGAAA
>JAZNEB010000011.1:0-134209 GCA_045588365.1 Clostridia bacterium | reverse complement strand
TTATGAATAGAGAACCAGCTATAATAATTGTAGCTATAATATTATTTTTTAGCTTTACAACATTTAATATTATTAACAATAAAGGAAGAAAACCAATGAAGAATATCATAGCAAAGAGTTCTTCTTCATAATAACAATTTTCTATGCCTATTAAGCTGAATATGAATGGTAGTATTAGAACAAAAATATTGATTATATCTAACGGAGATTTTTTTGCTTTTTGTTTTTGCTTAACAGATACTGTTGGTTTAGCTACTATAACATCTGAAGCAACAGATGTTATAGGTTTAAATTCTTCGTTTGAAATTGAATTTATCTCGCTACTATCTCCTAATATTTTATTACCACAATACTGACAAAATTCACTATCATCTGGCAAAGAATGATTACATTTATTACAAATCATTTTTTATCTCCTTTGCTCCGTATTTCAAAACACATTCACCACATATATTACGATATCTTGTTCCAAGTTCATCTTTTATTTCGCAGTATGATAAATGGTCTGTTTGTTTATCACACAACTCGCACTTTTGGAGAGGTGTGATGTTGTCAACTTCAATCAGAATTTCTGTTCCGCACTTACGACAAAATTTACTGCTATCTATAAGTGGTTCTCCACATTTTCTGCAGAAACTAATTTTTTCAGTATCGCTGGAAGTTGTTTCTGTTTCTTTATTTTCTGATATATTAGAAAGACAAAAAGTAATAATCATTGTAATCAATGGAGAAATTAGAAAACTCAAAAAATACCATCCCCAGAAATTCCTACCTTTTTTCTTTGCTACAAAGCCTGGTATCAATGCCCATAATGCAATTCCTAAAATTTGTGCCATAAATTTTTCACTCCTTTATAATTTCAGTTCCACATTGGTCGCAGAACTCACTATCGCTAATTAGTTGACTTCCACATTTACGACAAAATCTAACTATGTCCGTTATTTCGTCTATCGCTTGGTTCCTTAATGTATTTATTTTAAATACGCTTATGTATAATAACAAGCAAATCGCAAACAGAACATAGAATAAATCTGCCAAGTTGTAAAAATAATAACTGCTACCGACAAGTATAGGGTATAAGATTAAATTGGAAAATTCCATTGCAAATGCAATCCATCCTATTACTTTGATAACTTTAATAGAAAAGTTTTCTTTATACAATTTAGAAGCAAGAACAATATACAGAACACCTGCAATCAATCTTGGTATTATTCTGAAAATTACCATTATCATATAAAAATCATACTCTGGTAAATATAACAGGTAATATGTCATATTACTAATTAATCCGTATAAATATGCTATTCCAATAAAAATCAAGGAAGTAGAGAGTAAACAGCACGGCTTCTTGTATAAATAAAATAGCAAATACAAAGCAAATGACAAAGTTGCAAAAATCATCAAGAATGTATAAATGTTCAAATCAGAAAATGTAGTTATAAATGTTATTAAGTAATACACAAAAAGAAGTATAGTTATAACAAATGCTACCCATTTTATAACTGTGTGTAATTTTCTGCTTCTTGTATGGAGAATAAGTTGTGAACACAATCCTTTTTTATATGCACTAATTCCAAACGCCAATAAAACAATGCCAACTATTCCAGTTGTATAAAAGCCAGCGTTAAACCCAGCATTATAGCCAGCATTTAAAGAATAATAATCTGAAGAACTTAATGCTATCATTGACATTATTTGCAACAAAATCATTATGCTTCCAGCAATAACACGAATAATTCCTCTTTTCATATCTTTACTCCTCACTTACAATTTCTGTTCCACACTTACGACAGAATTTACTGCTGTCTATAAGCGGTTCACCGCATTTTCTACAGAAACTGATTTTATCGTTATTTTCTGTATCATCAGAAGCGGAAAATGTTTTCACTTGTTTGTTCTTTTTGTGTTCATCCCATTTTGTACAAAGAGTTCTTGCACTCCACATAGTTAAACTAAACAATATGACAGCTGGAATTGCCCCTAAAATCACACCATTTTGTTTAAGAATTGTTGTTATACTTGCATTAGCAAAAATACATAAAAACCAAATTAACGCCTTCATGTTTCAGTCTCCTCAGTTGTCTTAAGTATTTTTGTACCACAAATATGACAAAATTCACTATCTAACGGAAGTTTTTGTCCGCATTTCACACATATAACTGATTGTGATACATCATCTGCCTTTTCCAAGTCATTCATACTATCAGAAACATTACTTTCTGCAGCTGTAGTTTTGGAATTGTTTTTATTGTATAATACAACAGCGACAATTACACCGACAACAACCAGTAAGCCAACAATCAATGCAACCCCAGAATTAGAACTGTTGTCAACATCGTCAGAAGACGAACCCAAAGAACCAACACCAGCAACATTGGACGCTGATGAAAACTGTACGCTGTTCATTAACTTTTCAAAATCTGCAAAATATTCTCTATTGCTTGTACCAGCAAATTGAAACATATACATCCAGCCATTATCTATGTGAACAGCCTGTGTCATTGTCATAGTTAAATCTAAACCATAGACCTCTGAAGAGCCTGTCATTTCGCCAAAGTAATATTCAATTCCGTTATATTCCACCAAAGAAATTTTATCTGCTGTTGTATTATACATTTCAGCAATATCTGATTTTGTAAAAGCAGAATTGTTTAGATCTGCCCTACTATAACCAACTCTTTCAGAAGCTGGTATTCCCTCCCACATATCTGAACTGCCGTAAATAATTACATTTCCATCTTCTTTTGTTGAAACAAACTTTGCATCAATGAAATTTCGTTCTTTTGACATTTCTTCCTGTTTCCAATTTGCTGGCACAGTAAAGGTAAGTCCAGTATCAACATCCGTGTATATAAAAGCATTTGTATCTTCGCCTGGTTCAGCCTTTAATGGTTCAGCCTCAAATTTAATGCTGTCAACGACACTCTTTATAGTGTTTTCCTGTGTTGATGTTATAGAGCCTTTATACGAACGAAGTGTGAAATTCATTGCTTTATTATCGTATGTAGTATAGTATTGTAAGCCATATACAGAATTTGCAGTATCATAAAAATATACCTTAATGAATTTTGCTTGACTATGTTGATATACCTCATATTCAGATACAGTAATTCCGTAGTCAGTATATTGCTTAACTAATGCAGACGCTAATGTATCTAATGTAAAATCACTGACAAGATTAAAATCACTTAATCCGTTGTTAGTCATAGTTATAACAATTTCTTCGTTAGAAACATTAGAAATAGCATTCAAATAAATATTACTTGCTTCAAACTGTTCAATTACATCAGATTTTGTTCTTCCCAAATCACTAAATACAGAAGCATTTGCTGGAGTATCTTTCGTTATAACTTTATAGTCAGATGGAATTGTTATGTCTAACCCTAATTCAGAAATAGTATGTGTACTAGAACTAGCTAAAGTACTTGTGCCGAACAAGAAAACAATCATAAGAACTATAATAAAAGAACTAATACCCTTTTTCACAATACCCCTCCAGACCTTGATAAAAACAATATTTTTACGCTTACAATTATTTGTATTATAACATATTTTTCCTAAAAAGTCAATTAAACGACCAATTTTGCAAAAAATATATTTTAAGGCTGACAAACGCTACACGCTTTTAAGCCTCTGTATTCAGCGTTTTCATATGTTATTTCAATGCAACTCTGACTTAAATACCGACAACCAGAGGAATGATATTTTTTTCCTGTCCTTGTTCTATATACAATATATTCTTTTGTTTCTGCTTGATAAGTGTCTTGTGTTTCTTCTTCAACAAACAAATCATCAACATCAATATGTTCTTCTACTGACTTTGATATATTGTTTTGTAAATCAAAAGTCTTTTCTTCAGAAGTGTTATGAAACCCACAGGATGCAAGGAACACTACAGCACCAATTAACAAAACAGATATAAACTTCTTCATAAATCATCACCTATACTACAAGTATAATATTATACTTGTAGTATAGCACATAGTCTGTCATAAATCAACAGATATAAAAAAACTCTATTGTAAAATTCCTATTACAATAGAGTTTAATTTTTTATTCAGCATAAAATTCTTTTAATAAGGTATCAATCACCTTTTCAACTTTCGCAATCTGTTTATTATCAAGTCGTTTCATCTTTTTAGTTATCTCGTTCAGGTATATGTCCGTATCAGCCCTAACACTATCAAATAAAACTTCATCAGCAGTAATTTCAAGAGCATTAAGTATCTTTATAAAGTTTTCCATTCTGGGAGTTTTCACGCCACGCTCAATATCATTCATAAACACTGCTGAAATTTCAAGTTGTTCTGCCAACTGTTCAATCGTTAAATTTTTCTTTAATCTATTTTCCTTAATTCTTTTTCCCATAGAAACAGTATCTAACATATCTACACCCCTACTTTACTATTAACAAATACTATAAGAATATTCATATACTCATAGTTTATCAGTAAAGTAAAATTTCTGGAATAATCGTAAAGTATATCAAAATACTACAAGTTTATATAAGTTTAATTTTTTGTAATACACTTTGAATTTATAATTTCAAAATCGCCTGTATAAGATAAATTAAGTTTAAGAATATGGAATAGAAATTATCTTAAATGGGAGCAAAAATGCAGTAAGTTCCATAAAGGATGTATTATTCCATTTGAGATAAGAATTTTATTCTCACTTGGGACTGATACTTCTATTCCATTTATTAGACTGAATACATCTATAAAGGAGATAAAGAAAATGACTAAAGAATTAAAAGAAATGATTAAAAACAATAAGTTTCCAAAGAAACAGTTTAGTAAAGAACAATTAAGTAATATGAGAAGTATTGATTTAGTTGACTTTATGACTTGGTATGATGAAAGTAAAATCATCAAGTTAAGAGGTAGTGTAAGATTAGTAGATAACAGAAGTGTTGTATTGCACGAGAAGTGGGCTAAAGACTTTGCAGAAACATCTGACTACTGTTCTGGTATTGATTTCTGCATTAAGCATCTGGGCTTAAGCACATACGGAGCAATGTATGTAATGAACGAGTTTTTGGAGAGTGGCTATATACACCGAGACCCGACACCGAAAACTCTAACCTCAATCAAGACCATTGAAAGCAGCATAGCAAACGGACAATACATACCAGCAAACAATATCAAGCCCATATATGCTTATCTATGCAACACAAGGCAGATACCAGCAGAAACAGTCAAAAAGTTCATTGACAGCGATTATTTATATGCAGAGAGATTGAGGACAGGCTATAACCTTTTGTTTCCTATATATAATAATGAAAATAAAATCATTGGTTTTGAAAAGTCTGGCATTCTTTCTGACACCGAACACAGATACAAGGGCTGTGTTATAAGCGAGACTTACACAGGATTTACCTACCAATATAAATATATAGATAATACTACCGAACTCGTTATTGTGTTTGAAAGCGGTATAGACCTTATGAGCTTCGTAGCACTTGTTGATGAGGGGCTTGTTCTTCTTCCAGAGGGCAGGAGCATAATGCTCCTATCTATAAGAGGGCTACAAGGCAAGGTGTTATCAACCTACACCAACAAAGACAGCACTATTATCTTGTGTGTTGATAATGATACTGCTGGGAGTTCCTTTTACACCGAGGAACACTATCATTATAATAATATGGTTTATGGTGGAAGTGTATTAGACAGATACAATGTTAAAGACTGGAACGACCTCTTGAAAATCAAAAATCAGGTAAAAACACCCATAAATTTTAAAAATCTATGTTAGTCAAGAAAGAAAAAGAAGGAACTTTTTAAAAGGTTTCTTCTTTTTTTGCATTCAACAAACCCATGAAACAAAACAGTTTTTGTTTTATAATCGTTCCGAAAACGGTCGTCTGTACGACTGTTGACCGCTTGACAAATAAGACTTTTTGTGTTGAAATATATAGTGTAAGGACTTACAAATCGGTCGCTCAATAGACCAGATATAAAACAATTTAATATTATAATCAGAACCGCTTGTGTGTATTATTTATTATATAGGGTAGTCCCCTATATAGTAAAGTCTTAATCAATGCTTAATCAGACAAGACAAATAACAGGGCAAGAACATATAGAGGCAAAAGCGGTATGACACGAAAAATGTCGTATCGCTTTTATATTTTATATGGCTACTGCTTATAATATAAAAACTAAAAAAATTAAGCTAAACGAAAGGACTGAACATTATGACTAAAACAGTCAACGAAATAGTATCAGAAAAAATCTGTGAGAAAATCAAAACGGCAATCAAAAACAACGAGCCATTGCCTTGGCAGAAACCTTGGGTGTGGGCTAATGCACCACGAAATTATTTAGGTAGTGAGTATAAGGGCATAAACACCCTACTGCTTGACGAGGGAGAGTATTTGACTTGGACGCAGATTTGCGACCTAAAAAAACACAACCCAGATGTTAAGTTGAAAAAGGGCTGTAAGAAAGATATTGTTGTTTACTTCAACTTTAAGGAGTTTGACAAAGAAACAATATCAGACAATGGCGAAAAGGTTATCACGAAACAAAGCGTTCCCTTTTTAAGATATTACAATGTTTACAACATTAAATATGTTGAGGGAATACAAAGCAAGGTCAAAGAAACTACATACAACCATAAACCTATTGAAAGGGCTGAACAGATTTTAAAAGGCTACACCAAAGCTGAAAATATCAAAGTTAAGCACATCAAAGGCAACAAGGCTTGTTATAGTCTTTCATCTGACAGTATCACACTTCCACCGCTTGAATGCTTTATTCGTGCTGAAGAGTATTATTCAACAGCATTTCATGAAATATCGCACAGTACAATGACCAGACTGGGAAGAAGTACAAGCGGTTATTTTGGGGATGCAGAATACAGCAAGGAAGAACTTATCGCTGAAATGTCAGCAAGTATGTTGTTAGCCCATTGTGGCATTAACACACCAGCCAGCGAAAAGAACAATATAGCATATATGAGAAACTGGCTGAAAGTATTGCAAGACAATACAACTTGGCTTGTATCAGCCTGTAGCAAGGCTCAAAAAGCCACCGAATACATTTTAGAAAAGTCAAAAAATAATATTAGTAAAGGAGACACAGAAAATGACAAATCTAAATAATACAACAAACTGCACCAGTAGACAATCAATTTTTATTAAGGCAAGTGAAGTATGCGAGGTTATGGAGATTTCCAGAGCCTCTGCATATCGCCTAATCAAACAGTTAAATGACGAACTGGCAACAAAAGGTTATCTTGTTGTAAATGGCAAGACCAACAGAGATTATTTTTACGATAGAATTTACAGAAAGGCGTGTTAAATTATGAAAACTTATTCAAGCAGTATTACAAAAGCAGGCAATGGCTATAAGGTGTTTTACAGATACCAAACACTTGACGGAGATGTTAAATGCAGTACCAAAAGGGGCTTCAAACTCAAAAGAGAGGCTCAGGACTGGCAACAGAACGAACTCCCTAAACTTATTCAAGAGTTAAGAGCCGAGAGAACACCAAGCGAAAATATGACAATGAAAGAACTCATTGACGATTACATCAAAGACTTTAAGGTTTCTACAAGAAACAGCACGGCAGAAAACAAACTTCACATCATCAATGAAAAAATCTTACCATATTTCAACAAGCAAAAGGTATATGACATTAAGCCCTATGACATCAAGGAATGGCACAACAAAATAAGGACTTTGCGTAAACCAAACGGAGAAGCCTATGCTACTACATATTATTATTCCATCAATGCACAATTAAAGGCGATTTTCAATTATGCAATAATGTATTTTGATTTACCATCAAACCCAGTTTCAAAAACAAAGCCTTTTGGCTCAAAGAAGCCACCAAAGCGTAGAGCATACTGGACTTTTGAGGAATACTCAAAATTTTCAAATGCAATACAAACAAACCCAGTTTATTACTATGCATTTCAAACATTATTCTGGACTGGCATCAGAATGGGAGAATTGATGGCTATCAAAAGAAAAGATATTGACCTTGAAAATATGACATTAGATGTAGAACACAGCTTTTCAAAGGCTGAACTTGAAAACGGAGATGTTAAAAGTATTAATGCATACAGAACTATACATCTTCCCCAGCAACTTGCAGACGAGTTAAAAGACTATATTGACAGCCTTTATAATCTCAAAAATGATGACTTGGTTTTCCCAGTTTCAAAAAGTGGCTTACATAGAGTAATGACAGAAGGCTCTGAAAGTGCTGGTGTTAAGCGTATAACTATACATGGGCTCCGTCATAGTCATATCTCACTACTTTTAAATTGTGTTTCAGGGGTTTCCGTGTCGGCAATTTCAGACCGAGCTGGGCACAGCACCACAGATGTAACAATGATATATTCACACGCTTATGATAACAGCGACGAACTTATTGCAAGTCAACTTAACGATATGATGAAAGGGGGTGCAGTTGATGTCAGCAAAGAACACGGACAAGCATAACCGCTGGAGAAATATTACCATTGGTTTCAGGGTTTCCCCAGAGGAAGCATACCAGATTGATATGGAAGCAAAGACCTCTGGAATGACCAAACAAGATTTTATTACAGCAAGACTGCTGAACAAAGAAATTGTTGTGCGACCTAACATTCGTATTCAACATTATCTTGAAAAGTATTTGTTGGACTTGACAGCCGAACTAAAAAGGCTGTCAGGCATTCCACAAACAAGTGATATTTTAGAGAACATCACTTACATTATAAATTTAATCTCAAAAATGAATGATAAAATAAATAAAAAGGAGAACGATTATGAGTAAAATATTAACTTTTAGAGGACAACAAAAACAAGAAGCGTTAAAAAGAATGGTAAAACTTTCACTTCAACCAGATATTATTGTTGAATTTATGGAAAACAATACTGTATATCTTTCTCAACAAGGCGTTAAATTCTTTTTGGAAGATGACGAAAAAAAGATTGTAGAAGAATTTGAGAAAAAGTGGAATAGCATTGTTTACTATGTTATTAAAGAAAGCACAGGCGTTGGCGAATTGTTAACATTATTCTATGTATCAGAACATACAGACGAATGGGACAAGGACAATTCAGACATAGAGAGAAATTTGCAAAACTGCTATGTTAAAAATTTAAGCAACGAACACTTTAGCGAATTTGGTTATGTTGGCTTTGTAAACCTTTTTGGTAATTTAATAAGAACAAAATAATTTAATGAAAGGACTGATTTAGAATTATGGGTTTAGATAGTTATATTTTTAAGACAACCAAACAACAAGCAATGACAAAAAGAAAAGAAATTTTAATTGCAATTAACAAGGATAGGTCTGCTGGCATATCTATTGGCAATGGCTTTGTGATATTTCCAAGCTTTAGTTATTCAGAAAACATACATAAATTAAAGCCAGATATCTATTGGCGAAAATATAATCACATTTCAGCTTGGCTTTCTGAAAAAGTTTTTAATAACCCAAAAGATAATATCAAAAAACAGATTGGAGTTATTACAAAAAATGACTTATCAGAACTTAAAGATGATTGTGAAAAAGTCATTAAGCATTGCATTACTCCAGACGGACAGATAAACCTTGATGAAGAATATTGTAAAAACATTTTCCCTTGCATAAATGGTTCTTATATGGGAAGTGCTTCATATGATGAATTGTTTATAAAGGACATAAAAGATGCACTGGATGATATTGATAGATTACTTTCATCTTCAAAAAATTCTAATATCAGATTTATATTGCTATTAGATTATTAAAATACAAAACTGCTCTACCAGAAATGGTAGAGCAGTTGAAAACAAAAAATATTCAATTAAATCGCTGCAGTCATTTTGCAGTCAGAACGCATTTTCAAATTGAGAAAACGCCTTATTTCAAGGGTTTCAGCGATTTTTGGTCTTATTCCCACTCAATTGTTCCTGTGGGCTTGGGAGTTAAGTCAAACAAAACTCTGTTTATACCGGGAACTTCATTTGTGATTCTTCCTGTTATCTTATGAAGCACATTATAAGGAATTTCTTCAATGGTTGCTGTCATAGCATCCTTTGTGTTGACCGCACGGATAATTGCGCTCCAGCCTTCATAACGGCTGTCGTCCTTTACGCCAACGCTCTTCATATCAGGAACAATAATGAAATACTGCCATACCTTTTCGGCAAGACCGTTTTTGTCAAACTCGTCTCTTAAAATTGCATCTGCCTCACGAAGAGCGTGAAGTCTGTCTCTGGTGATTGCTCCTAAGCATCTTACGCCAAGACCGGGTCCGGGGAAGGGCTGACGGTATACCATAGCGTGAGGAAGGCCTAATGCTTCGCCCACAACTCTTACTTCGTCCTTGAAAAGAAGCTTTAAGGGCTCTACAAGCTCAAAGTCAAGATCTTCGGGAAGACCGCCTACGTTGTGATGGCTTTTTACAGCCTTCTTTCCTTCAGCCTGCTTTATGCTTTCTAATATATCTGGATAAATTGTACCCTGCGCAAGGAAGGTTATATCGTCAAGCTTTCTTGCTTCGTCAGCAAAAACGTTTATAAACTCAGCACCGATAATCTTTCTCTTTCTTTCGGGATCTGCCACATCTTTAAGCAAGTCCAGAAAACGGTCAGTTGCATCAACATATATAAGGTTTGCATCAAGTCCGTCCTTAAAAAGCTTTATGACATTTTCAGACTCGTCCTTACGCATAAGGCCGTGATTAACATGAACGCATACAAGCTGCTTACCTATAGCCTTTATTAAAAGTGCCGCCACTACCGATGAGTCAACACCACCGGAAAGAGCCAAAAGCACCTTTTTGTCTCCTACCTGCTCCCTTACAGCCTTAACCTGCTCTTCAATAAAAGCATCGGCAAGAGCCTTGGTATTAATTCGTGCCATATTTTCGGGTCTTACGTTTGAATTCATATATATTCCTCCCATGCACTTAAATTCTTTTCATAAGAATAACATAATTTTACGAAAAATTCAAGTATTTATAAACATTTTCTTCATCATATATTTCCGTAATTTTATTTTTTTATAAAAATCTTTTATGCATCATTAAAAAAATAGGTTATTTTGCAAAAAAGCGGACGATTTCGTCCGCTTTTTATTTCACATATATCTTGACCGTATCCGTGATCTTTTCCTCTTTAACGGAGGAAATGGTTATATAGTCAAATTCGCCCTTTTTTACCTTTATGGCTTTTCCGTTATATTCTGATGGAAGCAAATCACTTTTATTTGCCTCATCTTCACTCATAAATTCCGTAACGGTGATTTTTTCCGCATGGGCAGGTATATACAAATTAAGGTCAACTTCTGCATCTTCTGAAACAATATAATATTCATCCTCGGCTTTGTTATATTCTATTTCATACCTCTCGCTCTCCAAAAGCTTGATATTGGTAATATCCGTATAGGCATCGAAAAAGCCCCACAGCAAAATCAGAATGATAATCCCGACTTTAAATAAAATGTGGTCGGTTATTTTTTTCAGCGTCCAGGTATCTATTTTATCTGACCACTTGTCAAACTTTCCCCAGATTGTATTTCTATAATCCTCGTCATAGGCGCCCTTTGACACCTTTTCTCCGCAGATATTACAGTATTTATCACCGTAGCCCAAGAGGGATTCGCATTTTTCACATTTCATTTTTTATCCCTCCTTATCAATAATGAGTAACGTACCCGTTGACACCATACTGCATATATATATCGTAGGTCTGACCCTTTATTCTGTCTGTCAAAACCTCCTCAGCTATATACCAGTTATCCTCATACCTTACAAAAAGCACACGGAACCTCTCCATTTCAACAGGCTCAGATTCTAAAGTACCGTCTCTCCTAAGCCCTTCGTATAAGCCAATTTCATAAAGACATTCCATAACCTCATAGCCCTCATTATAAAGGGTTTGTCCCAAGGAGGAAGTTACCTGTTCGCCGAATTTATATGACCCGTCAACACAGTCGCTTATTTCTGTCACTCCCCTTGGGCTGTCAGGCTCACCGTCGTGATACATTCCCAGAGGAACCCTGTCTGTCATCATTGCGTGAGTTCCCCTATAAGGGAATCCCGGAATTGCCCGTTCTGCATATATTTCATCAAGGGAAATATTATCCTCAGAAACAGTATATCCATCATGTGCCCAGATAACTGCCTCTGAATGGTCAATATAATGGCTCATCATATATATTGCATGCTTTTCGCACCAGTCTTTGTATTCTTCGTCAAGTCCGCTTTCCTCTTCTTCCTCAGATACCGAAACAAAAGGCGACTGATTTACATTTTTTATGTAGGGAGTTGAATTTGAAAGCACAATGCTTCCCGTTGTAACAACTGAAACCGTCAGTACAACTCCGTAAAGGTGGGAATATAAAAAATCCTTTATCAAATCAAAGGCTTTTCCCTTTGCCTTATCAAAGCCCCAGCCCTTTACACGCCTTTTTAAAAATTCAAAGAACGGGCGATGCTTTTTATGCATTTTATTTTTGCACTCACTGCAGGTGTGTGCACTTTTTTTATTTGCCGCACCGCAGGTGGTGCAATATCTTATTTCCTCGTGGTTTTTCACGCTTTCCATTTTCATCCCCTGTTCCGCTGTTACTGATTTTCAGTTTCGGTTTCGCCTGTCTTCCTTATTATGATAAACGCATCCTTAAGGGTAACGATTCCGTCCTCATCCATATCCGCCACGGCGGGTTTTATCATAAGGGCGGCACTTTTATTTTTAGCCAGCTCATTGACTATACAAAAAGCATCCTTTTCCGTTACCTTTCCGTCTGCATTGACGTCCCCTGCTTCGGCAATCCAGTAGTTAAGATATGCCTTTGCGTCCGCCATTCCGTAGCCGTAATAGTTATCAAAGCCGGTGTCCCCCAAATCCACGGAAACCTTTTTTATTATTTCAAACATATCCTCCTGAGTAAGAGAATCATCAGCACTTTTCAAAAGTGCCGCAATTCCTGAAACCTGGGGCGCTGCAAAGGATGTACCTTTTGCAGTCATCAATTTGTTCGCAGCCAGAGGTGAAAGTGTTATTATGGGAGTTTCATTCGTTCCTCCGGGTGCTACCACCGTTACGGCGTCATTATACTGGGAGTAATCGCATATGGTGCTTTTTTCATCCACCGCACCTACCGAAATCACATTATCAAAGGAAGCAGGATAGTTGTATTCATCCGTTCCGTCATTTCCCGATGAGGCAATAACGATTACGCCCTTTGAAATGGCATAGTCCACCGCAGATTTTAATGTTTCCGTATAGCTGGAAGAACCAAGGCTCATATTTATAATGTCGGGAGAAAAATCGTCCACTGCTTTTATTATAGACTCGGCAATAAGACTGGTTTTTGTTTTATAGTCCGTATCAAAGGCCTTGATGGGAATAATTTTACACTTGGGAGCAACCCCAGATATTCCTATGGTATTGATTTCTGCGGCAATTACCCCCGCCACCTTTGTTCCGTGCCCTATATTATCAGTAACATCTGTATTTTTATCTATCATGTTATAGCCTGAAAGCAGATTGTTGGGAAGCTCCAGATGGCTGTTGCAGCCTGAATCTATAACCGCTATTTTTATGCCCTCTCCAAAATAGCCTTTCTCCCTTGGATAGTAGGCATTTATAAGCGCCATATCCCACTTGTATTTATCCTGAGACGGGTCTAAAACCTCTTCCCCTTCCGCTTCTTCCCAAAGTTCAATCTCTTCTTCATGAAGCTCTACAACATAATCTTCTTCATAAAACTCCACAATTCCCATTGAAAGTGCTTCTGAAAGCTCCTCCTCAGAAAGGATACAGTAGTCCTTTCCGTCATTTGAAAAAAGGGAAACCTCTTCACTTAAGTAAACAATGTACTCCTTTTCCTCCGCATGGGAAGAGAAAGCAGCTAAAAGGGTCATAAAGACACATATTATTAAAAACAGTGATTTCTTTAAGGTTTTCATAAATATCACACCCTTTTATATAGTAATAAAAGTATATCACAGTTTTACTACCTTGTCAAACAATGAAAAAAGGGTGCGTTGCACCCTTTTTATCTTACTTCAAATGAGAATATATGCGCCTGGGCGCTTCCGTAGGTATTCCACAAGGATTCGGAAAAATATGTTCCCAGGGGAATAAGTCTTACTCCCTTAGTATCTGCATTTATTTTTTCTCTTATCATTCTTTGGTGATTTTCGTGGGTTTCATAAACCGTCTTCCACAAGCCTTCATCGTCAAGAATTTCAATCCTGAAGGATTTAAGCATACATTTAGGAAATCCAAAGGAAGTGTAATTATAGTCAAGACGTTTGAAAAGTGTCGTGGATATATTAAGTGCATCGGGATTTCCCTCGGTATATTCTCTGTCAAGATCACTGTCCACTATAAGCCTGAAGGAATCTATATGTGTTTTTTCCGGAAATGTGTATGTTATGGCTCTGTCCACTATTCCCCAGTATCCGTTGTCGTTACCCCAGATTTTTCTGTCCATACCGTTTATAAGGTTTCCCGCATCACCCCATACTGCCGAGAGAGTTTCACCCGTACAAAGGGGTGATATTTTTCTCTTCTTTGAAGGTATAAAGCAATCGTCTTCCATTAAAATGTCCTGAAGCTCCTCTATCTTCTCTTTTCCAAGTTCTCTTACTGTCATATTGTATTTAACGGAAAGTGCCGCTGCTGTTCCTGCCGCCTGACCCACTACACCGCAGGTTCCCATAACCCTGACCGTTGCAAAAGCAATGTGGGATGCACTTATATTTCTTCCTGCAAACATGAGATTTTCTACATTTTTAGAGTACAAGGAACGAAGGGGAATTCCATAAGGCTCTGTAAGTCTTTTTTTCTGAAGATGTCCCTCGCCTTTTCCCGTCATATTAAATCCCCCGGGCAGATGATTATCTATCTGCCAGCCTCCATAAGCCACATCATCATAAAAGCATCTGGCATTTTCCACATCGTTTTGAGTTAATATGTAGTCTCCCACATATCGTCTGCTTTCCCTTTTACCCGGCAGAAAGCCTATAAAATCAAGTTCCCAGTTATCGGCACCATGGTCTCCCTGATTTTTCATATGATCCCACACGCCGAAAGCTATTTTTAAAAGTTCATCCCTTACTTCTTCTGTATCGTGAATGGAATCAGCCTCGCCCCCAAGCTCAATCCAGTAAAAATTTGTGTTTATTTTATTAAGGCAGTCGTGAGGCTTAAATTTCATTTCCTCGTCAGTGGTAAATTTGTATGCCCACTTGGGCGGAATAAATTCGCACTTATGGTCCGTTTCATGTGCCTGAATCATAAGACTCATGCCCATGGTTTTTCTGTCAGCAGCGTCAAGTCCGAATTCCTCATTAAAGGTTTCCTTTGCCTCTCTACCCACCATATATTCTGCATCTGTAAGGTCGGCTAAAATGCTGTCTCCCGAGCAGTCAATAAAAATCTTTGCATTTACCGTTTGCCATGTATAGGTGGTAAGCTGAAATCCCGTGATGCTCTTAATTTCTCCGTCATTTACATCTGCACTGCAGCAGGCACAGTTTAATAAAAGCTCTATGTTTTCCTCTGCCTTTACCTTTTCATAAAGAATGGAATCCCAGATGGAAAAATTTCTTTTAGGATTCCTGTACATATTTTCAAGCAAAACCTCTTCCATAATTCCCGTTTCCTGAAGATTTCTCACCCGGCTTCCCGCTCCCGAAACCCACATTCGTATTTCGCTTGAAGCATTTCCTCCAAGGACAGGTCTGTCCTGCATAAGCACAACCTTAGCTCCGTGCCTTGCCGCTGCTATTGCCGCAAAGGTACCTGCCAGACCGCCGCCTATTACACATACATCCGTATCCTTGGTTTTTTTACGGAGTTCTCCCATTTTAATTCCCCCTTGACAATTATTTTTTATGCTTTATAATAATTGTAACATCATTATTTAATAAATTATATCTGTTTTATGACAAATAATTCTGTTTTGTGATATTTATGGGGGTAAATTTATGGATATGGCAGAAAAATATATAAAGCTTCACCAGGTAAAAAAATCATACTGCAGTAAGATATCCAAAAATGGCTTTTCCTCCTTTTATAACATGGAGGGATGGACTGATTTTGTAATTGACAAAAGCTTAATATATTCACACAGAAAAAACAGCTATACAAAAAAAATTTTCACCGAAGGTCTTCATGCCCACGATTATTACGAACTTCTTATCTATGTAAACGGAGATGTCCGGTATATAAAGGATGATATACTTTTAACTCCCAATCCCTTTTCCGCCGTCTGGTTTCTTCCGGGGCAGATTCATACAGCCACTTTAAATTCTCCTTCAGAATATGAAAGATATGTTTTTTACTTCACCAAAGATTTCTTTCGATATAACAGCGAAATTTTCCCGATTACAGAATTCATGGGAATCTTAAATTCAAACATACTGACGCCAGATATCTCATGTATAAAAGAAATTTCTTCTCTTTTGAACAAAATCGATTCTGTTTTATCTTCAGAAGTTTCCTATAACGGTCTTTTGGCAAAAGCTTTTATTACGGAGCTTTTCTCTCTTTTAAACAGCAGGGATTTAATTTCCTATTCGGGCTTTGCCTTAAACGACACATTGACACTGATTAAAAATCACATTGATAAAAATTATGCTTCCATAACCTCTGTAAGTGATATCGCTAAAAAATTTCATTACAGCAGAGAGCATATATCAAGAATTTTCAAAGACAGATTCAACATTTCAATTTCCGACTATCTTGCCAAAAGAAGGATTCTTGAAAGTCTCCCTCTCATAGGCAAAATGACGGGGGCTGAAATTTCTTATAAGGTGGGATTCAAAAGCCAGTCCGCTTTCATTTCTGCCTTTTACAAAAACACGGGCGCACTTCCGTCAGAATACAAAAAGAGGGTATAAAAACCGAGTTTTTATACCCTCTTTTTTATTTTATTGTGTAATATACAAAGCCATCATGAACGCCGCAAAAGCTTTTTATTTTGTCATCGGTAAGCTTTATGGCAGTTTTTTCAGTAATATAATAAGGCTTCTTATCCACATGATTCATGGTTGCTATTCCGTCTTTATACGTCTCTGCCCTGATGCCTGCTATAACACCCCTATCTCCGTAGGGAAGAAATTCGCTTCCGTCGGGATTCGATATATACATTCCAACGTTCATTCCATCGCCGTAAAAATTAAGTACGTGCTTTCCCGAAACAGTTATTACATGCTCCAAATTAAGACCATATACCATTATGTCTTCCTTGGTGTCCACATTGAATCGGCGGTAATTTCCTGCCATATCCGTATAGTAAATAAAGTTATCTATCCATTTGGGATAAAGGGCAGCCTTTATTAAAAACTCCTCTTTTGTTCCATCGGCATTTGCCCTGTACATTGAACCTGCAGCATCGGTATAATATACCTTATCCTTATAATAATCCCAGGAATTTTCAAATTTCCCTTTGATTTCGGTAATCAGCTTACCCTCACCATTGTAAACAAAGGTTCCGCTATCAGTTTCGCACCAGGCATAATCGTCTGCGGTATAGCCCACCATGGTAACGCCCGTTGCCAGTGTCTTTCTTTCTTTGGTTTTTATATCCACTACTGAAAGATTTCCGCTTCCCATAATAAAAAGCTTGTCCCCTGATTTATGAATTTTTCCTGCCTTCCCCAAATCCTCTTCCATGCTTGTTTCTACATTTCTTTTTATTAACTTACCGTCTCTTATATAGTAGAAAAAGCCATCCATAAGCGTTATTTCTTCAAATTTAAATGGAGCGGAAAGCACCTGTCTCACCTTTCCGTCTGTCCTTACAACAACCTCTCCCCCGTAGTTTGTGCGATAGGCATAAGCCCCGTCTTCCCTGGTCCAGTAAACTCTTGCATCAAAATACTCCAAAACATCCCTGAAAGGAACGTATAATTTACCGTCAATAAATGCTGCCTTTTCCGAGAGTGTTATTTCTTCTTTTTTCCCTTCATTAAGGCTGTATTCTGCAAAAACCTTGTCCTCTTTCCCCCTGACAAACGAAAGCTTTATATAAATACCCGGCATATCATCTAAGTTGCTGCTTACGGAATAAACTCCGTCCTTTGCGGAAAAGTCAAGACTCATAAGCTCCGCTATCTCAGATAAGGGTGCCATTGTAACTCCGTTTATCAGAGTGCTTTCTATTTCTGTCTCATCAATTTTTGCCCCATAGGGTGATATTGAAAATAAAAGTGTAAATAATAAAACACTTACCAATATTTTTTTCATAAAGTCATATCCTTTTTCTTATATTCAAAAAGCTTAAGCTTGTGAAGTGCCCTTGTTGATGCTGTATAGAAAAGATTTTTAAATCTTTCCTCCTTATAGCTTTCATAGGGAATTGCCACGGCGTCAAACTCCAGTCCCTTTGCCATATATACGGGAATTATTACATTTCCCACACGCAATTTCTTATCGTTTTCCGTAACTAAAATAAGTCCCATATCCTTGCCGTATTTGTCGTAAAGCTCCCTGCATTCTTCCATGGTTGGGAAAATCACGGCGGAAGTAATATTTTCTCTTTTCCACGAAAGGGACTGATTTACAAGACTCTTAAGATAATCCTCCTCTGAATGGAGTGTTGTGAGGCTGACGCTCTCTCCCTCTCTTTTCATATAGTCAACGTTTTCAAGATTTAATATCTTTCCGCAAAACTCACTTATCTGAGCCGTACTTCTGTAGCTTTTGGTAAGATGCTTTACGCTGGCACCGGGAAATACGGAGGCAATCTCTTCTCCCTCAACTAAAGGAGACATGGGGCATACCGACTGATTGGTATCACCCAAAAATGTAATACTTGCTTTCTTGAAGCAATTTTTCATTGCTTCAAAATGAAGCCTTGTATAATCCTGAGCCTCGTCCACAATTAAGTACTTAATTTCGTTTTTAATTTCCCTTGTGGCAGATAAAATATAAGTAAGGGCAGCTGCATCCTCGCTTTGTACTTTCTTTTCAGAAAGCCAGCTTTTGGTGTATTCGTAAACCTCTTTATCCAATTCCTTCAATACCTCAAGATAGATATCCTCAGGCTTTGCAGAAAGTGCCCTTTCCGCAAAGGATAAAAAGGCGTGATATTCTTCTCTTAAGCGCCACTTTAATTTAATTAAAGCCTCGTCTCTGTCTTCTTCAAAATATCCCTGGCTGAATTTATCAATCTCTTCTTTTCGTATTTTTTTATATTCCTCTTTTGCGAAAACAGAAATTCTGGCAAAAAGCTTATTCATTCTTGCCTGAATGGAAAGATAGGAAAAATCGTCAGTAAAAAGACGGTCCATTTCACGACCCGTCATGAGACATTTCCCTCCGTAGACCATATCGGGAAAATCAGGAGAAGTGCCGGAAAGCTTCTCTATTTTTTCCTTAAGTGCCAATGCAAGCTCCCTTGAGGTTTTAATTCTTGCAGCTTTTTTTCTTATACCTTCTCCCGTTACGGAAAATTCTAAAAAATCCTCTGCAGGCAAAAATTTATATTCCCCCTCAAAAAGTGCCTCGGCATATTTATTGAAGGTAGTGCTTTTTATATTTTCTTCGCCAAGTCTCGGTAAAACCTCTGATATATAGTCCCCGAACACATCATTGGGTGAAAAAATCATAATGTTGTTTTTATTTATATCCTGCCTGTATGCATAAAGGAAAAAGGCTGCTCTTTGCATGGCAACGGAGGTTTTTCCGCTTCCCGCAGGGCCGAAAGCAATAAGATATTTGCTTTCCTTATCTCTTATTATAAGATTCTGCTCTCTCTGGATGGTGCATACAATATCACGCATCTTGGAATCTGCACTTTTCCCCAAAGCTTCGGATAAAATGTCATCTTCAATGGCGATAGAGCTGTCATAGGCTGATAAAACTTCACCCTTCCATATCTTAAACTGCCTCTTTAAGGTGATTTCACCCTCCACCTCGCCACGGGGAGCTTCGTATTTAGCCTGCCCCAGCTCATAGTCGTAGTACATTCCCGCAATGGGGCTTCGCCAGTCGAAAACATAAAAATCCAATGACTCTTCGTCAATTAAACTGTTTATGCCTATGTAAATCTTCATAGGCTCTGAGTCCTTAAGCTTAAAATCCATACGGGCAAAATAGGGGGTATTCTGCATGGTTAAAAGTCTTGCATATTCCACCTCGCTGTCGTGCATAACACCTGCACGGGAGTCAATCTCCACAAGATAGGAATAGGCATCAACAAACTTACCCAATGACTGAACGTCATTACCTATATCGTCCATCATGGTTTTGTTAAGCTCAATTACCTCTTTTTTGGACTTTTCCAGAGCTTCTTTTCTTCTATAAAGCAAGGAATTGAGTACCGCCATTACCTTATCAAGATAATCCTTTTCAAAAATCATTTCTTCATTTGATATTCCCACGGTACTCACCTCCTTTTTAATTACATTCTTTCAACGGTTTCTATTCCAAGTAAGGAAAGGGCGTTTTTAATACAGATAGTCGTTGCCTCTGTAATTAAAAGTCTTGCCTTTTTCACGCTTTCTTCTCCCTTTAATATGGGAGTTGTGTTGTAAAATTTATTAAATGCCTTTGCAACGTTTGTAACGTAGCGGTTTATATAAAAGGGTTCATATTTTTCTGCTGCAGAGCGGACAACATCGGAAAATTCCGATAAAAGCTTTAATAAAGAATATTCCTCGGCAGTTATGTCATAGTCAAAGGTATAGCCCGTAAGGTCTTCTGTTTCTGCCTTTCTCAAAACGCTCTTTCCTCTTGCATAGCTATACTGAACGTAGGGACCCGATTCTCCGTTAAAGTCTAAAATGTCGTTCCAGTCAAATATGATGTCCTTTTCACGGCTGTTTTTAAGGAAAGTATAGAAAATTGCACCGATACCCACTTTTTGGGCGGCATCAGAAACATCATCTCCCACATTTCCGTTGGCTTTCATGATTTCCGCTGTTTTGTTTATAGCTTCTGATAAAACAGTTTCCAGTAAAACCACGTTTCCGCTTCTGGTGCTCATGGCTCCAGTTGCGAATTTAACCGTACCGAAGCCCACATGCTGACAGTCCTTGGCATAAGATTTGCCAAGCTTTTCCAATGTTGCGAAAATCTGCTTGAAGTGAAGACTCTGGGGAAGTCCCACAACGTAGATATTTTTATGGAAATTATAGGTATTGGCTCTGTATTCGGCAGAAGCTAAGTCTCTTGTGGTATAAATGGTGGAGCCGTCCTGCTTCAAGACAATGGCAGGTGCCATATCGGGGAATTCCACAATATACGCTCCATCACTTAAGGTAAGAAGATTTTTCTCCTTAAGCTCACTTACAATTGAGTCTGTCCTCTTGGCAAAAAAGGCTTCTCCGTTATAGGAATCAAAGGTGATTCCCATTTTTTCATATACCTTTTTAAATTCCTCTATACTAACCTCACGGAACCAGTTCCAGAGACCATAATTTTCTTCGTCGCCTGTTTCAAGAAGATGAAATTCGCTTCTCGCTCTATCCTCTAAGGAAGAATCCTTTTCTGCCTCCTCGTGAAATCTCACATAGAGCTTATTAAGCTCATTTATGGGGTCCTTTTCAACAATTTCTTTATCTCCCCACATTTTATATGCAGTAATTACCTTGCCGAACTGGGTTCCCCAGTCTCCAAGATAGTTAAGCTTTTCCACCTTATAGCCTAAAAAATCATATATTCTGGATAAAGAATTACCTACGGCGGTGGAGAACAAATGTCCCACGTGGAAGGGCTTTACAATGTTGGGAGAGGAAAAGTCGATAACAACTGTTTTTTCTTCTCCCTCTTTGCTCTTTCCGTAGTTTTCACCCTCGGATATAACCTTTTCTGCAATATCTTTGGCAAAAGCCTTTTTATTGAAAAAGAAATTGAGGTATCCGCCAAGGGGTGAAATTTCTTCTATAATCTGGTCCTTTTCGATTTTTTCTGCAAGCTCAGATGCTATCATATTGGGTGCCTTTCTTAAAACCTTTGATAAAGAAAAGCAGGGGAATGCCGCATCGCCCATAGACTCGTCCTTGGGCTTTTCAATCAGGCTTAAAATCGTCTCTTTATCCCCTTCTGTTGCAAGGGCAATTTTTTCTGCAATATGTAATTTGAAATCCATAACTTTATCTCCTTTGTCTGAGGATTTTTAACCTATAGTATATTTAATTCATTATACAACAATTCTCCCCTTTCTGCAAGATGTAATTTTTTTAATTTTTCCTTGATTTTTCCGTCAATAAAAAAACCGATGTGGCAAGCCACATCGGTTTTTTATTATTTAATTGCTATAAACTTTTTCTTAGCGTTTGACATATATGCAGCTTCTACAATCTTCTGTACTAAAATTGCATCGTCTGCACCGATGGGAGGATTGGTATCATTCAGAATCGCATTGCCGAAGCCTTCGATTTCCTTTGTATACATGTTACCAAGCTCTGCTTCCATAATGTAGGAGTTTGTGGGCTGACGGTCCTGAGCAGCATTGTATGCTCCCTGGTCTCCGCAGATTGTAACTCTTACATTTCCGCCTTCAACCTGACCGATTGTACCCTCTGCAAAAATGCTTCCCTCTGTTCCGTAGATTTCAAGCTTGCATACAGCCGCATCGTCGGGAATATTGAAGTTTGCATCAACATAAGCAACTGCTCCGTTTTCCATCTTTACTATCATAGAACCGCCGTCTTCAACCTCGTAATTAAAAATCTGAGTTCCTGAGAAAGATGCAACTTCCTTTGCTTTAAGGCCACTTATGTACTGAAGCAGGTCTATGCAGTGAATACCCATATCCATTAAGGAACCGCCACCTGATGTAGCTTTCTGCTGACGCCAGTTTCCGGGAATGTCAGGATACCAGCAGGTGAGCTGTGCACGCATGGAAACGATTTCACCCAGCTTGCCTTCTTCCACGAGCTTTTTCATCATCTGATGATAGGTGTGGAATCTCATCATTAAGCCTACGCCGATTTTTACACCGTTTTCGTCGCAGATTTTCTTAAGCTTAGCTGATTCTTTAGCAGAAAGAGTCATGGGCTTTTCAAGCAGAATGTGCTTTTTAGCCTTTGCTGCAGCTATTGTCTGCTCCATGTGGAAAGCCACGGGAGATGCAATATATACAGCTTCGATTTCATCGATGGCCAAAAGCTCTTCAGCAGTTGTGAAAGCATATTTTGCTCCGTATTTTTCCTTTGCAGCCTCTGCAGCTTCGCCGTTTGCGTCCATAACCGCAATAAGCTCTGCATTATCGGCAAGCATAAGGCCGGGAAGAGTTCTTCTGTCGGCAATACCGCCGCATCCGATTACACCCCATTTAATCTTCATGAAAAATCCCTCCTTAATTATTTAAGGTGCTTAGCAATTGCTTCCTTGAAGCCTTCGATACATCTTTCGATGTGAATTTCTTCCCAGGTAGGATGCAAGAACAAGCAAACTGTCTGAGCACGAAGGCTCTTAGCATGAGGACATACAACTTCTGTATATTTAACAGATTCGGGATTTGTATATTCAGCTGACTTGAAGGGGAATTCGTTTGCGCCGAAGCCGTGGAGCTCCTTGTAAGCTCTTTCTTCGTAGCTTCAGGCCACTGAATTCCGTAGCAGGGAATCTTAAGTGCGCCAAGTTCCTTAAGAATTGTGTCTGCTTCGCAGTCAAGAGCATTAAGGTCGATTAAGATGGGATACCACCAGTAGCTGTTCTTTCTTTCTTCTGTATTTAAGGGAAGCTTCTTAACGCCCTTCATACCTGCGAAAGCTTCGTCATACATCTTAGCGAACTTGAGTCTCTTTGCAAGGTTCCAGGAATCGAACTTAGCAAGATGCTCGATACCGATGATGGACTGAATTTCAGTCATTCTGAAGTTGAAACCAACTCTGTTGTGGATGTAAGGAAGTTTTTCCTCAAGTGCAAGCATGTTCATTCTTGTTCTTACGTCATAACCGTGGTCTCTGAAAGAACGAGCTTCCCAACCTGCATCTTCGTTATTTGTTACAACCATACCGCCTTCTCCGCCTGTTGTAAAGTGCTTGGACTGGCAGAAGGAGAAGCAACCCATATCACCGATAACACCGGTCTTGATTCCGTTGTACTCACCGCCGAAGCACTGTGCACAGTCTTCGATAACCTTAAGGTTGTGCTTTTTAGCAATAGCTAAAACCTTACCCATATCGCAAACTGTTCCGTAAAGGTGAACAACGATGATAGCCTTTGTTCTTTCGTTGATTAAGGGCTCGATAGAGTCAGGATCAATTGTGTGATCGTCTGTTACGTCAGCAAATCTGGGAATAGCACCTGCCTGAACAACTGAGAAGGAAGATGCGATGAAGGAATAAGAGGGAACGATAACTTCATCGCCGGGGCCTATACCAAGGCTGGCAAGTGCGATGTGAAGTGCTGCTGTTCCGTTTGTGCAGGAGATAGCCATCTTAGCGCCTACCCACTTAGCAAACTTTTCTTCAAATTCCATACCCTTAGGACCTGTCCAATAGCAAACCTTACCGTTTCTTAAAGGTTCCATAGCCTTTTCGATCATTTCTTCGTCGAACTGAGGCCACATAGGAAAGCCGATTTCAGCAATGCCTGCTCCGTTCATTACAACGTCTTTTTCTTTACCCATTTTTTATCATACCTTTCTTTATAAAATTTTTTATATTGTATTAAACATCTGAGCGTAGGAATATTTCGCTGCGCCCAAGGTTGCGCTGTTTCCGAGAACCTGCGAGTATTCTATTTTAGTTTCACCTATAAAGCATTTTTCTTCCACTGCTTTCTTAAGAGGCTCTAAAAAGAACTCGCCCAGCTCTTTGATTTTTCCGCCGATTACCACACTTTCGGGAGCCATCATATTGATAAGTCCCACCAGTGCTATGGATAAAATTTCTGCAATTTCAGAAATCATTTTTATTATTTCGGCATTACCCTTTTTAGCTTCATTGTAAATGGTTTTAAGGGAAACCTTAGGAACTCCTAAAATTTCTGCCGCCTTTTTTCTTATAACTCCCGTATTTGTATAAAGCTCGGTGCAGCCTCTGTTTCCGCATTTACATAAGGGACCTTCCATATTTACGCTTATATGACCGAACTCTCCTGCCGTACCTCCCGCACCCTTATAGATTTTACCGTCTATAATGATACCAGAGCCTACGCCCTTACCTATATCTATGGAAATTAAATCGCTTAAATTCCGCTCTTCCTTTTCCGCAAAGGCAATGAGGCTTGAGCTATTTAAAAGCTCCACATTGGCATCGGGAAATTCTTCCTCTATATCCCTTGCCAGGTCGCTGTAGGAAATGTCAGTTACAGTGGAAATAAAGGTATTTGCACTCTTTTTCGAAATAACCCCCGAAAATCCTATAATAACAGAGTATATTTTCATTCCCGTCATGCCCTTTAAGGACGACACTATAAAGTCAAAAGTATCTTCATAGCTTTCAAGCTCTTTTTCAGAATGGTAAACCCTGAAAAACGTTAAATCGTAAATGTCAATTATAACTCTTTCGCCGTCAATTTCAATACCTGCAAAATGTCTGCCCTTGGGGTTGATTGTAAGGGAAACAGCCTTTCTTCCGATACTTCCCGTTTCTAAAATCCCCGTTTCAATTACAAGCTCCTTTTCTATAAGCTCATCTATAAGTGAGGACACGGTTGTGGGACTTAAGCCTGTCATCCTCTTAAGCTCCACTCTGGAAAGATTTTTATTTTCATGCAAGAGATTAAAAAGCATATTCATATTTTGCGTCTTCACAGCCTGAATACTGCTCTTGGTTACATTAACCAAACTATCTCACCCCTTAATTATTCCAGACACTGGAATAATTATATTATACTATATATTTTCAGCATTGTCAATAATATTTTAGTCGGCAGAAAAAAGGAAAACAAAAATTAAAAGACCGCCGAACGGCGGTCTTTTCAAAGCTCAATCATTTTGACAACACTTTTACGATTTTTTATGTATTTATCCGGAGATTCGAGTCGGCGGAATTTCCGCCGACCTTTGGCATTTTCCCTTTCGGGCAAAAATACCTCGGACGAGTTCGAATTTCCATTGAAAACGCAAACAAAAAGAGTTGTCCTTTGGACAACTCTTTTTGTTTGGTGACCCATCGGAGATTCGAACCCCGGACACCTTGATTAAAAGTCAAGTGCTCTGCCACCTGAGCTAATGGATCATATTTTTTGGCTGGGCTGGCTGGACTCGAACCAGCGGATGCCAGAGTCAAAGTCTGGTGCCTTACCACTTGGCGACAGCCCAGTATACTCAGGCAATGCACAAAAAAAAGAAATGGGGTGGATAGTGGGATTCGAACCCACGGCCTCCAGAGCCACAATCTGGCGCGCTAGCCAACTGCGCCATACCCACCATAAAAAAATGGCGTGCCTGCGGGCACTCGAACCCAGGACCTACTGCTTAGAAGGCAGTTGCTCTATCCAGCTGAGCTACAGGCACAAAATAATGGAGCGGGTGATGGGAATCGAACCCACGCGATCAGCTTGGAAGGCTGAGATTCTACCATTGAACTACACCCGCTTATAAATATTAAACTCATATGACTACGTTATTATAGCAAAAGAAACATTGTTTGTCAACACTTTTTTCAAAATTTTTGATTTTTTTCTAAAGTCGGGAAAACTCGAGTTTTCCCGACTTTATTTTTATCCCTCTACACTTTCCTCTTTTTCAAAAAAGGAAAACTTCATAAAATCCTCGTAGATGTTTCTGTCCGTCATGGAATATCCTTGCTCAAAAAGTCTTAAAAATTCTATGTTCTCTTTTTTAGCTGATTCCCTGTCCCCTTCTCTTAAGTTATCTATTATACTTACAGCAAAGGCATCCATGGAATAAAAGTTTTTCTCATCAGAGATTATCATTTCCGCAAAATAATCTGCCTTCTCATAATCATTAAAGAAAGCCAAAACGCTCATAACTGCATGATTGCCGTATTGTCTTTCGAAGGCTGAAAGTTCCTTTTTACTGCCTACCGTTACACTTAATGCCATTATCACAACCAACAAGGCTGCCATTAAGCCTCTTTCTGTTAAAAATTTTTTTCTGACTCTTAAAGAGGTTATGGCACAAAGAGCCATATATCCACCGAAAAGACCGCCGAAATGGGCGATGTTGTTAATTCCTCCCGTGAAGCTGTATATGGTGGTTATTACCACGCAGGATACCACGCCTCTCATCATTGCACGGTTTACCGCAGTGGGATTTATAAAATATATCGCCACTATTGCTCCCAGAAGTCCGAATATGGCACCCGATGCACCTATAGAAGGATTGGGAATAAGCGCATAGGTAAGTAAATTTCCCAAAATTCCGCTTGCAAAATATATAAACAAAAACTTACCTTTTCCTAAGGCAGGCTCTAAAATAGAACCGTAGATATAAAGTGCATAGTTATTTGAAAGAAAATGGAAAAGCGCCTCATGGGTAAAAAGGGACGTTATAACCCTGTAAAACTGACCTTCCGAAACGGCTCCTCTATGCATGGAAAGAAGACTTACAAGGTCGCTTCCCTTAAATTTCAATAATGTAACGAAAAGGAAAACCACAAGGTTTACGGCAATGATAAAAAATGTTGCTTTTGGTTTTTTATAAGAAAATCTCATTTCAGAATGGCTGTATTTTTCAGCATCATAGGGATTTTCCTGCGAATCTGCAAAGCTATCGTGGCCGCAGACAGGACAAAAATCGCAATTATCCGAAAGGCACTGTCCGCACTTCGCACAATATTTCATTCAGACTTTTCCCCTTTCGTTTTTCTGTGAGAAACGAAGAACCAGTCAAAAAGACCGACTTCATAGAACTTGTAAAGCATTGTTACAATCACAGGCATTATAAGCATTCCGATAAAGCCGTAAATTTTATAACCAACCCAGATGGAAATAAGTGATGCCAGGGAGCTTATACCAATGGACTCACCCATTATCTTAGGCTGAAGAATATTTCTCACACAAAGGCAGATAAGATAAAGAATTATCATACCGATGGAAATATAAAGAGAGCCCCCTGCCAAAAGATTTATAATCGCCCAGGGAATGAGCACTGTTCCCACACCCAGTATAGGAAGCAAATCCACAATGGCAATTATAACCGCTAAAATTGCCGCATTTTCTATGCCCATAACCAGAAAGCCGACAAAAAGCTCAGCTGCCGTTATCAAAGCCAGTATGAACTGAGCCTTTAACATTCCAAGCATTGCCCCGAAGCATTCCGTTTTTATAAGGTGCAGCTTATTACGGAAATTTTCTGATGTATGAGCATTGTACCACAGGGTGAATTTCCCTTTGCCGCTTGTGAAAAAGTATGTGGAAAGCACAAGCATAACAATAAATATTATAATCGTGGGCAAGCTCTTGACCACAGAAATTGTACCTGTTGCCACATTTCCTGCAAAGGGCAGAAGCCAAGAGGTAAGCTCCTCAAAAAAGTCCGAGCCCATTTTTTCTATATTTCTGCTTATAGCAGGAGTTTTGAATGTGGGCCTTACGTTGCTTTTACCCAATTCCCTTTCCAAAACCTCCATAAAATCAAAGGGCAGTGAATCGGACCATCGCTCCAGTCCCCTGTAAGCAGAATTGATATAATCGGATATGCTTTCAATCATTTCCTGCCAGTTTTCGGAAATATATCCCGATGCTCCCGTAATTACCGAAATCAAAAGCATAATCAAAAGAGTAAGGAGCGTAAGAAGCAGAAGAACAGAAATCACCGCTCCGATTTTATACGGCAGATGAAGCTTGTTTTTCAAAAATCCTACCAAAGGCGAAGCCAGTAAAGATACCACCCATGCGATTATAAAGGGCATAAAAAGCTTCAATGCAAAGGGAAGTATGCGAAAAAGCACTACCACCGCCAGAATAAGCGCCAGCATAAGAAAATATTTTGAATATTTTTTATGAAATTCATTTAATCTTCCGAAAAATTCTTCCATACAAAAACTCCTTATTTTTCAAGTAATTTTTCCATTATGAGATATCCTTGTTCAATATACTCTCCGTATTTTTCCGCCTCTTTTTCAGAAAATCCTAAGGCCTCTGACTCTTCTTTTTTCCTTGAGTCGTATATAACCGCAGGAACCGGGTCTGATACATGGGTTTTTATTGATATGGGTGTAGGATGGTCAGGCATAACCAAAATTCTGTAGTCTTCATTGTCTTCTTCCATAGCCCGTCTTATGGGTGCTATAATTTTTTCGTCAATGAGTTCTACCGCCCGTACCTTACCCTTAAGGTCTCCCTGATGTCCGCATTCGTCGGGGCCTTCAAGATGAATATATATAAGGTCATTTCCGTCCTTAAGTGCCTCTATTGCCGCCTTTGCCTTTCCGTCATAATTGGTATGAACAGTTCCTGTAATTCCGGGAACATCATACACCTTCATATCCGCACAGGCAGCTATTCCCTTTATCAAATCCACAGCGGAAATAACCGCACCCTTCTTTTTATATAAATCAGAGAACAGTGAAAGCGCAGGTCTTGTTCCCTCTCCCCATATCCAAAGAGAGGTTGCGGGATTTTTCCCCTCCTCTATTCTCTTTTTATTTACAGGATGGTCCGATAAAAGCTTTGTGCTTTTCTTCATCACATCAAGAATCACATTATTGTCGGGAAGATAGCTTCCCACCATCTTGTCGGAAATATCGTGAGGCGGAGTCAGAACGAATTTTCTTTCATCTGTTGTCCATCTCATTATATGGCGATAGCTTGTTCCTGCAAAAAAACGGATTTCATCTGTCTTTAAGTTTTCATCAATATATTCAATGAGTTCCTTTGCTTCCTCTGATGAAATTTCTCCCGCACTGTAATCAGCCATAGTCTTATCTTCATAATTTTCCTCACCTGTAAGCGTAACCAAATTGGCACGGAAGCACATATCCGAATCCTTAAGCTCAACTCCCACGCTTGCAGCCTCCAGGGGCGAGCGACCCGTATAGCACCCCTTTGGATTATACCCCATAACAGAAAGATTAGCCACGTCGCTTCCGGGCTTAAAGCCATCGGGAACTGTCTTGACCTTATAAAGCTGTCCGTATCTTGCAAATTCGTCCATATTGGGAATGTTTGCCGCTTCATATACTGTTTTATTTCCAAGAGCTTCTATGTTATAATCTGCCGCTCCGTCTGTAAGTACAACTATGTATTTCATTAAACTCATCCTTTTCTTACAATATGTCAGTTTAATTATACACTATTTTTCCAAAAAGCACAATAAAAACTTTTTAATATATTGTAAATTTTCTTCCTTATAATTACAAAAATATATTGTAAAATACCTTTTTTTGTGGTATACTGTACTTTATAATATTATGCAAGAAAGGAAATTTTTGCACATGGGATTATTCACTAAAATTTTCGGAACCCACAGTGAAAGGGAAATAAAGAAAATAAACCCCATAGTTGAAAGCATTTTAGCCTTGGAGCCCTCCATGCAGGCTTTAAGCGATGAAGAGCTTTCCTCTCAGACGGAAAAGCTCAAAAACCGTCTTTCAGAAGGTGAATCTCTGGATGATTTACTCCCTGAAGCTTTTGCTACCGTAAGGGAAGCTTCCTTCCGTGTCCTTGGCAAAAAGCCCTTCCCCGTTCAGCTTCTGGGCGGAATTGTTCTTCACGAGGGCAGAATTGCCGAAATGAAAACAGGTGAAGGTAAAACACTTACCGCCACTTTACCCGCTTATCTTAACGCTCTTTCGGGAAACGGCGTTCATGTTGTTACGGTAAACGAATATTTAGCCTCTACCCAGGCTGAGGAAATGAGCAAGCTTTATAACTTCTTAGGGCTTACTGTAGGCACGACCTTAAGCGGAAGAAGTCCCGAAGAAAAAAGGGATGCCTATCTTTGCGATATAACCTACGGTACAAATAACGAATTCGGCTTTGACTATTTAAGGGACAACATGGTGATTTATAAAGAAAACATGGTTCAGCGAGGCCATGCTTTCGCCATTGTTGACGAGGTTGACTCCATTTTGATTGACGAGGCGAGAACCCCCTTGATTATCAGCGGCAGAGGTGAAGAATCCTCTGTTTTATACACCCACGCCGACCGTTTTGCCAAAACCTTAAAGGGCTTTTATATAAAAGAGACGGATGACAAGGAAAATAACGACTCCATTGATGCGGACTTTATTGTGGAGGAACGCTCAAAGTCAATGACCTTAACCGCCCGTGGTATAAAAAAGGCAGAGCAGGCATTTAACATAGAGAATTTGTCTGACCCCGAGAACATGACCTTAAGCCATCACATAAATCAGGCAATCCGTGCCAACGCCATTATGAAAAGAGACGTTGACTATGTAATAAAAGATGGAGAAATCATTATCGTTGACGAATTTACAGGCCGTCTCATGTACGGAAGAAGATATAACGAAGGTCTTCATCAGGCAATTGAAGCAAAGGAAAATGTGAAAATTGCCAATGAGTCCAAAACTCTTGCAACCATCACCTTCCAGAACTATTTCAGGCTTTATAAAAAGCTTTCAGGCATGACGGGTACTGCCCTTACCGAGGAGGAGGAATTCCGCCAGATTTACGGTCTTGATGTGGTTGCAGTTCCCACAAACCGTCCAATGATAAGACAGGATTTAGACGACAGAGTTTACAAAAACGAACGTGGAAAGTTTATGGCTATCGCATCTCAGGTGGAAGAATGCCACAAAAACGGTCAGCCCATTTTAGTTGGTACAATATCCATAGAAAAATCCGAGGCTTTATCTGCCCTTCTTAAGAAAAAGGGAATTCCCCATCAGGTGCTTAATGCAAAGCATCACGAAAAGGAAGCTCATATAATTGCTCAGGCAGGAAGAAAGGGTGCTGTTACCATTTCCACCAACATGGCAGGACGAGGAACAGACATTCTTCTGGGTGGTAACCCTGAAATTATGGCTCTTGACCAGATGAGAAAAGAAGGCTTTCCCGATGAAATCGTGGCAGAAGCGAACATTCACACTCCCACGGAAAATCCTGACATATTATCTGCAAGGGAATATTTTAACGAGCTTTATAAAAAATACAAGGAAGAAACCGATAAAGAGCATATAGAGGTTGTAGAAGCAGGCGGTCTTTTCATTTTAGGTACGGAGCGTCATGAATCAAGACGAATTGACAATCAGCTTCGAGGCAGAAGCGGAAGACAGGGCGACCCGGGAAAATCCAGATTTTTAATTGCGCTGGACGACGACTTAATGCGCCGTTTCGGAAGCGAAAGGGTCGAAGCGGTTATGACAATGACGGGTATTCCCGATGACGAGCCTATCGAGGCAAGAATTCTTTCGGGCATAATCGAAAATGCCCAGAAAAGAGTGGAAAGCAACCACTTTGCCGCAAGACGTAACGTTCTTCGCTACGACGATGTAATAAATCAGCAGCGTACGGTTATTTATAACGAGCGTGCCCAGGTTCTTGACAATAAGGACTTAAAGCAGAATATATTTACCATGGCGGAAAAATGCTTTAAGGAAATCCTTGATATTTATGCTTCTGACAGCTTCGCGGATAACTGGGAATGGGAGGGTCTTAACGCCTCCATATTAAAGCTGATGCCCATGGTTTCCCCCTTATCCTACCCGAAGGAGTCCTACGACCGTCTTAATAAGGAATGGGTTTTGGAAGATTTAATGAAAATCTTCTCTGAAAATTACGAAAAGCAGGAAGAAATATTTGGCGATTCCATGCGTGAGGTTGAGCGTGTAATTATGCTTCAGGTTGTGGACAGACTCTGGATGCAGCATATTGACGATTTGGCGCAGCTAAGAGAGGGTATCTCTCTCCGTGCCTATGCTCAGCACGACCCTGTTGTGGAATATCAGTCGGTAAGCTCCGAAATGTTTGACGAAATGATTGCTTCCATAAGAGAGGGTACCGTAAAGGGCGTTATGTTCGTAAGAAAAAGAAACGATGCCACAGAGCGTAAGCAGGTGGCAAAGGCTGTATCTACGGGCGAGAGCAAGGAAGTTCTTAAAAAGCCTCTGGTTAATGCCGAAAAGAAAATCGGCAGGAATGACCCTTGTCCCTGCGGAAGCGGAATGAAGTATAAAAACTGTTGTATGAATAAATGAGAAAGGATAATTTAGATGCTTGAATTTGATGAATTCAGACTGTCCTTAAGCAAAAAGGATGAACCCCTTAATCAGCTTAAACAGTCTATGGATATTGACGGAATAAAAAAGCAGATTGAAGAAAAAGAAAAGCTTACATTAGATGCGGACTTTTATAATGACGCCAAGGAATCCCAGAAGGTGCTTAAGGAAATTAACCTCCTTAAAAGCAAGGTGGAAAAATATAACTCTCTTTATTCTTCATGGGAGGATTTAACCGCCCTTTGTGAGCTTGGTGACGAAATGGAAGACTTGTCTGTTCTCGACGAGCTTTCGGGAGGTATTGAGGCTTTTGAAAAATCCTTAGAGGATTTAAGGCTTGAAACCCTCCTTTCAGGTCCTTATGATAAGAACAGCGCTCTTTTGACTCTCCATGCGGGAGCAGGCGGAACAGAGGCTCACGACTGGGCCGAAATGCTTCTCCGTATGTACGAACACTGGGCTGAGAGAAAGGGCTTTTCCGTTAAATTACTTGACTGCTTAGAGGGTGAAGAAGCGGGAATTAAAAGTGCAACCCTCTTAATTGAAGGCATAAATGCCTACGGCTATGCAAAGGCAGAAAACGGAGTTCACCGTTTAGTCAGAATTTCACCCTTCGACTCTGCCAGCCGCAGACATACATCCTTTGCCTCCTGCGAGGTTATTCCCGAAATAGACGAAGACTTTAATGTGGAAATCAATCCCGAAGATTTAAGGGTTGATACCTACCGTTCCAGCGGTGCAGGCGGTCAGCACGTTAATAAGACCGAGTCTGCCATAAGAATAACACATCTTCCCACAGGCATAGTTGTTGCCTGCCAGAATGAACGAAGCCAGATTCAGAACAGAGAAACTGCCATGAAAATGCTTAAGTCAAAGCTTGTTGAAATTGCAGAACGTGAGCATTATGAAAAGATTTCGGACATCAAGGGCGTACAGAAGGACAATGCCTGGGGAAGCCAGATACGCTCCTACGTTTTCTGTCCCTACACCATGGTTAAGGACCACCGTACAAACTTTGAAGTTGGTAATATTGATGCAGTTATGAACGGAGAAATCGACGGCTTTATAAACGAATATTTAAAAGCATCAAACTTAGGAACATTATAATTTTTTCATACTAAAGAAGAAAGGAGGATTTCCTTTGGAAAAATGGGATATACTGGATATTAACGGAAATAAGACAGGCGAAACCGTAGTGAGACATAAAGACGCCCTGAAAGAAGGACAATATCATCTGGTTGTTCACGTCTGGCTTATTAACCATATGAAAAAAGCTTTAATTCAGCAGCGCAGCTACAATGTGGAAATTCTCCCGGGTATGTGGGCCGCCACTGGCGGCAGTGCAGTAAGCGGCGAAGACGAGCTTTCCGCCGCAAAGCGTGAGCTTTCAGAGGAGCTTGGTATTTCTGCCGACGATGACGAATTTGTTCTGGTAAAAAAATACCGTGGCAGAAACGATTTTGTATATGTCTATGCCGTACATAAAAATATAGGGGTTTCAGAGGTTACCATGCAGGAGGAAGAGGTTCAGGCTGTAAAGTGGGTTTCCTCAAAGGAGCTTTCGGAAATGGTAGCTAAAAAGCAATTCCACCCTTATAACTACTTGAAAGATTTATACAGATATATGGATAAATAAAAAAGACTGTACTCATTAAATGAGTACAGTCTTTTTTTAATCTAATTCTTTTTTGCCGGTATAAAGCTCGAAATATCTTCCTTTTAATGCCAGAAGCTCATCATGAGTTCCTTCTTCCAAAATTTCGCCCTTTTCCAAAACTATAATTTTATCTGCGTTTCTTACGGTTGAAAGTCTGTGAGCTATAACAAAGGTTGTTCTTTCCTTCATAAGTCGGTCCATTCCGTGTTCTATATGCATTTCCGTTCTGGTATCAACGGAGCTTGTTGCTTCGTCCAGCACCAATACGGGGGCTTTACTTATAGCCGCACGGGCAATATTCAAAAGCTGCCTCTGTCCCTGGGAGAGGTTTGCCCCGTCCCCCGTTATTTCGGTTTTATAGCCCTCTGAAAGCCTCATTATAAAGCTGTGAGCACTGGCAATTTTAGCAGCATTTATAACATCTTCATCCGTTGCCGAAAGATTTCCGTAGCGTATATTTTCCATCACCGTTCCCGTAAAGAGATGAGTATCCTGAAGCACCATTGCAATATTTTTTCTTAAATCTTCTCTTTTATAGTTCTTTATGTTTACTCCGTCAAGTAAAATCTCTCCGTCCTTTATGTCATAAAATCTGTTGAGAAGATTTGTTATTGTGGTCTTTCCCGCTCCCGTAGAGCCTACAAAAGCAATTTTCTCTCCCGGCTTAGCGTGAACGGAAATGTTTTTAAGAATAAGCTTATCTTCGTTATATCCAAAGCTTACATCCTTTAATATAACCTCGCCCCTTGTTTTATCAATTTTCTTTGCATTTTCTACGTCTTCAATTTCTGGAGTTTCATCCATAACCTTAAACACTCTCTCTGCACCCGCCAAAGCGGAAAAAACATTATTCATCTGCATTGAAATCATATTTATTGGCATTGAAAACTGTTTGGAATAGTTGGCGAAAACTGTAAGCGCTCCCGGGGTAAATCCTCCTGTTATCATCATTATACCGCCGATACCGATGGTAATCGCATAGGTTATCTGACTGGTATTTCCCATAACAGGTCCCATTATTCCCCCATAAAACTGAGCTTTGAACTGGGTATCCCTCAAATCGTTATTAAGAAGCAAAAATTCATCCTCGCACACAGTCTCATGATTGAAAACCTTAACTACCTTCTGTCCCGTTACACTCTCTTCAATATAACCGTTCACTGCTCCCAGGGATGCCTGCTGTCCTTTATGATAGCCTCTGCCCTTTTTAGCTATAGCTCCTCCTCCGAACATAAATACAGGAATAAAGAAAACCGTAACCAAAGTAAGAATCCAGTTTGTTGTAATCATAAAGATAAATGTGCCCACAAGGGTTACAGACCCTGAAATAAGCGAAACCAACGAGTTATCAAGCATCATGCCGATATTATCAACGTCATTGGTGAAACGGCTCATAATATCTCCTGTGGTTTCGTTATCAAAATACTTAAGGGGAAGTGCCTGAAGCTTTGAAAAAAGCTCATTTCTGATTTTCTCCAAGGAGCCCTGAGTTATGGAAAGCATAAGTCTTGACTGGAGATATCCTGCAACAGCACCCAAAAGATATATAATAGCCAGGATTATTATTCCCGATAAAACATATACGAAAATCTCTAAAAATGCACCCTCGCCCAAAATATTTTCCATAAAAGAAGCTTTTGCCAATACACTGATAATTTCATCTGCAAAAATTTCAAGCCTGCTTAAAGAAACCTCAAAGGCAGGGTCCTTTGCCAGGGCAATTTTATCTATTATAGGCGCCAGCAAAAACGAACCGAAAAGGGATGTTAAGGTGTGAACAAGCATACAAAGTAGTACCAAAACCAGCTTGAATTTATGTTCACCCATGTAGCCCACAAGCCTTTTTACGGTAGCCTTTGTATTTTTAGGCTTTCCTCCCGGTCCTCCCATTCCTCTGCCGGGACCACCGGGGCCTCTCCCCATACCTCTGCCCGGAGCGCCGGGTCCTTTTAATGATGAGCCCTTGTTGTACTGCTTTTTAAGCTGTTCTAATCCTCGTGCCATGCTCATTCCTCCTTCCCGGACATCTGGGATAAGTAGATTTCACGGTATTCCTCGTTATTCGAAAGAAGATACTCATGATTTCCTATACCAGTTATTTTTCCGTTATCCATTACTATAATTTTATCTGCCTCCATAACGGATGTTATTCTCTGTGCAATTATAATTTTTGTACTCTCCGAAAGCTCGTTTTTAAGGGACTCTCTTATTCTTTTTTCCGTAGCCGTATCAACTGCGCTGGTGGAGTCATCAAGTATTAAAATCTTGGGCTTTTTTATAAGAGCTCTTGCTATACAAAGCCTTTGCTTCTGACCTCCCGATACATTTACGCCGCCCTGCTCAAGCTCCGTTTCATAGCCGTTTTTGAAGCTTTCTATAAATGTTGCCGCCTCAGAAGAATTTGCTGCCTTTTTTATTTCCTCGAAGCTTGCGTTTTCATCGCCCCAGAGAAGATTATCGTATATGGTTCCCGAGAAAAGAATGTTTTTCTGAAGCACCATACCAACCCCCTCACGGAGATTTTTAAGGCTGTAATCCTTAACGGAGATACCGTCAATTAAAATATCCCCCGAATCCGCATCATAGAGTCTCGGTATCATGGAAACCAAACTGGTCTTTCCAGAGCCCGTTGACCCGATTATTCCAACAGTCTGGCCCGCTTCTATCTTTATATTTATATCATCAAGCACCAAGTCGGGGCTTTCTTTATAATATCTGAAGGAAACGTTCTTAAATTCAATTTCCCCTCTTTCTACTTCCTTTTCTTTGTAAGCAGCATTTTCATCATTTACATCCGCTTTTTCTGAAAGGACCTCTTTTATTCTTCTTGCGGATGCCAGCGCCCTTGAAGAATGCATAAGCATCATTGTAACTATCATAAGTGATGAAAGTATCTGTGTAACATAAGTAATAAACGAAGACAAGTCTCCTATGGGCATGGGATAGTTTATGTCCAGTACCATATGACTTCCGAACCACAAAATTGCAATGGTGGTAAAGTTCATGAAAATGGTCATTACAGGCTGCATGAAAATCATAACCTTAACCGCAGACATATTTGCCTCTTTAAGCTCTGAATTGGCATTTTCAAACCTTTCCTTTTCAAATTCCTCACGGACAAAGGATTTTACCACCCTTACATTGGTTATATTTTCCTGAACGGTTGAATTTAATTTATCCACCTTCACCTGCATCTTACCAAATCTGGGGAAGCCCGTTCTTATTATAAATATAATACTTACCAGCATAAGCGGAATGGTAACTGCCAAAACCACCGCCAGAGAGGGCTTTAAGCTTATCGCCATTATAAGGGCGCCAATCAGCATTCCGGGTGCTCTTAAAAACATACGAAGGAGCATATTAACAAAGTTCTGAAGCTGTGTTACGTCGTTGGTAAGACGGGTTACCAATGAGCCTGTGGAAAATTTGTCTATATTGGAAAAAGAAAAGCCCATTACCTTTTTATATATGTCCTGCCTTAAATCTGCGGCAAAATTAACCGATGCTTTTCCTCCGAAATAGGCACCGCCAACTCCACCCGCCATCATCAAAAGGGCAACCAAAATCATCAAAAGTGCCATTTCTATACTGAAAAAAACACCTTTTTCTACGCTTTTATTTATAATCTGTGCCAAAAACATAGGCATTAAAACTTCGCCTATAACTTCAATTATCATACAAAGAGGGCCCAAAATGAAATATTTCATATAGGGCTTTATATATTTAATCCAGCTTCTCACAAAATCTGTCCTTTCAGGTTTTCTTTCATTTTTTTAAGGGTAGCCATAAAGCTTAAAAGCTCTTCCTCGCCTATTCCCGAAACCATTTGAGCATCCACCGAATCAAAGATTTCACGGGACCTTTCTACCACCCTTTTCCCTTTTTCGGTAATGCTTATTTCGTTAAATCTCGCATCCTTTTCCGATTCTTTCCTTTCAACATAGCCTCCCGCAATAAGCTTTTTTATTGTAACTGTTGCAGCAGCAGGCGTAATCTCCAAAGAATCAGCCAATTCTCTCTGGGATACACCTCTCTCAAAGCGGGAAAGACGCATAAGCATCATATGCTGGCTTCTGTGAATTTTAAGCTCTCCTATTTTCTTTTCGCAAAGTTTTTTATGAAGTCGGTCCGTGTGTATGAAAAGACCTATCCCCTCATGTATTAAAGACTTATTTTCCATATGACCTCCAAAAAATTAACACATCAAAAGTTAACTACTTAACTGTTAATGTGTTAATTATATCATTTCCCCTTGTGCATGTCAAGAAAAATCAGGACTTTTTGCTCCTCCATTTTCCCGAGGCAAAGAAAATTGTACCTATAACTATAGGAATGAAGCCTGCCAGAGAATCACCGTACCAGAAGCCCTTACATCCCATACCCAGTGCATATCCCAAAACCCACGAAAAACCTATTCGGCTTATAACTCCGTCTATTATTGCCACCGCCAGATTAAGATGAGTATTTCCCGAGCCGTTTATTAAGGAAAAGCTTATGCTTCTCGTGGCAGAGCCGAAGAAATTCAGGACAATAGGATAAATGAGGATACTTGCCATGGAAATGACTTCCTCATCAGATGTAAATGCTGCAAAAACACCATCGGGGAAAATCATAACCGCCAAAGAAAATACCACTGCAATTAAAGTTCCGCAAAAGCCCACGGTTTTTAATATTTCGGGTATTCTTTCGTCCTTTTTCGCACCAAGATTCTGTCCCACCATAGAGCTTCCCGCCGTTGTAAAGGAATTGGAAACCACGGCACTTACGGTGTTTATCTTGTTGAAAATTCCCGCCAGAGCCGAATATACAACGCCGAAAGAATTTATCCACGCCATAAGCACTATCTTGGACATACTTATAGCGGCAGACTGAATTGCCATGGGTATGCCGAGAGCCACAATTCTCCCAAGTACTTCCTTTTCCATAAGAAAGCTTTTTGGCTTAAAATCAAAGCAAAAGCTTTCTTTTCTCCTGTAAAGGTATATAAGTGATACCACAAAGCTTACACCCTGACCTATTACTGTTGCTAAAGCCGCACCGAAAGTGCCCATATTCATATAAACTACAAATACAACGTCTAAAATCAAATTAAGCACCGCCGCAATTGCTATGAAAACAAAAGGACAGCGACTGTCTCCCATGCCTCTTAAAATTGCCGAGACAATATTGTACCCGTATATAAAGAAAAGACCGAAAATACAAGTTACGGTGTAATCCATGGTATATATGTAGGATTCATCCGGAGTATTAAGCCAGGAAAGCATAGGAACCCTTATTAAATAACATATAACGGAAATCGCCAAAGATGCTATTGTTAAAAAGGTGAACATTGTTCCTATTGTCTTTTTTACACGGGAGAAATTTTCCGCTCCCACGTCCTGAGCTATTAAAACCTGCCCTGCAGAGGAAAAGCCCATGGCAACAAAGGTTAAAAGGTGCAAAATATCTCCGCCGATGGAAATGGCTGACATTCCTGCACCGCCCAGGTACTGTCCCACCACAATCATATCCACAATGTTATATACTGCCTGAAGTGCATTTGACAAAAAAAGCGGAAATGCAAACTTAAGCAGAAGCTTAGACACACTTCCCACTGTCAAATCGGTTATCATTTGTTTTCCCATATTATTCTCCAATCATGAAAGAGGGCTGTAAAAACACTTTTTACAGCCACTTTTTTCTCCTACTACTTTTTCCAGAAGCCCTTTTCTTTCTTTATCCCGTCGTAGTTTTTATCTCCCGTAATCTCTGCAAATTCCAAAAGCTTCGCCTTTTGTTCCTTGGTCAAATTTTTGGGGGTATCCACTATAATAGTTACATATTCATCGCCCTTGGATGCACTGTGAAGTCTCTGAATTCCTTTATCCTTGAGCCTGAAAATCGAGTTGGACTGTGTTCCCTCTGGAATGGTAAATTCCACATCTCCGTGGATTGTTGCCACCTGACAGGTTGCTCCCAGAGCCGCTTCGGTTATGCTTATGTGCTTTTCCACATATACATCATAGCCTTTTCTCTTAAATGTTTTATCGGGAGCGATTGCGACAGTTACCAGCAAGTCCCCGTTGGGACCGCCTCTCATTCCGCATTCCCCTTCACCTGATACGCTTAAGGTCTGACCGTGGTCAATACCCGCAGGTATATTTACCTCTATCTTTTTGGTTCTTCTCACGGAACCTCTGCCACGACAAGCTTCGCAGGGTGATTTAATTATCTTTCCCGAGCCGCCGCAGGTCTGACAGGTTGTAACCGTTGAGAAAAATCCGCCCATGGAGCTTCTCACCTGTCCTGTTCCGTGGCAGGTCTGACAGGTTTCTGCACTTGTTCCCGCTTTAGCACCGCTTCCGTTACAAGCATCACACTTTTCACTTCTGTAAACCTCTATTGTTTTCTTGCAGCCAAAGGCAGCTTCAGAAAAGCTTAAGGTAATCTGCTTATTCAAATCAGCCCCTTTTACAGGACCGTTTCTTCTGGATGCACCGCCACCGAAAAAGCTTCCGAAAATGTCTCCTAAGTCTACGTCGAAGCCACCGAAACCGCCATAAGCTCCGCCACCGCCGTAGCCTCCCTGAGTCTGGTCAAAGGCAGCATGACCGAAACGGTCATATTTAGCCTTTTTATCCGCATCTGACAAAACCTCGTATGCTTCATTGACTTCCTTGAACTTAGCAGCCGCACCCTCTGGGTCGTCTTTATTCAAATCGGGGTGATATTTTTTAGCCTTGGAACGAAAGGCTTTTTTGATTTCCTCGTCAGTTGCACTTTTGGAAACCCCTAACACCTCGTAATAATCTCTCTTTTCTGCCATAGATAGATTCCTTTCCTTTTATGTAAACATCAGTTGCCGGACGGAAAACCGTCCGGCAATATTTATTAGTTTACATCCTTAAAATCTGCGTCCTGAGCACCCTGGGGTCCATTATCTTCAGGATTCTGACCACCCTGTGCCTGCTGCTGAGCTGCCGCTTCCTGATATACTCTCTGACCGATTGCACTCATTTTCTGCATAAGAGCATCGCTTGCAGCTTTGATTGCTTCCGTATCAGTTCCCTTAAGAGCTTCCTTAACCTTGTCGGCTTCTGCCTTAAGGTCTGCCTTTTCGTCTTCTGTCATTTTATCGCCCATATCTGCTATAAGCTTTTCTGCCTGATAGCTCATCTGGTCAGCGGAGTTTCTTAAGTCAACCTCTTCCTTACGCTTTTTATCTTCAGCCGCATACTGCTCTGCTTCCTTTACAGCCTTTTCAATTTCGTCATCGGAAAGATTTGTGGAAGCTGTGATTGTGATATTCTGCTCGTTGCCTGTTCCCAGATCCTTTGCAGATACATGAACGATACCGTTTGCATCAATATCAAAGGTAACCTCAATCTGGGGGATTCCTCTGGGAGCGGGAGCAATGCCCGAAAGCTGGAAGTTGCCCAGAGTCTTGTTATACTGCGCCATTTCTCTTTCACCCTGAAGAACATGAACGTCAACAGAGGGCTGATTATCTGCAGCTGTGGAGAAAATCTGGCTCTTTTTAGTGGGAATGGTTGTATTTCTTTCGATAATCTTTGTAAATACTCCACCCATGGTTTCGATACCTAATGAAAGAGGAGTTACGTCCAAAAGCACTAAATCGTCAACGTCTCCTGACAGTACACCGCCCTGAATAGCAGCGCCCATTGCAACACATTCATCGGGGTTTATTTCCTTGCTTATTTTGGAGCCTACAAGCTTTTCAACTGCTTCGCAAACAGCAGGAATTCTTGTGGAGCCGCCAACCATAAGAACTTTCTTTATATCGCCTGTGGAAAGTCCTGCATCGGATAATGCCTTCTTTAAGGGAACCATTGTTTCTTCAACCAAATCCGAAGTAAGCTCGTTAAACTTTGCTCTTGTAAGAGTCATATCAAGGTGCAAAGGTCCTTCTGCGCCTGCAGAAATATAAGGAAGATTGATGGATGCGCTTGTAACGGAGGAAAGTTCGCACTTTGCCTTTTCAGCCGCTTCCTTAAGTCTCTGGGAAGCCATCTTGTCGTTTCTTAAGTCAATTCCGTTGTCCTTTTTAAATTCGGCTGCGATATAATCAATAATTCTGTTATCGAAGTCGTCGCCGCCAAGACGGTTGTTACCGCAGGTTGCCATAACCTCGAATACGCCGTCGGATATATCCAAAATGGATACGTCGAAAGTACCGCCACCCAAGTCAAATACGATAATCTTGCCGTCGGGGTCCTTGTCTGCACCGAAAGCCAGAGCTGCTGCTGTAGGCTCGTTTATAATTCTCTTTACATCAAGACCTGCAATTTTACCAGCATCCTTTGTTGCCTGTCTCTGAGCATCTGTGAAGTATGCAGGAACGGTGATAACCGCTTCTGTTACTGTCTGACCCAGATAGCTTTCAGCATCAGCCTTTAATTTTGCCAGAATCATTGCGGAAATTTCCTGAGGTGTGTAGTTCTTGTCATCTATGGAAACCTTGTAGGAAGAACCCATTTCTCTCTTAATGGATATTATTGTTCTGTCAGGATTGGAAACAGCCTGACGCTTTGCAACCTGACCTACAAGTCTTTCTCCTGTCTTTGTAAAACCAACAACCGAAGGAGTTGTTCTCATACCTTCAGCGTTTGCGATGACTTCTGCTGAGCCACCCTCAAGTACAGCAACACAAGAATTTGTTGTACCTAAATCTATACCGATAATTTTTCCCATAATCTATTCCTCTTTCTTTTTTTAATTTGCTACTTTAACTACTGAATGTCTTATTACTTTGTCTCCTATCTTAAAGCCCTTCTGAAACTCTTCGGTAATGATGCCTTCCCCCGCAGAGTCGTCTTCTACATGCATCACTGCATTGTGCCATTCGGGATTAAATTCCTCACCGAGAGCATCTATTGCCGAAACTCCCAGGGACGTAAGAATTTCCTCCATCTGCTTTTTCATAAGATCCACACCCTCGGAAAAAGCCTTCCATTCGCCGCTTTGCTCCTTAGGCTTTACCTTTATAGCCTTTTCGATATTATCAAAAAGAGGTAAAAACGCTGCCACCGTGTTTGCCTTGGCATTTTCGTATAAAGCATCTTTTTCCTTGGTTGTTCTTTTTCTGTAATTTTCATATTCAGCAGTGAGTCTTAAAAGCTTGTCATTAAGTTCATCAAGCTTTTTATCCTCTTGGACTTCTTCGTTCAGCGAAACTTCTTCCTCCAAAGTTTCTTCTATGTCTTTTTTCTCTGCCAACTTTGTCATTCCTTTCTACAGTATCTGCCTTAATATATTATCCATGGCTTCTGCCATGTATTCTAAGGTTGACATAACCCTTGAATAGTCCATTCTGGCAGGGCCGATAATTCCGATGGTTCCTTTTTCAAATTCCGATGCCGAGTAGGTCTTAACTACAAGCGCACAATCAGATAAAGCCTCTATTCCCGTTTCCTTTCCTATAACAGTCATACAGGTATTGTCGTAAGCTGCATCCTTTACAATACCCTTTAAGTTCTCATCATCATCAACAAAATCCAGAAGGCTTCTTGCCTTATCCACATCTCTGTACTCACGATAACGGAAAATATTGGACGCTCCGTCCGTAAAAACATCCCCGTCATTTCCTGAAAGAGCCTCTTTTATAAATTCAGACAAGGAGGGCGTAAGGTTGGGCCAGTATCTTGATACCTCACGGAAGACCGCTGCATTAAAATCCATTTCCTCATAGGTTTTCATGGCTAAAAGCTCCGTTATGAGGCCTGACAGCTTATCTGCAAACTCCTGATTCAACTCCCTGGGGCAGGATATCTTTCTGTCCTTGATAATGTCTCCCGTTCCCACAAGAACCATTAAAACCAGACCCTCGTTAACCAAGATGAGCTTTAAATTTTTAAGACGAAGCCTTACCGTTGCGGGAGTGATTACAAAAGAGGTGTAATTTGTTATGGCAGATAAGGTCTGTCCCGCTTTTTTCGCAACTCCTGAAAGTTCCTTTGCCTTTGTCTCCATTCGCTTTGCCAGATCTTCCATTTCGCTTAAAGTGAGACGATACTTTTCCATGAGCATATCAACATAAAGACGATAGCCCATATAAGACGGGATTCTTCCTGCTGAAGTGTGGGGCTTTTCCAGATAGCCCATTTCCTCAAGGTATGCCATTTCATTTCTGATGGTAGCGCTGGAAAAATCCTTTAAGTAATTTTTCTGTATGGTAGAAGAGCCGATGGGTTCTGCCGTTTCAATATATCCGTCAATAATGGCTTTTAAGATTTTGCGCTTTCTGTCGGATAATTCCATGCCTCTTCAACCTTTCTTTTTGTTTTTAGCACTCTTACCTTATGAGTGCTAAAAATGTTATACCACTTTTGGGAACTTTTGTCAAGGGGTAAAAGGTGTTTTTATTTAAATAAAATATAAACGGGAGTGTCTCCACTCCCGTTTTATTATTTTATAGCATCCACTATTCCGTAGGCTACTGCCTCTTCGGCATTCAAGATATAGTCTCTTTCTGTGTCTCTTGTGATTTCCTCCATGGTTTTGCCTGTGTTTTCTGCTAAAATTCCGTTTAAGAGTCTTTTGGTTTTAAGCATATCCTTGGTGTGGATGTCCATGTTTGTAGCCTGACCGCCAACGCCACCTAAAACCTGATGAATCAAAACCTTGCCGTTTTTCATTACATAGCGTTTTCCCTTTTCTCCTCCCGATAAAAGGACAGCGCCCATGGAAGCTGCTATTCCCGCACATATGGTTACAACAGGGCTTTTAATCATTTGCATTGTATCATAAATTGCAAGACCTGCCGAAACGGAGCCGCCGGGAGAATTTATATACATTTCAATTTCTTCACCGGGATTTTTAGCATCAAGATATAAAAGCTGTGATACTATAGAAGCAGACAAGTCATCATCAACTTCGTTGAAAAGGAAAATTTTTCTTTCGGAAAGAAGCTCTGAATAGCAGTTGGTTTTAGCCATAGAGCCGTCCTTACCTTCTTTTAATATAATAGGATCGATTATCATAGTAAATTCCTTTCTAATTATAAAATGCTTTCCCGCTCATTTTAACACAAATCCATCAAGGATGCAAGAAAAAACATTCGTTTTTTTACTGCAAGTTTTTCGGGATTATTTTGTAAAATACCACTTATAGGCTTTTGTATAAACAGATGTGGGGCTGATTTCAGGAATTATTATATTTTTTTTCACCATTACCTTTGTGGTCTTGAAATAAATTCCCGTAAGGGGAGCGCTTTCTCCCAGAGCTTTCCCGAATTTCTTTGCTTCGGATGAAAGATTTTCCCCCTCTGCAGTGGCAAGAGCAGTAATTCTCATATCCATTACTCCTCCTGAATAGCCAAATACATTGGCACTTCCTCCGCTTCCAACCAAAAATCCGGGGTTTGCCGCATTTCCTATGGCACATCCGCCCATAAAGGCTTCAAACTCTCCGTTTTTCAGTCTCTCCTTATAAGTGTTATACGGCAGAGACTGAACAGATGCCGAAATTCCGTGGCTTAAAAGGGCGTGGCTTAAAAAGTTTGCAGATGCAACTCTTTCCGAATCTTCTTCGTTTACGATAATACTGAAGGATAAGCTTCTTCCGTTTTTCTCATAAACTCCTCCGCTTCCTATTCTCCATCCGTTTCTTTCCAAAATGTCCGTTGGCCTATCTGTGCTTACGGTTTCCACTTCCTCCGAATAGAAGGATGCCTTGGGATTGATGGGGGTGGAAGCTAATATCTCCATTTTTTCGAATTCTTCTGAAAGTGCAGTTCTGTCCACTCCTGACGAAACCGCCCTTCTGGCTGCCTCATCGGTAAAAACTCCCGTTTCACAATAAAATCCCAGAAATTCAAAACGGTTGCTGCTGCTTTCATAAGTTTTTATATCTGGATTTTCCTTTTGCTCCCCGGCAAAATCCGGATTTATTATTAAATCCGTATCTCCCGACAAAAAGCTCATTTCGCCTTTTAAATCGGTGTTCATATATAAAACTTCGATTTCATCCACATAGGCTCTGCCCAGATGGTAGGAAAGATTTTTCGTTGCCTTAAGATAGGTGTATCCTATGCCCGAACTGTCCGCACGAAACTGTCCTGTTCCGTTGGGCTTGTCCATAAAGTAGGGAGCTCCGTCCTTGATAATGGGGAATGTGAGCATTGCCGAAAAATTAGCTTCAGGATTATAAAGCTCAATCAAAAGGGTATTTTCGCTTTCCTCCGTTATATTTTTTATGTTTTTCACGCATCCTGAAAAGCTTCCGCCATTTCTTTTTATAAAGTCAACGGAATAAATTACATCCTTACAGGTAAGAGGACTTCCGTCGCTGAAGGTAATACCCTCTTTGATTTTTAAAGTTCCCCACTTATAATCCTCTTTCATAATAAATTCCGACGCCAGATTTTCAGTGGCGGTAAAATCCTCGTTAAGAGTATAAAGCCCGTCATAAAAAAGATAAAAAAGCTCTCTGCAGCTTTCGTAATTTGTAGCAAGAGGATTGAATGTATCAGGCTTCCTTGAAGAAACCGTAATCTTTCCGCCCTCAAGCATATCAGTCATCACTAAAGATACTTCTTCATTTTTTTCCAAAGGTGCCCTGCTGCAGGATGTCATGATCAAAAGTACTGATGCTGCTATAAGTAAAATACGTTTCAAAAATATCACCTATCTCAATTCTATAAAGGCACCCAGGGCACCGAATTTCCCCTTTTGTCTTCTGGATGAAAAATAAAGCTCTTCATTGCAAAAAGTACATTCACCGCAAAGGGATATATTTTCCTCCATAACTCCCGCTTCCAGCAAAGTCAGGCAAATTGCCTCCCAAAGGTCGGCATGGTAATGAATTTTGTCTTCATCCTCTTCTATAAACCTTAAATCGCTGAAGCTTTCACCGAATGCTTGGTAAACCTCTTCTCCCACCTGGAAGCAGGATTTTTCAATGGATGGACCTATTGCCGCAATAACGGAAGAAGGATTTGTCCCAAAATTTTCACTCATCTTCTCTATGGTCTTTTTTACTATCTTTTTAACCGTCGAGCGCCAACCCGAATGAATGGCCGCACACACGTTTTTGTCCTTATCGTAAAGTAATACGGGCACGCAGTCTGCCGAATAAGACATCAAGGGAATATTCTTTTCACCTGTTATAAGGGCATCTGCTCCCTCGCTTCTTAATTCAGGCTTATTTATAATTGCCGCAAAATCCCCGTGAATCTGCTTTGTAATACTCAAATTTTCTCCCGTAAAGTCCAGAGCATCAAATACCACCTTAAAGTTTTTCTCTAGGTTTTCCTTTGCATCTCCTCTGCCGAGTCCCAAATTCAAGGAAGACAAATGGTCCTTTGAAAAGCCTCCGCATCTTGTGGTAAAGCAATGAAGAACTCCCGCCTCCTTTAGAAGAGGACTTTGGAGATATTCAAAATTTCCTGCTTTTTCATGAATGAATCCTTTTTGCATATTCTCTCCGATTATTCAACCCTTAAAACTTCTTCAATCTCAATTAAGGAAGTGGAAAACATTTCATAATTAACGCCCCTTGCAAGCTGAACAGTTGCCGTTATTATGATTTCCTTATTTATTGCGTCTTTTGAAAACTCTATATTTTTAACTTCATCACAATATTCGTGGAGGACCTCTGTTATTCTTCCTATATTTTCCTTTTCATTTGCTGTGTGTATGTGAATTGTCAGGTTTTCCTTACTCTCGTACTTTTTCATAATATATCCCAGTACCTTTAAAACCAAAAGCATAGTGAGAGTTGCAATGACCGCACCCAGATAATAGCCTATACCGATTGCAAGACCGATGCAGGCAGTTGCCCACAAGGTTGCTGCAGTTGTAAGACCTCTTACTCTGTCTCCCTCACGGATTATAGTTCCTGCCCCAAGAAAACCGATGCCTGAAATAACCTGCGCACCCAGACGGGAAATATCTGTAGAGCCCCCCTCTGACACGATAAACTGGCTTATCATCATAGTTAATGTTGCACCCACACACACCAAAACGTGAGTTCTTAATCCCGCAGGTCTGTGCTTGTGCTCTCTTTCAAGACCAACAAGGCCGCTTAAAGCCACAGCTAAAAGTATCTTTAATAAAATTACTATTCCTTCATTCAATACGTTCATAAATTGTACCATAGTAACCCTCCGTTTTAATACAAAAAATGCACAGAATAATACACATACAAACCATGCTACTTACTCTCTGCATTTAATTATACTATTATATCGCCTTTGATTATACTACATTTTCTTAAGTTTGTCAATATTACATTTCAATTTCAAGACAGATGGGATAGTGGTCAGATAAAAGAATTCCGTTTTCTGAGTCCTCCCACTTTGTTACGGTGTGAGGCTTTTTTGCTGTTTCTTTATCTGTGAAAATATAATCTATTTTCGAAGGACCTGTCCGCTCTTCGTTCTGTGGTGCTGCACTACCCTTAAATCCGTGATAGGTGTCTCCGATATCTTCTGTCAGTTCAACATATTCCGAATTGTTATAGCCTTTAAGATAGGTTATCGTTTCCGTCCCGGGACGTGCATTGAAGTCGCCTAAAATAAATGTAGGGCAGTCAATTTTCTTTTTATAGTCTTCAATCATTTCAGCAATCTGGTGTATTCCTTCAATTCTTGCCGCATCACTTATATGGTCAAGGTGTACGTTATATAAGCTTATGGGTGTCGCAAGATTTTTGTGCTTCAAAACTGCATGGGGACATATTCTTGGATATTCGCTCTGTATTTCATATCTTGAAGCGGGAACGAAAGGCGTGGGCGAAAGCCAGAAGCTTTCAAATGCCAAAAGCTCCATAGAGTCCTTTCTGTATGCGATGGAGAGTCCCTCGCCTTTTAAATCGGCAAGTCTTCCATGCCCTAAAATTATGTAGTCCGCAAGGTAATTATTCAAAAATTCTCTTATAGGGTCAGATATTTCCTGAAAGCAAATGACGTGAGGTGCTTCCTTCCTTATCTTTTCAAGTATCATACCTGCCCTGTGTATAAAGGAATTTACCCCATCAATGGGATGTGAATACAATGTTCTCATGTTGTAGGTTACAATTTTTATCTTCTCCATAATTAAATCTCCTTAAATCAAAATATCTATTATATGTTTTTTGTTTTCCATGGCGTAGCTTCTGGTATAATAGCTTCCGCCCTCTGCCTTTATGCAGTAGGACACTAAAAAGTCAGACTTATCCACCATATATCTGTTCCTTACATGCATACAGCCCCTGTGATAAAAGTCTGATAGCGTAACAACCTTATCCGCCCCATCCAGAACTTTTTTATAGGTTTCTTTATTTTCCTTGCTGTAATATTTTTCCTGCCCCTTGCAGGGAATTGCCAGGGTAAGGGTAACTTCTGCATATTTTTTTGCCTCTAAAATAATTTCGGCGCACAAAAGGTCAAAGCCCACGGCTCCGCCTGTTATAAACTCCTTTACCCCTCTTGCGATAAGCAAATCAACTACTTCCCTTGTCCTTTTCCTTAAAGGCTCAAGGGCTTCTTTTTCTATTTCTCTGTGCCCTGTAAAAGAGCAGACCAAATTACTCATTTTTTAAATCTGTACTCCGTAACAGTTTCATATTTTTCGCCCTTTTTCAAGATGGGACTCGGAAAATGGCTGTATTCCATGGCATTGGGGAAAACCTGTGTTTCCAGGCAGAAGCCACCGTGCTTAGGATAAACGGCGCCGTCCTTGCACACTCTTTCCGTTTCGATTGAATTTCCCGTATAGAGCTGAACTGCAGGTCTGTCCGTGAAGCATTCCATAATTATTCCCGTCTTATCCCCCTTAGCCTCGGCAAATTTCCTATAGCCAAAGCCTGAAAGAGCCATATTGTGGTCATAACCCGAGAAAAGCTCAATCTGAGAATCTCCCGAATTAAAGCCCTTTTCAAAGGTAACCTTTTCTCTTAAATCAAAGGCTGTTCCGGTAACAGGAGAAACCACGCCGTATGGCATACACTCATTTGTGTTTGGTGTATAGAAGTCAGAAGCTATAAAAATTTCGTGGCTGTCAATTGTGCCCGAAGCATGACCGTTTAAGTTGAAATAGGAATGGTTTGTAAGGTTCAATAAAGTGTCTTTATTGCTCTTTCCCTCGTAGTGAATTTTAAGTCCGTTTTCCTTTGTAAGGGTGTAGGTAACCTTTACCTTTACTTTTCCGGGAAATCCCTCATCCCCGTCAGCGCTTACCAAAGTGAGTATTAAGGAAGGCTCAGCTTTATCCACCGCCTTAGACTCCCATACCCTTTTGGAAAAGCACATATTTCCGCCGTGGAGATTGTTGTTTTTATCATTTTTGGCAAGGGTGTATTTCTTCCCGTTTAAGGTAAACTCTCCCTTTGCAATACGATTTGAGTTTCTGCCAACCAAAGCTCCGTAAAAGCCTACATTGTTCATATATTCCTCTAAGCTGTCTCTGCCCAGAACCACATCCACTCCGTCGTAGCACAAGGTTCTTACAATTCCGCCGAAAGAAATAATTTCTGCCGAAAGACCCTTTCCGTTATCCATTTTATAAAGAAATACTTCGTTTTCTCCCACTTTTCCGTAAGGTATCTTTTCTATCATATAAACCCCTCCTTATTGATTTAAGCCAAAGGGAGCCTGCCCCTTGGCTTAAGATTACCATATAATATATTTTTTTGCAATACTTTATTGCATTATTAATAAATTTGTTTTATAATAGAAGAAACAAAAAAGAAGGGACGTTTTTTATGTATCACAGATTCAGAAGCACGGTAAATATGATTATAGAAAAGGGTGCCGTGAAGAAAAACAGCGAAAAAATAGCCTCTGTCGGAAAAAAGGCACTTATAGTAACAGGAAGGTCTGCCGCTAAAATGACAGGTGCTCTTGATGATGTTATTTTTGTTTTAGAAAATTCTAAAATTCCTTATGAAATTTATTCGGGTATTCTTCCGAATCCCACCTATTCTTCTGTAAAGGAAGCCGCAGAGCTGGGAATTTCAAATGCTTGCGATTTCGTTATCGGTATAGGCGGCGGAAGCCCCCTGGACGCTGCAAAGGCCATAGCGGTGCTTATGGCTAATCCTTTGATTTCAGAAGAGGATGCCTACCTTTCAAAATATGAAAATGTTCTTCCCGTTGTGGCAATCGGAACTACCGCAGGAACAGGAAGTGAGGTTACTCCCTACGCAGTAATTACCGGAAGCGACGGAAAGAAACGGAGCATGCGCTCAGAAAAAATACTTCCCGTTTTGTCTTTGGGAGACATTACCTACATTTCAAAAATGTCCCACTCTCTCATAAAGGCAACCGCACTTGATGCCATGGCTCACGCCCTGGAGAGCTATTTTAACAAAACTGCAAATGATTTTTCCAAAACCTTTGCCATCCGTACACTCAAGCTTTTAATTCCCGAATTCGAAACAATCAGTGCCTACGGTACAGACGGTCTTGATGATGAGGATTTTGAAAATCTTTATCTTGCCTCCATATATGCAGGTTATGCCATATCCGTAACGGGAACTGCAATGCCCCACGCCTTAAGCTACTACCTTTCCGAGGAAAAAGACGTTCCCCACGGAATTGCCTGCGCCCTGTATCTTCCCGCTTTCATTCTTCACAACTTAAAGTGGGCTCCCGGAGAGTCAGCTCTTTTATATGATGAAATTTTAAGAACGGAAGAAGAAATGCGAACCTTAATTACAGATTTAACGGAAGTTTCCGAAATCAAGCTTACCGAGGAAGACTACCAGGCAATCCGCCCGAGGCTTGTTAATAACGGAAGCCTTGCAAAGTGTCTGGGAGAATGTCCTCCTTCCTATGCCGAAGAAATAATGAAGGCTCTCTTCTCATAAAAAAAGTGGTTGAATTTGGCTTTCGCCAAATTCAACCGCTTTTTTAATTTAATTCATCATCTGTTACGATTTCTATCTCTTCAGCCACATCCTCTTCGGGAAGTTCAACTGCAGAATCATCATAGTATTCTTCAGGCTCATCAGTAACAATTGAAATATCGGAAATTTCATTTCCGTCAAGATCGCAAACGCTTAAATAGGGAATTCCCTCGTCGCTTATTTCAAAGAATATAATCTTGTCGTGGGATATTGTACTGATTCCGTAATAGTTTACACCCGTAATCTTATTTACATCGGAGCCGTCAAGCTTCATACGATAGAAAGAATAATCGCTTACACTGTAGTAATAGATGTGATCGCCGTAAATATTAAAGTTGTTTGAAAATACGCCGTTGTTAAAGCCTTCCACCACGCCCGTCTTCAAGTCGCAGACACAAAGCTCATAATTATTCTGTGCATCTATGAAGTAAAGCTTTTTGCCCACCACTGTGGGATAGGTTACAACACCCTCAACTATAAGCTGAGCTGAAAGCTCAGAAGAAGCTCTTCTTCCTCCGTCCTCAAGAGGATTTTCTGCAATATAGCTCATAGCGTCGGAAATCTTAACCTTCATTAAGGATGTGGTTTCCACATCACAGAAGTAAAGGTCCTTTCCGTCCACATAGAAGGACAGAGAGAGACAGTCGCAAACCAGTTCAGGCTGTGAATTTTCCTTGAGCTTTGCACGATATACACGGCTGCTGTATCCCGAATAGAATTCAGGAACGGCCTTGAAGTAATAAACATATCCTCCTGAAATCTGAGGACTTACCATTTCATCTGCCACTATTACAGGGTCGTTTACACCGTCAACAAACTTTTTGAACTTATAAACTGTTGTCTGTCCATCCTCTTCTACAGAGAATGTAAGATAGTAAATATCGTTATTGTCTCCCAGAATATACATTGTAGGCTCTTCTGTCAAAGCCACATCTTCTCCACCTTTTACGGGAGTTTTATGGAGCTTGTAATCAGTATAGCTTATATGATATACGCTGTTTCCTTTAATTGTCGCATAGCCGGGATTAACAGTTCCGTTTTTAGGTGAACCGCCAAGAAAAACAGCACTTAAAATTAAGGCTATTAAAACTACCGCACCGATGAGAGCTGCTATAAGACCGCCCTTTGACTTTTTCTCTTCCTTTATTTCCTCGGTTTCTTCGGGAATTACAATGCTTTCTTCTTCCGCTACTTCTTCTACAGCTTCTTCGGTTACCTCATCTGAGATTTCTTCAACCGCTTCTTCAGAAGCTGCTTCTGTTTCTTCTGCTATTTCCTCGGTAACTTCCTCGGGAATATTGTTTTCTTCTTCATTATTGTCGGGAGTTAAATTCTTGTTTTCGTCCATTTTAATTCTCCTTAATTAACTTTAATTTTAGTGTGCAACTCCTGTCAGATTGCCGTTTAAGTACATAAATACAAGAGCGCTTGCAAGTAATACTGCTGCAACTAAAGCCGCTACTACATAAAATGCAATTCTTACCGCCTTTTTATTCCACGCACCTGAAAGAGCAAGGAAATAGTAGATAACGGTAAATATGAGGAATGCCAAAAGGGCATAGTAGCTGTATGCAACACCAGAAATGAGTGCTGTCTTATAAGTACCAAAACGGTAGAACAAGAACCAGATTACAGAATTAACTGCACCCACTGCGCACCACTTGTAAAGAGAATTATCTTTCTTAACGGCACCTAAAATTGCAAAAGCTAAAACTGCCGCTATGCCTGCCCAGATGAATATTTTGAAAAGAGCAATCATTCCGCCTGCAAGCTCCATTGAGTTTTTATAGTTGTTAAATACTGCAAAAAGCACTGCCAGAACCAAAGCGATACCTGTGTTTTTTACAAGCAGATTCTCAAGACTCTGACGGAGAGCTTCCTTTGCCTTTTTCTTATTTGTGTTTCTTTCGATGTTTGCGTTTTTCTTCTTAGACATTTTTATAGTTCCTTTCTATTTTTTAATTTGTTCTTTTTTAGAATCGTCTCTCTTGTTTACAATTAAAAGGAGAATAAGCATCACTAAAAACATAAGTGCAGACAGTGCATTTACCTTGGGGCTTATTCCTCTTTTTGCGGCGTTGTAAATGTAAATTGAAAGGTTTTGAATTCCGTTACCCGTGGTAAAGAAGCTTATTACAAAGTCATCTATACTCATGGTCATGGAAAATAAAAAGCCCGTTACAATTCCGCTTTTGATTTCGGGCAACACCACATTAAAGAATGCATATACGGGTGAAGCTCCCAAATCCAGTGCCGCCTCGTAAAGATAAGGATTCATCTGCTTAAGCTTCGGAAGCACCGACACTATAACATAGGGGATATTAAAGGTGATATGTGCAAGAAGCATTGTCGAAAATCCACGCTCAAAATTTATAAATACGAAAAGGAGCATCAAGGACACACCTGTTACTATTTCCGGGTTGAGCATTGGAATATGGGACAAATTCATCAGAAAGTTTTTAGGACCTTTTTTCATTTTATAAAGACCCACTGCCGTTATTGTTCCGATTACCGTGGCAATAAGGGATGCCAGAAGGGCACATATAAGAGTGTAAAACAGAGCTGATAAAATTTCTTTATCGGAAAAAAGCTCCTTATACCATCTTAATGAGAAGCCCGTAAACTTGCTTCTTGTTGAGCTTTCGTTGAAAGAATAAAGAATTAAAATTGCAATGGGTGCATATAAAAGAATATAAACCAAAGAAACGTAAAGTCGTTTTATCACTTTCATCCCAAAAGCCCCCCTCCCGATTCAGAGTCGGAGGACCCGAATTTACCCGTAAAGTACATTGACATAAGAACTATCAAAATTACGATTACCGATAAAAGTGAGCCGAATCCCCAGTTATTAAACTCCAAAAACTGTCTTTCTATCATATCCCCTATAAGGAGAGTCTTGCTTCCGCCAAGAAGCTGAGAAAGAGCAAAGGTTGTAATGGAGGGAATGAATACCATTTCAATTCCGCTTATAACGCCCCCGAGGCTTAAGGGGAATATAACCTTTTTGAATACAAGAAATTTATTGGCTCCCAAATCTTCTGCCGCCTCTATAACCCTTTTATCGATTTTCGATAAAACCGAATTTATGGGAAGCACCATAAAGGGCAGATAGTTATATACCATTCCTATAAGTATTGAGCTTTCTTTATATAAAAACTGAATTCGCTCCATCCCGAAAAGACCGAGAAACTGATTTATAAGTCCGTTATTTTCCATCAGGGTTAAAAGAGCGTAGGTTCTTACCAGAAAGTTCATCCACATAGGTAAGATGATAAGAGTGGTAAGAAAGCCTTTGTATCTTGACTTACTGTTTGCAAGTATATATGCCAGGGGATATCCCAGTAAGAGGCAAATAATGGTCGCTATTGCCGAAAGCTTTAAGCTCCTTATAAGTGCCGCTGTCATTTCCTCACGGGAATTAAAAAGCTGAACTAAATATTCCGTGGTAAAATAATAGCCGTCCCCGTTATTTTTAAATACGGCAAACATAAATACAAGCAGAAGAGGAACTACCGTGAAAATAATTGCCCAGGCAAAGTACGGAATGGAAAGATAGGTTGTCTTTTTATTCATCCTCTGCCACCTTCTTCATTATATGAATATCAAAGGGTATTACGGACAGGCTTACATTGGCACCGACATCTTCTTTTAATGTGGAATGTACCATAAAGTCAAATCCGTTACACTTTATCATCATTTCGTAATGAACACCCTTGAATATAACACTTGTAACTACACCGTCTATTATACCCTCGCCCGGAAGTCCAAGCTTTATATCCTCAGGACGGATAACCACATCAACAGGCTCATTTTCAGAAAATCCCTTATCCACGCAGGGAATATCCTTTCCGAGGAAATTCACCAGACAGTCTTCCTTCATAATGCCGTCAAGTATGTTGCTTTCGCCGATAAAGTCTGCAACAAAGGCGTTTTCAGGCTCGTTATAAATATCAACGGGAGTTCCCAGCTGCTGAATTTTACCGCCATTCATAACAACAATTCTGTCGCTCATGGTAAGGGCTTCTTCCTGGTCGTGGGTAACGTAAATAAAGGTTATTCCCGTTTCCACCTGAATACGCTTAAGCTCAAGCTGCATATCCTTACGAAGCTTTAAGTCAAGTGCACCCAAGGGCTCGTCCAGAAGCAAAACCTCAGGCTCGTTTATGAGAGCCCTGGCTATAGCCACACGCTGCTGCTGACCGCCCGATAAGGAATCCACATCTCGCTTTTCATAGCCCTCAAGGTTTACAAGCTTAAGCATTTCGGATACCTTAAGACGGATGGTTTTTTCATCTATTTTTTTAATTCTGAGACCGAAAGCAATGTTTTCAAAAACATTTAAATGAGGAAATAATGCATATTTCTGAAATACAGTATTTACTCTCCTCTTGTAAGGGGGAATGTTCTGTATATCCTTGCCGTCGAAAAGCACATTACCCTCTGTAGGATAGTCAAATCCCGCAATAATACGGAGGGTTGTGGTTTTACCGCAGCCCGAAGGTCCCAAAAGTGTTAAAAATTCGTGTTTATTAATCTTGAGATTGATGTTTTTTAAAACACCCTCGCCATCAAAATCCTTAGACACATTAACTAATTCAATGATAGCCTTTTCCAATGTATCTGCCCCCTTTAGCTTTCGTATAATTTCGCACAATACATGCAGTATATACTATTATAACATAATATATGTTTTTTAAGGAAAAGTCAATATTTAATGGCAAATTTATTTTAAATTTTCTTACATATATCTATTGAAAAAATTCACCTTTATTGATATTATATACTTGAAGTATAAAAACGGAGGTTTTTCATGAAAGAAAAATTTATAAGTCCTGAGTATCTTATGCTCCTTTCTGACGAGTATCCCACAATAGAGGCGGTAGGGGCGGAAATCATCAACCTTTCTGCCATTCTCAATCTGCCCAAGGGAACAGAACATTTTTTAAGCGACCTCCACGGTGAATATGAAGCCTTTCTGCATGTCTTGAAAAATGCCTCGGGAGTCATAAAAAACAAAATCGATATCCTTTTCGAAAACAGCATTTCCCAGGAGGAGAAAGATGAGCTTGCCACTTTGATTTATTATCCCGAACAAAAGCTGTACTTTTTAAGCCAATCCCATCGTACGGATAACAGCTGGTACGAAGTAACCTTGACCCGCCTTTCTGAAATAAGCCGTCTTATTTCTTCCAAGTACACCCGTTCAAAGGTAAGAAAAGCCATGCCCAAAGAGTTCAGCTATATAATGGAGGAGCTTTTACACAACCACATTTCCGAGATAAACAAGCACGAATATTATAAGGGAATTATACGTTCCGTAGTGGATATCGGCTTTGCAGAGGAGCTTATAGTGGCTTTTTCTGCCCTTATAAGACGTCTTGCCATTGACCATTTGCACATTTTAGGAGATATTTTTGACAGAGGCCCCAGAGCCGATATTATCATGGACGAGCTCATAGGCTATCATTCCATCGATATGCAGTGGGGAAATCATGACATTGAGTGGATTGGTGCCGCCGCAGGGAACGAGGCTTTAATTGCCAATGTGGTTAGAAATTCACTGCGATATAACAATTTTGACGTTCTTGAAATGGGCTATGGCATAAACACCAGAACCCTTTCAAGCTTTGCAACGGAAATCTATAAGGATGACCCCTGTCTTAATTTCATGCCCTTAGATTCAGACAAGCACGTTATTCAGGGAAGTGATTCTCTTTTAGCCGCCAGAATGCACAAGGCTATTTCCATTATTCAGTTTAAGCTGGAGGGCAAAATCATAGAAAATCATCCTGAATACGGGATGAATGACCGCATTATGCTAAAAAACACAGACTTTGATAACAATAGTTTAGTTATAGACGGCGTAAGCTATCCCTTGAATGACAGTCTTTTCCCCACCATAGATAAGAAAGACCCACTTAAGTTGACCGGAGAGGAAGAAGCGGTGATAAAAAGTCTCAAACGCTCATTCTTGCACTCCGAGAAGCTTCAGAAGCATATAAGATTTATGTTAAATCACGGAGGAATGTATAAAATCTATAACGGAAATCTTCTTTTCCACGGATGCATCCCCTTAGACGAAAAGGGAAATCTTGCCGAAATAAATATAGAAGGCGAAACCCTTAAGGGAAAGGCTTATCTTGACATGGCAGACAAATATGTAAGAGAAGCATACTTATCTTCCGATAACAACAAAGAGACCGACTTTTTATGGTACCTCTGGTGCGGAAGTTTATCTCCACTTTACGGAAAAGAAAAGCTTGCCACCTTTGAGGGCTATTTCACCAATGAAAAGAAGCTCCTTAAAGAAGAAAAGAATCCTTATTATAAGCTTAATAACAAAGAAAAAATATGCTCCATGATTCTTTCAGAATTTTCCCTTAACCCTAAAACGGGACACATTATAAATGGACACGTTCCCGTTAAGACGAAAAAAGGTGAAAGCCCTGTTAAAGCAGGCGGCAGGCTTTATGTCATAGACGGCGGTTTTTCAAAGGCATATCACTCCACTACAGGAATTTCGGGTTATACCTTAATCAATAATTCCTACGGTTTTTCCATCACCGCTCATCAGGATTTTACAGGGCTTACGGATGTGATAGAAAAGGACTCAGACCTTCATTCAGATAAAGTTATGATAGAGGAATTTCCCGAAAGGATGAGGGTTATGGACACGGACAACGGAAAAAGAATAGCCGAGAGAATAAAGGTCTTAAAAGCCCTGCTGTCAGCATACAGAAAGGGCTATATAAGAGAGAAAATAAAGTAGAATTTTGTTGACATATTGTAAATTCTGATATAAAATCATTCTCGTAAAATCCTTTTGGAGAAACGGGGTATGAGCCATGCATTATATTATCCTATATAATGAAAAAGCCGATAACGGCAGAGGTTTAAAAAATGCAGAAAAGCTTAAAGAAACCTTAAAGGGCGAAAAATTAAGCTTTCACGATATAACCAAATGTGATATTCTGTCCTTTTTAGATAATCTCTCGGAAAACGACAATCTGATTATTTCGGGAGGCGACGGCACTTTAAACCGTTTTATAAACTCCGTATCCCGGGAGGATGTAAAAGATAAAAACATTTTTTATCATGCGGCAGGAAGCGGAAATGACTTTGCCAATGATATATCATTAAAGGAAGGCTCGTTCTCTCCCCTTAAACCTTATATATCAAATCTTCCCACCGTTATGGTTTTGGGCAAAGAATATAAATTCATTAACGGCGTGGGCTTTGGTCTTGACGGCTTCTGCTGTGAAGAGGGCGACAGAATACGTGCTGCCAGCACAAAGCCCATAAACTATACCAAAATAGCAATAACGGCACTGCTTTTTAAGTTTAAGAAAAAAATTGCTTCTGTTACCGTTGACGGCATCACCAGAGAATATAAAAATGTATGGATTGCTCCCACCATGTTCGGCAGATTCTATGGCGGCGGAATGATGACCTGCCCCAATCAGGACAGAAATAATAGAGATGGCATTGTCTCGGTTGCTGTTGTTCATTCCAAAAGCAAATTAAGACTTTTAACAATTTTTCCCACTATATTCAAAGGAACTCATATAAAGGCAACCAAATATGTTGAAATTTTCGAAGGCAGGGATGTTACGGTTTCTTTCGAATCCCCTTCTGCCCTTCAGATTGACGGAGAGACAGTATCGGGCGTCCTTTCCTATACCGTTAAGGCACAAACGCCCGCTTAAGCAGATAAAGAAAAAATAAAAGAGGCCTAAGGCCTCTTTTATTGACACTTATATACTTTTGTGGTACAATGGCTTGTATTTCACAAAAGGAAAGGCAGATTTTATGCATTACTTTTTACATATACTGGAGCACTCTTTCCGGGATTCCTTAAAGATACTCCCGTCCCTTTTTTTAATTTATTTTATAATTGAATATCTTGAACACAAGAACAACAACGCATCACACCATCTTTTTATGAAATCCAAAAAGGCAGGCCCCCTCTTCGGCGGTCTGTTTGGCTGTATTCCCCAGTGCGGATTTTCAGTTATCGCATCGGAGCTTTATTCAAAGGGTCTGATTACTTTGGGAACACTTTTTTCCGTATTTATCGCCACAAGCGATGAGGCAATTCCCATTTTACTTTCAAAGCCCGAGCTTTTTGGTAATATGCTCATTTTAATTTTTGCCAAGCTCATAATTGCGGTTCTTTTCGGTTTTTTAATTGACCTTTTACTTAAAAACCAAAAGGTGAGCCATGAGCATTGCCATCACAAAGAAGAGCACCACCACTTTCACGGAAACTGCGAAAGCTGCCATGACGGAATTTTAAAATCCACTTTAATACATGTGGCTAAAATTTTCATCTTTATATTCCTCATAAGTCTGACTCTTTCATTTGTAACGGAACAAATTTCAATAGAAAATCTTTCATTGAATAAATGGCTTCTGCCCTTTATAACCAGCCTTATCGGGCTTGTTCCAAACTGTGCTTCTTCTGTTCTTTTAACCAAGCTCTATATGGAGGGTGCAATTACCCTCGCCTCACTGACAGGTGCTTTGTGCTCCTCGGCAGGGGTGGGACTTGTGGTTTTATTCAAGCTCAATAAGAACCTTAAAAAGAACCTTCTGATTTTGCTTATTTTGTATTTAATCGGTGTTATATCGGGTCTTTTCCTTACAATTTTCAATTAAAAAAGGGTGCCTCAGCACCCTTTTTTAATTGAAATAATTATAGGTCATTTCTGATATTTTTGAAATTACGGATGCACCGAATTTCACATCTCCGTTTCCTAAAACGCAGATAATATAATCTGCTCCTTCTGAAAACACAATGGCAATATCTGAATTTGCGGTATCTGTCTCCCCCGTTTTATTGGCAACTTTAACACCCCGGGGAACACCCTCCGGAATTTTCCAGCGTCTTGTCTGTGCAAGTAAAAGAGAAAGCATTTCCTCACTGGCTTCTTCGCTTACAAGCTCCTTATTGTATATTGCCTTAAGTATTCTTCCGCAATCCCTTGGAGATGTGTAATTGTGATGGCGATAGGGGCCCTTTCTTCCTGATTGTTCCACAAGATATGACCCTCTTTCGGTATTTTCACATCCCAGGCTTCTTGATATTTCATTCTCCTTGTCAAAGCCCTTGGCCTCATTGCCGCCCCCGGCTTTGATTGTAAGGTAATTGCAGGCTTCATTACTGCTTTCGGTTATCATAAGCTTTAATTTGTGGGAAATATCCGCATCCTTTTTAAGATTTCCCTTTTCGATTTCGTCAAAAACCCCAGCCATGGTATAAACCTTTACTAAGCTTGCGGCAGAATATCTTCCCTCGTTAATCAAAAGATATTCGTTGTTATCAAGATTCTGAACAAAAACGCCCCATGAACCTCTCTGCCTTTTTATAAAGCTTTCAATTTCACTTTTAAGCGAGGTAAGTCCCTCCCAGTCGGGTCGTTTTTCAAGCCAGCCCTCTTTAATGTAGTCATCCACCTTCGACACGGGCACTATCATTTCTTCTCCGAAAGCTGAATAGACAGGTGAAAATGGCTCTATCCCCCAGGATGGGTCTTCATTTTTCTGCCAGGAGCTTAAAGTTACGATTTTTTCTTCTCCGCTTTTTGAGTAAATTCTCAAAACCTCTTCGTCAAACCATCCGTCATTAAGATATTCTTCTTTTTCCTTTGCCTTTATTCCGATACTTTCGTTTTCACGATACACCAAAACTGTTCTTTCTCTCATGTATATAAATGAAGATACCAGCACAAGCAATAAAATGATTAAAAATTTCGAGATTTTTTTCATATATATCCCCTTTTCCTCTTATAATTTACATTATACTACAAATGGAGCCTGAAATCAATTATAAAAGTATTTATTTTTGAAAAAAACTCTTGACACCAAAGGCTTTTTTTGCTATAATACCTTTTGCGTGATAATTGGACCATTAGCTCAGTTGGTTAGAGCAACCGGCTCATAACCGGTTGGTCCGGGGTTCGAGTCCCTGATGGTCCACCAGAAAAAACAGATGTCCTTTTGGGGCATCTGTTTTTTGTTATTCATTCATCAGGGACTCGAACTCTGAGAGGGTTTTTGCGTAAGCAGATGCGTTAGTATCCGAACTCCGCCTAAAACCTTAAAAAGCACGTTTTTTCTGTGTTGTCGGGCTCAGAAGGCGTCAGCCTGTCTGCGCCCTTCCGCCTTGAAAAACCACTGTTTTTTAATAGTTTTAGGTCTAAAAGATTTTTTGTCTGGATTTTTTCAGGCAATGCGAGGCAAAAACGGAGCTAATACTGACGTGTTTGCGAGTATTTTAACAAAGCAGGGGCGAAAAAATCCGCCAAAAAACGGGTTCGGATACTAACGCATCTGCTTAAGGAAACGATTGATAATCGTTTTTAGCAAAAAGCTGCGAAGATGGGTACCGAAATGCAAAGCATTTGGGTCATCGAGCAAGGTGGATGCGAAGCATACACGTCCCTGATAGTCTACCAGAAAAAACACATCCTTTCAGGGTGTGCTTTTAGCTTTACTTATCTTAATTTTTTACTCCAATCAGCCTCGCTTTGCTCCTCTTCTTGGTCAGGGACTTTCGGCAAAAAAGTTATACTCAATAACTTTTTTCGCCTCAACTGATGGTCCACCAGAAGAAAAGCACATCCTTTTTGGGTGTGCTTTTTGCTTTTTTATTTCAGCATACTGCTTTGATTTATAATGGTCGAAGAATACATAAAAAGTACATCTGCATTTTCGAAATTAACAAAATTACCAAGCAACGAAGGCTTAACATAACGGGTGTCAACCAGGGTAATTTTTTCATAGCTTCCCAGTAAAAGCGGAGTCAGGCTGGAGCCGAAGGAATCACGGAAGACCACAAGATGGCTTCCATCTTCCGCCAGAGGGTTTTCTATGGTTATTATCGCCTCTGCCCCGCCTAAATAAACCTCGTAGGGGTCGGCGCTTTCAAGCTCCTTCATTGTGTAAATTTCACTCTTTACTCCTTTTCCCGAATCAAAGCTCTTAACTGTTGCACTTTCGGTATATTCGGATTTTAACAAAGTTATTTCGTCCTTTATTCCGTAAAAGCCCATTTGCCCCGCATAGACTCCGTAAAAGTCATCCTTTACCGTTTCCTTTCGGAAGCTTCCTTTAAGCTCCTTCCCCATGGCTTTTAACAAAGCCTCTGCCACGGGAACAATTTCCTCCTGCTTCCAGTGTGAGTCCGTTTTATAGTAGGAGTCCTTTCCCAAAAGGTCGGATATTTTTATATATTTAGCAAAAGGAACTTTTTTGGCAAAGCTTTCTTCAAAAGCTTCATAATCAAAGGAAAGCTTGTCTTCCGCCAGAAACTTCCCCTTATCGGGAATAACCGAAAGATATATCCTGTCAGTTTTTCCTATTAAATATTTTTCGTAAATATCCTTTATTTTAGCAGCCGTTTCTTCCTTTTTAAGGGGATTTTCGGGATATTCTATCTTCGAAATATGTCCGTCCTTTATATAAAGGTCATTGGTATCTTCCATATTAAAAAGATAAAGTGCCGAAGCGTTTTTAATTTTACGCCATAAGTCCCTTTTATAAAAGTTGTCCGTTGCATAAAGCTCAAATTTTTCGGAAAATTCACCCGAAAAAACGGTTTCGTTTGTTATTTCGGGAAACTTTTCCATGGCACGTCGTTCGCTTTCTGAATACCTGTCCTTTTTAGAGAAAACAGACAAGAGGCTTAAAGAAAGAATTATCACAGCGAAAAGAACAACTGTTATTATGTTTTTATATTTTTCTTTCATAAAATCACCTCAGAATCTGAAATATAAAAAGGGATTGAAGCTTCCGTCCACCAGATAGGCAACAGATAAGATAAATAAAAACAGCAAAAGCATCGGTTCTGTTATCATAAAAGCTGTTTTATATTTTTCTGAAAACTTTATTGCAGCATTTTTAATAAGAGGGGTACTTCCGAAAATTCCGATAATAAAGAGAAGACCGTAGCTTTTAAGATAATAAAGGGTTTCGGAATTTATAAAGGGCAGTCTTCCTCCGCCAAAGAGTGATATGATATTATGTCCTGCCGTCTTTACATCGGGTGCTGAGAAAAGCACAAAGCTCGTAATTATAGCGAAAAACACATATATATGGGAAACAGCCTTATTTCTCTTTAGTAATTTTCCAAGAAAAAGCTTTTCGCAAGCTAAAAAGACTGCAAAATAGAGCCCCCATAAAACGAAATTCCACGCCGCTCCGTGCCAAAGCCCCGTGAGAAGCCATACTGTGAGTATATTAAAAATCCACCTTGTTGCCTTAACCCTGTTTCCGCCCATGGGGATATACACATAGTCCCTGAACCATGAGCCCAGAGACATATGCCATCTTCTCCAGAACTCAGATACACTTTTGGATATAAAGGGATAATTAAAGTTTTCCATAAAGGTAAACCCGAAAATATGCCCAAGTCCTATTGCCATATCGCTGTATCCCGAAAAATCAAAGTAGAGCTGAAGGGTTATGCTTATGGCATACATCCACAGAAAAACAAAGGATTTTTCATTGCTCAGGGCGTATAACTCTGCCACCTCACCAAGCACATTGGCTATGAGAACTTTTTTTGAAAGACCTATAACAAACCGTCTTATTCCCAAAGATGCTTTTGAAAAGGAATGGCTTCTTACGGGAAGATATTCCATTATATCGGAATATCTTACGATGGGGCCCGCAATAAGCTGCGGAAACATAGATATATAAAGAGCCAGACTTATGAAATTTTTCTGGGCAGGGACACTTCCTCTTTTAACATCTATCATATAGCTTAAAAGCTGAAAGGTATAAAAGCTTATACCGATGGGAAGCGCAATATTCAAAATCGGAAGCTCTGATGAAAACACTCCGTTTATGCTTCCTATTAAAAAATCGTAATACTTGAAAAAGCCCAAAGCTCCCAGACTTACAAAAACCGACAAGAGGAAGCATAAATTTCCTATTGGCTTCCCTCTGTATTTTTCTGTTCCAAGGGCTAAAAAATAGCAAAGAGTGATAGATATTACCATAAGGAAAATGTATAAAGGCTCACCCCAGCTGTAGAAAAACAAACTGAACGCCAGAAGACACAGATTTTTAAGTTTGAAAGGTAAAACAAAATAAAGAATCAATACCGCCGGGAGAAAGTAAAACAAAAAAGGTATTCCCGAAAAAAGCATTTTATCACCCCCCTTTTAACACAATTAAGGGAGGGCTTCACCCTCCCTTTTTTATTATTCAACCACTTCAGTGTTTTCTTCTTCCATGGAAAGAGGGCTCATTAAAAAGAACACCAGGTTTCCGTTTTTCGCAGTGTGCATTTCGTCAGCACTTACGCAAATGTTCCATCTTAAATTTGCATTTGCCTCAAGCATTGATATAAATTCATCTACATTGGCATCCTCGCCAAGAGAAAAGATATAGCCAATAAAGGGAATGGAGCCAATCATGGGGCCGAAAATTGCACCCTTTTCAAACCCTCTGATTTCATCAGCATCAAAGCCTGCAAGATAGCCTTCTTCGATTTCAACTGTCATGGGCATAAACTGAATTACGGGATTTGCCGCAAGCTTCTCAGCTATTGCCAGAGGCTCACTTTCATTTTTGGAAATCTCTAAAAATTCAGCCTTAAGAGTTTCGCCAACTGTAAGATTTGCCTTTTTTCCCGCACAACCGGAAAAGGCAAGTACCAGTGCCATAATCAATAAAACAGATAATATTTTTTTCATATTAAAATTCCTTTCTTTTTGTAGTCCAATAATAATACAAGTAAAATACGAAAAAAGTTGCAAATATTTTTTAATTATCAGTACTTCACGTAGTTTTGCGGATTCTGAGGAACATTATTAAGCCTTACTTCAAAATGAAGATGAGGGCCTGTGGAATTACCTGTGGAGCCTATATCCGCAATCAAATCGCCCTGAGCCACCTGCTCTCCCACCTTCACATGGAGCTTTGAGCAATGGGCATAGTAGGTTACATATCCGTTTTTGTGATTTATCTGCACAAGATATCCGTAACCGCTCATCCATCCTGAATAGATAACCTCTCCGCCGTCAGAAGCGTAAATAGGAGTACCCATGGCAGAGCCTATATCAAGACCGTTATGCATTCTTCCCCAGCGACTGCCGAAGGAGGATGTCTTAAAGCCTTCTACGGGATTTATAAAGTTCCCCCTGGCAACTCCCTTGGGAAGCGGCTTTTTTCCTACCTTTATTATTTCATTTTCCATCACATTTATAGTGGTTTCCCAAGTAATTCTGGTGTCAACCTCGTTGCCGTTTATCTTTACGGTTGTATATTCAACATACTTTTCTCCGCTTCTTCCGGTGGTTAAAACAACTCTTTCGCCTACATAAAGTTCTTCATCCTCAACATAAATTACTCCGTAGGGAACCACTTCATAAATACTTTTTTTAATTACGGTTTCAACGGGAAAAGAGGACAGTATTTCCTTTGCCTCTTCTTTTTCAGAAAATTCTTCCTTTAGTATGTACTTTTCTTCCACTTTTAATTCACCTGAAAAATCAACAGACACGGCAAATTCTTCATGGTATAAAGAAAGTATATCATTTTTTATTTCTTCTATTTCCTCTAAGCTTTTAAGGCAAAAGATTTCATTTCCCCCGATGCTTACGACATACGCCTTTTCGTACCTCGGGTTATTTTTCTTGAAATTTTCAAAAGCTTCTTCTTTGGATGTAAGTCCCTCTCCCTCTGAAATAAAGAACTTTACTTCCGTACTTTTTTCAAGGACACTTTTGCTCTCTTTACTTATGTATGCTGCTGCGTCAAGTGCTTCCTTTTCCGAGGCAAATGAGCCCACCTTCCGGTCTTTTATATAAAGATTATATCCGAAATCAAACCCTATCGCCGTTGTTATTGTAAAAACAGCAAGTACGGAGGAAAGCAGGATAAGTGCAATCCTTTTGTTTACTTTTTTGTTGTTTTCCTTTTCCATTTCATCACCTCTGACCTGCTTTATTCTATCACACCGTAACATTTTTGTAAAGGCTTTTTTATATTTATGACTCGAAGCCCTTGAAAATGCTATGTTTTTTCAGGGTTTCTGTTTTTCTGTGTTTTTTCTTTTATTTTTGTTAGTTTTTCTTGACTTTCCGCGAAATATAGTGTATTATATATCTTAGGATAGTATCATAATATTTAAGTCTTATGGGGACAGGCTCCCTTTGACTTAAAGAAAGGAGTCTTTTTATGAAAATAGTTTTGTCTGATCTTGACGGAACAATTCTTAAAAGAGGCGAAAGAGCCTTAAACAGAACTGTTTTATCCGCCATAGAGCACATACTTTCACAAAACGTTTACTTTGCAGTTGCTTCAGGCAGAACCTATGTGGAGCTTAAACACTTTTTCGCTCCCTTTGAAAAAGACATTTTCTTTATTGCCAATGACGGAGCTGAGACTATATATAAGGAAGAAACTTTACTTGACTTTCCCATAACAGAAAGCTTTTCTTCCCCGTCTTACGCTCTTCACGGAAAATACATGACTTATCTCAAAACAAAAGACATCCCTTTGACCAGAAGTCTTTTAAGTCATCAGCATAATCACGTTACGCTTCTTGATGGGGACTTTCCGGATGAGCCTATATATAAAATTACAGACTACGCAAAAATCAAGTATGACACACTTCCCCTTGTATATAAGGACAATTCCATGAATGAATATATCGCTCATCCGGCAAATAAAGGAATAGCCGCCAAAATGCTTCTGGCGCATCTTAACATCCCCTTGGGTGAATCCTGTTCTTTCGGGGACAATTTTAACGATTTACCCCTTTTTAATGAAACCGGAGACAGCTTTGCAGTGGCGAATGCCCACCCCAAGGTGAAAAAAGCTGCAAAAAAAGTCTGCCGCGATTTCGAAACAGAAATTTTCAGATTGATTTAGAAAGGAGCATGCATATGTCTACTTATGTAAAAGAAACAGAAAGAAGTCCCAGAATAGGACGTCTTGTAGATAATCTCTTTGCTAAAATGCCCGAAATAGAGGCAGACCGTGCCTGCCTACTTACGGAATCCTATAAGACGACCGAAGCTTTGCCTGCCATAGAAAGACGTTCCAAGGCATTTTGCCATATTTTAGATAACATTCCCATAGTAATCCGTGATGAGGAGCTTATTGTAGGAAGCGCCACAAAGGCTTCCAGAGGATGTCAGACCTTCCCCGAATTTTCCTATAAGTGGCTCATTGACGAATTTGAAACCTTAGAGACCAGAAAGGCAGACCCTTTCTATATTTCCGAAGAGACAAAAAGCCGTCTTCGTGAAGCTTATTCCTACTGGGACGGTAAAACCACCAGCGATTTAGCTTCTGCCACAATGGCGAAGCAGACCCATATCGCTATGGAGCACAACATCTTCACTCCCGGAAACTATTTCTACAACGGTGTCGGACACGTTACCGTAAACTACGGCGAGATTCTTAAAATCGGTCTTAAGGGAATTATTGAAAAAGCAGAAAAAGCTCTTTGTGAATCTTGTGTTGCCAAAGACGACTATGTTGAAAGAGCCTCATTCTTAAGGTCAGTAATTGAAAGCTTAGAGGGTGCCATCCGCTATTCAAAGAGATATGCGATTCTTGCCAGAGAAATGGCAGATAAAGAAGGCAATCCCACCAGAAGAAAAGAGCTTTTGGATATAGCCTCTGCCTGCGAGACCTCCCTTGAATCGGGTGCAAAATCCTTCCGTGAAGCATGTCAGGCTTTCTGGTTTGTTCAGATGCTGCTCCAGACAGAATCATCGGGACACTCCATATCCCCCGGCAGATTTGACCAGTATATGTATCCTTATTATAAGGCAGACATCGAAAAAGGAGTTATCACCCAGGAGGAAGCTCAGGAGCTTATTGACTGTATCTGGGTTAAGCTTAACGACTTAAACAAGGTGAGAGATGCCGCAAGCGCAGAGGGTTTTGCAGGCTATAGCCTTTTCCAGAACTTAATTGCCGGCGGTCAGACCAAGGAGGGGCTTGATGCTACAAACGAGCTTTCCTATATGACAATCTACGCCACAAAGCACGTTGCTCTCCCCCAGCCCTCCTTCTCAGTGAGAGTATGGAACGGAACTCCCCACGAATTTTTAATTGAGGCGGCAAAGCTCACAAGACTGGGTTACGGTCTCCCCGCTTACTATAACGACGAGGTTATAATCCCCTCTTTGATTTCAAGAGGTCTTACAACAGAGGATGCCCGTGATTACAACATTATCGGTTGTGTTGAACCCCAGAAGTCCGGTAAAACCGAGGGCTGGCACGATGCGGCATTCTTCAATATGTGCCGTGTTATGGAGCTTACCTTCCGTAACGGCAGAGATAAGGGCGAATTGGTAGGCTTGGAAACAGGAGAGGTTGAATCCTTCAAGACCTACGAGGAATTTTTCACCGCATATAAAAGACAGATGAGCTACGCTATACGCCTTATGGTCAATGCGGATAACGCCATTGATGTAGCTCACGCAAAAAGATGCCCCCTTCCTTTCTTGTCTTCCATGATTGAAGACTGTATCGGCAGAGGAAAGTCCGTTCAGGAGGGTGGCGCAATTTACAACTTTACGGGTCCTCAGGGCTTCGGTATAGCAAATATGGCCGATGCTTGTTACGCCATTAAAAAGCTTGTGTTCGAGGAAAAGAAATTTACCTTAAAAGATTTCAAGGATGCTATGGAAGATAACTTCGGCGTTGGAGCTTCCGATGAAGAAGCCACCCGCCTTACCACAGAGATTGTCCGCCAGTTGATGTCTTCAGGCATGAATGTTTCAGATGAGCAGATTGCCGATATCTTCAAAAAGGCAAAGGGAACATCTAACGGAAAATACTCATCCCTGCTCCAGGCCATCGAAAGTCTTCCCAAGTTCGGAAACGACAACAAGGAGGTTGACCTTATCGCAAGAGAGGTTGCCTATACCTATACAAAGCCTATGGAGAAGCACAAAAACCCCAGAGGCGGAGCTTTCCAGGCAGGTCTTTATCCCGTATCCGCCAATGTGCCCTTAGGTGCACAGACCGGTGCAACACCCGACGGCCGCTTAGCATACACCCCTGTAGCTGACGGTGTTTCTCCCTGTGCAGGAAGAGACGTAAAGGGCCCTACAGCTTCCGCAAACTCTGTAGCAAGGCTTGACCACTTCATTGCTTCCAACGGAACACTTTTCAACATGAAATTCCACCCCTCTGCATTAAAGGGACAGAGCGGACTTGAAAGCTTTGTTGCTCTGGTAAGAGGATACTTCGACCAGAAGGGCAGCCATATGCAGTTTAACGTGGTAAGTCGCGAAACTCTGCGTGACGCTCAGGCCCACCCTGAAAACTATAAAAATCTGGTTGTGAGAGTTGCGGGATACTCGGCACTTTTCACTACTTTATCAAAATCTTTACAGGACGATATTATTGCCCGTACAGAACAAGGTGGTTTTTAATGAATATTTACGACGTAAAGGGGCGAATTTTTGATATACAGAAATTCTCCGTTCATGACGGCCCCGGAGTCCGCACCATTGTTTTCTTAAAAGGCTGCGCCTTAAGATGCAAATGGTGCTGTAATCCGGAAAGCCAGTCTTTCGAAATACAGAATATGACCGTTGGCGGAAAAACCAAGGTTATGGGAAGAGACGTTACGGTAAGAGAGGTTATGGACGAGGTGTTAAAGGACAGAGTCTACTTCAGAAGAAGTGGCGGCGGTCTTACCTTATCCGGAGGCGAGAGCCTTCTTCAGGCGGATTTCGCCACAGCACTTCTTGCCGCAGCAAAAGAAAACGGCCTTAATACGGCATTGGAATCTACAGGCTTCGCAAAATTTGAAACAATTTCAAAGCTTCTTCCCCACCTTGACTACTACCTGATGGATATAAAACATATGAACTCTGAAAAGCACAAGGCATTTACAACTCAGCCAAATGAGCTTATTTTAGAAAATGCCCCCAAAATTGCCGAAAGAGTAAACCTTACAGTGAGAGTCCCCGTAATACCGGGCTTTAATGACACTCCCCAGGAAATAAGGGATATTGCCCGTTTCGCCAAGACTCTTAAAAACGTAGAGGAAATCCACCTGTTGCCCTATCACCGACTGGGCGCCGATAAATACAAGGGACTGGGAAGAACCTACGAACTGGAAGATATAACACCTCTTACAGAGGAAGATTTGCTTCCTTTGAAAGCGGTAGCTGAAATTGAAGGCTTAAGATGTCAGATCGGCGGCTGAGAAAGGATTGATTACATGGATGCAATATTTGACAAGGCAAGAATAGTCCAGGAACTGGTTCCCGGAAAACAGATAACGCTTGCCCACATTATAGCAAATCCCGACGAAATATTATATCAGAAACTGGGTCTTGACACTTCCATAGATTACACACACAGTGCCATAGGCATAATGACCGTATCTCCCGCCGAAACAGTAATTATCTGCGGAGATATTGCCATCAAGGCATCAGGTGCTGAGCTTGGTTTCATCGATCGCTTCAGCGGAACTCTCATTATAACAGGAACAGTTTCATCCGTTGAAGAATCCCTTAGGGCTATTTGCGAATATACAAAGGAAACCTTAGGCTATGAGGTTTGCAAGATTACCAAGACATGATTAAAAGAAAACACAAAAGACTGCTTTTAATAGGCAGAAGTGAGGCGGGAAAAACCACTCTCACCCAAGCACTCAAGGGCGAGGCAATAGGCTATGCCAAAACACAATCGGTTTCAATGGACGATTTGTTGATTGACACCCCGGGGGAATACATACAGACCAGACACTTAGGAACTGCACTGGCAATTTATTCCTACGAGGCGGATATAATAGGGCTTTTGCTTTCTGCCACCGAGCCCTATTCTTTGTACAGTCCCTGCATTACCTGTATGACTCCAAAAGAGGTTATAGGTATCGTAACAAAGATAGACAAAGAAAACGCAAACGTTAAAAGGGCAGAAAATTGGCTCAGACTTGCAGGTTGCAAGAAAATATTTTTCGTAAATTCCTGCGCAAGCCAGGGAATAGCGGAACTTAGGGATTATTTAGGTTGGAACACAGAAAACAACAAATCCACAGAAAAAAAGTAAAAAAAACAACATTTTCTATTGACAATCCCACATTTATATGATAGTATTATGTTGTCGAATATTCTTTAAGAAGGAGAAATGGTTATGGTAAACGAATACGAAATCAAAAAACAAATCTGCGACATCGGTAAGAGAATTTATGACAAGGGAATGGTTGCTTCCAACGATGGTAACATTTCTGTTAAAATCGGCGAAAACGAATTCCTTTGCACACCCACCGGTGTATCCAAGGGCTTCATGACTCCCGACTACATCTGTAAGGTTGATGCTGACGGTAAAGTAATTTCCGCAACAGGAAATTTCCGTCCCTCTTCTGAAATCAAGATGCACATGAGAGTTTATAGAGAGAGACCTGACGTAAAGGCTGTAGTTCACGCTCATCCTTTATATGCAACAAGCTTTGCAATTGCAGGTGTTCCCCTTACAGCACCCATTATGCCCGAAGCTGTTATCGCTTTAGGTTGCGTTCCGATTGCTGATTACGGTACACCTTCCACAGAAGAAATTCCCGATGCAGTTGAAAAATATCTTCAGCACTTCGATGCTGTACTTTTGGCTAACCACGGTGCTCTTTCCTTCTCTGATAACCTCCTTGCAGCTTATCACAAGATGGAATCCCTTGAGTTCTATGCTCAGCTTTTATATCAGTCCAAGCAGCTTGGCGGTCCCAAGGAACTTTCTAAAGAGCAGGTTAAGAGACTTTACGAAGTTCGCCGTGCATTCGGTATGACAGGTAAGCACCCCGCTGACATTTGCTTAAATGCAAAGAATGGCGTTGAAAGCTGCCACAACTGCCACCAGGGCGTTGATTCTCCCTGTGCAGGCGGAGCATCTGATGCTGACCTTATCGCTCAGATTACCAAGAAGGTAATGGAAAGTCTCGGAAAATAATTTCCTTATTATATAGGAAGGAATGGTTTCATGGACGATTATACTTTATCGCAGATTGTGGAAGCCGTTAAGAAAAATATAAATTCACCTTCCTCTCCGGGCAGCACGCCTGTTACTTACAAAAAAGATAACATAACCTTAGCTGCGGCAAAGGTTTTAGCTGATGCTATTGAAGAAGAAGCAAAAAGAGTCGGCGTTAAGGCGGTAATCGCCATAACAAACACCGGTGCAAATCCGGTGCTGATTCATGCCACTGACGATTCATTTATCGCAAGCTATGACGTTGCCCTGCAAAAGGCTTTCACCTCGGTAGCCCTCAAAATGCCTACCTCCACATTAAAGGGTATGGCTCAGCCTGGCTCTCCCCTTTACGGAATTCAGTTTACCAACAACGGTAAAATTGTGATTTTCGGCGGCGGAGACCCCTTAATGGTTGGCGATACAATCGTAGGAGGACTTGGAGTTTCCGGTGGCACTGAGGAGCTTGATACCTACCTTTCAGATTTCGGTGCTAAATATTTCAAAGAAAATATAGCTTCCGTAATTAAATGAAGAAAGGATTGGTTTCATGACTGAGAATGTTATAGAAGATAACTTCAAAGAGCGTGCCAAGACCTTATCTGATTCTTTAGAGGGTAACACAAGTGTTATAGTCCCCTCTGACAAGAAAGGCGAGTTTATATACCACCTGGTAGAAGCAGGCGGTTATCCGGCATCGGAAAGTCAGGTTAAAACCATTTTTGAGGCTTCTTCCTCAACGAAAAGTCTTAAAGCTGCGCTTTTTGCCTGCAATGCAATTTGCATAGACACACCAAAATTCATCATTTACGAATCTTCTTTCGATGATGCTAAAAAAGACAGGGCTCTTCCCTTTCCTGCCATCGGAGTTATTTCGGATGATGCTAAAAAAATCAATAAATCTGAGAGGAGAATAGCTATGGATATCAATCAGGAAAAAATTCAGGCTATTGTTCAGCAGGTTCTTTCAGAGATGAACACAGGTGCGGTTGCTGCTCCCAAGAGTGCAAAAGCTTCCTCAGGTTCAATTCCGAAAACAAGCCGTGCAGCTATGCTCACAAAGCTTGAGAACTACGAAATCAAGGAGTTCCCCATCCCCGAGCTTGGTGATGACGACATCCTTGTTAAAGTAGAAGGCTGCGGTGTCTGCGGAACAGATGCTCATGAATTCAAGAGAGATCCCTTCGGTCTCATTCCCGTAGTTTTAGGCCACGAGGGAACAGGCGAGATTGTAAAGATGGGTAAAAATGTCAAGAAAGACAGCGCAGGCAAGCCTTTAGCAGTTGGCGACAAGGTTGTAACCTGTATGATTTTCAAGGACAATCCCGACATTACAATGTTCGATCTTAACAAACAGAACGTTGGCGGTGCAGACGTTTACGGACTTTTGCCTGACGACGACATTCACTTAAACGGTTGGTTCGCTGATTATATGGTAATAAGAGGCGGCTCATCAGTATTCAACGTAAGCGACCTGGATTTAGAATCAAGAATTTTAATAGAACCCTGTGCTGTTTTAATTCACGCAGTTGAAAGAGCAAAGTCAACAGGAATTCTTCGTTTCAACTCCAGAGTAGTTGTTCAGGGCTGCGGCCCCATCGGTCTCATCTGTATCGCAATTCTTCGTACAATGGGTATCGAAAACATAGTTGCAGTTGACGGTGAGGATAAGAGACTTTCCTTTGCTAAGGAAATGGGTGCAACAGCATCTGTTAACTTCAAGAACCACAAGGGCATTGAAGAGCTTACAAAGGGTGTCAAGGATGCTTTCGGCGGCTATTTAGCTGACTTTGCATTCCAGTGCACAGGCTCTCCCATCGCACACGCTAACATCTACAAGTTCATAAGAAGCGGCGGCGGTCTTTGCGAACTCGGTTTCTTCATCAATGGTGGAGATGCTACAATCAACCCCCACTTCGATATATGCGCTAAGGAAATCACAACTGTTGGTTCCTGGGTATACACACTTCGTGATTACGCAACAACATTTGATTTCTTAAAGCGTGCTAAGGGTATCGGTCTTCCCATCAATAAGCTTATCACCCACAAGTACCCTCTTTCCGAAATAAACGAGGCCCACAGAACAAATCTTGCGATGTCGGGACTTAAAATAGCAATAATAAATGAATAATTTTTAGGAGGATATTAAAATGTCAAAAGAAGCATTAGGTATGATTGAAACAAGAGGTTTAACCGCAGCTGTTGAAGCAGCAGATGCAATGGTTAAGGCTGCCGAGGTTGTATTGATCGGCACAGAAAAGATCGGTTCCGGTCTTGTAAGCGTTATGGTTAGAGGCGATGTAGGCGCTGTTAAGGCTGCTGTTGAAGCTGGAAGCACAACTGCAGCAAGACTTGGCGAACTTATTGCAACACACGTAATTCCCAGACCCCACGAAGACGTTGAAAAGATTCTTCCCAAGTTCTAATTTATTACCTTTGTCATAGAAAGGCGGTAATTTAACATGGCAGAAGAAAAGAAAGTAACCCAGAAAAAAGCAGCTCCCAAGGCTGCAGAAAAGGAAGTTAAGGTTCCCGTAGCCGAAGCTCCCGCTATAAAAGAAGTTAAAGAAGTAAAAGAAACCAAAATTATCAAGGAGGAAAAAAAGATGTCACTCGAAGCTTTAGGAATCATTGAAACAAGAGGTTTGGTAGCTGCAATTGAAGCTGCCGATGCAATGCTCAAGGCTGCTAACGTTCAGTTAGTTGGAACAGAAAAGATCGGTTCCGGTCTTGTAAGCGTTATGGTCAGAGGCGATGTAGGTGCTGTTAAGTCTGCTGTTGAAGCAGGTCAGGCTAACGCTTCTAAGCTTGGCGAAATCATCGCTACTCACGTAATTCCCAGACCTCACGGCGATGTTGAAAAGATTATTCCCACTCTTAAATAATTTTTTCAAAAATTCATTTTTTCCAAGAAAGGATGCTCTTAAATGATTATTGCAAAAGTAGTCGGAAGCATCGTATCCACAAGAAAAAATGACAATCTGGTCGGAAGCAAATTCATGGTGGTTGAGCCTGCTTTAGGCAAGGCTCAACCATCCGAGCGCTTTGTTGCAGTAGACAATGTAGGCTGCGGAATCGGCGAAATTGTCTTGGTTGCACAGGGCAGCGCAGCCAGAGTAGGCTGCGGAAAGGAATGCAGTCCCATTGATGCCGCTATCGTTGGTATCGTGGACGCCGGCACAGAATTGGAGTTTTAATTAGATGGATATCTCAAACTTAAAAAAGATATTACAGCAGACGGGTGTTGCCGGTGCCGGTGGTGCCGGTTTCCCCACTTACGCTAAATTAAACGAAAAAGCCGAAGTTATTATTCTTAACTGTGCTGAGTGCGAGCCTTTATTGAGAGTGCACAGGCAGGTTATGGCAAAGTATGCGGACAAGATAGTTTCCGCCCTTTCTTTGCTGACCGAGGTTTTGGATGCCAAAGAATTTGTTATTGCGGTTAAGGGGGCATACAAAAGCACTGTTGATGCTGTAAAATATGCTCTTACCGACCAAAAAAAAGGCAGACTTCACCTTTTAAAAGAAGTTTATCCTGCAGGTGATGAAGTTGTCCTGGTTTATGATACCCTGGGCAAGGTTGTTCCTGCCGGAGGTCTCCCCTTAGATGTGGGAGCATTGGTTATGAATGTTGAAACCGCACTTGATATTTACAATGCGGTTTTCGAAAACAAACCCGTAACTCACAAATATCTTACAGTTACAGGGGAGGTTAAAAACCCGAAAACGGTTTTAGCTCCCATCGGTTCCTCTTTTTCAGATATTATAGAGTCCTTAGGCGGTGCAAATATAGAGGATTATGCTATAATTCACGGAGGTCCCATGACCGGCAGACTTGCTGATAAAAGCTGCTGCGTTACAAAAACCAGCAATGCTATTATAGTTCTGCCGAAAGACCATTATTTAATTGGCAAAAGAACTCAGAAAATTACCATAAGTGTTAAAAGAGCTCTTGGAGCCTGCTGTCAGTGCCAGACATGTACTGACCTTTGTTCCAGAAATCTTTTAAATCATCCCATAGACCCCGCAGCATTTATGAAGTGTGTAACAGGCGGTCATGCAGAGGTTAAGCCTTTAATTGATACACTGTACTGTTCTTCCTGCGGTCTTTGCGAGATGTACTCATGTCCCCAGGGACTTTCACCTGCGACACTTATAGGAATATATAAATCAAAGCTTCGTAAAAACGGATTAGCTCCCGAGAAAATGGAAGCTCCCTTATCTGCGAAGGAAGAAAGAAGCGGAAGACTTATTCCCATGTCAAGACTTATAAGCCGTCTTGACATCGTAAAGTATGATGTGGATGCTCCTTTGGATGAAGCTGCTTTATCCATTTCGAAGCTTAAAATATCGTTAAGCGAAAATATCGGTGCTCCCTCATTGCCAGTTGTAAAAAAAGGCGATGCGGTAAAGAAAGGTCAGCTTATTGCTGACTTTAAGGAAGGTGCATTATCCCTTCCCCTTCATGCACCAATAGACGGTATTGTAACAGACGTTACTGAAAAAGCAATTATTATAAACTGAAAGGAAGCTCACTATGCCAAAAGCAATAGGAATGGTGGAATATTTTAATGTTACCACCGGCGTACAGGCAGCAGATATCATGGCAAAGACCAGTGATGTTGAAATCATTACTGCTATGACCGTCTGCCCCGGCAAGTTCATAGTTATAATTTCCGGTGCTTTAAGTGCCGTAAAAGCTTCTGTGGAAGCAGCTACGACCCGCTTTCCGGCAAAGCTTGTGGATAGCTTCATACTTGGAAATCCTCACGAGGATATTTTCCCCGCAATCTACGGGGCTTCTGAAGTCGGCGATGTTTCGGCTCTCGGAATACTTGAAACCTTTACTGCGTCTTCTATTATAGTTGCCGCAGATATTGCCGCAAAAACTGCCATTGTAAAGCTTATTGAAATAAGAATTGCAAAGGGCATGAGCGGAAAAAGCTATATGTTTATAACCGGCGAGGTTGCAGCCGTTGAGGCTGCCATCGAAAAAGCCAAGCAGGCCATAAGCGATGAAGGAACTTATCTTGACAGTGCGGTTATAGCAAGACCTGACAACTCGATTTGGAAATCTATTCTTTAATAAGAAAGGCTGGATGAACTATGGATAACGAAAAGATGATTAGTGAAATCGTTGCAAGCGTAATTAAATCTATGGAAGGCGTAAAGCCCGCTGCAACCCGTAAAAAAGGTGTTTTCACCAACATGACAGATGCACTTAATGCCGTTAATAAGGCTTATAAGGAGCTTAAGAGCTATACTGTTGCCCAGAGAGAGGAAATGATAAAGAATATAAGACGCCTCACTTTGGAAGAAGCAGAAATTATGGCTGAACTGGGCGTTAAGGAAACCGGAATGGGTAACGTTCACGACAAGATTATCAAGCATCAGTTAGTTGCAAAGAAAACTCCCGGTACCGAGGATTTACATCCTACAGCTATAACAGGCGACGAAGGTCTTACTTTAATAGAAATGGCTCCTTACGGTGTTATCGGAAGCATAACCCCCTCCACAAACCCCAGCGAAACAGTTCTCTGTAACTCAATGGGTATGATTGCAGGCGGAAATGCTGTTGTATTTAATCCCCACCCCAACGCAAAGGATACAGCCAACTATGCAGTTGACCTTGTAAACCGTGCCGTACTTGAGGCGGGCGGTCCTGAAAACTTAGTTGTTTCCGTAGAAAATCCAACAAAGGAATCTTCTGACGAGATGATGCAGTCTCCCATCGTAAGAATGCTTGTTGCAACAGGTGGTCCCGGCGTTGTTAAGGCTCTCTTATCCTCCGGTAAGAAGGCAATCGGCGCAGGTGCAGGTAATCCTCCCGTTATCGTTGATGATACAGCTGATGTATATAAGGCTGCAAAGGATATTGTTGACGGCTCAAGCTTCGACAACAATCTTCCCTGTATTGCAGAAAAAGAATGCTTCGCACTTCGCAACATTGCAGATATTTTAATTTCAGAAATGCAGAAGCATGGAGCATACCTCTTAAAGGGTGCTGAAATCCAGAAGCTTATGGACCTTTGCCTTGTAAATAAGAACGGAAAGTACGATATAAACAAAAAATGGGTTGGAAAGGATGCTGTTAAATTCCTGGAAGCTTTGGGAATTAACGCTCCTTCAGGAACAAAGCTTATAATCTGCGAAACAGATGCAGACCATCCCTTTGTTCAGGTTGAAATGATGATGCCCGTTTTAGCAATTGTAAGAGTTGACAATATTGACGAAGCAATAGAGCTTGCTGTTCAGGCCGAACACGGAAACCGCCACTCTGCTCACATTCACTCAAAGAATGTGGATACTCTTACAAGATTTGCACGTGAAGTTGAAACAACAATCTTCGTTAAGAATGCTCCTTCCTATGCAGGTATCGGTGCAGGCGGAGAAGGTTATACCACATTTACTATTGCAGGTCCCACAGGCGAAGGCCTTACCGCTGCTCATTCTTTCACAAGAAGCAGACGTTGTGTTTTGGTTGACGGATTCCACATTGTATAATCTTGCAGACTTTAATTGAGAGGATTGAAACAAATGAATGCACTGGGCATGATAGAAGTATATAGCTTAACAACCGCTCTTTGTGCTGCGGACATAATGGCTAAGGCAGCAGATGTCAAGGTTATTGCTTTTGACAGAAACCGTCCTTTCGCTCCCAAAATTCCCGCTCCGTTAATTATGGGCGTTAAAATTGAGGGTAGTGTTGCAGCTGTTAAAGCAGCAGTTGAAGCCGGAGTTGAATATGCTAAATCCAAGGGCAGATATATTGTCTCCCACATTATCCCCCGTCCCGATGAGGATGCGGAGAAAATGGCTTATCTTATGGACTTTAACAAGGATAAGTACAACAAGAAATTCATCAAAAATTTCAAGGGCGTAGAAACTGATATGACTCCCTACGGTAAGGCAATCGGCATTTTTGAAGTGTCAGGCTTTACTGCAGCGGTAGTTGGTTTAGATGCAATGTTAAAAGCCGCAAATGTTCGTCTTTTACACAAAGAGGAACGTCTGGGCGGAAGACTTGTTACCCTGATTGTAACAGGTGAGGTTTCCGCTGTTAAAGCCTCCATGGAGCACGGCAGAGAAGAATCCGCTCCTTTGGGCGAGGTTTTCGGCTCAGAATGCATCCCCAGCCCTCATCCTGAACTCATGAAGTTCTTTGATGTAACCTCAATTGAAGAGTAAGGGGGTACTTAGTAATGTATGATGCTGAAAAAATCGGCTTGGCCGTTGAAAAAATTCTGGCTGAATATAAAAAAGACCAGAACGGTGAAATAAAGGTGGGTGTTTCCCAGAGACATATTCACCTTTCAAGAGAAGATCTTGATACTCTTTTCGGCAAAGGCTATGAGCTTACCAAAAAGAAAACCTTAATGGGTAGAGAATATGCCGCTGAAGAATGTGTTACTTTAGTAGGTCCTTCCTTGAAATCCATCGAAAAGGTAAGGGTTTTAGGTCCTGTAAGAAAAGATACTCAGGTTGAAATTTCAAGAACAGATACCTTTATACTTAAGGTAAGCCCCCCTGTAAGACCTTCTGGTAAAATTGAAGGCTCAGAAAAGCTGGTTATAGTAGGTCCCAAGGGAACAGTTTACTTAAAGGAAGGCGTTATAATCGCCAACCGCCATATACACTTAACTCCTGAATATGCTACCCGACACTCCATAAAAGACGGGGACTATGTGGATGTTTTAGTACAGAGTGTGAAGCCCACAAAGTTTTATGATGTTCAGGTAAGAGTAAGAGACGACTTCAATGTTGAAATGCACATTGACACTGATGATGCAAACTCCGCAGGTATTAAAAACGGAGATCTGGTAACAATTATAAAGAAATAAAATATGTCTTGAAAGCTGCTGCAAGGTGTAACAACAACAGGTTGCAGCAGCTTTTTGCTTAAGCTGATGCTTAGAGGGAGAAAAATATGTTTGCTGTAGAAAGACAAAAGAGAATACTGGAGACCTTAAGAACCGACGGTTCTGTCTGGGTTAGCAAATTAAGTCAGGAGCTTGGTGTTACAGAAGAAACCGTAAGACGAGACCTTGAAAAATTGGAAAAGCAGGAAGCTTTGGTGAGGACTCACGGCGGTGCCATTCCCGTTGACGAAAGTAACAGGGAAATGTCACTGGAAAAAAGAAAGTACTTAAATACAGAAGCTAAGGAACGCCTTGCAAAAGAAGCCGCAAAGCATGTGGTTCCCGGTGATACCATTTTCCTGGACGCCTCCACCACCACTTTCTATATGGCACGAGAGCTTAAAAACTTAAAAGATATTACAATAGTTACAAACTCTATGCGTGTAATTTCCGAGCTTGCGGGCATTCCCAACATAAGGGTTATAGGAATAGGCGGCTTCGCCAGCTCCAACCAGTCCTTTGTGGGTTCTTTAGCTACCACCTATATTGAAGAAAATTTCTTTGCAAATAAGATGTTCTTCTCAAGCCGGGGTGTTACCTTGAATGGGGGAATCTTGGATAGCAACGAGGGAGAATGCGGAATCAAAAAATGTATGCTTAAAAATTCCGACTCTAAATTCTACCTCTGCGATAAATCTAAAATCGGAAGAGTTGGCTTTGCTAAATTAGCCGATTTTTCAGAGCTTGACTATTTTATCTCTGAAAAGCCCATTCCCGAAGATTTATCTAAGGTTTTAGAGGACCTTAAAATAAAAGTTTCAGAAGTATAAAAAGGAGTCTTAAGACTCCTTTTTTATTTGACAAATAAAGGTATAGATGATATTATTTATACTAAGGAGGTGTTTTGATGAAAAGGATATGGCAATATATAAAGCCTCACACTTTTATGATGGTTTTAGGGCTTTCAATTAAATTTATAGGCACAATTATGGATCTTTTTCTCCCCTATATTCTGGCATATATCATTGATGATGTAATTCCCTCTGAAAATCTTAAAGCCGTATATTTTTACGGCTTTATTATGCTTATATGTGCTGCCATAGGACTTACTGGAAATGTGGTGGCAAATAGAATGGCCGCTTCTGTTGCAAAAAATGTAACCCGTGGCGTCCGTCACGACTTATTTTTAAAAATTTCCTATCTTTCCTCAAAAAGCATCGATAACTTTACCATTCCTTCATTGGAATCACGCCTTACAAGCGATACCTATCACCTTCACCATATGATCGGAATGATGCAGAGAATGGGTGTCCGTGCTCCCATTTTGCTTATTGGTGGTTTAATAATTGCCTTTTCCTTAGAGCCCGTTTTAGCCCTTATACTTCTGATCATTCTTCCTTTTATGGGATTTAGCGTATTTTCCATTTCTAAAAAAGGTGTCCCTCTTTATTCCTCACTGCAGGAAGCCGTCGACACGCTCGTACGTGTTGTCCGTGAGCACGTGGGCGGCATAAGAGTTATAAAGGCCTTATCCAAGGTGAACTATGAAAAGGAGCGTTTTGACAAGGCTAATTTAGGCGTTGTTAAAAACGAAAAAAAAGCAGGTTTCACCATGGCACTTACCAGCCCTATAATGAATATTTACTTAAATACAGGCCTTACTTTAGTTATTTTAGTGGGTGCCGTACGAGTTAACTCAGGGGCATCCGAGGTTGGTAAAATAATTGCATTTTTGTCCTACTTTACAATTATCTTAAACGCCATGATGTCCATCACCCGTATTTTTATGATGTACTCCAAAGGAAGCGCCTCTGCACAGAGAATTGCAGAGGTTTTAGACACAAAAGACACTCTTCCCCTTATTAAAAAGGATAAAATCAAAACAGACTATCACATAATTTTTGATAACGTATCCTTTTCCTACAACAAGAAAAAAGATAACGTAACGGATATAAGCTTTGCCTTAAAGCGTGGTCAGACTCTTGGTATAATCGGTGCCACCGGCAGCGGAAAAAGCACAATTATAAATCTTTTAATGAGACTTTACGACATTGACAAGGGCGAAATTTTAATTGACGGAGAGCCCTTGTGCTCCATAGAGCACGACCGTCTCCATAAAATGTTCGGCTCTGTTTTCCAGAACGATGTGCTTTTTGCCATGAGCCTCAAAGATAATATTGACTTTGGCAGAAATATATCGGAGGATAAGATAATAACTGCTGCAAAACGTGCTCAGGCATATGAGTTTATTGACGCCCTGGAGGATAAATTCGACCATCAGCTTGCCATAAGGGGAAGCAACCTATCAGGTGGTCAGAAGCAGAGAGTGCTGCTTGCCCGTGCCTTTGCAGGCGAAAGCGACATTCTTATTTTAGACGACTCTTCAAGTGCCTTAGACTATAAAACCGATTCTTCCTTACGACGTGAAATAAGGGATAATTTCAAGGATACCACCACAATTATAATCGCACAGAGAGTAAGCTCCATAAAGCACTCTGACCTTATTTTAGTCCTGGATGACGGTAAAATCATTGGCAGCGGAACCCACCAAGAGCTTCTTTCCTCCTGCCCACTCTACAAAAAAATTGCCGAAACGCAGATGGGAGGCGAAAGCTTTGAGTGAAATAAAAACTCCCGAAGTAAAGGATAAAAAGAAAATCCTTCTTCGCCTTGGCAAATACCTTTTCCGGCATAAGCTTATGCTTGTTTTGGCTTTAATACTTACTATTACAGCTAATCTTTTATCCCTGATAGGCCCAAGACTTTCAGGTCTTGCCATTGACGCAATCGGACTTTCACAGGGTGAGGCTGACTTTAGTAAAATCTTCTTCTATTGCGGAATGATGCTCTTAGCCTACGGCTTTTCTGCCATATTCTCATATCTATTATCCGTGCTTATGGTAAACTTAAGCCAGAAAATCATCTACCATATGAGAAAGGACTTATCAGATAAGCTTTTGTCCTTGCCTGTAGGCTTTTTTGATACTCATCAGACAGGTGATATTGTAAGCAGAATGTCCTATGACATTGACACCATAAATGCTTCCTTATCCCACGATGCACTTCAGATTGCCACCAGCAGTATAACCATTTTCGGTTCTCTTTTTATGATGCTCGGCATATCGCCTATGTTGGTTTTAGTCTTTGCCGTAACCATTCCCATTTCCCTTCTGTTTACCAGATATAAGTCAAAAAAGGTAAGGCCTTTATTTAAAAAGCGAAGTGCAAAATTAGGCGAACTCAACGGCTATGCAGAGGAAATAGTATCAGGTCAGCGGTCAATCAAGGCCTATAACTGTGAGGATTATTATATTTCCCGCTTTGATGAAAAAAACTCAGATGCAGTCCAGGCTTATTATAAGGCAGAATATCACGGCAGTACCATGGGACCCTCCGTTAACTTTGTGAATAACCTTTCCCTTACTCTGATAAGTATTTTTGGTGCAATTTTATACCTAAAAGGAAGTCTGACTCCCGGAAACTTATCCACCTTCGTTTTATATTCCAGGAAGTTTTCAGGCCCCATAAACGAAATTGCCAATATTTTAAGCGAGCTCCAGTCCTCACTTTCTGCGGCAGAAAGAGTCTTTAAGTTTATTGACGAGGAGCCGGAAGCTCCCGATTTACCAGATGCTCTTCCAATTGAAAATCCCAAAGGGGATATTTTAATGGAGGATGTAAAGTTTTCCTACGACGGCAAAAGGACCATTTTGAATGATGTAAATCTTCACGCCTCCCCCGGCTCACTCATTGCCATTGTAGGTCCAACAGGTGCGGGAAAAACCACCATAATAAACCTTCTTATGCGTTTTTATGACCCCGTAAGCGGCACTATAAAAATTGACAACAATCCTTATTTGTCCGTAACAAGAGAATCCTTGCGTTCCTCCTTTGCTATGGTGCTTCAGGATACCTGGCTTTTCGGCGGAACAATATACGAAAACATTGCCTACGGCAACAAGGATGCCACTTATGAAGATGTGGTAAGATGTGCAAAAGCCGCAAAAATTCATAACTATATTATGGCTCTCCCCGATGAATATAACACCTATCTTTCAGAGGACGGCATAAATATATCCCAGGGACAAAAGCAGCTTTTAACTATTGCAAGGGCAATGCTCCTCCCTTCCAAAATGCTGATTTTAGACGAGGCAACTAGTAACGTTGATACACAGACAGAAATCGAAATAAGAGAGGCAATGCAAAACCTAATGCAGGGCAAAACCTGCTTCGTAATTGCCCACAGACTTTCAACCATCGAAAATGCCGATACCATTTTGGTGGTATCTGACGGTGAGATAAAGGAGCAAGGCACGCACACAGAGCTTCTTTCAAAGAGCGGAATTTATGCATCTATGTATAATTCACAGTTTGAGTAAATAATACCCCTTGAAGGTTGACCAAAAACCATTTTTATGATAAAATGAATTATCTTTAATTATAAGGAGCATATTATGAAAAAAATCACAGCTTTAATTGTCGCATCTTTTTTGTTATCTTCCTTGCTTTTTTCATATGCCGATGAAAGCGTTTCAGTTCTTGTTGACGGGCAAAAAGTTGATACTCCCGCTCTTTTGATTGATGGAGTAACTTATGTTCCTTTGCGGGCAGTATCAGAGTCTATGGGTGCTTCGGTTTCGTGGGACAATGATACCAAAAGTGCTATCGTAAATTCTGCCGACAGTGAAAAAGCTATTACAGATATGATTCAGGATGCTTCCAGAAGCGTTGTGGCAATAACCGGAAATATAGCGAATCATCCCGGTTCTATGGCACATGGCGCCGGAGTTATCATAAAGTCCGGCGGTATAATTCTTACCAACGCACATGTGGTGGAAGACCTTGAAAATATAACCGTAATTCTTCAGGACGGAAGCAACTTCCCTGGCAGGGTTCAGTATATTGATACCATATCAGACCTTGCGATTGTAAAAATAAATAAGCTTGGCTTAAAGCCCATCACCTTTGCTGATTCAAAAAGCATAGTCCCCGGACAGACGGTCTTTGCCATAGGAACGCCTATATACCTTTCTATGAGAAATACAGTTACAAAAGGCATTGTAAGCGGTGTAAATATTTCTTCCACAAACTCCTATTATCCTATGCTCCAGACAGATGCCGCTATAAACGGCGGTAACTCAGGCGGTCCTCTTATTAACACCAAAGGACAGCTTATAGGAATAAACAGTATCAAATTTGTAGATCTCGATATAGAGGGTATAGGTTTTTCTATTCCTCTTGATACTATAAATTACGTTCTTTCAGAATTTGAGAAAAACGGAAAGGTACTTCGTCCCAATATAGCTATAAATCTTCAGAATTCATGGGAGGCAAATATAGGGCTTCCCTCAGAAAAAGGTCTTAACGTAGTATCCTCTTGGGTAGGCTCAATTCAAAAAGGCGATGAATTACTTGCCGTAAACGGAATTTTTGTACATAGCATCGTAGATTATAACACGGCTTTAAGGGACAGCGCAAAAGACGGCAGGGTTCTGCTTACAGTAAAAAGAGCAGGCAAGATAATTGATATCCCCGTAGATTATATATTAAAATAAGAAAGGTGCTTTACTATGAAAAAAATCACAACAATCTTCTTATGCATTCTCCTGACTTTTTCATTCCTTACAGTTTTTGCAAACGAGGATGAAAAACTTCCAGAAAAAACAGAAATTTCTTTCAGAGTAGGAGAATCCACTCTTTTGATTAACGGCAGAGAAGTTACTGTTGAAACTCCCTATATTGCAGGCGAAGGCACAACCTTAGTTCCTTTGAGGGTTATAACAGAAGCCTTTGGGGCAGAGGTTTTGTGGGAAGGAGAAACAAAAACCATTACCCTTAACTATCCCGACGTAACAATTATTCTCAAGATAGGTAACACCGAAGTAAAAGTGAATGATCATACAGAAAAGCTTCCGGTTCCCCCTGCTCTTTCTCCAAATGGTGTAACTATGGTTCCTCTTCGCTTCATTTCTGAAACCTTTGGAGCAGAGGTCTCTTATAAAGAAGGATTGATTACCGTAACAAAATCTGACATAAGCTTCGGAACCTTGGTATCAAATCTTACCGATAAAGAAAAAATCGGAGACTCCTATCACTTATGGGTGATGAACACTCCGAAAAACCTTATTTTATCCGATAAAAGTGTTGATGGGTCTGTAGTTGAATTTTCAGGTAACGATATTTCTCTCTCCATTATAGTTGAAGATAAAACAGAGGACTTTTCTTTGGAAGCAGCATACGTTGAGTTAAAAGAAAGATTTGGTAAAAATATAGTTTTAGTTGATACTGAATTTAAAAAGGAAGAAAACGGCAAGGGCTTTTTCTTATATCAATGCAAAGACGATACCGTTTTTGTGGATATGAGATGCCATACTACAGATAAAAAAGTTTACCTTTTCGCTTATTACGTGCCTGTGTCAGACATAAATTCCCATAACAGTCTCATTTCTATAGCTGAAAGCTTTGAAATAGGCGAAATTAACGGCGACTTTCACGATATTTCCGAAGTTAATGACGGCTTTCTTTCCTATAAAAACGAGATGCTTAATTTAAGTTTAATGTATCCCGCTGATTACACCATTTACGAATATGCTTTTAATGACATCGTTTTCTATTCTGACCCGGAGGACGAAGACCCTTATGCCGATTTCCGTTTATGTATTTATTCCGTTACCGACAAAGTAAATGCAAAATCTCTTGCCGAAGCTGACAGGGCTTCAAGATTGGACTATAGCAACCCTGAATTTTCACAAATTTCAGAGCTTACAACTTATACCGATAACGATACAGTTTTTTATAAATATACTCAAGAAATAGTAAATACAAAAAACACAGATATATTTATAACAGATATATTTTTTGAAAAAGGTGCTTATCTTTATAACATCTGCTTCTACAAAGAAAAAGACTCAGATTTAGATATAGACAAAATCTTAAAATCCATAGAAGCAGAAAAGATAGATGCAAAGAAAATCGGAAAGCTCATAAGAAATGACAGCGACCCCCAGATTCTGTATCCCGCAAAAAACAAATACTGGTCAATTACCCTTCCTTCCACTTGGTCAGCGGATAGCGAAAATACCTCTGCCTCTTCCATGTTTTCTCACCAATACAGCGACTCTACAATAGGCATAACAGCAACGCAGTATGATACCAATTATACAAGCAGTCAATTTGCTTCATTGTTGCGCTCTGAAATAAAAGATATGAAAAAGAAAGGTTACAGCGATAACTCCCAGATTACCAGCGTAACCATTAATGGTGAAAAGCTTTATAAATTTACCATAAAAGGCGTTTTTGATGAAGAAACGATTTACTACACGGCATATGCAATATTCAAAGACAATATAAGATATGATATCATATTTGCAACAGACGATATGTCTTACACGGAAAAAATTCTGGCAGAAGCTGAATCTATCATAAACACTTTCAAAATAGAATATAAAAAAGATAAATAAAATAATGCTTCAGCCCTTTTGGGCTGAAGCATTATTTTATTTATTCTTCGTCGGGCTCGTCCCAGTTATGGTAAACGTCCTGAACGTCGTCATCATCTTCCAGCATTTCTATAAGCTTTGTCATGTTCTTAAGATGGTCAGCATCGGTAAGCTCAACTTCAGTAACGGGAACAAAAGTGTCTTCCGTATCAGAAACGGTGATTCCTGCATTGGTTAAAGTCTCAGACACTGTCCATACATCTGTAGGCTCAGTAATAATTTCAAAGTAGTCATCATTATCCTGAATATCAAGTGCACCTGCATCAAGTGCTGCCATTGTAAGCTCATCTTCGTCAGATACATTTTCCTTTTCCACCAAAATGATGCCCTTTCTCTCAAACATAATGGAAGCACATCCGCTTGTTCCTAAATTTCCGCCGTATTTATCAAAATAGTGGCGCATATTGGCAGCAGTTCTGTTTCTGTTATCGGTGAGGGTTTTTACCATTACGGCAACACCGTTGGGGCCGTATCCCTCGTATGTGATATCTTCAAAGTTTTCTGCCTCGCCCTCGCCTGCTGCTTTCTTTATACAACGCTGAATGTTATCGTTAGGCATATTGTTGGACTTTGCCTTTGCAATTATATCCTTAAGTCTTGCATTTGCATTGGGGTCGGGTCCGCCCATTTTTACGATTACAGCAATTTCTCTTCCCAGCTTAGTGAAAATTTTCGCTCTTTCACCGTCGGTCTTTTCCTTTTTTCTCTTAATGTTGTTCCATTTGGAATGGCCTGACATTTTATTCACTCCTTAACTAAAAAATACTGACACTTTATAATACACCTTTTTCCTTAAAAAATCAAGTAAAATAAGAATATTTTGTTTTTTTGTTGACTTTGAACTAATATTACTGTATGATAAATATAATATAGTAAAAATTAAAAGGAGTGTCTTCTTTGACCGAATTTTTGGTAGAGCAGTTTACTTCCCTTTCGGATGGTTTAAAGTACATAATGACTTTTTTGATTTCCATGCTCCCCATTGTAGAATTAAGAGGTGCTGTTCCCGTAGGTACTGCACTGGGGCTTGACGCTTTTTGGGTACTTATACTTTCTATTATAGGTAACATACTGCCCGTTCCTTTTGTTATATTGTTTTCAAAACGTATAATAAGATGGCTTAAAGGAACCCGCCTTTTTTCTCCCCTTGCGGAAAAGCTTGAGAAAAAGGCAGAAAAAAACGTGGATAAAATCACGAAATATGAAAAAATCGGCCTTTTTATCTTCGTTGCCATTCCTCTTCCCGGTACAGGTGCCTGGACTGGTGCTTTAATTGCTTCGCTTTTTGATATGCGCCTTAAAAACAGCGTGCCTCCCATTTGCCTCGGCGTTGTGGGTGCAGGAATTTTAATGACCATCGGCTCTCAGGCAGTAAAATGGCTCATCGCCTTTTTTTAATATAACCAAATCCTCTTTTATACATAAAATAATATAAAGGAGGATTTATATGTTTCCCATTTTAATCACGCTCATATCTGTTTTTATTTTCTTTGTAGTTTTTATTTTAGTTAATTCCATACTAAAAAAGGACATTGAGACCTTTATTGTAAAAGACTTTGAAAACGGGGACATTTTCCCCATAATTCAGCATATAAAAAATTCAGGAAATAATTTTTACATACTTACCAACAAAAAAGACGATGTTCTTTTCTCTTACCTAAATAAATATTTTTACATGGAGGAGGCCTTTTCACTTGTCCACAGAGATAATTGAAGGTACTGTCTATCACATTACCTTTCAGAATGAAAATAACGGCTATACTGTGTGCGACATTTCCGTAGATAATGCACTTATATCTGCGGTAGGCTGCATGCCTTCTTTGACTTGCGGTGAAAAGGTCCGTCTTACAGGCTCATGGGTAAATAATCCCTCCTACGGAGAACAGTTTTCAGTAACTTTATTTGAACGCCTTATGCCTAAAGAGGCTGGTGCAATTTTGCTTTATTTAGCTTCAGGGATAATAAAGGGTATAGGTCCTGCCACCGCCAGAAAAATCGTTGACGAATTTGGAGCTGACTCTCTCAGCGTTATTGAATCAGAACCCGAGAAGCTTGCCAAAATCAAAGGCATAACAAAGGATAAGGCTTTAGCCATCCACAGTGCCTTTATTGAAAAAAGAAGCGTTCAATCTACCATTATGTTTCTTCAGGGCTATGGCGTAACTGTAGAATTTGCCATGCGTGCCCACAGTGTTTTAGGAAATGATGCGGTAGCAAGAATAAAACACAATCCCTATGTCCTTTGCGACTGTGTTCCCGGAATCGGCTTTGAATCAGCGGATAAAATTGCCATGGCAATGAACGGAGAGTTGTCGGCAAAAGGAAGAATAAGAAGCGGTATCTGCCACGTTCTTAAGGTTGCCGCCTCCACTATGGGACACACCTATCTTCCCGAAATTCAGCTTACGGAATATACCTCAAGGCTCTTAGGGGTTGACGAAGAGCTTATCATAAATCAGTACACGGACTTACTTAAGGAAAAGGAGCTTTATCTCTTCCAGTCCTATGACGAGGGGAAATGCTTCCAGCTTGCTTCCTACTATAAAGCGGAACGGTATATTGCGAAAAAACTTTTATCCCTTGCCAAAGAACCTGACCAGAAGGAAGAAGAAGCACTAATCCCCCACATAAAAAATTCGGAGAAAAAAAGTGGCATAATTCTCTCTGAAGAACAGAAGGAAGCTGTGAAAAGGGGTATTTTAGGCGGAGTTACCGTAATTACCGGCGGTCCCGGTACAGGTAAAACCACCATTATCCGAACGATTATTCACTGTCTTTCAGAAAGGGGTCTTACTTTTTCTCTGGCCGCTCCTACGGGTCGTGCCGCAAAAAGAATGTCCGACGCCTGCCTATATGAAGCCAAGACCATTCACAGGCTTCTGGAAATCGAATATTCCAAGGACTCCATCCCCTATTTTTCCCATGATGAGGACAACCCCATAGATACAGACTTTTTAATCATAGACGAGGTCAGCATGGTTGATACCCTTTTAATGCACAGTCTTCTTAAAGCGATAGCTCCAGGCACGGGAATTATTCTTTTGGGGGACTCAGACCAGCTTCCATCTGTCGGTGCGGGCAGCGTCTTAAATGACATAGTTTTAAGCGGATGTATTAAAACCATGCATCTTACCTATATATACCGTCAGGCGGCTGAAAGCATGATTGTAACCAATGCCCACAGAATAAATTCAGGAGAAATGCCCGTCTATAACAAAAGGGACAATGACTTCTTTTTAGTGTCAAGGTCCTCTGCCGAGTCAATTAAGAGCACCATAACAGACCTCTGTCTGAATCGTCTGCCCCAAAAATACGGCTTTAATCCTCTTTCTGATATCCAGGTCATAACTCCCGTAAAAAAGTCTCTGATAGGCGTTTTTGAGCTTAATTCGTCCCTTCAGGAAGTCATAAACCCTCCTTCCTCCAAAAAAAGCGAATACCGTATGGGAGAAATGATTTTTCGTGAAGGGGACAAGGTAATGCAGACGGAAAATGATTATAACATAGAGTGGACAAAAAATTCCGAAAAAGGAACGGGAGTTTTCAACGGAGATATGGGAATTATCAGTAAAATTGATAAGTTCCACAAGGTTATAACCATAAATTTTGATGATGGAAGAGTCTGCAACTATACCTATGAACATATGTCCAGAATTACTCTTTCTTATGCAATAACCGTTCACAAAAGTCAGGGAAGTGAATTCCCCTGCGTTATAATGCCAGTATATAAATGTGCCCCCCAGCTCATGACCAGAAATTTATTTTACACTGCCGTAACAAGAGCAAAAAGTCTTGTAGTTCTGGTGGGAATGGCAGAGGCCTCGGAAGAAATGGTGAGAAATACATCCGAGCGCAAAAGATATTCCGCTTTGACAGATAAGCTTGCAAATTTTTTTAATTAATATTAAGGAGTGACATATATGAAAATTTTCATCGACACAGCAAATGTAGAAGAAATTAAAAAGGCCAACGATTTAGGAGTGATATGCGGTGTTACCACAAATCCCTCTCTCATTGCAAAAGAAGGAAGGGTTTTTGAAGATGTAGTCCGGGAAATTACCCAGATTGTTGACGGTCCCATATCAGCTGAAGTTATAAGTTTAGAAGCTGAAAAAATGATAGAAGAAGCCCAAAAGCTTTCCAAAATCCATAAAAACATTGTAATCAAAATCCCTATGTGCTCCGAGGGCTTAAAGGCAGTAAAGAATCTTTCAGCCAAAGGAATAAAAACCAATGTGACATTGATTTTCAGCTCAGCCCAGGCTCTTTTAGCCGCCAGAGCCGGTGCCACCTATGTAAGTCCCTTTATAGGAAGACTTAACGACATTTCCTCCGACGGAAACAATTTAATTAAGACCATTTCAAATATTTTCAAATCTCACAATATTGGCACTGAAATAATTGCCGCCAGCATAAGAAGCCCTGAAGATGCTGTGGATGCAGCTGCGGCCGGAAGCCATATTGCAACAATCCCCTATAAAACCATCTGCCAGATGATAGAACACCCTCTTACCGATATAGGTATTGAAAAGTTCTTAAAGGACTGGGACTCTATGAATAAATAAAATAAAGCTTTTCTCTTTTAGAGAAAAGCTTTATTTTTTTATATTATATTTAATTTTTTCATTTCTTCTTTTAATTTTTCTTTGTTTTTCTCTTCCATTTCATATAAGGGAAGTCTTAATTCTCCGCTGTCTATACCCATAAGAGAAAGGGCGGTTTTAACGGGAATGGGATTAACTTCAGAAAAGAGCGCCTTTATTAAGGGATAGTATAAAACCTGCAACTCCCCGGCCTTTAATACCTCTCCTTCCTTACAAAGGATACACATTTCTTCTGTTTCCTTTGGACATATATTAGATAAAACCGAAATTACGCCCTTTGCCCCCACGCTCATCAAAGGAACGATTATATCGTCATTTCCCGAATAGAGAGCTAAATCATCTCCGCACCGATTTATAATATCAACGGCTCTTGCCGCATCTCCCGTAGCTTCTTTTATGGCGCAAATCGTGTCAATATGAGACAGAGTTTCCACTGTCTGGGGCAGGATGTCAACTCCCGTTCTTGAGGGAACATTGTATAATATTCCCGGTAAATCCGTCGCTGATGCAAGAGTTTCAAAGTGCTTTACAAGGCCCCTCTGGGTGGTTTTATTGTAATAGGGCGTAACCCATAAAAGACCGTCAGCTCCCCTTTTTTGAGCCTCTTTGCTCATCATTACCGCATGGGCAGTATTGTTGCTGCCTGTTCCTGCAATAACCTTTGCTCTTCCCTTAGCCTGGCTTACGGCAAAGGAAATGGCCTCCAAATGCTCATCATCCTCAAGTGTTGGGGCTTCACCTGTTGTTCCGCAGATAACCAGAGCAGAAATTCCCGATTTTATCTGAAATTCTATCTGCTTTGAAAATGCTTCAAAGTCAATTTTATCCTCCTTAAAAGGTGTTACCATTGCAGTTGCTGTTCCTTCAAAAATGAGCTTTTTCATATAAATCCTCCTTTAGATTAAGAAAGTATTATATTATATTCCGTCATTTTAACTTTTAGCTTCCTATCTTTATAATAACATAATATTTTTTATCTGTCTATAAAATTTTAATATGAGCTTATGGGGGCGCTTCCGTCATCCTCTGCCTTTTTGATGGATTTTATTATTACGTCATACTTTCCGTTTGGCGCATCAATTTCCACCGTATCCCCCACTCTATGGCCCAAAACCGCCTTCCCGAAAGGGGATTCTTTACTTATTAACTGCTTTTCAAAGTCGTTTCTTATGGTGGTTACAATCCTGAAAGTCATAGAAGTATCCATGGATGGAATGTAGGCTTCTACAAAGTCATAAAGACCTATTGTTTCGCTGTCGGAATTATCGTCTATTACCTTTGCCGTCCTTATCATATTCTGGAGATATCTTATTCTGCTTTCGTTCTTGTTTTTAAGCCTTTTAGCCTCTTTATATTCGGCGTTTTCGCTTAAGTCCCCATAGGCACGGGTACGCTTCACTTCTTCCAAAAGCTCATACCTCAAGGTAACCGTTCTGTATTCAATCTCCTCTTTCATTTTTTCTATGTCTATTTTAGTAAGTTCATTATACATATTAAGATTCTTTCCTCAATTTGGTTTTTTCATGGTAAGGGATATTCTCTTTTTGTTAATGTCAACTGATAATATCCACACCTTTACTCTGTCCCCCACCTTCACTACTTCCGAGGGATGCTTGATATAGCGGTTGGTTATCTGGGATATATGCACAAGTCCGTCCTGATGCACGCCGATATCCACAAAGACACCGAAGTCAATTACGTTTCTCACCGTACCCTCCATTTCCATGCCCTCTTTTAAGTCTTTCATATCAAGCACATCTGTACGGAGCATAGGAGGCGGAAGCTCGTCTCTCAAATCTCTGCCCGGCTTCATAATTTCTTCCACTATATCCCTTAAAGTGGGAATTCCCACTCCGCACTGTTCTGCAATTTTACTTTCTCCCGCTTCTTCCACTTTATCCTTAAGGGCAGAAAGCTTACCTTCCGTAACATCTTCATCCTTATAGGAGAAAAATTCCAGAAGCTTTTTTGTTGCCTTATAGCTTTCAGGATGAACAGAGGTATTGTCCAGTACATTTTTACCGCCGGGAATTCTTAAAAATCCTGCGCACTGCTCATAAGCCTTGGGGCCAAGCTTAGGAACCTTTTTAAGACCGCCTCGCTCCAGAAATTCGCCGTTTTCTTCTCTGTACGCCACAATATTTTTAGCCACAGTTTCGCTTAAGCCGCTGATGTGGGATAAAAGGGAGACTGAAGCCGTATTTAAATCCACTCCAACCTGATTTACACAGTCCTCTACCACACCGCCCAAGGTTTCGTCAAGTCTTTTGGGGCTTACATCATGCTGATACTGTCCTACTCCCACAGATTTGGGGTCAATTTTCACAAGCTCTGACAAGGGGTCCTGCATTCTTCTTGCGATAGATACCGCGCTTCTTAATGATACATCAAAATCGGGGAATTCCGCCGCACCTAATTTTGATGCAGAGTAAACACTGGCTCCTGCTTCGTTTACCACCATGTATGAAACCTTTTGGTCCAGTTCTTTTATAAGGTCGGCAACGAAAATTTCCGACTCCTTGGAAGCGGTGCCGTTTCCTATTGAAATAGCATCAACCTTGTGCTTTTCTATAAGGGCTTTCAAAATTTCTTTTGCTTCTTCCGTTTTATTCTGGGGAGGTGTGGGATAAATAACCGTGGTATCCAAAACCTTTCCCGTTGCATCAACCACTGCAATTTTACATCCCGTTCGATAGGCAGGGTCAAGCCCTAAAGTAACCTTTCCCTTTACTGGAGGCTGCAAAAGAAGCTGTTTTAAGTTGAGACCGAAAATTTTTATTGCCTGTTCTCCTGCCATTTCAGTAAGATTTGTGCGAATTTCTCTTTCTAAAGACGGAAAAATGAGTCTTTTAAAAGAATCCTCTATGGCTTCTCTCATTACTTCCTTACCTATGCTTTCCCCCTTAATAAACATATCGCAAAGGCTTTTAATCAAAACTTCTTCGTCAACCTCTAGAGTAACTTTTAAAAACTCCTCTTTTTCTCCTCTGTTAATTGCCAGAATTCTGTGGGACGGAATTTTAGAAACCGGCTCGGCATAGTCGTAGTACATGGAATAAACTGAGTCCTCTTCCTTGGCACTTACGGATTTTATAAGTGCATTTTTATTTATATAGCCTTTAAGTACACTTCTGGCATCTGCACTGTCGGAAACGATTTCCGCGATTATATCCATTGCTCCCGAAATTGCGTCTTCTGCAGTAAGAACCCCTTTTTCTTCGGATATATATTCTTTGGCAAAATCCTTTAGATTACCGTTTTTTTCATTTTGCAGAAAGATGAGGTCAGCCAAAGGAGAAAGTCCCTTTTCTTTTGCAACGGTTGCACGGGTGCGGCGTCTTTGCTTATAAGGGCGATAAATATCCTCAAGTCTTGCCAAAGTGATTGCATTATTTATATCCTCCATGATTTCTTCTGTCATTTTTTCCTGCTCGGTAATGGAAGCTATAATCTCTTCTTTTCTTTTTTCGAGGTTTCTTAAATAGGAAAGACGGTCAGAAAGCTCCCTTAGTACCTGGTCATCCATGGAGCCTGTCATTTCCTTTCGGTAACGGGCAATAAAGGGAATAGTATTGTCAGAATCAATCAATTCCACCACGTTTTTAACGTAGTCTTCCCTTATATTAAATTCTTCTTTTAGTATTTTTATGATATCCATAATCTTCTCCTTATAAAGGCTTTGATATAATAATTATATACCAGAAAAAAGCCCTCTGTCAAGGATTGCATAAAAAAAACGACCCGTAAAACGGGTCGTTTCTCTATGAACAAAATTACTTAAGTTCAACCTTTGCGCCTGCTTCTTCAAGCTGAGCCTTGTACTTTTCAGCATCTTCCTTGCCGATGCCTTCCTTAAGGGTTGTGGGAGCGCCTTCAACAGCGTCCTTAGCTTCCTTAAGACCAAGACCGGTCATTTCACGAACAACCTTGATTACCTGAAGCTTCTGAGCACCTGCTTCTACAAGTACTACGTCGAAGTCAGTCTTTTCTTCTGCAGCTGCACCTGCTGCTGCACCGGGAGCTGCTGCTACTACTGCAGCTGCTGCGCTTACACCGAACTCTTCTTCCATCATCTTAACGAGTTCAGCAACTTCCAATAATTTTAATTCCTTAATGGAATCTAAGATCTGATTTAAATCTGCCATTTTAATATACCTCCATTTATAAATTTTAATTCACTTTAATTATTCTGCCTGGGGAGCTTCCTCTGCGGGAGCTTCAGCGGCAGGTGCTTCTGCAACTTCTTCTGCAGGAGCTTCTTCAGCGGGAGCAGCTTCTTCTGCAGGAGCTTCGTCCTTTGCATTATTTGCTGCGAGTTCAGCCATTTCTACTCCGCCTTCAACGATTGTATTAAGCAATCTTACGAGACCGGAAATAGGAGACTTCATGCTTCCCATCATCTTTGCCAAGAGTTCCTCTCTTGTAGGTGTAGCTGCAAGTACCTTTACTTCAGCTATTGTCATTACAGAGCCATCCATGAAACCTGCTTTGATTTCAAGTGCTTCGTGCTTCTTTGCGAATTCTTCAATAATCTTCGCGGGAGCAACGGGGTTGTCAACGCTCATAGCAAGTGCTGTGGGTCCGTTGAGAATGGGCTCTAAAGCTTCCAATCCAACTTCCTTAGCTGCTCTTGATGTAAGAGTGTTCTTTACTACCTTGTATTCAACGCCTGCTTCACGGAATTTCTTACGAAGTTCTGTATCCTCTTCAACAGTAAGACCACGATAGTCAACGAAAACACCGGCAGAAGCCTCTTTAAACTTTTCAATCATATCGTTAACGATCTGTTTCTTCTGTTCCAAAATCTGTGTACTGGGCATATGTGGCACCTCCTTCTTTATTTTCTTGTCTTCACTATAGCCACAAAAAAGCGGCTTTAGTCACATAGACAAAGCCGCATAAATCTTTAAAGATTACACACCTTCCTCGGCAGGACTTAACTTTATGCCTGCTGTCTATGGAACAATTGCTTGATTATAATATCATATAATCACTTTTTTGTCAAGCAAAAAAATCAGCCAACCTTAGCGGGGTTAATTTTTATGCCGGGGCCCATTGTGCTTGCAACCGCAACACTCTTAATGTACTGACCTTTTGCAGCTGCGGGCTTAGCTTTGATAACTGCACCTAAAAGTGCATCAAAGTTGTCCTTAAGCTGATCTTCGGTGAAGGAAGCCTTACCGATAGGACAGTGAATGATGTTGGTCTTGTCAAGACGGTATTCAATCTTACCTGCCTTAACTTCAGCAACAGCCTTTGCTACGTCCATGGTAACTGTACCGGACTTGGGGTTGGGCATAAGTCCCTTAGGACCTAACACTCTACCAATACGTCCAACTACACCCATCATGTCAGGAGTAGCTACAACAACGTCGAACTCGAACCAGTTTTCACCCTGAATCTTAGCTACAAGTTCTTCGCCACCTGCAAAATCTGCACCTGCATTAAGAGCTTCGTCAACCTTATCTCCCTTAGCAAAAACAAGAACTCTAACCTTCTTGCCTGTGCCGTGAGGAAGAACGATTGCACCTCTAACCTGCTGGTCTGCATGTCTTGAGTCAACACCAAGTCTGATGTGGCACTCAATTGTTTCGTCGAATTTAGCCTTCGCTGTGCTCTTTGCAAGAGCAACTGCAGCAGCGGGATCATATAATTCGGCGGAGTTGATAGTCTTTGCGCTATCTATATACTTTTTACCCAATTTCAAAACCTCCCTGTGGTCAAACAAAAGTCTACACTTTCTCCCACAAAATTAAATTAAATGATTATTCCTCTACTACAATGCCCATGCTTCTTGCCGTTCCGGCAACCATGCTCATTGCAGCTTCGATTGATGCCGCGTTAAGGTCAGGCATCTTCTGCTCTGCTATCTTTCTAACGTCTTCTTTCTTAACAGTAGCAACCTTTGTCTTGTTAGGAACACCGCTTCCCGACTCAAGTCCGCAAGCCTTCTTTAAGAGAACTGCTGCAGGGGGAGTCTTTGTGATAAAGGAATAGCTTCTGTCAGCATATACAGTAATTACAACGGGAATGATGAGACCAGCATCTTTTGATGTTCTCTCATTGAATTCCTTTGCAAACTGAGGAGCGCTGACACCGTAGGGACCTAATGCAGGACCAACGGGGGGAGCCGGAGTCGCTTTACCAGCAGGAATCTGGAGTTTAATGTAACCTACTACTTTCTGAGCCATTTGAAATTGCACCTCCTTAAAAAATGTGGTAAAGAGCGGATGCATATAATTTACATCCTCCCACTATAACAAACCGACAAGCGGTTTATTAACGAAATTATAAAAGTTCCACCTGTCCGAATTCAAGCTCAACGGGAGTATCTCCGTTAAACATGGGAACAAGCACTGTAACGATACGCTTGTCCATATCGATTTTTTCCACGGTACATACATAGTCGCAGAACGGACCTTCGGTGATTCGCACGCTATCTCCCTCAGCAAAATCAATGTTGATTTCCTTCTTTTCGATATTCATGCGGATAATTTCCTCATCCGTAAGCGGAATGGGCTCGGAGCCGGGGCCTACGAATCCTGTTACGCCTCTGATATTTCTGACAACGTACCAACTGTCATTGGTAACAATCATTTTAATGAAAACGTAAGAGGGGAAAATTTTATGCTGAACAACTTTCTGTTCACCGTTTTCTTTCTGTTCGATGGTTTCTTCAACAGGAACCTTAACTTCAAAAATCAGGTCCTGCATACCAAGGTTTTCAACGGACTTTTCTATATTGTCCTTAACCTTGTTTTCATAGCCCGAATAAGTGTGGGCTACATACCATTTAGCCTCTGAACTATCAGCCATAACAAATCTGCGTGGCCGCATTTATGCGACACGCAAAGCCTCCTTTCTATTCGCTTTTAGTGGGAAATCAGAAAAGATTTCTGAAAATTCCCTGGAATAAAAGGTCAATCAAGAAAACCAAAACTCCCACAATGATAAGGAAAACTATTACAACCAGTGTGTTCTTTACTGCCTGCTTCTTTGTGGGCCATGTAACTTTCTTAAGTTCAAGTCTTACATCCTTAAAGAATCTTACCATTCTCGAAAAGATGTTTGCCTTCTTTTCTTCTGCCATATCAGACACTCCTTTTTAGTTTAACTAAATTATTTTGCTTCTTTATGCAAAGTATGCTTGCGGCAGAAAGGACAGTATTTGTTTATTTCCAGTCTGTCAGGAGTATTCTTTTTGTTCTTTACTGTGTCATAGTTTCTCTGCTTGCATTCGCTGCATGCCAATGTAATCTTTACTCTCATTATCATAACCTCCTAAATAACGGCTTTTTCCAAAGCCTGTTTTTTGCACTCTAAAAAAGCCCCCTCCGAAGAAGCAGCAATAGTACTATATCACAACTTCTCCTTTATGTCAAGTACTTTTTTTTACACCTTTCGCTCCCTTTAATCCCGACAGGGCATTTGCCGAAAGCAGGTTTGTATCGTTTGAAAACAAAAGTCTTTTCCTCTCACGGTTTCTCTTTAAGGCAAGGTCAACCATTTCATTTAAGAGCTCTTCATAGGGTACTCCCGAAGGCTCCCACAGATAAAAGGAAAGCGAACCCGGAATTGTGTTTATCTCATTTACGAAAATCTCATCAGTGTCCTTATCTATCATACAGTCAATTCTCGCAACTCCCGCACAGTTCAATGCACGGAAGGTTTTAACCGCCATGGCTTCTATCTCTTCTCTTTCTTTATCCGTAAGGTCTGCAGGAAGGCGTCTCTCAGCAGAGCTCATTCCCTTACCTCCGCCCTGGTATTTATCACCGAAGCTCAATATTTCTCCGTCAGTTACAGGCTCTTCGCAGACGGATGCTCTCGCCGTTACATAATCTCCCAGAACAGAGCAGTTGATTTCCCTCAAATTGGTGATTGCCTTTTCAGCCAATATTCTCTCTGCATACTTTGACGCATAATCAAGGGCTTCCTCTAAGGAAATTCTGTCCTTTGCAACCTTTATACCTATACTCGAACCTAAATTTACAGGCTTTATTATAACGGGATAGCCTATTTCAAGCTCAATTCCCGAAAGGATTTCGTCAGCATCCCTTAAATAATCCTTAACGTTAAAGCAAAATCCCGGAAGCACGGAAACGCCCGCTTCCTTAAGCATAACCTTCATAACGTATTTATCCATACCAACGGCGCTGGATATCACATCGCATCCCGCATAGGGAACGCCCAATGTTTCAAAAAAGCCCTGAAGACAACCGTCCTCCACATTGGTTCCGTGAACTATGGGAAGTACCACGTCAATTCTTGATGCTTTGTTGCTTCCGAATATTTTTGAAGGATAGTACTCTATAAAAGTTTCTTCATTATTATTGGTGAAGACCACTCTTTTGCATTTTGACAATAAAGAGGGTATATCTTTATAATTATCTATGTCCTTTAAGGCTTCTCCCGTATAAAACTCATTTTTTTTGGTCATATAAAGGGGAATGATTTCGTACCTTTCTTTCGATAAAGAATACATTGCCTGAACTGCGGATATAACCGACACCTCATGCTCAACACTTTTTCCGCCAAAAACCACAGCAAGATTTATTTTCATAAAAGCCCTTCTTTCAAAATTCTATCTCTTAATTGAACCCAATAAGCCTTAAAGGAAATTATCCGGTAAATCATTTTCCAAAAGCACCACTGACGGTACGTCTGTTATATTATATATGTAGGAAAATGCATCATTTATATCTTCTGCAACATAAAGTCTTTTGTCAGAGAAGCCCTCTTCCCTTATTCCTTCTTCCAGGGGTGGAGCCTGCTTTTTACCAACGAGCACGATATAATCCGCCGAGTGAGCCGCCAAACGTCCCAATTCCTTATTAAGCTCCGCTTCCTTTTCACCCAGTTCAACCATTCCCGGAGTTACCAAAATTTTTCTCTCGGAAAAGAGCGAAAGGGTTTTAAGTGCCGCCTTTGCCCCCTGGGGATTTGAGTTATATGCATCATCTATCACGGTGTATCTTGCATTTTTAATAAGCTTAAGCCTGTGGTCGGGGGCTTCGAGGCGTTTTACTGCCGCTTTTATACTTTCATCACAGACCCCCAGCTCTTTGGCAAGTGCTACCCCTCCTGCCAGATTGACGGCAGAAAACTCTCCCAAAAGAGATGTTTTAAGTCTTATTCCGTTGACGGTCATTTCCGCCCCGCCTGAGGAATATTCTACATTTTCGGCATTGTAATCAAAACCCTCTTCAAGACCAAAGGAAACAACAGCGCCATCCTTGGTGCGGTTTCTTATAAATTCGTTACTGTAATTCAAGAACATTGTTCCGCCCTTTTTCCACACCGCATCTGCCAGTTCAAACTTGGTATCCACGATTGTATCCATAGTTTTGAAGCTTTCAAGATGCTGAGGTCCTATTGATGAAATTATTCCGAAGTCAGGCGATGCAAGCTCACAGATTTCTTTTATGTCCCCTTTGTTTTTAGCCCCCATCTCCACTATAAAAATCTGATGTGTGGGCTTTAACATTTCCCTTACGGTTCTTACCACACCTAAGGTTGTATTGAAGTTTCCGGGGGTCATCAAAACCTCATACTTTTCGGAAAGAAGGTTATAAAGTATGTTTTTCACACTTGTTTTTCCAAAGCTTCCCGTTACACCGATAATGGTTAAATCCTTTTTGGAGTCAAGAATTTTTTTTGCATCATTATAATAATATTTTGATATTCCTTTTTCCATGGGCATTGATATAAAAAGTGCCAATGTTACAAAATGGGGAACTAAAAATGCTCCGAGGAATAAAACTGCTACGCTTAAATAAACGCTTTCCCTAAGACTAAACGCCCCTAAAGCCAATACTATGCCCAAAAGGATATAAATAAAAATAAGTCTTTTCACTCTCATGGTGTAAACCAGAGGGGTTTTTGCCTTTTTCTTCTTAAAGGGAGTTACTAAAAGAAATAATATTGCCAGTAAAACGAATACCCAACGATTTCCCCATCTTACTGAAAACAAAGACAAAAGAGTAACAAGGGACGCCTTTGCAAAAAGGCGGTTTTTGTTTTTTGAAAACCAAAGATAATATCTTTTAGGCATATAGGAATTAAGCTGAAGCATGTGTATATATGTAATTCCCTTTAAGGCAAAGAACAAAAGGAAAAATGCTCCCGCAAGTACAAATGAAACAACTTCCATAATTTAACCCTTTCAATGATTGAGAAAATATCCTATGGCGGAAAGTGCCTTCCTGGGATTGTCAATAAAGGAAAAATGACCTCCGTCCTTTATTAAAACCAGCCCCGAGCCTTTTATGAGCCTTTCCATTTTTCTTCCCTGCCAAAGGGGCGTAGCCGTGTCCTTTTCTCCCCAGATAAGCAGAGTTTCCGCTTTTATTTCAGGTAAAAGCTTCGCCATATCCTCCGCTAAAAGAGCGCTCATAGTCCCTTTCATAACGGCACTTGAATTTCTGTAATCTTCGCTTCCCGCCTTTTTAATAAGCTTCTGGTAAAGATTTGTCTTGTCAAACAACGGAAGCTTCAGTATTTTCTTTCCCAGCTTATAAGAATATACCTTTATATAATATATGGGGCTGTGGTGCAATTTTAAGCCTGCAGAGTCCACCAAAATGAGCTTTTCAGGATTAAACCAGTCAGACGATGCCTTTATTAAAACTCTGCCTCCGTTGGAGTGGCCGAGAGCGCAGAAAGGCTCTGTCTCTGTCTCCTTTAAAAATTCCTTAAGAAAATCCGAGTAATCCTTTGCATTCCAGACCCTCTCCGGTTCTCCTGACTTACCGAAACCGGGAAGATCCACACTTATAACACGAAAGGAGGATTTAAGATAAGAAAATATCAGATCAAGGCTTTCTTTGTTAGCTCCCCACCCGTGCAAAAGCAAAACGGTTTTTCCTTCGCCTTCGTCCTTATAGCTTATTTTTATTCCGTTTACAGAAACTTCGTACATAATATCTTCCTTTAATATTCATTCTCTGTTATTATATACCAGTTACATAAAATAGTCAAGATTTCTTCTCTTGCAAAATAATGCAAAATAGTATATAATACTCTGTAGCCGCCAACCTCAAAATGCATAAAATGTTATTGAGGTGGTTATGCTTGAGACGACTCAGACTTAAAAGGAGAAAATTTCTTCCCTTTATTGTTTTTTTCTCCCTTTTTCTTACCATTACCTTTATCTTCTTACATATAGCTCTTTCACCGGTGTACTTTGAGCTTGCCGCATCAGGCTGCAAGAATCATACAAGCTCACTTATTTATAAATGCCTGTCGGATATGGATGGCAAGGACTTTCAAGGTCTTACTGAAATTTCGGAGGATAACGGAAATATAAAAAGCATTTCCTTAAATTCGGGAAAAGCCAACCGCATACGTTCACAAGTTGCAGACAGGATAAATTCCCTTTTTAAGGATAAAAACTTTGCCACCTATAAGGTTCCTCTCGGTAATTTATTCAATTTGCCCATTCTTTCGGGACGAGGCCCTCTTATTACCATAAGAATTGTCCCCTTAGGAAGCTTTGAGGCAGATATTTTATCCGAATTTTCAGAGGCGGGGATAAACCAGACAAAGCATTCCGTATTCATTGAAGCGAAAGCAAAAATAAGGTTGATTTCCCCCTTTTCGGGAACAGACCACGTTATAAGCACCAAGGTCCCCCTGACGGAAACGGTCATAGTGGGTGATGTTCCCACTCTTTATGCCAAATAACTAAAAAGACGAAAGGATTTTTTTATGCTGAACATTGTTTTAATCGAGCCTGAAATACCTCAGAACACGGGAAATATAGCAAGAACCTGCGCCGCCACAGGTTCTGCTTTGCATCTGGTCCGTCCTCTGGGTTTTGAAATTGACGATAAAAAACTGAAAAGAGCCGGTCTTGACTACTGGCATCTTTTGAGCATTACCTATCACGACAGTCTTTCTGACTTTCTGGAATTTGCCCGTGGCAAAAGGCTTTTTTTCGCTACCACAAAGGCGAAAAAGGTGTATTCCGAGGTTTCTTATGAAGACGGGGACTTTCTTGTATTCGGCAAGGAAACCCGTGGTCTTCCTGAAACTCTCATATGGGATAATCCCGATTCATGTGTGAGAATTCCCATGGTTTCCGATGCCAGGAGCTTAAATCTTTCAAACTCCGTTGCCATTATGCTCTACGAGGCATTAAGGCAGCAGGACTTTTCAAACCTTAAGGAATTGGGAATGCTGTCAGATGAGCCTAACCATATACCGAGAGAACTTTTATAAAGGAGAAAAATCATGAAATACACATACAAAACTCAGGGGACCTGTTCAAGAAAAATAACATTTGAACTTGACGAAGAAAAAAACGTTAAGGATATATCCTTTGAAGGCGGATGCAACGGCAACTTAAAGGGAATTTCCGCCCTTGCCCAAGGAAAAAAGGCTTCAGAAGTAATTCCTCTTCTTTCGGGAATTACCTGCGGTTTTAAGTCCACCTCCTGTCCCGACCAGTTGGCAAAGGCATTAAAAAACGCTTTGGAGGAATAAAAGCATACCCCTTACACATAAGCATATATAAGTATGTGTAAGGAGGTTTTTTATGTTTTTAGTATTAAAAAAAGGACAAATTATCCTTTGTCTTCTGTTGATTATGACCCTGATTTTCGCTTTCCTTTATTCCTCGTCCCGAAAGGATGAAAATGTTTCCCTTTGCCTTGATTTTCTTGATTCTTTAGGCTACAGTCCTTACGAAAAAGCTCCCGAAATTTCAGATATCGAAATCCCCGAGGGCTTCGGAAAGGTTTACGAAAATTATAACCTTTTGCAAAAGGAGGCAGGCTTTGACCTGACACACTTCAGGGGAAATACGGTTAAGCGTTACAGCTTTAATCTTAAAGACGAGAAGGATTTAATTGCAAATATACTTATTTTTGAAGGAAAAATATGCGGTGGAGATATAGCAAACATTTCCGTTCACGGAAAAATGCTTCCTCTCCTTCCCAAATGAATAAGGAGTTTATATGCGACTGGATAAATATCTGGCTGACTCAGGAGTCGGAAGCCGAAAGGAAATTAAAGAAAAAATCAAAAAAGGTCTTGTTACCGTAAATTCCATAACCATTAAAGACCCTTCTTTTTCCGTGGAAAAGGATTCTGCAGTAACCTATATGGGACAAGTTATTCCCTACGCCCCCTTTGTCTATCTCATGATGAACAAGCCTAAGGGCGTAATTAGTTCCACAGAAGACAGAAAAAATGCTACTGTCATTTCCCTTCTGGATGAAAAATACAAGCACTTTGACCTTTTTCCCTGCGGCAGACTTGACATAGATACGGTGGGGCTTCTCCTTATAACCAACGACGGGGAACTGGCGCATAAAGCCCTGTCCCCCAAATCCCATGTGGAAAAAACCTACTATGTAGAAACAGAAAGGGACATAACCAAAGATTACCATGAGGCTTTTTCTGAGGGAGTATATATACCGGGCGGCACAAAAACACTTCCTGCCAAGCTCGAAATTCTGGGAGACAACAAAGCTAACTTGACAATTACCGAAGGAAAATTCCATCAGGTTAAATTCATGTTTGAAGCCATGGGCAACAAGGTTCTATACTTAAAAAGGATAAAATTCGGCAACCTTTCCTTAGATCCGTCATTAAAAGAAGGTGAATATCGACCTTTATTTCCCCACGAAACCATTTTTTAGATATATTTATGCAATTATACCAAAGATATTTTTCTTTTTTTGTAACTAATCACACTTTATTTTTACCTTGTTTTATGGTATCCTATAAATGTATCTTTTTGATGTTGATATTTTAAAACAGTTTTAGGAGGAAATAATAAATATGGCAGGTTTAAGTTTAAAAAACATTTACAAAAAGTATTCCGGCGGCGTTATTGCTGCTAACGACATTTGTCTTGAAATCGAAGACAAGGAGTTTATCATCCTTGTAGGTCCTTCCGGTTGCGGTAAGTCCACAACTCTTCGTATGATCGCAGGACTGGAAGATATATCCAGCGGTCAGCTCTACATAGACGGCAAGCTTATGAACGACGTTGCTCCCAAGGACAGAGACATTGCAATGGTTTTCCAGAACTATGCTCTTTATCCCCATATGACAGTGTTCGACAACATGGCTTTCGGTCTTAAGCTTCGTAAAACTCCCAAGGATGAAATTAAAAGACGTGTTGAAGAGGCTGCTAAAATCCTTGATATCGGTCATCTTCTGGACAGAAAGCCCAAGGCTTTATCCGGTGGTCAGAGACAGCGTGTTGCTTTAGGTCGTGCTATCGTTCGTGAACCCAAGGTATTCTTGATGGACGAACCCTTATCAAACCTTGACGCAAAGCTTCGTGTACAGATGAGAGCGGAAATTTCCAAGCTTCATCAGAGACTTCAGACAACATTCATCTACGTTACTCATGACCAGACAGAAGCTCTTACAATGGGTACAAGAATCGTTGTTATGAAGGACGGTTACATTCAGCAGGTTGACTCTCCCCAGGAACTTTACGATCACCCCGTAAACCTCTTCGTTGCAGGCTTCATCGGAAGCCCCGAAATGAACTTCATCAATGCAACTCTTAACAGAGAAGACGATAAGGTTTCCCTTTCCTTCGGTGAAGGCCACAAGATTTATCTTGTTGAAAACAAGGCTAAACAGGTTATCGAAACCTGCTCCGAATTCTTCGGCAAAGAAGTTATTATGGGTATCCGTCCCGAGAACGTTCACGACGAAGAAATCTATATGGCAACCATGCAGGATTCCAAGGCTACAGTTGATGTTGACCTTACAGAATCTTTGGGTGCTGATACACTCTTACATCTTGATATCGACGGAACTCACGTTGTTGCAAGAGTTAATCCCAGAACAAAGGCGAAGGCAGGAGAAAAAATCGACATCGTATTTGATACAAACAGACTTCACCTTTTCGACAAGGAAACAGAGCGTACAATTCTTAACTAACAAGAAAAAGACCATGGGCGTTGCCCATGGTCTTTATTTTTTTAATCCTGTTTTCGGGTTTACCCCGTATATTTTAAGATAGGCTTTATAAAAGGTTGAATAATCTCTGAAGCCCGCTTTCTTGCAGGCAACGGAAAGCTTTTCTCCTTTTACATAAAGCTTTTCTGCTTCCATAATTCTTTTTCTTTTTATATAATTGTCAACGGTATATCCCGTTGTATTCTTAAATGTTCTGCAAAGATATTCCTTGGAAATGAAAAAGCGTTCCGCCAGCTTTTCAAGGCGTAAATCCTCCTTGTAATTTTCATTTATATATGCTATTACATGACTTGTCTTGTTGGTCTCATCAGCACTTTTCAATGAAAATCTGGCTTCGTTTACAAGATACAAAAATTCACAAAAACAAAACTTTACATTAGGGGTGTATAGCTTTTTATAGCCTTCGCTGTATTTTTTTATACGTTCAAGACACTCGGCTATTCCTGAATTATTAAAAATCTCGCTTTCAATTTTATTTTTTTCTCCGCTTTTTCTGCTGTTGAAAACTTCAAGATAGTCCTCTATTCCGATCTTTGAAAAAAATGACGGCTTTATATCTACTATTGTCCTTTTGTAGCACCCGTCCCCTTTATGATAAATTCTGTGCATTTCATCAGGTCTTAAAACCAGCACATCCCCGCTTTTCAGTTCGTAGGAAGCACCCTCAACTATGTAATTTGCATTTCCCTCACGGAAAATGAATATTTCATAAAAATCATGGTTATGAAGCTTGAATTTTTCATTAGAGCTTTTCTCATCATGATAATCGCATATATAGTAATCTTTAATCAAAAGTCTCACCCCAAGGAAATTTTACCACACCTTTGAGACAATGTCAATATCAGCAATGTCAAAGTCAATATTTGCAATATTTTTCCGAATATGTCCGTTGATTTCATTTTCAACCCATGATATCATTATAGAGAGGTGATTCACATGAATAAAAACTTTACTATTTCGGGATTTTCCGATGAAATTTCTCCTGATATCGACCAGCAGTTTGAAACATTAAACAAGCTTGGCATAGAATATTTTGAGGTGAGAGGCGTTAACGGGAAAAATATAGCCGACCTTAATGACGAGGAGCTTAATTCCCTTAAAAACAAGATGGCTGAAAAGAACATAAAGGCTTCTTCCATCGGCTCTCCCATAGGCAAGATTAAAATAACCGACGATTTCGCTCCCCACTTTGAAACCTTTAAAAGGGTTTGCCATATAGCGAAATTTTTAGGCACTAAATACATAAGAATTTTCAGCTTTTTCGTTTCAGCGGATAAGCTTGATGAATATCGAAGCGAGGTTTTAAGTCGTCTTTTAACAATGATTGACTACGCCAGAGAGCAGGACCTTATTTTACTCCACGAAAACGAAAAGGATATTTACGGTGAGTCAGACGACCGCTGTTTAGACCTTATGAAAAATTTATACTCGGATAATTTCAAAGCCGTTTTTGATCCTGCCAACTTTGTTCAGGCAAAGGTTGATACAAAAAGAGCTTATTCACTTTTAAAAGACTACATTGAGTATATGCACATAAAGGATGCCACCTCTGATGCTTCCGTTGTCCCTGCAGGAAAGGGCCTTGGAAACATCCCTTACATCCTGTCTGACCTTAAAGAAAGAGGATATGTGGGCTTCTTAAGCTTAGAGCCTCACCTGGGTGCCTTTGTAGGTCTTTCCGATATTGACGATACCGCTGAAGATACCGTGAGTCAGGAGGCCAGCGATGCAACAAAGTTTGCTCTTGCCCACTCCACTTTGGTTAAAATTATAGAAAGCATTTAACATTTGCACAAAAGGGGTATTACTTATGAAAAACATTTGCATTGTAGGGCTCGGAGCCATTGCTCCTCTCCATATTGATGCTGTCATAAAGCTTTCAGAATACACAAAGCTTTACGCCGTTTGTGATATTGTAAAGGAAAAAGCCGATGAAATTGCAGCAAAATATTCGGCAAAGCCCTATTATGATATTGATGAAGCTCTTAAGGATGAAAACATTGACTCTTTTCATATATGCACTCCCCACTATCTGCATTTTGAAATGATTGAAAAGTGTCTTAAAAAAGGGAAAATGGTGGTTTCTGAAAAGCCTTTGGTTATGACAAAGGAGGAGTTTTTACGTCTTTCTTCCATGGATACGGAAAATCTTTGCTGTATTTTCCAGAACCGCACCAACAATTCCTCCCTTAAGCTTATGGAACTTATAAAAAACGATTCAACAACAGGAGAATTTAAAGGATGTCGTGCTTTTCTAACCTGGAACAGGGATAAAAAATACTACGAAAGCGGAGCATGGCGTGGCAAATGGGCAACCGAGGGAGGCGGCGTTTTAATCAATCAGGCAATTCACACTTTAGACCTGATGCTGGAAGCTTCCGGCAAAGTAGCTTCCGTAAAGGCAACCATGGCCAATCACTCTCTTAAGGATGTAATCGAGGTTGAGGATACAATGGAAGCCCTGATTTACTTTGAAAACGGAACCAAAGGACTTTTTTACGCTTCCAATGCCAACGGCTATCACGCTCCTCCCATGATTGAGATTTCTTTTAAAAATGCTCTTTTCCTAATTTCCGACGGCAAGCTTTTTAAAAACGGAGAGCTTTTAATAAAAGATTCAGACGCCTATACGGGCAAAATCTGCTGGGGCCACGGCCACTTTACAGAATTATACAATATATATGCAGAAAATAAACCTCTAAAAATAGAGGATATCAAAAACACCATGCACACGGTATATTCAATTTACGAAAGTGCAAAGCAAAACGGAAAGGAAGTTATATTATGAAAATGACCATGAGATGGTACGGGCACGATGATCCCGTTACCTTATCCCACATCCGCCAGATTCCGGGCGTTACGGGAATTGTATCGGCGATTTATGACATTCCCGTTGGGGAATCCTGGCCTTTAGAGAGAATTTTAACCCTGAAAAAGGAAATTGAAGATGCAGGCTTAGAATTATCCGTAATTGAAAGTGTTCCCGTTCACGAGGATATCAAAATGGGTGTCGGCGATAGAGACCGCTACATAAAAAATTATGCCGAGACCTTAAGAAATCTGGCTGCGGCAGGCATTGACTGTGTATGCTATAATTTCATGCCCGTTTTTGACTGGACAAGAACTGAACTTGTTCACGAAAACACAGATGGCTCAAACTCTCTGGCATATGTTCACGATACTGCCATGAAAATGGACCCCGTAAAGGGCGATTTAACACTCCCCGGCTGGGATGCAAGCTATACCAAGGACCAGATGAAGGACCTGCTTACCACATATTCAACCATTACCGAGGAGGACTTGTGGGCAAATCTTAAGTACTTCTTAGACGGCATTATCCCCACCGCCGAAGAAGTGGGAATTAAAATGGCAATTCATCCCGATGACCCTCCCTTTTCAATTTTCGGTCTTCCCAGAGTTATTACCTCCAAGGAAAACCTCCTTCGCTTCTTAAAGCTCTACGACAGTCCTTATAACGGACTTACCCTTTGCACCGGCTCTTTGGGTGTTTCAGGGGACAATGACATTATAGATATGATAAACGAATTTTCTGACAGAATTCACTTCGCTCACATAAGAAACATAAAAAGAGAAAATGAATTTGACTTTGTGGAAACAGGTCATAAAACCGAATGTGGCTCCCTTGATATATACGGAATTGTAAAGGCATACGTTGACAATAACTGGGACGGCTATGTGAGACCTGACCACGGAAGAATGATTTGGGGCGAAAAAGGCAGATTTGGCTACGGCTTATTTGACAGAGCTCTGGGAGCCACCTATCTTACAGGTCTTTTCGAAGCCCTTGAAAAGAATAAATAATTAAGGAGTGTTATTATGACTAAATTACCTTTAGGAGTTGACCTTACAGGCTCTGTTGCAGTTGTAACAGGCGGAGCAGGAATTATATGCTCGGAATTTGCAAAAACTCTGGCAAAGGCAGGTGCAAAGGTTGCTATTTTGGACTTAAATGAAGATGCCTCTGTTTCTCTCGCCGAGGAAATTGAAAAGGACGGCGGATGCGCAATCGGCCTTTCTGCCAATGTTCTTAAAAAAGAAAGTCTGCTTGAAGCAAAGGCTAAAATCAATGAGAAATTAGGCAAGGTTGACATTTTAATAAACGGTGCAGGCGGAAACAATCCCAAGGGCTCCACCTCCAAGGAATATTATGAAATGGGAGACGAGGAAAAAGAAGATGTTACATCTTTCTTTGATTTAGACCCCAGCGGAGTTGAATTTGTATTCAACTTAAATTTCCTTGGCACTCTCATTCCCACACAGGTTTTCGCAAGTGATATGGTTGGAAACGAAAGAGCTTCCATTATAAATATTTCTTCCATGAATGCCTTTACTCCCCTTACCAAAATACCTGCATATTCCGGTGCTAAAAGTGCCATTTCGAACTTTACCCAGTGGCTTGCAGTTCACTTTTCAAAGGTGGGTATAAGAGTTAATGCCATAGCTCCAGGATTTTTCCTTACAAACCAGAACAGAGCACTTTTAACCAATCCCGACGGAAGCTTAACTCCCCGTTCCGAAAAGATTTTATCCCAGACACCTTTTAACCGCTTCGGGGATATATCAGAGCTTACAGGTACTTTATTATATCTTTTATGCTTTGAAGCCTCAAGCTTCGTCAACGGAATTGTAATTCCCGTTGACGGCGGCTTCTCTGCTTACTCAGGCGTTTAATAAGAAATAAAAAAGTGGGCTTCGCCCACTTTTTTATTTTAAAGAATTCACCATATTTATGATTTCGTCAACGTTTGTTGAGGTAAAAAGCTTTGCCCTTATTTTTGCGGCGCCCGGGATAGATTTTAAATACCATGCCAGATGCTTTCTGGACTCCAAAATTCCTCTCTCTTCGCCTTTTTTATCTATGGCCAGAAGCAAATGCTTTATACAGGCTTCTATCCTTTCTGAAGAATCCGCCTTTTTTGTTACCTCTCCCTTTTTCAAAAGGCCCTCTATTTCCCTGAAGATAAAGGGGTTTCCAAGAGCTCCACGCCCTACCATTACGGCATCGGCATTAGTAAAATCTATCATCGCTCTGGCATCTTCCCCCGAAAAAATATCTCCGTTTCCTACTACAGGGATATTCAAAGCCTCTTTAACTCTTTTAATGGCATTCCAGTCGGCCTTCCCTGAATACAGCTCTTCCTTGGTGCGTCCGTGAATATATAATTTGTCTGCCCCTGCCTTTTCCATTGCCTTTGCAAAATCCACGGAAATATCCTTATCTATGCCCTTTCTGATTTTTACGCTTACGGGCAAAGACGTTGACTTCTTTACTTCCTTTACTATTTCCCCTGCAAGATAAGTATTTTCCATAAGGGCTGCACCGTCCCCGTTTTTCTCGATTTTAGGCATGGGGCAACCCATATTGATATTGATTTCCGTGGCAAAAGGTGATACCTTTTCTGCCGCTTCACCCATTATGGATGGCTCATGACCGAAAATCTGGACAATCATCTTTCCTTCCTTCTCACCCGGAAGGAGCTTGGGTGTTTTTTTATCGTCGAAATGAAGAGCCTTTGCGCTTATCATTTCCGTAAAGGTAATAATTTCACCGTAGGATGAGCATATTTTCCTGAATACCTCATCTGCCACACCTGCCATAGGTGCCAGATAAATATCATTATTATAAATCAAGCTTCAAATCTCCTGACTTAATTAAGTGCATTTTTCTCATTGCCTCAGAGAAGAACAAGGATACGACTGCAGGAAGTATAAAGTACATTAAGGCAATAAGTATAAGTGCCATAAAGGGTGTAAAAGGTGCTGTTCCCGCTTCATTCACCTGAGTCATAACGCTGTATGACTGCAGAGGGCCAACCAAGCCTGCAGTTCCCATTCCTGAACCCATGGGATTTCCGAGCATTCCGATAGCTGTTCCGATTGGCCCTAAAACTGCACTTGCTAAAATAGCAGGAAGCCATATAATGGGCTTTTTCACTATATTGGGCATCTGAAGCATACTCGTTCCCAGTCCCTGAGCCAAAAGTCCGCCGAATTTATTTTCACGATAGCTTATAACCGCAAAGCCAATCATATTGGCACAGCAGCCCACTGTTGCGGCACCTGCTGCCAGTCCCGAAAGACCCATAGCAATACCAATGGCGGCAGAGCTTATGGGAAGTGTCAAAAATATACCCATAAGCACAGATACGATAACTCCGCCCATAAAAGGATGAGCTTCTACATTTATATTTACCAGATTTCCAAGCCAGAGCATAAAGCCTGAAATGGGAGGACCGAGCAAAAGACCCACTATGGAGCCTGACAAAATGGAAACCAAAGGCGTTATGATTATATCAACGGGAGTTTTTCCCGATACAATGGCTCCAAGCTCTATTGCAACATATGCCGCAATAAAAGCGCCCAAAGGCTCTCCCGGAGCCTTTATTGTAAAGGTTCCGTTCACTAAAAAAGTGCCGTTTAAAATGCTTGATGCATAAGCGCCCACCAAACCTGCCACCGCAGAGCTTACAACCAATAAGGGTGCTTTTTTCCCAAGCTTTACCGCTACACCTACACCGATACCTGCTCCCGTCAGCAAGGAAGCTACATTACCTATCATAATGAGATAATTACCTGTTACTCCCGGTATGTATGCTCCTATCTGCTTTAAGATTGTACCAATGATGAGTGTACTGAAAAGTCCCAGCGCCATGCCTGATAATCCGTCGATAAATAATCTTTTTAGAAATTTCACTTAAAGTTTTCCTTTCTTTTTCATCCTTTTTAAAAGGGGTTATTTTTGTAGTTTAAAGACAATGAGTTTTTTCTTAGATTATAATAAAAAATTCCACAAAATACAAGGTTTTTTTCACTTTTCAAGGATTTTTATTAAAAAAAGAGAAAAACTATTCAAAAATCTCTTGTATTTTTAAAAAAATATGATAGAATGTATAAGGAATTCTCTTTGGAGGAGGTGTACTATTCATGGCTTACAAAATTACTGATGCTTGTATCGCTTGCGGCGCTTGCGCAGGTCAGTGCCCCGTTGAAGCTATCACAGAAGGTGATGGTATCTACGTAATCGATCAGGAAGCTTGTGCTGAATGTGGTGCTTGTGCTGAGCAGTGCCCCGTTGATGCAATCGTAGAAGAATAATTATCATTAAATAAAAGCGGAACGCCCGTGGGCGTTCCGCTTTTATTTTGTATATCTTTTCTTTTTTTGAACAGAATATATAAAAAACGGGAAAGGATTAAAAAAATGAAAAACCTCTCTTCTTTAATAATAACAGTTTTATCTGTCCTTTTAATTTTGGCTCTGATTTTCTCAGTTTCCGGGGCAATAGACGGAAAAAAAAGCGAAAGTATGATTTATTCCTCCCTTGACAAAGCCTTTTATGAACTTTTGGAGAACGTGGAAAATCTGGAGCTCGCCCTCTTAAAGGCAAACCACTCAGAAGATTTCTATCAGCTTTTAAAGCTGTCCTCTGACATAAATGAAAGCTCTGCCTTCGCCATTTCCACATTGGGAGTTTTCGAGTCTGAAAGACCTCTTTTTAATATAAACGCCTTTTTAAATCAGGCAGGAGACTATGTAAGTTCCGTGGCTTTATCACACTCTGACGGAAGTGCACCCACAAAAGCGGAAAAGGACAATCTTAAAATTCTTTCAAGCCATGCCACCTTACTTAAAAACGAGCTTATACCCTTAAGGGATAAAACAGCTTCAGGTGAGATTTCCTATTCTGCCACCCTTAGAAAGGCTGATTCCACTTTAGGCAGTTCTTTAGGGGATATTGAGGAGAAATTCAAAGGCTTTGAGAAGCTTAGTTATGACGGTGCTCTTTCTGGGCACATGGACTTTTTATCCTCGGGGCACTTATCCTCTCTCCCATTAGTTGATTCTTCTTTTGCACTAAATATGGCATTGTCTTATTCCAAAAAAGGCATTCCTTTAACCCTTTCCCATGAAAGCGGCGGAATTATCCCTTATTTTTCTTTTGCTTACGAGGGTGAAAATGCCTCCTATTCCACAGAGATAACCAAAAACGGCGGAAAGCTTTTAAGCCTTTCTTTGGAAAGAAGCTTTTCTGACCCTCTTTTAGGCTTAAGCGAAGCTTTGAAAATTTCAAAGGACTTTCTGGAAAATGTAGGCTATACCTCTTTAAAGGAGGTTTACTTTGAAAATTCAGGTACTGTTTTAACAGTTTTTTTCGCAAGGACAGAAAATGATGTTTATTACTACCCCGACCTGATTACCCTTGAGATTGCTCTGGATAATGGCGAAATCGTAGGCTTTGATGCTTCCAAATATCTTAAAAACCAAAAAAGCCGTATTTTCCCTGAAACAAGTGCCGCATCCCAGGTGGTCATTTCCAGAATAAACGAGGAATACGGAATAAACTCCATGAAAAAAGCCGTAATATCAACCGCATGGGGAAAGGAAATTCCCTCCATTGAATTAAGCTTTTCTTCGGATAATATAAACTTTTTAACCTATATAAATGCAGATTCCGGCCGTCAGGAAGAAATTTTTATTCTCTCAGAAACAGAAATGGGAAGATTTATAAAGTAAAAAAGTGGGCTCTGCCCACTTTTTTACTCTGTTATGGAATCTATAGTTATATTCATTTCATTGGGAACAATCTGAATAAAGGTTAGTCCGGGATTTAAGAAAATTTCCTCCCCGTTTAACAAAAACTTAATTTCCGAGTCTCTGTCCTTCTTTTCCCAGGTGATTTCTCTTATTTTTCCGCCTGTTATAAAGCTTCCTTTTCCGCTGCCTGTATTATAAAGGTCCTGTCTTCCCTTACCTTCGCCGTCATTTAAGTTTACATTCTGCATTCTTAAAATGACAATATTCATAACAGAAAGCTCTTCCCCTGTCTGCATTTTATGGGGGCTTTTACGCCTTATTCTCTTATATGTACCTGATGTTTCATCATATTCATAAACTATATTGCACTGAAGATAGGGGATTTCCACTCTTGATGCCATATCTCCCTCCTCAGGCACTTCGTAATTTTTAAGATAGTTATATGTTTTTTCCGTTTCTCTTCTGTACCCGTGGTTATCTGCCGAGGATGAAAGCCTTTCAAAATCCGTATAAAGATTGTGCCACGAGTTGTTATACTCAGAATATCTGTAAAAAGTTTTTGCCTCATAAAGTCCGTTTAAGTTGTTTACACCCCTTGATGAAATTTCGCTCTGTGCCTTGGGACTCCATCCGCAATGGCCGTAAATTGCATCGTTTTCAATGGCGAAATCCAAAAAATAGTGGCGTGACGACCTTACGGGACCTAATTTTTGGTTCTTTTCCTCATCCTCAAAAAATGATTCCTTGAAAAGAGCCATCATTCTTGTATTTCCGCCCTCAACATAAGATTCGTAAATCATATAGGCTTTATGAAGTCCCGCCTGAGGTCCTTTATAGTCCGCATCATTGTCTATCATAAGAGCAATGGCTCTTTCATTATTCTGCATTTTCAAATAGAAATCATCAGGCGCTTTTTCTTCAATGATTTCTTCACTTATAACTTCCTCCACTAAAGGTTCTTCGGGCGTGCAGGACGAAAAAAACAAAGATAAAAGAACCACTACTAAAATCAAGGACAAAAATCTTCTCATGCAATAACCCCCTTTCTTTTATTATAGCATAAAATTGTCATAAAAGTAAATACTTACTTGAAAAAAAGAAAATTTTGGTTTATACTTGGTATATAAAACGAAAGAGGAGAATTTTTATGCGTGCTGTTATACAGAGAGTGAGTCATGCCTCCTGCGTGGTGGATGAAAAAATCACGGGAGAGATAAAAAAGGGATTTTTAGTTTTTTTCGGCGTAGGAGAAGATGATACCGATGCCGACCTTGATTATATTGTAAAAAAGACCTTAGGCTTAAGGATTTTTGAGGATTCCGATGAAAAAATGAATCTGGCTTTGGAAGACGTTGGCGGAGAAATTCTTGCCATTTCTCAGTTCACCCTGTACGGGGATGCGAGAAAGGGCTTTCGTCCATCCTTCTCCTCTGCCGCCGACCCTTTAACGGGCGAAAAATATTTCGAGCTTTTTAAAGCCCGCTTAAAAGAAGCAGGATTAAAGGTTGAAAGCGGAATTTTCGGTGCCGATATGAAAATTTCACTTCTCAATGACGGCCCCGTAACCATCCTTCTGGACAGCAAAAAGCTTTTCTGACAAATTCAAGGCTATTTGACAACTTATAAAATATATGATATACTTTCCTCATAAGTTGAAAGAGGTATTTACTATGATTATAAAAGAATCAGGCGAAAACTATCTCGAAACCATTTTTATGCTTAAAAAGAAAAATGGCCACGTCAGAAGCATAGATATCGCCAATGAACTTAAGGTTACCAAGCCCAGTGTTTCCGTGGCAATGAAAAACTTCAGGGAAGAGGGCTTTGTGGTAATTGATAAGGACGGGGGCATCTCCCTTACCGAAAAGGGGCTTTTGATTGCCGAGCGTATGTATGAACGGCACGGAATCATTGCCAAAGCCTTAATGAAACTGGGGGTTTCGGAAGAAACCGCATATCTGGACAGTTGCAAAATCGAACATCACATAAGTGAGGAAAGCTTTGAAAAAATAAAGAACTATATTTCAAAGATAAAAGACTGATGCATTGCATCAGTCTTTTCTTATTTCCACAAAGCCATAGCTTTCAAGGATTTTTATATATTTTACAAGTCTTTCATATAAGGGCTCTGCCTCTTTTCCGAAATGCTCTTTTACTTTTTCTCCCAGAGTAAGTATATCCGTTTTCCCGTCAAGGCAGGGCCAGATAAAGCTTCCCATTTCATCCAGATGAATCTGAGTAACCTTTGGCTTATTCAATATTTTCTGAAAAAGTAGGTTTAAGGCCCCTTTGTTTTCTTTAAAAAGGGTTACTTTTCCCTTTTCATCCTTTTTCCAGGCAATTTCCGTGGCTAAAACCTTGTTATTTAATGATATTTGTTCTTTTTTCATCTTTTCTTTTTCCATAAAGAGAATTTAAGGAGGCTTAAAATCACAATTCCCAGTAAAACCAGTCCTCCTATGGACATAAACGAGCTTGAAAGTCCTAATTTTGCAGACAGGTCAATAGCCTCGCCAACGCCGAATATGGCAAGGATTGCCAGAGCGATGCCGACTATACCTTCTCCTGCAATCATACCTGAGCAGAATAAAATTCCGTCGTTTACTATTCTTTCTTTTTCTTCCTTTTCTCTCTTAAGCTTATCGAAGAACAAGCGCACAAGACCGCCAATCATGATGCATGCATTAAGCTGAACAGGAAGATAGATACCGATTGCAAAGGGAAGCACGGGGATTCCCACAATTTCAACTACAACGGCAATTAAGGCACCGATTGCAACCAAAGTCCAGGGGAGATTTCCCTCCATAACACCTTCTACAATAAGCTTCATAAGTGTTGCCTGAGGAGCGCCAAGCTCTGCCGAGCCAAAGCCCCAGGCTGCATCCAAAAGATACAAGGTCGCTCCTATAGCAAGGGCTGATGCCACAACGCCGATTATCTCGCCTATCTGCTGTTTTTTGGGTGTCGCACCAAGTAAGTAGCCTGTCTTTAAGTCCTGAGATGTATCCCCTGCAATAGCGGCAACTATACATATGATAGAGCCTATTGCAATGGCACTTGTCATGCCCAAAACACCTGTCTGTCCAGTAAATTTAAGAATCAATGTGGCAATCAGCAATGTTGCAATGGACATTCCGGAAACAGGATTGTTACTGCTTCCTACCAATCCCACCATCCTTGAGGATACTGTTGCAAAGAAAAAGCCGAATACAACAACAATTATAGCTCCGATAAGGCTTACAGGGATGGCAGGAACAAGCCATACCAATAAAGTAAGGATTGCCACAACAATTAAAACAACAGCAATATTTATATCTCTGTCCGTTCTCTTATTAGTTGTGCCTCCTGCATTTGTCATGCTCTTCATAGCTCCACCGAAGGTCTTTACAATAAGAGGCAAAGACTTAATGAGGCTTATAATTCCGCCTGCTGCCAAAGCACCTGCTCCTATATAACGGATATAGCTTGACCATATTCCCGCTGCACCGGATGATGCATAAATCTCACCGATTGGTGCAGTTCCGGGATAAAGAATCAAATCCTTACCGAAAAGTACAATAAGCGGAATTATTACCATCCAGCTCAAAACGCCGCCGGCAAACATATAAGAAGAAATCTTAGGTCCGCATATATAACCAACACTCATTACCGCAGGATAAATCTGTGTGCCGATTTCTCCTGCAAATCCCTTGATTTTAAGACTTATTTCTCCCGAAACCAGCTTAAGTCCGTCGATAATGAACTTAAATACCGCCGCAAAGCCCATACCTGCAAAAACAGATGTGGCAGATGAGCCTCCGTTTTCTCCTGCAAGGAGCACCTCAGCACAGGCACTGCCCTCAGGATAGGGAAGTATTCCGTGTTCTTTTACTATAAGAGCATTTCTTAAGGGTATCATGAAAAATACGCCCAAAAGACCGCCAAGCAAAGCAATTAACGTAATTTCAAGCATTCCGGGCTTTGCAGCTCCCTCTCTGCCCTCTGCCGCCCAGAGAAAAAGTGCGGGAAGTGTAAAGATAGCACCTGCAGCCAAGGATTCCCCCGCAGAGCCGATGGTCTGCACCAGATTGCTTTCAAGAATTGAATTCTTTTTCATCAAAACCCTTATAACACCCATGGATATAACTGCCGCAGGAATTGAAGCAGAAACCGTCATTCCCACTCTTAATCCCAGATAAGCATTTGCCGCACCAAATATAATTGCAAGCAAAACGCCCACAATCAAAGACGTTACGGTTATTTCCGCAGGGGTCTTTTCGTAGGAAACGTAGGGTTTGAATTCTTTTTTGTTTTCCACAAAATCATCCTCTCGTCAATAAATCACATACTGACAAATTGTACCATAAAACGGGAAGAAAATCAATATTTATTTAAGCTTTTTTAATACCTCTGAAAATATATCACAAAACTTTTCCACAGAAGATATGGACATTTTCTCATAAGGGGTGTGAACGTCTTTTATATCCGCACCAATAGATATGGCATCAAAGCCTTCTATGCCGGAGGCAAAAACTCCGCATTCTAATCCTGCATGGATTGCCTCCACTTTTATATCCTTACCGGTTTTTTCACGGAAAACATCTTTATATATTTTTTGAAGACTGCTTTTATCGTTAAATTCCCAGGGCGGATAGTGCCCGAAGGCTTCATATTTAGCACCAAGGAGCTTTGCAAAGGCAATCATCTTCTCTTCCAGAGCAAAAAGAGCACTTTTTTTACTGCTTCTTAAGGCATAGTGCAAAAGTAATTCTCCGTTTTCTTCTTTAAGTATTCCCAGATTCAGGGATGTTTCCACCAAATTTTCAATTTCCTTGCTCATTGATATAATTCCGTTGGGACATAAAGTAAGGGCATAAATCAGTATTTCTTTTATATCTTCGCATAAAACAAGTGCATCACACTCTCCAAAACACTCAATTTCCCATGTGAAGTTTTCTTCTCTTTTTGAAATTTCTTCCTTTGTTATATCAAGGTAGTCGTTTATCTTTTTCTCTTTATCCTTAATGTCCTTAAAAAGAAGGGTTGCTTCGGCATATGAGGGAATGGCGTTTGCCTTGCTTCCGCCACATAAGGTTATAATATCAAACTCGAATTCGGAATTTAAGTGATTTAATATTCTCCCCATAAGTATATCGGCGTTCACACACCCCGAATCTATTTCAACCCCCGAGTGGCCTCCTCTTAAGCCCTTAAGAATGAGCTTTAGCTTGCTTCCTGACTTAAGATGGATTTTTTCAGGTATCTTAAGCACAAAATCGCTCCCGCCCGCACATGAAACCGTGAGAGAAGAAAAATCCTCGGCGTCCAAATTTATCATCCTTTTTCCCTTCAGCTTCGACAAATCCAGAGCCTTGGCTCCTATCATGCCGATTTCCTCGTCCGAGGTAAATACAGCCTCTAAGGGCGGATGCTCTGCATTTTTATCGGAAAGAACCGAAAGCATAAGGGCAACAGCAAAGCCGTCATCTGCCCCCAGGGTGGTTCCTTCTGCCTTTATGAAGTCCCCCTCCGCCAAAAGCTTTATTGAGTCTTTTTCAAAATCAAACTCCACCCCCTCTTTTGCCTGACACACCATATCGGTGTGTCCCTGCAAAATTAAAGGCTCACTTTTGGCAAATCTCTTTGTCCCGTCCTTATATATGATGACATTATCCGCTGCATCCTCATAATATTTTAAGGAATGCTCCTTTGCAAAGGAAACGAGATAATTTTTTATTCCTTCTCTGTTTTCAGACCCTCTGGGTATTTTACTTATTTCGCTGAAATATTTAAAAACCCCCCCAGGTTTCAAATCATTAAATTTCACCATAAAAACTCCTTTGTGTTAATATTGCCATTTATCCCTTTATTTATTTATAATTCTATCACGTTTCCCTGATTTTTTCAAGTCATTATTTTTTCTGCCACATTTATACATATTTATATATACAAATATGTATAAATAGAAATAAGTGGAAGGATGCTTCCACTTATTTGAGTCTCAAAAGATATTTTATCATGTCTTTATACAGCTTGAAAATCCCTATCTTCCCTACATCACCGGCTGCTATAAGATTGCTTTCGGATACAATCTCATTTCCTGACTTTACATAGATTTTCCCTATTTTCTGACCGCTGATTACGGGAGCTTCGATTTTTTCAGGGATTTCCGTTATAATTTCCTCCTGCTCTGAGCTTCCTCTTTTCTTAAGGTAATAAAGCTCATTTTCCATTTTAAGGGAAACCTCCTCTGTTTCCCCCTTCACAACCTTTACTCTACCCTTTATTTCTTCAAGATTTGCATCCTCGAATAAGCTTACGGAGGAAAAGCCGTAGTCCAAGAGTGTACGGGCGTCTGAAAAACGGTCATTCGACGTGGGTGCTCCCAAAACCACCGCTATAAGCTCTAAATTGTCTCTTTTTGCACTGGCGCTGATGCAGCAGCCCGCTTCATCGGTAGAGCCTGTTTTAAGTCCCGTTGCTCCGTCATAAAAGCGTATAAGCTTATTGGTATTTGCCAAAAGAAATTCCCCGTTTCTTAAAGAATCCGTCCATATGGTGGTGTAATTTAATATTTCGGGATGATTAAGGAGCTCTCTTGACATTTTGGCTATATCCGAAGCTGTAGATTTGTGCTCGGGGTCGGGAAGTCCGTTGGTATTCTTAAATACCGTGTTTTCCATGGACAGCGCTTTAGCCCTTTCGTTCATTCTTCTGACAAACGCCTCTACGCTCCCCTCCATAAATTCCGCCATGGCAACGCAGGCGTCGTTGCCGCTTGCCACGGCAATTCCCTTTATAAGGTCGTTAACACTCATAATCTCTCCCGTATCCAAAAATATGGTTGAGCCTCCCATGGATTTTGCCCTTTCCGATGCGCAAACCGTGTCCTCATATGTAAATTTCCCCGCTTTAATATCTTCCATTATAAGAAGAAGCGTCATTATTTTCGTTATACTTGCAGGTGGCAGAATTTCTTGAGGATTTTTTTCATAAAGCACCTTTCCGGTCTTTTTTTCTATTAAAACAGCACTTTTGCAGGAAAGATTTAAATCATCCCCGTTGCACACTGCCGTTCCGGAAAGGATTATGGTCATAAGTATCAAAAGCGATAAAACTTTTTTCAGCATAGAAAAACCTCCCTTTTGCAATTTATATGCAAAAGAGAGGCTAAAATACCTTAATTTTTCAACAGTCCCCGTTCAGCCATACTGGTAAAGCCACGACCGGAAACCACAAAATGGTCAATAATTTCTATTTCCAGAGGCTTTAATGCCGAAACAAGCTTTTTAGTCATTTCTATATCTTCATAGGAGGGTTGCAATATTCCCGATGGATGATTGTGGCAAAGCACGATATATTTTGCATTTACGCTTACAACATGCTGAGCAATCTTTCTTAAGTCAACGTGTACTTTATCCACTACCCCTCTTGCCAAAATCACCTGTTTTTTAACCTGCTTTTGTGTATCCAGGCAAACCAGAGCAAAAACCTCTTCAGTTTCATTTCCTATGTAATCTGCACACCATAGTCCCGCTGATGTTACATTTGAAAACGCCGATTTGGCATCCTCCCAACGGGAGCGGTTATATCTTCCCACCATTTTACCCAGCGCACTTAAATAAACAGCTGCACTTTCGCCTATTCCCTCAACCTTTTTAAGGCTATCAACATCTGCATCCAGCACCTGAGCCAGGGTTCCGAACTCATCTAACAAGGCATGGGCAATGGGATTTGTATCACATCTGGGAATTGCGTAAAAAAGCATCATTTCCAAAACTTCATGGTCGTAAAAGCCCTCGAAGCCAAATTCGGCGAATTTCTTTTTGACCCGTTCTCTGTGATTTGAATGAATATTAGTTTCTGCCACACATTCCACTCTCCCGTAATTTATAGGTATATTTTACCACAAACCGCCAAAAAACGCAAGGTGTTTCAGAAAATAAGGAAATGAGGTTTTTTTATTTTCTTCCGGGCTTTACATTTACGTCAGATTTAATGTTCCCTTCAATTTTTCCGTAGGCTTCTTCAAAAGCTTTGATATTTTCTCTTATTAAAACAAGAACATGACTGTTTACACTTCTGCCTTCATAGTCCGCAACATAGCCGATTTTTTCAAGCATTTCCTCTTCAATTCTTATAGATACACTTTTAACAGACATAAAATCACTCCAAAATAAATATATTATGTATTTATTTTATAAAAAATATGTGATATAGTGTCGGAAGTGAATACACAGTATATCTACAAAAAGAGGGAGCTTTATGAAAATCTATAAAAAAATATTAAACGTCAAGACAATTGAGGAACAAATAGGTCTTTTTTATGTGTTAAGAGAAGATAGCAAAGGGATTAAAAAGGCAACTCCCTTAAAAGACATTGCCCAAGATAATATTTTGATAAAAGACGGGTATGTCATAGGTGCCAGAATAAACGGGAAGAATTTTTACATCGATAAAAATACACTGGAAGAGGAAATATCGCTTATAATAGAAGAATAAAAACTCTAAGAAATCTTAGGTTATTTTCAGCTACTTACGGGGAGTCGAGTTTCGGAGTTTTTATAAAAACTCAGAAACTCCCGCTATTTTTTTGCTTTGCAGCAAAAATAGCTCGGACAAGTTCGACTCCCTCCTTGCATATGTCTAAAAATTAAAAAAGCACCCTTTCGGGTGCTTTTTTGTTTTTGGTGACCTTACGGGGAGTCGAACCCCGGTTTGAGCCGTGAGAGGGCTCCGTCCTAGGCCACTAGACGATAAGGCCATTACCTTTTATATTATACACGAAAATTCCTCTTTGTCAAGATTTTTTTATTCTTGCCCGAAAAATCCTTTTTAAGGACTCCTTGATTTTATTTGCTTTTCGTGTTATACTACTCATATATCCATTAGAAGGAAGTGTTTTTATGATACTTGCAGTTGATATAGGAAATTCCAACATAGTTTTAGGCGCAATAAAGGATGGAGAAATTCTTTTCATTTCACGTCTTGAAACCAACCATAACCGTCTGGAGGACGAATATGCCACTTATATTCTGGGAATATTAAACCTCCACGGAGTAGATAAAAACGCCTTTGAAGGCGCCATTATTTCCAGCGTTGTTCCGCCCCTTTCAGCGGTTTTGTCCCATTCTGTGGAAAAGCTTATAGGTAAAACTCCTTTAATACTGGGTCCCGGTGTTAAAACAGGGCTTAATATAAAAACCGATAATCCCTCTCAGCTGGGAAGCGATATTGTTGCCAACAATGTGGCGGCGCTCTCCATTTACAAGGGTCCCGTTATCGTAATTGACATGGGAACTGCCACTACAATTTCCGCAAGTGATGAAAATAACACCTTTATCGGCTGTGCCATTCTTCCTGGTATAACCACTTCGTTAAATGCACTTACAAAAAAGGCGGCTCTTTTGCAGGAAATAAGCTTTGAAGCTCCAAAGCAGGTTATCGGCACAAACACTCCCGACTGTATGCGTTCGGGTATTGTTTTCGGTACTGCTTCCATGATTGACGGAATGATAGACCGTTTTTTAGCTGAAATGAAAACCGATGCAAAGGTTATCGCAACAGGCGGTCATGCAAAATATATCGTTCCCCATTGCAAAAAGGATATTATATATAATCCCAATTTGCTCTTATCGGGTCTTTATACTATTTATAAGAAAAATACGGAGGGAAAACAATGATTTCCAATTCTTACAGCTTAGCCCTTGTGGGAATTGAGGCCTTTACTGTTACCGTTGAGACCGACCTTTCACCGGGCCTTCCCGCTTTCGATATTGTAGGTCTTCCCGATGCCGCCATTAAAGAAGCCAAAGAGCGTGTTAAAGCAGCCATAAGAAACAGCGGATTTTCTCTACCCGCCCAGAAAATAATAGTAAATTTAGCTCCTGCGGATATAAAAAAGGAAGGCAGCGGCTATGATCTGGCAATTGCAGTTTCCGTGCTTTCTGCAGATAAGAAGATAGATAAAGAAAAACTTTCTGACTTTGCCTTATTCGGTGAGCTTTCCCTGGCTGGAGAGCTTAAAAAAATAAACGGCATTTTATCCCTTGCATTGGGTGCTTCAAAAAACGGTATTAAAAATATAATAGTTCCCAGGGAAAATGCCCTGGAGGCCTCTGTTGCCGAGGGTATAAACGTCTATGGTGCCGACAATCTTTACGAGGTGTTTGAATTTTTAACCGGCAAGAAAGCCCTGGACAAAACCCAGAGCGACCGAGAAAATCTTTTAAAATCAAATATGATATATGATGTGGATTTTTCTGATGTAAAGGGGCAGCCATTATTAAAAAGAGCCTTGGAAATTGCTGCTGCCGGGGGGCATAACGTCCTTATTATGGGGTCTCCCGGTTCGGGTAAAAGTATGATAGCCAAAAGGCTTCCCACCATTTTGCCTGATATGACAATTTCCGAAGCTATCCAGACCACCCAGATTCACAGTGTGGCAGGTATTTTAGCCGAGGATACTCCACTTGTTGCCACCAGACCCTTCCGTTCTCCCCATCACAACATTTCAATTCCCGGTTTAATCGGCGGAGGAAGCGATTCGAAGCCCGGGGAGCTGGTTTTAGCCCATAACGGTGTTTTATTCTTAGACGAATTTTTAGAATTTCCGCCTAAAGCCATGGAGGGTATGCGTCAGCCTCTGGAGGATAAACGTGTTACCATTGCAAGAGCCAATTCAAACAATACATACCCTTGCAAAATAATGCTTGTCCTTGCGGCTAACCCCTGTCCCTGCGGTTATCACGGTGATTTAAGAAGAAGGTGTACCTGCTCCCAGAATGCCATCAATAAATATCTTTCAAGGCTCAGCGGTCCTCTTTTAGACAGAATTGACATTCAGGTGGAAGCTTCAAGTCTTTCTTACTCCACCTTAAGCGAGAAAAAAGGGGAATCAAGTGCCGACATTAAAAAGAGGGTTATGAATGCCCGTTTGATACAAAAAGAAAGATTTGCCAGCGAGACCTTCTTAAATTCCGACATGAAGACCGAGGATGACTTCAAGAAATACTGCCCTCTGGATTCAGACTGCAAAGCCCTCCTGGAAAACGCTTTCAAGGTTTTGGGCTTAAGCATGAGGGGCTATAATTCCTTAATGACCGTAACCCGCACAATAGCCGACTTAGACGGAGCAAAGGATATAAACATAACCCATTTAAGTGAGGCTATCTCCTACAGACGGCTTGAAAGCAAATTCTGGAACAGGTGAAACCATGAAAAAACAAACTCTTGACCAAAGAATAAACTTTATAGTGAGAATTTTATTTGTTTTGGCTTTTGCCGAAACCATCCTTCTTGCTGTTATTCAAAAAGATTTATCAAATATAATAAATGCATTTACCGCCCTTTTGGGACTTGCCCTGACATTCGTTCCTCAGGCTGTGGAAAACATATCCAAAAACAAAATCCGTTTTTCCAGTGGTATGAAAATCGCAATAGTGCTCTTTATCTTTGCCTCTGAGCTTTTAGGCGAAATAAACAGCTTCTACGATAAGATTTTCTGGTGGGACAGTATGCTTCATTCCCTTTCAGGGGTGATTTTAGCTGTAATCGGCTTTATGCTGGTATATGCCATGAATGAATCGGAAAATGTAAATCTTCATTTAAGTCCTCTTTTCATTGCGGCTTTCGCCTTTTTCTTTGCAGTTGCCAGCGGTGCCGTATGGGAGATTTTCGAATATGGCTGCGACAGAATTTTTTCGATGAATATGCAAAAATTCCGTCCTCCCCAGGGAGTGAGCACCCTTTATGCAGATAACTGGTGCTACGATGCAGGGCTTATTGATACCATGAACGATTTGATACTTGATACCGTAAGTGCCCTTTCTGTAGCAATCTTGGGCTTTTTGAAAATAAAATTAAAAAATGATAAAAAATAAAGGTTCTGACCTATGGTCAGAACCTTTATTTTATTATGTAAGCGTTTACTTCCTTCAGCAGGACTTTTCCCTTATCGTCCCCTGCCTTAGGTTCAATTATAATTTCTTTAATACACATACTTTCAGAAAAAGTATATAAGGATGCTCCGCTTGCTATGTCATAATCGCTTATTCCGACAGAATGCTTCTTTCCCGCAGAATCCAGAGCGTAAACGAAAAAGCCCGTGCTGTCATCTGTATGGGATGAGCTTATACTTATACCGTCTATCACCATTCCGTTTTCATTGGAAACCCTTAAGGTAACAGATTTATCACTTTCAAAAGACATTTCATAGCCTGTCTCCTGTCCGTCCAGTAATAAATCAAGGGGGATAAATGTTCCGTCATTTTTAAGAATGTAGGAGGACCATCCCGTACGGTTCGCCATAACAATTGTGCCCTCTCTCGGAATTTCTTCTGTTCCTCCACTGTAAAACTTATTATAAGCGAGCTTTCCTAAAACAAAGCCCCCTGCCAAAACCGCCAGAATACAAATAACGGCAATGGAAAACTTGAAGTTCTTGGCGGAAATCACCTTGTCTGTCAATCTTCTCAAAGCAGAATAGTTTTCCCTTTTCATGGAAGAAAGAACCTTGCGGAATTCCATTGTCAAATCCTTATAATCCTGATGTATAAGACCGGTCGCATCCATTTCCCTTTTCACAAGCTTCATATTTCTGTCGCTTTTCAAAAGCTCGGGATGATGCAGGAAGTACTTCCTTACCGATTCGTAAAAGGCGGTAAGAATTGTCAGGTCCGCTCTTATTCCCGGACTTTCTCTGACTATTTTTCCGTTTTTCACCACGGGAGTAACAAAAAGCTTTGAAGAAAGATACCACTTCATGAAATCCAGAGCGGGAATTTCCAGCTCTTTTTCTATATATTCAAAAATTCCGTCAAAATCGTGCTGCGCCCTTAAGATTTTAGACTCATATATATAGAAAAGAATTATATACTGTATAAACCTGGTGGAGTCCTTTTTTTCTTTAAGGCAGGATAATACCAGCCTTTTAAGCTCCTCCTCTGCCCTTTTGGCTTCTTCCTCATCTTCTGATAAATTATTTTTTATGTTTTCAAAACCGAAGGAATCGTAATGGACAAAGGACAAAGCCACATCCTTTGTAAGTGCAAGTATTTCCTTGGCGGCAAGTACAATTTTATGCTTTTTTGTACATTCATCATTTATGCTTTCAGCATCAGTTAAAGGAAATTTTTCTATTCTATTGCAATCCAAATCCTGAACTGTCAGACAATTCATGTAGTTTTCCAGGGCATACTTGTATATTTCAGAAAACAGCTCTTTGTTGTCAGGATATTTCTCTTTGAGATAGGAGCATTTTTTATCCAAATACCATACAGCCTCAAGTCTGTCTCCCGACGTATCGTAAAGCTCATGGGCACTTTCAAGAATCATTTTACCCACAATCTCATTTTCCGATATCTCCGGCATTTCCAGACACAGATTTTCGGTAAATTCCATCAGGGAATGAATAGTTTTTCTTCTGCTTAAAAGATAGGTGAAATACTTCTTTATAAGCCTGTTACTGGGTGTCATTTTCTGCCTTATGACCTTGTTGTAAAGCTTAGCACTTCCCTTTAGCGAATCGATATGCATAAAAAGGATTTCGCTTTCTGCTTCCTTTAAGCATATATCTATATCAAGAGTCAATAAATCATAAAGCTCGTCCTTTTTTTCTTCGGGGCAAAAATCATAGTTAAACGCCAGTCTTTTAATGATTTCCGGCGGTATCTGGACATTCTTTCCCTTTATAAATCTTCTGTAAAGCTTTATAAATTCAGAATAGGAGGAAAAAATCCTCTCCCCTGCTCCGGAGCGCAAAAGCTCAGTGAAAATAATGGTTACTCTGCCAACCTTCTGAGGCAGGCTGTCTTCATTTTTTTCCAGATTGTAAATATAGGCAAGGTCATTGTAAAACCTTAAAGATATTTTCTTTTCGTGAGAGAGATTTTTCCCCGCTTCCTTTGAAAACTCAAAAAAGTCATCAAGACTCTTTCCGGTTACCATACTTTCTGCCACTAAAGATATATAATCTGACAGAACATCTTCCTTAAGCTCACTTATGTGAAGATGGGTTCTTTTCTGGAAATTGAAAATATAGTCCCTTGATGCGTTATAGGTCTCTATATAAGTACCGCCCTTTGTGGCGATTATCTTTTCTGACGGAATGAAATAAACGTTTATACCGTTTTTTATTTCGGTTTCCCCATAAAGAGTTGTAAAGCCTGTTTTCCCCCTTAAGTAGTAGGGCATTTTTTCGTAAAGACCATACATCAGGGCTTCGGCATCTGAAACTTCAGCTTTATTTGGCAGAGCTATAAATACATTCCTGTTTTGTTCCACTGCCGCAAAAATCGCAGCCAGAACCACCACAAATTCGCTTTGCTGTATGTTGATTTTAAGGAGTCTGTCATTCAAGCTTTCACGTCTGTCTTTTGGCATTTTGGATAAAGCCACCAAGGAATTTTCTGCCACATTTTCCAAAGGCGCTGCCAAAAGTCCCTGGGCATCCTCCAAAAACTTCTCCGCTTCTTCCCTGGGCACAATATAATTGTGTATAAAGGAAAAGGGAGGCTTGTCCATGCGGACACCGGTTCCTATCATAAGAGCACCGTCTGAAAGAGGGGTCATAGACTTAAAGCCGAAAGAATCCCTGCCTTCAAGGTAAAAAAGGTCCAGAGAGGAATAGTAGGGACGTATTAACGTGTCAAGAAATGCTTCACTTATTCCATTGGTGGCTGCATAATTTTCCAGACCAACTCCTGTTTTCACAAAAATCTGCTGTTCTATCACGTTTTATCCCCCTTTCTTCCCATTTATTTTCTACTTTTATATTTTAACAAATTTTTTTCTCTTTTTCAAGTTATTCTTGACAAATGCATTGATTTTTTTTATAATTATATATGTTTCGTACAAGCTGGTGTAGCACAGTTGGTAGTGCATCTCACTCGTAATGAGAAGGTCACGTGTTCAAGTCACGCCACCAGCTCCATATAAATGAGCTGGATACCACAAGGTATCCGGCTTATTTTTTGTATGTTAATGAAATGACTTGAACTTGTCCCAGGTAAAATTCCCCGAAAGGAATTTTACCGAAGGTTTTGAAAACACTTTGTTTTCGAAACTCAAGTCACGCCACCAGCTCCAATAAAACAGCCTTCGGGCTGTTTTTATTTTTAAGGAGGATATTATGAAATACAAGAAAGTAACACTAAAACCTCTTAAAGAGGAAGACCGAGAGCAATTTATCATTGATAATCAGTGGGCATTCAAATATGGTGCTATGCTTGAGTTTGGAGAACGAGACGACCATATTGATGATGACGGCGAGATTATCTCCCGCAAGACCATAGAAAAAAGTATTGACGAGCCCGATAATGAAACTTATCTCATAATGTCAGATGGTGAAAAGGTAGGCGGTGTAATTCTTAAAATTGATAAGGAAAATCACCACAATCATCTTGAAATTTTGTTTGTGTCTCCGAAGGAACACAGTAAAGGCATCGGCTACGGAGCATGGCAGGAGATTGAGGCTCTTCATCCCGAAACAAAAATATGGGAGACCTGTACTCCATATTTTGAAAAGAGAAATATCCATTTTTACATAAACAAATGCGGCTTTAAGGCTGTGGAGTTTTTCTGCGAGTATAATGCGGATGAAAACGCTCCCGATATGAACGATTCTGAAGGTCCCGACGAAATGTTCAGATTTATAAAAACAATGTAAATTCCATGGCAGACAGGAAATTAGTAATATAATAAACTTACTGATTTCAGGAGATTATTATTCGTGCATAAAGACGGCAAAAATCCCAAAGCAGAGCTTTGGGATTTTTACCGTTTTTTAAGGGATTTATATTAAGAGATTAGTTGGTTTGCACATTTATTATAATACGATTATATTGTCCTTGTCTACATCAATTTTGACTTATATTTGTATTATTTTGACTATTTATTATTTTTCTAACTATTTTTGTGTAATTTTTTGCCATTTTTTTCTTATTAAGTCTCCCTTATTGACAGTTTTTGCCATTTGTTGTATAATGATAGCATATAGACAGAAAGGATGTAGATTTTTGTGAAATCAACAGGGATTGTAAGAGAAATTGACTCTCTCGGCAGGATTGTTCTTCCCAAATCCATTCGTACCAATTTCGGGCTTAATGATGGAGACGGGGTTGAAATTTTCACCGACGGAGACAGCATTGTGCTTAAAAAATACTCTCCCTTTTGTATATTCTGCGGGGGAAATGAAAACATAATTACATACAAGGGTAAAAATGTATGCGATAAATGTGCCTCCGAAATCTTAAAAGGAGAGGAGAACTAAAATGAATTTAGACGATTTAAGAAGCAAAAAAGGCTTTATATGTGATATGGACGGTGTTATATATCACGGAAATAAGCTCCTTGACGGCGTAAAGGAATTCGTCAACTGGCTTTATGAGAACGGCAAGCATTTTCTGTTTTTAACCAACTCCAGCGAGCGTTCAAGAACCGAGCTTCGCCAGAAGCTTGCCAGAATGGGCCTTGACATTGACGAAAGCCACTTTTATACCAGTGCACTGGCTACCGCCAAATTTATTAAAAAGCAGTGTCCCGGGGCAACCGCCTATGTTATAGGCGCTCCCGGTTTATACAACGCCTTATATGAGGAGGGCATTACCATAAACGACGTTAATCCCGACTACGTTATAATAGGAGAATGTCGCACCTACAACTACGAAAGCTTGGAGAGAGCATTGAAGCTTGTGTTAAACGGAGCGAAGCTCATCGGTACAAACCCCGACCTTACAGGTCCTATTGAGGGCGGAATTGCCCCTGCCTGCAAGAGTCTTATTGCTCCCGTGGAGCTTGCTTCAGGCAAGAATGCCTACTTTATCGGAAAGCCCAATCCTCTTATGATGCGTACGGGCTTAAAGCTCTTAGGCGTTCACTCTGCAGAAGCGGTTATGATTGGCGACCGAATGGATACAGATATTATTGCAGGCATTGAAACAGGTCTTGATACCGTTTTGGTTCTGACAGGCTGCAGTACCCGTGAAACAGTTGACCAGTTCCCCTATGCACCAACTTATATTTTAGACGGAGTGGGAAATATCCCTGATAAAAAGTGAAAAAACGTGCAGCGAGAAGGCCACCACCAGATAAGGAAGTATTGGTTTTGAATGGCTATTTTCCGCTTATACTGCACAAAAAAATCCCGAAATACGTGAGTATATCGGGATTTTTTATGATTTGTCTAAACAAAAAATATCTCAATTCAAAACTGCTTTGCATCTTAAAAGACTTAATTTTGGATGAAGTTCAAGGCAAAAAAGCGAACAAACCTTGCGGTTTATTCGCTTTTTTAACGCAGAAATTCGCCAAAAGTGAGGTTTTTAGGACAAAACTGCCTTAC
>JAZNEB010000010.1:0-18135 GCA_045588365.1 Clostridia bacterium | reverse complement strand
AATTCAAAACTGCTTTGCATCTTAAAAGACTTAATTTTGGATGAAGTTCAAGGCAAAAAAGCGAACAAACCTTGCGGTTTATTCGCTTTTTTAACGCAGAAATTCGCCAAAAGTGAGGTTTTTAGGACAAAACTGCCTTACCTGGTGATGGCCAAGTTTCTACGTCTTTTTTTCCCTGAAATCCTATTTTAGAAAAAATGTGCTTTACGGTTAAGTTACTCTTGTTTTTTAACTTTGTATTTTATAATATGTATGCAGGGTTACTCGAGTAAATACACTTGTAAAATTAAAATAAAATCAGACCAAGTATGGTTGATGCAGGTTTTTAGTCCTGCTCAGACAGCTCCTCAATCATTTCCCACATTTTCTCAACCGACTCAAAATATTCAGTCTGAATATATTCCATAGTTACAGAAATGTCAAACAATTCCTCTATTTCAGAGATAATCGAAACCACCTCCATAGAGTCTAAAATCCCGTCTGTAACAAGCTTCTTTTCTGCTTCAAAGTCGATTGTGGGATGTTTTTCCTTAAGCATTTTTACTAACTGTTCCATATTTTTCCTCCTTTATAAATATCAAAATTGTTCATATATGAAATCCGAGGCATCATAGCCCGGACCATAACAGCCGAATACTATGATTGAAAAAATCAGTGCATAGATTAAAATCCATCTTAAAACCAGAGGTTTTTTTGCAGCCGCCTTTCTCAGTCCTCCGGTCTTTTCCTGAAGAAGGTCAACTGCCCAGAGTACCATAATGGACCAGAGAGGTATCAGAACCACAACTAAAAACATTCTGAGTCCCGTAATTCCGTAATCGGAAAGAAGTGCCGATACCGACCATGGAGAGAGCATTTTACCTATCCATCCGATGCCCGACTTAAGCGTGGGTGCCTTGAAGAAAATTCTTCCTATACAGCAAATGAGAAATGTCCTTGTCATCTGCCATAGGCGCCACGGCCTGCTATCTCTGTTTATATGTAGTTTTTCGTTTATACTTGAAAACAACGGTTCAAATACCTGACTTCCCATGAGAACAACCGCATGGAAAAGTCCCCAGATTACAAAATTCCAGCTTGCACCATGCCAGATTCCCGTGATAAGCCATACCACAAATATCGGGAAGCAGGAGGTAAAAAGCTCTTCAGCCCGTTTTTTATCTTTACTTTTAAGGCTCTTTTTCACTTTTTTTGTAAAGGCACTTGCGGAAACCGGATAGTAAACATAATCCTTAAACCATTCCTGCAGGGTAATATGCCATCTTCTCCAGAATTCCGGCATAGTCTTCGAAAAATAGGGGTGGTTGAAATTCTTTCTGAGTTTTATCCCAAGCATTTCGGAGATACCGGTAACAATATCAATACAACCTGAAAAGTCCCCATAAATTTGCATTGAAAAAAGAATTATCGCAACCGCAATGGACAATCCGTTACTGTTTTGCCAGTTACTGAAAACAGGACTTATAATTTGTCCGATGCCATCTGCAACAACGAGCTTTTTAAACAATCCCCAAAGTGTAAGCTGTGCCCCAAACACCAAATTTTCATAATCGAATGAAATGCCATTTTCAATCTGTGATTTGAACTCATTAAACCTGTCTATGGGTCCTTGTACTACATGGGGAAAGTATGACAGATATACGGCATAGTATAAAAAGCTCTTTTCATACTTATACCTTTTCCAGTATATATCAAGTACATAGCTTAAGGCCATAAATGTATAAAAGGAAATTCCTACCGGTAAAATCATTTTAAACATTTTTAATTGAGGGCCACCTGCCAGAGATAATATTCCATTGATATTGCCAACCATAAAGCTTGTATACTTGCACACAACTAAAATCGCAATTGCTACAAAAAGCCCTACGCCGAGAATCTTTTTCGCCTGAGCCTTGGCTTTGTTTCTCAGTTCTTTTTTATATGCCACATCTGAAACCTCAGCTAACTCTGAATCAAGCTTCTCGTAAATTAAACCAATCTTTCTCGCCACAAAAAACGTTGTCAGCATGGTTACTAAAAGGAACGGCAAATATTTAACTCCGGAGACAGCATAAAATGCCATGTTTGCCACGACCAAAACCCACTTCTGCCCCTTTTTACTCGAAAGGTAATATATCAAAACAACAAGCATCGAAAAAGCAATAAATAAAAACGACTGATAACTCATATTACTCCCCTACTTTGATTTAATATCATCTTTTACATCCCCACATTATTCACATCTGCCCAAACACCAAGATACGGGAAATTACCAAAATATTCTCCGTCATCTTTCAAAACAGCAGGAACCACTGTGTAAATGCTATCCTCAGTAAATGCTTGGTCAACAAAAATGCCTTCCGCAATACCCACGGAAATCCTATTCCAGGGCTTTGTTTTCCCTTCTTTTTTGTAAACATAATAATAGTCAGCACCTTCTACTTTTTCCCAGTAGAGTACACCATCTTCTAAAGAAAGATTTTCGGGAGATGCAAGAGAAAAATCTCTTTTGTCCATATCTCTTTCCATATCAAGAATATAAGGAGCTACAGTTTTTAAATATTGTTCTGTCATATCATCCCAATCGGAATAATTTTCATTGCCCTTTTTGTTCTTAAATCCAAAAGTATCCACGAGATATCTTCCCACATAGTGGGTGAATTTTCTGGAGCCGTGTATATTCGCATGAAGATTATTATAAAAATCACAGGTCTTGTCCATATTCATTTCATCAGTTTTTTCCATAAGGTTAAGGGTTTTATAACCACGGTCTGATATAAGTTTATTGATGGCATTAAAAATTTCTATCTCCTTTTTGCTCTCTGCCTGAGGCACTGTTACAAACAAAACCTCTATATTTTTATCATCGCAATAATCAAGCAGACTTTCGGTAGATTTTTTAAGTTTCTCCGGAATAACACCGATTTCTCCGCTACTTAAGTATTCTGAGCTTATATCGGAAACAAATTTAAGATATGCCTCATATGTAGAGGATCCTTTAAATTCGGTTTTTTTATGGAATAGATTTCCTGGCAGCAATGCCGTATAATCATTATGGAAACGTATTATAGGAAAATAATACTCCATACGTTCAGAAAATGAAACCTTTCCCATATCACAAAGATGCTTCACAAAATCAAATCTGTTTATTGATAAAAGCATATTAGATGTGGTGTGGTGAACCTCCTGCATATCGAGCTTGTCCCCTATAAGAGTATTTATATTAACAATAAATTTTGCATCAGGTTGTTTTTCTATGCAATCTCTAATAATATACTCTGCCCCTTCAAACAAAAGATGATTTGCTGAATAGGAATACACTGCTATACCATACTCATCCCATGCAAAAGCAGGATTCCAATATGTAAAACAGTTGCTGGAACCTATATAAACAGCATCAAGAAAGTTTTCCCTTTGCTTATAAAAATTGTGTATGTTCTTATAGCTCTGATCTGAATGATTTATAAAGCACCACTGAATCAGAAAAAACAACATAAGAAAAATAATCAGAAAAATAACGATCCTTAATAAAATTTTCATTCCATTTTTCAAAAAAATCACCCCTTCGGAATTATAATTTAATCTTCCTCAATGTCTATTATTTTTGACGCCTTTATCCCTAACGCTTTTGCTATGGTAAAAAGTGATTTCATGGACGGGCAATACGGAAGATTGGGGCTTTCCAGCTGGCTTATATAAGAAAGCGTCAAACCGCTATGCTCTGCAAGCTCTGCTTGTGTCATCCCGGCCTTTCTTCTGTAATACCCAATCTTAATTCCAATATCCAATAAAATGGCTTTGTATTCAGAATCCTTCAACATTTTACTCAATCCCATCGAATTTTTATTTGTCGAGATTATTATAAACCATTAGTATTCAAATTAACATTCGATGTAAATAAGTAAATACTCAATATCAATGAGTAGTAAATTAAATCTCAATATAGAAAAAACAAAAACATTTGCCAAAAGAAAGCCTCCTGAATGATTTCAGGAGGCTTTCAAATTTTAATATTATTAGAGCTTATTGATGTCTGCATCCGTTATAAGGTGGAAGCCTGCTTTTTCAAGGGCAGCTTCCGCATCCTCATTGTTTTCCACTCTTAAGACAACATATGCGTGCTTTTCTGTACGAGCCATAAAAGCATAAAGATATTCCACATTTATATCTGCCTTGTCAAGAACATCCAAAGCTGCCGTAAGCTTGCCGGGAGCGTCCCCTATTTTCACGCCTACAACGGGAACAACCTTGATAAGGTAGTTCTGTTCGGAAAGAACCTTCTGTGCCGTAGCCTCATCATTTACAATGAGACGGAGAATACCGAAATCTTCTGTCTCCGCAATAGAAAGTGCTCTCAGGTTTATATTGTTTTTTGAAAGTATATCTGTTACTTCAACCATTGCTCCTTTTCTGTTGGGAACAAATACAGTTAACTGTTTAATAGCCATTTTCAAAACTCCTTCCTTATATCAACTTACGCTTATCGATTACACGAACAGCTTTACCCTCTGAACGTGCAATGGTTTTTGGTGCAACAAGATGAACGGTAGGATTGATACCAAGCATTATCTTTATTGCATTTGAAAGAGCTTTTTCCAATTTCAGGACATCACTTACCTTATCGGTAAACTGTTCCTGAGTCATTTCCACATTTACTTCAAATGTATCGTTGTTATTTACACGATCAACAATAATCTGATAATTTGGTTCGTAGCCTTCTTTAAGAAGAACTGTTTCTATCTGGCTGGGGAATACGTTGACGCCTCTTATAATAAGCATATCGTCGGTTCTTCCCATGGGCTTTGCCATTTTAATAAGAGTTCTTCCGCAGGAGCATTTCTTTCTTGAAAGAATGCAGATATCTCTTGTTCTGTATCTTAAAAGTGGGAATGCTTCCTTGTCAAGAGAGGTGAATACAAGCTCACCCTTTTCCCCTTCAGGAAGAACTTCACCTGTGTCGGGGTCAATTATTTCCGCAAAGAAGTGGTCCTCGTTTATGTGCATGCCTGTCTGTTCGCTGCACTCAAAAGCAACTCCCGGGCCTGTTGTCTCTGTAAGACCGTATATATCATAAGCCTTGATGCCAAGGGTTTCTTCGATACCCTTACGCATTTCTTCCGTCCAGGGCTCTGCACCGAAGATACCTGCTTTAAGGGAAATATCAGAAGGCTTCACTCCCTGCTCTTTTAAAGTTTCACCTATATATGCAGCATAGGAAGGAGTACAGCAAAGAATTGTTGCGCTCAAATCCTGCATAAACTGAATCTGTCTTTCCGTGTTACCTGAGGACATGGGAAGTGTAAGACATCCAACCTTATGAGAACCGCCGTTAAGACCGGGGCCACCTGTGAAAAGTCCGTAGCCGTAAGCCACCTGACAAACGTCTTTCTTTGTTCCTCCAGCAGCAACTATAGCACGGGCACAGCAATCCTCCCAGAGGTCAACGTCCTTCTGGGTATAGAAAGCAACCACACGGCGGCCTGTTGTACCTGATGTAGACTGAATACGAACGCAGTCTTCCAAAGGCTTTGCCAGAAGACCGTAGGGATAGGCATCTCTTAAATCCGCCTTTGTAAGGAAGGGAAGCTTATGTAAATCATCAATGCTCTTGATGTCTTCTGGCTTAACTCCCGCCTCATCCATAAGATTGCGGTAATATTCCACGTTTTCGTAAACGTGGGATACCTGTTTTACCAGCTTTTCTGACTGAAGCTTTTTCATTTCCGACGCTGACATTGTCTCGATTTCTTTCTGATAGTAGTTCTGTGCCATTTTTGTTCATCCTTTCCATTATCTTAATTTTTTTGCGGACTGCAAAAAAACAAAACGTCCTCTGCAATCCTTTAAGGATACAGAGGACGAAAATTTTATTTTCGTGGTACCACCTCAGTTTATCGCCGTCTCACGACAGCGACCTTATCAGGTACTGACATACCTTAGTTCTATTACGGGAACACCCGTTGCCTCCTACTTAAGAAAATTCTTGTTCAGCGCACTGCTAACAGAAGGAATTCGTCAAGGTCTTAACCATTGCCTCGCACCTGCCGGCAACTCTCTTTAAGGTTTTACCAAGCTTACTGGTTTCTGCTCAATCGCATTTATTTAACTGGATTATATCACTTTAGCCAAGTAAAGTCAATAGGTTTTTAAATTATTTTTTTAACCCCAGTTTTTCGGCGGATTCTTCACGCATTTTATACTTAAGTATTTTTCCTGCCGCATTCATGGGGAATTCATCTACAAACATAAAATATCTGGGAACCTTATGTCTTGCAATGGATGCATTGCCGAATTCTTTCATTTCTGCCTCATCAGCGGTTTCTCCCTTATGGAGAATAATCCAGGCGCAGCATTCTTCACCATATTTTTCATCAGGAACACCCACAACCTGAACATCCCTTACCTTGGGATTGGTAAGGTAAAACTCCTCAATTTCTCTGGGATAGAGGTTTTCACCGCCACGGATAATCATATCCTTAAGACGACCTGTAACCTTGTAATATCCGTCAGGAGTTCTCATGCATATATCTCCCGAATGAAGCCAGCCGTCCTTATCTATTGCCTGGGCTGTTGCTTCGGGCATTTTATAATAGCCCTTCATGATGTTAAAGCCTCTTGCAACAAATTCACCGCTTTCGCCGTCAGGAAGCTCATTTCCTGTTTCAGGGTCGATAATTTTACATTCTACCCCGGGGAATGCACTTCCCACAGTTTCAACACGATGGTCAAGGTCTTCATTTACCTCTCCCATTGTGCATCCTGGGGACGCCTCTGTCTGTCCGTAAACAGAGATTATCTCCCTCATATTCATTTCAACCGAGGCACGGCGCATCAGGTCGGCAGGACAGTTTGCTCCCGCCATGATACCTGTTCTCATATACGAGAAATCCGTCTTGGCAAAATCAGCGTGATTGAACATGGCAATAAACATGGTGGGAACACCGTTAAAGCAGGTGATTTTTTCGTCATTTACACAGGCAAGAGATGATTTGGGAGAAAAATACGGAATGGGGCAAAGGGTTCCGCCGTGAGTCATCATAGAGGTCATGGAAAGCACCATGCCGAAGCAATGGAACATGGGAACCTGAATCATCATACGGTCTGCAGTGGATAAATCCATTCTGTCTCCGATGGTTTTGCCGTTGTTAACGATATTTCTGTGGGTAAGCATAACGCCCTTGGGGAATCCCGTTGTTCCCGAGGTGTACTGCATGTTACAAACATCGTCAGGCTTAACTAAAGATGCTCTTCTTTTAACTTCTTCACGGGGAACAAGCGAAGAACGGGAAATCATACCCTCCCAGGTGAGACAGCCTTCCATGGAAAATCCCACGGTTACAACATTACGCAGGAACGGAAGATTTTTGGAATAGAGGGGCGTTCCCGGCTCTAAGGTTTTAAGCTCGGGGCAAAGCTCTTCGATTATTTCTTTATAGTTTATATCCTTGCAATACTCAATCATTACAAGCGTGTGGGTATCGGACTGCTTCAGAAGATATTCGATTTCATGAATTTTGTAAGCTGTGTTAACAGTAACCAAAACGGCACCGATTTTCGTGGTTGCCCAGAAGGTTATAAACCACTGGGGTACATTTGTCGCCCATACTGCCACATGGTCTCCAGCCTTTACACCCAGAGAAATTAAAGCAGCGGCACATTCGTCCACATCACGTCTGAACTGCTCATAGGTTCTGGTATAGTCCAGAGTAGGATACTTAAAGGCATACTGGTCGGGATAGTTTTCCGCCATTTTATCAAGTACATCTGAAAAAGTAGCTTCAATTACATCATACTTTTTCCACACAAAGGTCCCCGACTTATCTCTGTTGTAATATGTCTTCTCAAGGGTCTGCTTATCTCTGTTAAGAGATGAGATATAATTTGCAAAATGAGTTAAAACTATATCCGCATCGTTAATTTCTTCATTCCATGCCGCACAGATATAACCATCATAGTTAAGAGAAGAAAGGGCATTTAAAAGCTTTTCTACCGGAAGCTCTCCCTCTCCGATTAAAACGGTTTTTCCGTCCTTCATATCTCCCAGACGTACATACTTTATATATGCACCCAGATTCTTTATGGTTGTTTCCGTTGTTTCTCCTGCAGCAAAAAATGTGCCTCTCACATTCCATGCCGCTCCAATGGAGGCAGAAGAAAAATGATTGATTATTCCTATCACATTTTCCGTGTTTGCAAGATATCCCACAGTTTCAAGCAAAATGCTGACATCCGTGGACTCAGCCTTCTTTATGGCGGAGGAAAGCTTCTTATCCAGAACATCAAAAGAAACCTCTTCTTCAATTCTTAAAATAACATCGGAAATGCCTGATGAAGCTGCCATATCCACATATTTTTCAATGAGCTCAGGGCTTGTTTCCTCACTTTCAATGCCCAAAGGCATACGAAGTGCTGATACAGCCAGACTTCTGTTCAAAAGCTTTCTTTTTGCATCCGATACTCTGTCCCGTCTCAATATACTGTCGTGATGATTGTTTCTTTCCTTTATGGCATCGTATATTTCAAACCCCTCAAAACCGTAGTCAAAGGCATAACGGCAGATGTCAAGAAAGGAAGCACGGCTTACATTCTTGGTTGAAAATACAATCTTCATTTTATGCCTCCTCAAATACTATTTTGTTAAGTGCATTTATATATGCTCTGATGCTTGCTGCCACGATATCCGTGGAAATACCATTACCTGAATAGAGCTTTCCGTTGTTTCTGAGTCTTACCACAGCAGAGCCTAAGGCTTCTTTACCCTCAGTTACTGCCTGAACCTGAAAATCGTCAAGCTCATAGTGATGTCCTATGCACTGCTCAATGGCACGGAATGCCGCATCAATGGGTCCGTCTCCGCTGCTGACACCGCATATTACTTCTCCGTCGCATTTAAGGGTTACCTGAGACATGGAGCTTGTAACATTACTGCTGGTTGCAGTATAGGTCTCAAAATGATATCTTGAAGGTGCCTGCATGGCATAGCTTGCTATTAAAGCTTCAAATTCCTTAGCTCCCACAGCACCCTTCTTTTCGCAAACCTTAATAAGCGCTTTATATACGTTTCCGATGTCAGATTCTGAAAGGTCATAGCCTAAAACCTCTGCAGCCTGTGTAACCTGTGTCATGGTAGAATCGGAGTCAAGCAAAATCTTTTTCTTGTCGCTTACTGTCTTTTCATCTTCATATTCCTGATGATTTATGTCCGAAAGCATATCTTCAATACTTGAATGTATTTTGGTGTTGTCAAGCTCTGTTTCTGCTTCTATACGGGCACCGCAAACACTCATTGCATCAGAAAACTCTCCTGTCAGAAGCGCATCCTTTCCTGCCATAGCACATTTAACGCCGTCAGCACCTTTTTCTATTGCTGCAAAAGCTGATGCAACGCCCATATTTATTCTGTCGGAAACTAAAACATACAAAGGAATATTTACCGCTTCTTTTACCTTTTTGGTAAGAGAAGCTATTTCTTCGGGAGTGGATGCTCCTGCATCGTCGCAGATTGTTATACTTGTAGCTCCGTTAGTCTCTGCCTCTTTAACCGCAGCTAAAAGGAAGTCCTCATCAGCTCTCGTTGCATCAAGGGCAGAAAATTCCACATCCTCACAAAGGCCCTTTGCTTCTTTTACAAGCTCTGCTATTTTTTCAAGCATAACTGCCTGTTTAACGTGATATACATATTCCATCTGCATTGTGGATACGGGAAGCTCCACCTGAAGACGGGGCTTTTGTGCCTCCTTAATACATTCCCATGCAACAGAAGCCTCTTCCTTTGTAAAGCCCACGGGAATAGCCAAAACGGCATTCTTAACGTTCTGTGCTATTGTTTTATATATTATCTTATCCTCCCGGGGATTTTTAACCAAAGGCAATTCAACCGCATCTGCACGGAGGGAATCTGCACAAACGGCGATAGCTGTTTTTTCACGGAATAAAAGGGAAACGCCCCGTTCCTCCGAAAGCTTTTTAAGTGTGATGTCTGTAATGTTGATTTTTCTCATTTTTGAAAACTCCTTTCTTTTTTGGCTGTTTTGGGATTTTTCAACAAAAAAACGTTTCCATCTCTCTGTTGATTCAAAGAGACGAAAACGCTTGATTTCAGTGTTTCCGCGGTACCACTCTTCTTCATCCTTACAAGGATGCCCTTCAGATGCCAACACATCTTAACTCTGTAACGGGAGTTCCCGTCTGCCACTACTTTCACTTTCGCAGCAGCCGCTCCGCGGCGAGTTCCGTAAAGCTCTCCCAATGCCTCGCACCAACCGGCATCTCTCTTAAGGCGAAAGTTTTTACATACTATTCCGCATCACAGCGTTTAATGTTAGAGCGTATTATATCACACAGTATTTTGTTTGTCAATAGTTTTTTTATTTTTTAATTGGGGAATAAGATGAGCTTTAAGTCCCCGTCGCAAAGTCCCAGGTATATTTCCTCGGCTCCTTTATATTTTTGTTCCTTTAATTTTTTATCAATCCATGTTAAGTCAAGCCCCAGCCTTTTTATGTTTTCATGTAAAATCCGCCCGTCCATAATAACCTCGGTGGATATTTTTTCCTGACGGGGTTTCATTTGCATATCTTCAGGTGTCAGAGGTCTTTTTATGCTTTTAGGCAAAATTGTAAGTCTTCCGTTGTATTCAAAAACGGCAGTTTCAATGTCTTCTATATTAAAATATCCCTCCTGCCTGCACATTACCATAAATTCAGAAAGCTCTATTTTAGCTTTCTTCATGTTTTCCCTTAAAAGCTTTCCGCCATTCATGACAATTGTGGGGGTTCCGTTCACATATTTACGGGTTTTGGGGAATTTATGGGCTATTATTGTAAGACCCAGGGCAACTATTCCATATATAATCATGGCAACAAGGGGCTTTAACGGCTTTTCCAGTTCCGTGGCAAGCTCTGCAGCTATTGAGCCGATGGTAATGCCATTTATATAATCGAAAAAATCAAGCTGTGCCATCTGCTTGTGTCCCATTATTTTGGCTATCAAGAAAAGCGATACCGCCGACAAAAGAGAAGTTAATATAACCTTTAACAATTCCACTAAAAATCACTCCTTTTAATGTATTATGCTCAGGTTTTCAGTGATTTATAAAGGGGAGATTGATGCTTAGGAATCTAATCCTTCTTTACTTCACTTGCGATTAGTTTCTATACTAAACTGTTATATCTGGTAAAATAGTTCAGAATCCTAAACTGCAAAAATTTCATGTTTCTGGTATTGCTTTTTTTTATTTTTTTTACTATAATATAGTTGTTATTAAAGTATCAGAGTAGGAAGGGGTTTCTTATGAATATTTGGACTGAAATGAGCATTGAATTTGCAAATCAAAGGAATTATTTAGATGAATTATATAAAGTCTATCCCATATCACCTAATTTGCGCAGACATCTTGATGTTAAATTACAAAAAAGTATCGAAGATGCCTTTTATGAAAGAAATAATGAATTACTAATAAAAAACCTGTTAAAACTAGATCTCTTTCCAATAAAAGATTCATATGTTGCATATTTAAGAAAAGATCCCACTTCAATAAAACGTAATCCTCAAACCATTAACAGAATTGCTGGTAATATTTATGAAATGGGCTTAGAATCCGTAATAGAAAAATGTACAGAGCCTAAGGAAACTAATCGCCAAATAGGACCAATGTTTAAGTATTGGTTAGATAAAGGTTCTTTAGGAGTTAAAATTTACAAAGATGTTTCCAGTTTCTTGAAAAATCCTAATGAGAATGCCGTATTAAATGTTTCTGATGCAGAAATGAAGGATTTTGCGAGCAAATATTTTGGTTATAGCAGAGAGAAAGGTTTGGATTTTTTTGCAAGGTTTAATAATAAATATATAGTTGGGGAAGCAAAGTTTTTAACAGATTTTGGTGGTCATCAAAACGCTCAGTTTGACGATGCAGTTTCAACTATTACATCTACCTTCCATTCAAAGACATTAAATGCAAAGGTAATACCAATTGCTATTTTAGATGGCGTCTTATATATAAAAGGTAAGCATAAACTTTATAGATATTTAGAAAATCATCCTGACCAGATTATTATTTCAAGCTTGTTGCTTAGAGAATTTTTATATTCTTTATAAGGAGAACCTATGGAATTATTATTTGAAGGTAAAAACAACATCAAAAACATTTTATCAGAAACACAAAAGTTTCCCGCTGTAAACATCAAAGAGAATACATCATATTTGTTTAGTGGTGATAACTTTAACATTATGTCCGGTTTATTAAATTGTCGGAAAAATTTTGTAGATTTAGTGTATATCGACCCCCCATTCAATACAAATCAAATATTTTCGGTTTCTGAAGAACGAGCTAATACTATTAGCCGAAAGCGAAATAATGTTATGGCCTATAGCGACTTAATGACAAATGACAGTTTCTTAAAATTTATCTACGATAGGCTTGTTTTAATATATGAATTGTTATCTGAAGAAGGTAGCCTTTATGTACATATCGATACAAAAATGGGACATTATTTTAAAGTTTTATTGGACGAGATTTTTGGTGATAAATGTTTTAAGAACGATATAACTCGAATCAAATCTAATCCTAAAAATTTTAACAGAAAAGCTTATGGAAACGAAAAGGATATGATACTTTTTTATGCTAAAAATCCATCAAAAAATATTTGGAATGAAATAAAATCTTCTTTAACAGAAGAAGAAATCCCCAAAAAATTTCCTAAAATAGATAAAGACGGAAGACGATACACTACAATTCCATTACATGCACCGGGAGAAACTCTCCAAGGAATAACTGGTGCCCCTTGGAGAGGTATACAGCCCCCTGTTGGCAGACATTGGAGAACTAATCCTGAAGAATTCGAAAATTTAGACAGAGAAGGCAGAATTGAATGGTCAAAAACAGGTAACCCGAGAATAAAAAAATATGCCGATGAGCATAAAGGAAAAAAAGTTCAGGATATATGGAAGTATAAAGATCCACAACGCCCTATATACCCAACACAAAAAAACCTCGAAATGCTAGAGCAAATCGTATTACAGTCATCCAAAGAAGATAGCATAATAATGGATTGCTTTGCCGGAAGCGGAACGACACTTTTAGCTGCTGCAAAGTCAGGTCGTAATTTTATTGGAATTGATTCATCAGCTTTAGCCATAGAAATAATTGAAAATAGGTTGACAGAACACAATGTTGAGTTTGAATTCCATAAATTTATTTAGAATATTATGGGTATTTAAGTAAAAATGCACCGCAATTACGTTATGTAATAGCGGTGCATTTTCTTCCTGCATCGTTTCGCCAAAAGAAAAAACGCCCTTTCGGGCGTCTTTCTTTTGGTGGAGGCGACGGGAGAAGTATGCTCCGCATCCTTTCTGCTCGACGACCCAAATGACTGGCATTTCGGTACCCGTCTTCGCACTCACTGCCCTCTCCAGACATTGATGCGTGGCGTCTGGCGGGAGTCGAGTTTATACCCCCGTCATTTTTCCGCAAGCGGTAAAAATGACTCGGACAAGTTCGACTCCCTCCCATTGCTTTTCATCAAAAATAAAAAGCACGCCCTTTCGGGCATGCTTCTTATTTTTTGGTGGAGGCGACGGGAGTCGAACCCGTGTCCGAAAATCTATCCGCACGGGCATCTCCGGGTGCAGCTTATGGTCAGGATTCCCCCGACTTTAAGTCCACAAGCAAACTTAATGTTTCGGTAGCTTCATTTGTCATGCCATGCTCAAAGCTTTGCATGGGCACGTTCACCGTTAGTCGACGCCCGAGTCGGGGCCACGGTACTCCCCGAGCGGACGGCTGCACTTAGGCAGCGTAAGCTAAATTATTGTTAGCGTTTATATTTAAATTGAGCTTTTTAAGATGTGCTCACATCTACCCGCTTCCCATGGTTCAAAATCCCCGTCGAAACCGGTACGCCCCCGAGTGAACAAATTACAACAAAGTAATTTGTGAACGGAAAATGCAAAAACGGCTTTCGTCTCATTTTCCTGTTTACGCTAACCTTTTTACGACTTTTTTATAATTTTTTTGTGCGGTCAAGCCACCTTTTCGGTGTTTGACCATTCCTTTATTTTCATTGCTAAAATGCTGTTCGCATTTTTACGCAATGAAAACCTCGGAATAAAATTTCTTTGTTGAAATTTTATTCCTTACCACGGAAGGACCTTTCAATATCACGGTTTGCCTGTTTTTTGGCTAAATCGTCTCTCTTGTCATAGAGCTTTTTGCCCTTGCAGAGTGCTATTTCAATTTTAACTCTGCCTCTTTTAAGATAAGCCGAAAGAGGAATCAAGGCACAACCGTCTTCTTTAACCTTGCCGAAAAGCTTCATTATTTCGCTTTTGTGCATAAGAAGTTTTTTAGGCCTTAAGGGGTCCTTATTAAAAATATTCCCCTTTTCGTAGGGACTTATGTGCATTCCGTAAATGAAAAGTTCGCCATTATCAACACTTGCATAGCAATCCTTTAAGTTTACTCTTCCCTGGCGCATGGATTTAACCTCTGTGCCCGAAAGTTCTATTCCTGCTTCGTATTTTTCCAGAATGAAATAATTTCTTCCTGCAGTTTTATTGGATGCTAAAACCTTTACGCCCTCTGCCACAAAAATCCCTCCTTCCATGGCTTAAAAAAACGGAGCAAAGCTCCGTCTTTTTATTCTGCTACTTCTTCAGTTTCTGTTTCAGGCTCTACGTTTTCGATTCCCTCGATTTCCTCTTCGCCCAATTTCTGAAGTGATTCATTGTATTCTGCCATAGCATCGTCGCTTATCTTTCTTTCGATAGCGGAAAGAGAAACTGCAGTTACAACAAAGAGTATTGCAAGAACTACTGTAACCTTTGCCAAAACACCGTCTAATGTCTTACCCTTATTCTTTCCGAAAAATGTTTCTGCACCTCCTGCGATAGTTCCTGACAATCCCTGAGACTTACCTGACTGGAAAAGCACGGAAACCACAAGACCGAATGCAAATACAATGTGAAGTACTGTAAGCACAATCTTTAAAGCTGCCATCTTATTCATTCCTTTCTTCTCGATGTAAAATTTACCGCTTTTTAAGCTTCTCGAAGTATTTTATCACATCTTAAAGAAAAAAACAACTACTTTTTTAAATTTTTATTTTGTAAAATGATGAATTTTCTGAAAGTTCCTTCTCGATTTTTGTCAATCTGTTATATTTTGCACATCTTTCTCCTCTCTGGGGAGCACCTGTTTTAATCTGTCCGCTTCCCAGAGCCACGGAAATATCTGCTATTGTAGAATCCTCGGTTTCGCCGCTTCTGTGGGATATAATGGTCTTATACCCTGCCTTGTGAGCGGTATCCACGGCGTCAAATGCCTCTGAAAGCGTTCCTATCTGATTTACCTTTATGAGCACCGCATTTCCTGCACCAAGAAAAACACCTTTTTCAATTCGTTTTTTATTGGTAACGAATAAATCGTCCCCTACCAGCTGACATTTATTTCCGATTTTTCCCGTTATGGCCTGCCAGCCTTCCCAGTCCTCTTCCGCCAGCGGGTCCTCAAGAGAATAGATTGGATAGGTATTTACCAGATTTTCAAAATAGTCTGAAAGTTCTCCTCCTGTAAACTCCTTTCCCGACTTGGGAAGAATGTATCTTCCGTCTTTATACCATTCGCTGGATGCGGCATCTAACGCCAGCAAGACATCCTCGCCCGGTGTAAAGCCCGCATCCCGAACAGCTTCAATTATAAGCTCGATTGCTTCTTCGTCCCTGGCCAGATGCGGTGCAAATCCTCCCTCGTCGCCAACGGAGGTTATTCCCCCCTGCCTTTTTATTATCTTTTTAAGGGAATGGAAAATTTCACTTCCCATTCTGACCGCTTCTCCCATGGTGGGAGCACCCACGGGCATAACCATAAATTCCTGAATATCTACGTTGTTATCTGCATGAGCACCGCCGTTTAATATATTCATCATAGGACATGGAAGTATATGGGCATTCATGCCGCCGAAATATTTATATAAAGGCATATCAAGAGCCTTTGCCGCCGCTTTCGCCGATGCCATTGACACGGACAGGATGGCGTTAGCTCCTATTTTTTTCTTCTCCTCTGTTCCGTCAAGGTCTATCATTATATTATCTATTTTTCTCTGGTCGAAAACAGAAACTCCCGAAAGAGAGGGAGAAATGATTTTTTCCACATTGGAAACCGCTTTTCTTACACCCTTTCCAAGGTAGCGTTCCTCATCTAAATCCCGAAGCTCATGGGCCTCCGCCTGACCTGTTGATGCCCCAGAAGGAACTGACGCCACTCCCTTTATTCCGTTTTCCAATATAACCTCTGCTTCAACTGTGGGAAAACCACGGGAATCTAAAATTTCTCTGGCTTCAATTTTTGCAATCTTCATAAAAACCGCCCTTTCATTCTTTCTTATGTTAATTATTGGCGGTTTTTTGTTTTTATATACAAAAAAGGCTGAACGTTTAGCCGTTCAGCCTTTTTCATTTTAGTTTGTGTAGTTGTCAAAGTAGCCCTGAATAAGAACAACGGGCGTTCCCTTATCGCCGGAGCCTGATGTAAGGTCCGACAGAGAGCCGATTAAATCAGTAAGCTGACGGGGTGTTGTACCCTGAGATGCCATGTTGCCCACAAGGTTGTCGCCTTTTTTCCTGATGCTTTCGGAAATTGCCTTCTTTAATTCCTCGCCCGAAAGGTCCTTATAGTCGTTATCAGCAAGATACTTAAGCTTAAGCTCGTTGGGAGTTCCGATAAGTCCGTCGGTAAATGCGGGAGAAACCACCGGGTCTGCCAATTCCCAGATTTTACCCTGGGGGTCTTTAAATGCACCGTCGCCGTAAACCATTACTTCAACGTGCTTTCCGCATGCTTCCAAAATTTTCTTCTGAACATCCAAAACCAGATCCTTACACTCTCTGGGGAAAAGCTTTATCTTATCTTCAGTTGATTTATTGGAGCCTAAAAGACCATATCTTTCATTGCATCCGCTTCCGTTTACGGGAGCATTCAAAATTTCATCAAGACCGAAAACCTTTTCGGCACCGTTTGCCTTTAAGATTCTCTTTGTTCTCGCTCTTGTATGAATGTCGCAGTTTAATACGTTTTTGGTGTAATTCAAAATAGCCTTTGCCTGATTTGCAAAAACAATTTCAACCTCTGCACCCATTTCCTTTATGAGGTTTCCGTAATATTCAACATAGTCAACACCTGTAAACTCATGCTTGTTTTCCCCGAAAAGCTCACGGTAACGCTCTAAGGAGAGCACGTCAGAATAGGGATTTACTCCCGCTTCGTCCACCTTATCCAGGCTTACAAGCTCATTTCCCACTTCGTCAGAGGGATAGCTTAACATAAGCACGATTTTTTTAACACCCTTTGCAATACCGCGAAGGCATATTGCAAAACGGTTTCTTGATAAAATGGGAAAAATAACACCCAGTGTTCCTTCTCCGAATTTATTTTTAACATCTTCTGCTATGTCATCCACAGAAGCATAGTTTCCCTGTGCACGGGCAACAATCGATTCTGTAATGGAAATAACATCACGGTCCTTTATTTCAAAGCCTTCACATTCTGCTGCTTCCAAAACGCTGTCTGCAACTATTTTCGCAAGGTCATCTCCCTCACGGATAATGGGACAACGTATTCCTCTGGATACTGTGCCGACTCTTCTTTCCTTTTCCATAAACTTCAGTCCTTTCAAATTGGCTTGTCTAATTACAAGACCACTATATATTTTATCACATTTTTCCCAATATTCAATAGAAAATTTTATATTCGTCAAAATTTTTTTAAATGTTTCGGTATGAGTGATAAAAATCGGCCTGAATATTTTTTTATTTTTAGATATCCTGCGAAAAGACGGCTCCTGAAATGCTTGCGGGATTTTATTCGCATATAATACATTTTTGCAAGAGATATAAAATAACTTGACAGGTTGTATAAATTGGTGTATAATATTAACGTAAGCAAAATAATGTGCAAATAAACTTCACGCAGGCGGATAATTCCCCTCTGCGGATTTTTTGTCGCACTTTATTAGCTTGTTAGGTTAATTTATGGTTGAGGTGGTGCCTATGATTGTATAATGTATCGGAAATGAGTTTAATAAAAAAACAAGGAGGAATTAAAATGAAAAAATATACAGATGAAAACTATGATTTAATGGACGAAAACGAAAAATTTGC
>JAZNEB010000009.1:0-68589 GCA_045588365.1 Clostridia bacterium | reverse complement strand
AGTTTAATAAAAAAACAAGGAGGAATTAAAATGAAAAAATATACAGATGAAAACTATGATTTAATGGACGAAAACGAAAAATTTGCTATGCGCTACGGAGCAGAAGGAAGGCATTTAGGAGATGTTATAAGAGACAATCCCAGAAAAATCACTAACCCTGATAAAATGCTTGAAGCATGGGACAAGGGAATGAATATGCGAAAAGACGGAACATCAAAGGTTTTTTTAGATGACATAGAGAAGAAAGAAAGGGAAAATCTTTTGTCATCCAAAAGTCCGAACAGAGACGGAAACGGCATAGAGTCAGAGCCGGTGAGGGATATGTGGGGTAATGATTTGTCAAAAGACTCCTCTTTCGGTAATAGTGAAGATTTCACCTTCGATTTGAGTGAAGAAAAAATTCATAACCCTAAAGAAGATAACTACCTATTGAAAACAGATGAAAATTATGGTAAAATGTATGCAACAAATTACAGTAACGAAGTTACTCCTGTCAAAACCAAGGATGGAAAAACACACGTTACCTATGGCTGTGAAGATGTGAATGTGGTTGGAGGTATTCAGCTGAGGCTTAATGAAATGAACTATAAAGGTAAAAACGGTGAGCCCATAGGCATAACGGGAACATTTGATGAAAATACCGAAGAGGGTATTAAACAATTCCAGAAGGAGCGAGGCTTGCCTGTAACAGGAATTTTTGATGATGCGACAAAAAAAGAAATGGGCTTTGCCGAGGATTATTCCATTTCAAGAAAAGGAAAAAATGCAACCCCGTGGAATCTCCCTTTCTCTCCGCCTTTTAACCTTGAGCAATATAACAAGGAGCAAGAAAAAAGAAAAGCGGAAAAGGAACAACGAATAAAAGAAGAAAAGGAAGCGGAGAAAGATAACGTAATTTTAAGACCTTTTAAAAGGGGATTAGGAGCAGCATTGGGATTTTATGGTGATTATGTAAAAGGAGTATGTGCAGGCGTTCAGGAAGCTAGTATGAAAGATAAAGAAGAAGAAGAGTATGACGAAATTCCTGATATGTATCCCGGTGAAGCCTTAGATAACTACGTTCGCAGAATAGGATCATAAAGAAACATAAAAATGGAGAGGTATTAAAATGAAAAAGCTTATTATCATACGTTTTTTGGCAATGCTTGTGTCTGTAATTGTGATGAATGTTGAGTTATTTGTGGCAGCTTTATGTGGTTTTGATACATATGAAAGTTCAAGCGTAGAGCGGCTTTATGATCTTTGCTTTTCATCAGGGGCTTTTTTCGTATGTCTTTTTTACTTCTTTTCAGTAAGAAAGTTTCACGATATAAACTTAAAAAAATTGATATTTGTGTTTTCCGTTTGGACGATTGTCATCTTTACCCTAAGCATTATTGTAAATGAGAATTTCGTTTTTTTAGGCGGAGGCTTTGGCCCTCTCTCTTCCTATATTGCTCAAATGGAAATAGCAAAGCAATCATATACCTCTGGGATAATAGGCTTTTTATTTGAAATGACCGTTATTGTTTCCGGAATAGTTATAGGTAGAATTGAAAACAACAAAACAGATGGAAAGTATTTCATTTACATATCCAAGGCTTTAGCTATTATAATAGCTATCATTACTTTCAGCATTGCAAAAAGCATAACCGGTTTGATTTATGATATTCCCAAAATGAATTATCTTGACCAAAATGGTTTTAAGTGGGGATTTCTTATAGCCTTGCTTACAGCCGGAATGTGGTTATTCTATGCGGGATTTAAATGTTTTCGCACCAACTTAAAAATCGTATTGCCCGTTTTCCTTATATGCGATGTACTGACAATATTCGTTTGGCTTACATCAGGGATACTGGAATACGCTTTTTTAGGCGGCGAATACGGAAGCTTTTTCAAAATAATTAAAGGCATTCTTTTAGGCAAAGTGTTTTGGTCCTACTCCCTTTGGATATGTCTGCCCGAAGCTTTATTCATAACAGCAGGTGTTCTTTTAGGAAGGCACTTTGATAAAAAGAAAGGGCTTTCAGAAAATATTGCCGAATGAATAACTCTGTTTAGTTATGATACGAAAAAACCTCTGAATCTTTTTTGATTCAGAGGTTTTTTATTTTTATTTATTCTGTTTTGACCAGGTATCCTTTAGAGTTACCGCACGGTTAAAGGTGAGTTCTTTTGCCTTGGAGTCCTTTGCAAAATAGCCAAGTCTTACAAACTGGAAATTTTCTCCAACCTTTGCATCTTTAAGGCTTTCTTCCAATTTACAGTTTTCATATACCTTCAAGGAGTCGGGATTTAAGTAGTCAAGATAATTCTCGCCTTCTTCTAAATCTCCCAGGTTTTCTTTCAAGAATAAATTCTCGTATAAGTTCACCTTTGCATCTACCCCATGGGAAGCCGATACCCAATGAATTGTGCCCTTTATCTTTCTTCCGTCAACGGGATTGCCGTTTTTAGTCTCCATATCGGCAGTACATAAAATTTCTTTCACGTTGCCCTCATCATCGCATATAACCCGGTTACACTTTATGATGTATGCACCCATAAGTCTAACTTCACCCTCGGGCTTTAAGCGGTGAAATTTAGGAGGCGGAACCATAGCAAAGTCGTCTCTTTCGATATAAAGCTCGCCCGAAAAAGCAACCTTTCTTGTTCCCGCATTCTCATCCTCGGGATTATTGGGGATTTCAAAATATTCAACCTGTCCTTCAGGATAGTTTGTAATTTTTACCTTAACGGGGTCTAAAACTGCCATTCTGCGAAGTGATTTTTTATTAAGGTCGTTTCTTACGCAGTATTCCAAAAGACCCAAATCCACGACGCTGTCGGTCTTCGCAACGCCCGCTCTCTTTACAAACTCCATAATGGCTTCGGGAGTATAGCCTCTTCGCCTCAGTCCCGACAAGGTAGGCATTCTGGGGTCGTCCCATCCGTCAACCTTGCCCTTTTCAACCAGTTCGCGAAGATATCGTTTGCTTAAAACAGTATGGGTAATATTGATTCTTGCAAATTCAATCTGACGGGGCTTTTTCTCGAAACCGATGTTGTCAACAACCCAGTTATATAAGGGTCTGTGGTTTTCAAATTCGATGGAGCAAAGAGAATGGGTAATTCCCTCAAGTGCATCCTGAATGGGATGAGCATAGTCGTAAAGAGGATATATACACCACTTTTTACCCTGTCTGTGATGCTCGGTATAAACAATTCTATAAATTGCGGGGTCTCTCATATTCATATTGGGCGATGCCATATCAATTTTGGCACGGAGAGTTTTTGAGCCCTCGGGAAATTCGCCGTTTTTCATTTTCTCAAAAAGCTCTAAATTTTCTTCTACGCTTCTTTCTCTGTAAGGGCTGTTTTTACCCGGCTCTGTTAAAGTTCCTCTGTACTCTCTCATTTCCTCCTGCGAAAGGTCGCAGACATAAGCCTTACCGTCCTTTATAAGCTTTACGGCAAATTCATAGCACTTATCAAAATAGTCAGAGCCGTAGAAAACGCCGCCGTCAGGGTCAGCTCCCAGCCACTTTATATCCTCATAAATTGAGTCAACGTACTCCGTTTCTTCTCTGGCAGGGTTTGTATCGTCATAGCGGAGATTGAATTTTCCGCCATACTTCTTGGCAGTCATATAGTTTATCCATATAGCCTTGGCACTTCCTATATGAAGATATCCGTTGGGCTCGGGAGGAAAACGGGTATGAACTTCAGTAGCATGTCCCTTTGAAAGGTCTTCGTCTATAAACTCATGTATAAAGTTGGTATATTCTTCTGTCATCTTTATTCCCCCTTAAGCTTCAAGATAACCATACGCTTTCTTCAAGCGTTCATCAAGTTTTTCTTTGCCCAAAATACTAAATATATTATACATATCGGGAGAGTTGGTTCTTCCGCAGACAGCAATTCTCAAAATCATGCTGACATCGGCAACGCTGCCCTTATATTTATCGGGATTTTCCTTATATTCCTTCATATCGGAACAGAAACCGTTTGCCTCGGAAAGAGCTTTGATTTTATCAAACCATGCACCGTTGTCGTCATTTTCGTCGAAGTAATTCATATATTCTGATAAAATCTTCTTTATATCATCCTTGGAAAGCTTTTGGTCATAAGTATATGAGGGTGCAAAAAGCTCGTCGAAGAAAAAGTCCATATAGCCTTTAACCTCGCTCCAGATACCAAAGTCCTTCCTGGGCTTCTTTCCGCCTCTGCCGATGGATAAAATGGAAACGGTATAATCCTTATCACGGGTAAAGAGCTTATAAAATTCTTCATCATAAACCTTTGCCCAGGCACTTACCTTGTCATAAACCTCCTCAGCAGAAAGACGTGAAACGTAGTTTTTACTTACGTCGTTTAATTTCACAATGTCAAAAAGTGCACCTGAAACACTCATCTTCTTATACTGGAAGGGATATTCCCTTGCATCCTTGTCGGGATTTTGCCTTCTCCAGTCTTCAAAGCCTGAATTAAGCAAGGTTAAGATATATTCATAAACCGCATCAGCCGCATAGCCTTCCTTTGCATAGAAGGTGAGCGCTGCTTCGGGGTCCTTTCTCTTGGAAAGCTTTCTTTTGCTGTCCCCGTCCAATTTCATCAAAGGAGCGATATGGAGATATTTGGGAGCCTTCCATTCAAGTGCCTTAAAAAGCTGAAGATGGAAAGGCAGTGTGGAAAGCCACTCATCCCCTCTTACTACATGGGTTGTTCCCATAAGGTGGTCATCAACAACATGGGCAAAGTGATAGGTGGGAATTCCGTCAGACTTTAACAAAACGTGGTCAACATCATTTTCAGATACGTCAATATCCCCCTTTACCATGTCCTTGAATTTAATTTTATTGGCAGAATCGCCCATACTCTTAAATCTTAAAACAAAGGATTTACCTGCTTCAATATTTGCCTTTATTTCTTCAAAGGACAAATCTCTGCAGCGTGCCCATTTGCCGAAATAGCCGAAGTTGCTCTTTTCAGCCTCCTGTGCTTCATGGGTTTTGGCAAGGTCATCCTCTGTGCAGAAGCAGGGATAAGCCATACCCTTTTTAACCAGCATTTTCGCAAAGGTTTTGTAGATATATTCTCTTTGTCTCTGGCGATAAGGACCGTATTCTCCGTTATCACCGTTTACCGTTGCTCCCTCATCAAAGTTAAGGCCAAAGGAAGAAAAGGCAGAAAGTATAACCTCTACCGCTCCCTCTACTTCTCTTTTTGCATCCGTATCTTCAATTCTAAGATAGAATATTCCCTCCGACTGATGCGCCATTCTCTCGCAGGTTATGGCAGGGAAAAGATTGCCAAAATGCACAAATCCCGTGGGGCTGGGTGCAATTCGGGTTACCATGGCTCCCTCTTTTAAATTTCTTTCGGGGAATAACTTATAAATATCCTCGGGAGTTCCTTTTACATCTCCAAAGAGTAATTCAGCTAACAAATCAAAATCCATATCAAAAATCCTTTCGATAATTAGTTCATTTGTTTAATAAAACCTTCCAGACGGTCAAGTCCCTTTTTGATGTTTTCCATGCTTGTTGCATAAGACCATCTTACAAAATCATCATTTCCGAAGCCTGAGCAGGGAACAACCGCAACCTTTGCTTTTTCTAAGAAAAGCTCCGCAAAATCGTCGGATGTGTTTATAACCTTATCTTCGATTTTTCTTCCCTTTAAGCGGGATATATTCATCATTACATAGAAAGCTCCTTCAGGCTTAAGGCAGGAAACGCCCTCTATTTCATTCATTCGGCTAACCATAAAATCACGTCTTTCACGAAAGGCCTCTTTCATGGCATAAACGCTGTCCTTGGGACCCGTGAGTGCCGCAACGGTTGCCACCTGAGCTATTGAGTTGGGGTTTGATGTATAGTGGCTCTGCACATTTGCCATAATTTTTGTGATTTCGGCATTTGCCGCAGTATAGCCTATTCTCCAGCCTGTCATAGCGTAGGTTTTTGAAACACCGTTTACAATGATTGTGCGGTTTTTCATATCCTCGTCAATGGCTGCTATAGACATAGGGGTTTTGAAGTCATAAACAAGCTCTTCATATATTTCGTCAGAAATCACATATAAGTCGTGCTTTTTTATAACCTCTGCAATTGCCTTTAATTCTTCTTCCCTGTAAACCATACCTGTGGGGTTTGATGGGGTATTCAATATAACCGCCTTGGTTTTGGGTGTAATTGCCGCTTCAAGTTCCTTTGCTGTAAACTTAAAGCCGTTTTCCTCTGTAGTGGGAATAATAACAGGCACACCGTCCTGTATTAACACCATTTCCTTGTAGCTTACCCAATAAGGAGCTGAGAAAATCACTTCATCTCCGGGATTTACCAGTGCGCCTATTGCATTTAAGAGAGAATGCTTTGCACCGTTTGAAACCACAATATTTGAAGGCTCATAGCTTAAGCCGTTGTCTTCCGAAAACTTTTTGCAGATAGCCTTTTTAAGCTCTAAAGTTCCTGATGCAGGAGTATACTTTGTAACTCCGTCCCTGATTGCCTTTATAGCCGCTTCCTTTATATGCTCGGGGGTATCGAAATCAGGCTCGCCTGCTCCGAAGCCGACAACGTCCTCGCCTGCACTTCTCATTGCCTTATATTTCGAGTCAATGAGTAATGTAGAAGAAGGGCTGATTGATTTATATTTTCTGCTAAGTTCCATTTTGCTTTCCTCCGATACTTATTCTAAAAAAATATTATACTATATATTTTGCTTTTTTGCAAGCATTTTGCTTCATTTTATGCCATAAAAATCCAATAAATTTCTTATTTTCTCACTTTTTGTTTATCGGAGTGTTTCTTTTTCAGTTATTCTCTTTGCCCTTGTCATAAAAGCCTTGTTCTTTGCAAGGAGATTCCCAAAGGCTGCGCATATAAAAAATGCCAAAAGAAGCACCAGTGCACATAAAAGCTCATTTTTTAAAAACGCAAAGGACAAAAAGAAAAAAACAAGGGGCAGAATGTAGGTAACTGCCGCAAGAGAAATTATTTTCCCCGATTCAAGAAATAGGGTAACCTCGTCCCCTACCTCGCAATTATCTTCATTTATTACCCGTATTTTTCTCAAAGCCGAGGCATCACACATTCCGCAGTTTGCACAGGAATCGGCGCAGGAGCTTTCTTTTTTTACCACCGCAACGGCAAAAAAGCCGTCCCTCTCTATGATTTTCCCTTTTTGTATCACTTTATCACCTTCCAAAAAACTGCCGTATAAAACGGCAGTTTCATTTTACAAAAAATTTTCTATGAGCATTTTAAGTCCAAGTACAATAAGAATTATACCGCCTATGGTTTCCGCCCATTTTTCTAAAAGCTTTCCAAGATGTTTTCCTGCCAAAGCACCGATGACTGAACAGATGAATGCAACTATACCTATAATTCCCGAAGAAAGAAATACGTGATTTTCTCCCTGAGCCATAGAAAAGCTTAATCCTACGGCAAGGGCATCTATACTTGTAGCGATAGCCTGAAGTATAAGATCGGAAATTTTAAGTCTTTCAATTTTACAAACGCCGTTTATGCACTTCTCTTCACGGGCTTCTATAATCATCCTTACACCCAGAAACGCTAAAATACCAAAGGAAAGATACGGAGCCATTACCCCCACAAAGGAAGCCACACTCTCACCTAAGAAAAATCCCAAAAGTGGCATTATAAACTGGAATGCTCCAAAAAACACTCCCATTAAGGTTGCATCGCTTATTTTAAGCTGTCTCAATTTTATCCCGTTGGTTACCGACACTGCCATAGCATCCATCGCAAGAACCAGTGCGACTATAAAAACTTCTGCTAAATTCATTATTTAAGTCCTTTCAGGTAATTATATGCCGCATCAAACTGTCTGTCTACGGTATAATATATTTCGTCGTATTCCAGATTATTTATAAATGCAATAAAATCAAAGTTTACTACGGGGTCAGATCCCATGTTGTTTGCTGCCTTGAAGGTCCTTACCGCATCCATGGTTTCTTCTGTAAATTCCTCATCTGCTTCCTCCATATAGCCAAGGGCTGAAAGCCTCTGCTCAATGGCAAGAACGCTTTTACCTTTAGAACCAATGGTAATTTCTTCATCGAAATTTATGGCTTCAAAGTTTTCCTCGTTGATTTTCTTGTATGAATTTTCCACAGGAAAATCAGGATTTATGTGGTTTTTCGCCACGTCCTGCTTACCTGCAGTAAAGTACTTAGCCGTGGTGATTTTTATAGCTCCGCCGTTAGATAACGGTATGGTATTCTGGACTGTTCCCTTTCCGAAGGACTGTTCCCCGAAAAGAACACCTACCTTTGTGTCCTGAATTCCACCAGATAAAAATTCTGCTCCGCTTGCGGTATTTCCATTGATTAAAACCGCAAGTCTGTACTTGGGATTTTTATTTTTGGAGTAAAATGTTTCAAGCTTTTCAGGGTCTTTATAATCCACATAGCCAACTACACCTTCAGGAAGAAGCATATCGCATATATTAACTGTCGCTTCAAGATATCCGCCTGAATTATCTCTTAAATCCAGAATTATTTTTGTAATTCCCATTTTGTCAATTTCTGAAAGAGCTTCCCTTACGAACACATCGGAATTCAAAGTCAGAGTGTCTATCCTGAGATAGGCTGTTTCATCATCTATCTTTTTCCATGTTACAGGGCTTATTTCAACATAAGCTCTTACTATATCGAAATATATTGTTTCGCTTTCTCCGTAGCGTGAAACCCCGATTTTTACCAAGGTTCCTGCATCGCCTTTTATATATGTAACTGCCTGATTCAAGGTGAGACCTGAAAGAGACACACCATCTGCCGAAACCAAGGTATCATACTTTTTTATTCCCGCTTTTTCTGCAGGGGAATGGGCAATAACCTCTAAAACCTCAGCACCGTTTTTACCCATTACGCAGCTGACACCTATACCGCATAAGGATGCGTTTACGGTGTCTGAAAAAGCAGCAAATTCTTCTTTTGTGAAATATGTGCTGTAATCGTCCATTCCTTTAAACATCGCTTTTATAACATTGTCGATATTTGTATCGTTATTTTTAAGCATATATTCCAAAGCTCTGTTTTTCATTTGTACGGAAGTAATCCCGAATTTATATACCTGCTCTGCATAGAGCGAAATATAATTTACCAACTTAAAACCGTCTATTTGCGCTTCTTCCGTTGCATTCACCGGGATAAGCACAGAAAAGGCGAGAATCAAAACCAACATTAAAGAGTATATTTTTTTGCGCATATTTTATCCTCCGCTTCCTAAAAGCCTTATTTTATTATACCATTTACCTAATTCTTCGTCAATGGACTAAAAGGCATTTTTTATAAGGTTTTCTTCTTTTACTTTAAGCTTTCCTTTTTCATTTACTTCCCCTATTATCTCCACTACATCAAAACGGCAAAGCCCCGTATATTCATACCTTTGCATATATACCATTGCCGCTTTTTTAAGATGCTCGGTTTTAAAATAGTTCACATACTCACAAGGGCGTCCGAAATCATCACTTTTTCGTAGTTTTACTTCAACGAAAACAAGATAATCCTTATCCTTTGCGATAATGTCGATTTCTCCGCCTCTTATGGTGAAATTTCTCTCTAGTATCTTATATTTTTTCTTTTTTAATAATTTTACGGCGTAATCCTCGCCAATATTACCTATGTATCTCATTTTAATATATTTTTAAGAAAGGAAAGCCTGTGAATTGGGCAAGGGCCGAACTTTCTTATAAGCTCACTGTGGCGTGCTGTTCCGTAGCCTTTGTGGGAAGAAAATTCATACTCAGGATATTTTTCTGCCATTTCTTCCATATACCTGTCCCTTGAAACCTTTGCAAGTATTGATGCTGCTGCTATCGACATGGACAAGGAGTCGCCTTTTATAACGGGCTCGTGAGCAAGCTCCAGTCCCCTTATCCTCTGATTTCCGTCAACCATTATAAATTCAGGCTTTACCGAAAGTCCCTCTATAGCCCTTCTCATGGCGAGAAAAGTTGCGTTCAGTATGTCAAGCTCCTCAATTTCAGAAACAGTTGCAACGCCGAGTGAATAGCTTAATGCCTTTTCCTTTATGGTATCAAAAAGCATATCTCTCTTTTTGGGTGATATTTTTTTTGAATCATTAAGCCCTTCTATGACTGTGCCACGTTCAAATATTACCGCAGCTGCATATACATCTCCTGCTAAAGGGCCTCTGCCTGCCTCGTCAACACCTGCTATAACGCCATAGCCTTTTTTATAAAATTCCTCTTCAAATTCCACCATGGAGGAAAGTCTTTCCATTTCTTTTTCTTTCATAAAAATTCCCTCATCTTACGGAAGCTCAAGAGTAACCTTTCCAAGTAATCCTCCCCTGAACTCGTCCAAAATAACATTTGCCGCTCTTTCTGTATTGATTTCTCCGCCCGATACCACAAAGCCACGTTTCTTACCTATAAGCTCGGTTATTTCATAGCCCTTAAGGTCAGAAAAATTTTCAATTTTATATCGGCTTTTAAGGTTTTCAGGATAGTTATCCCGCATAAACTCAAGAAAATAATGACAAAGCTCCTCGGTGTCCAGAACGTCATCCTTGATAGCACCGCTATAGGCAAGACGCTTGGCAACCTCCTCATCTTCAAACTTAGGCCAGAGAACTCCGGGTGTGTCCAGAAGCTCGAAGCCCTCAGCAATTCTCACCCACTGCTTCTGTCTGGTAACCCCGGGACGGTCCGCCACCTCGGTTACTGCCTTTTTGGTAAAGCGGTTTATGAATGATGATTTTCCCACGTTAGGAACGCCCACTATCATGAGTTTGACAGAACGGTTTTTAATTCCTTTCGCTAAATCCCTTTCGGTTTTCTCTTTCATCATTTCTTTAATTTTAGGGTAAATTTTATTCATCCCGTCTCCGCTTGAAGCACTTATGAAAAGTGCGTTTTCCCCGAAATGCTCCTGCCATTTTTTATTCGCTTCAGGATCAGCCATATCCGCTTTGTTAAGAAGAGTCAGAATTTTCTTTCCCTCGCAAAGCTTTGCAATTTCGGGATTTTTACTGGATAAAGGAATTCTTGCATCCAAAAGCTCCAGTACCACGTCAACAAATTTTAAGTTTTCGGTTATAAGCCGTCTGGTCTTTGCCATATGACCCGGAAACCACTGTATATTCATAATTCTCATCCTTTGGAAATTATTCCTGAAAATGTAAAACGGATTGTCAAAAACAATCCGTCACTACATTCATATTACTGTGCGTTTGATGCTACGATTTTCTCCTTAACCTTTGCAGCCTTACCAACTCTATCTCTTAAGTAGTAGAGTTTAGCTCTGCGAACCTTACCGGTTCTAACAACTTCGATACGGTCAATGTTGGGTGAATTTACGGGAATTACTCTTTCAACGCCTACACCGTAAGAAATTTTTCTGATTGTAAAGGTTTCGTTGATGCCACCGTGCTTTTTAGCGATTACAGTACCGTCGAACATCTGAACTCTCTCTTTTTCGCCTTCCTTAATCTTAAGGTAAACTTTAAGAGTATCACCTACTTTAATTTCGGGTAAATCTGTTCTTATCTGTTCTGCTGTAATAGACTTCATAAGCTGATCCATGAATGTAGCCTCCCTTCTTACTAAGCGTTCGTATAAATCCTGTTTACAGAGGACCGCTCGAATTCTACAGTATTATATCACACTATTTTTCATTTTGCAAGCATTTTTTTACAAATTCTTTTTCTTTTTCTGAAAGCTTCACTTCTTTCAGCATTTCAGGGCGTTTCAAAGCCGTTATTTCAATGGATTTTTCCCTTCTCCATGCCTCGATATTTGCATGGTGTCCCGAAATTAAAATCTCAGGTATTTCTCGCCCGTGCCACACGGGAGGACGGGTGTACTGAGGATATTCCAAAAGCCCGTCAAAATGGGACTCGTGGGAAAAAGTGTCCTCGGAATCCAAAACCCCGGGAATCATTCTTGCGGTTGCATCAATTACAGCCATTGCCGCAATTTCCCCGCCGGTTAAAACGTAGTCCCCGATGGAAATTTCCTCATCCACAATTTCATCAAGTACTCTCTGGTCAACTCCCTCATAATGACCGCAGAGCAAAATAAGATGCTTATGCTCTTTAAGCTCAATTGCCTTTTTTTGATTGAAGGTTTTGCCCTGAGGAGACATATATATAACATAAGGCTCATCTTCGCTTTTCTCTTTTAGATGGAGGTACGCCTCATAAATGGGCATAGGCTGCATAACCAGCCCGCCCCCTGCACCGTAAGGATAATCATCTACTCTTTTGTGTTTATCGGAAGAAAAGTCTCTTATATTTACAAAGTCAAGAGAAATAAGACCCTTATCTATTGCCCGTTTAATTATACTTACGCCAAAGACCGATTCGAACATTTCGGGAAAAAGGGTAAGGACATCAATCTTCATCCAAAAGTCCCTCCATTACATGAATGGTTATTCCCTTTTCTAAGTCAACATCCAATACCACATCGTCTATATAAGGAATATACGCATTTTTCATGCCTTTTCTTTTAACTTCAAATACGTCATTGCTTCCTGTGGGGAAAACATCTGTAACCTTTCCTATTTCCTCTCCATCTTCGGCAAATACAGGAAGCCCTATTATATCCACAATATAAAATTTACCTTCAGGAAGGCTTACTTCATCCCTGGATACATAAATTTTACTTCCGATAAGCTTTTCCGCTTCGTTCATATTGTCAATTCCCGAAAGCTTTAACAAAACCGAGCCTTTATGAACCCTTACCCCTTCGATTTTGAATTCCTTATCCGAGGGCACAAGCCTTATATTTTCTATATCAAAAAAGAAATCCGGAGAGTCCGTATGACAAATGGCCTTTACCTCTCCCCTAATTCCGTGAGTATTAACTATTTCTGCTGCGAGTAATTCTTTTTCCATAAAATTCTCCTTAAATCCAACTAAAACGGCGGCATAAGGTTATGCCGCCGCTTTAATGATTTACTTTAGTCAACGATGTCCACGCTGACCTTTTTGTTCTCCTTGAAAGATGCAGCTTTCATAAGTGCTCTGATAGCCTTGGCTATTCTTCCGCCCTTACCGATTATTCTGCCCATATCGCTCGGATCTACATAAACTTCAAAAACAACTTCATCGCCGTTTTCTTTCTCTTCGATACGAACGTTTTCAGGATTATTGACCAGCGAATTTATGACATATAAAAGTAATTCTTTCATTATACAACGCTCTCCTTATCAGTCAACAATCTTCGCTCTCTTAAGAAGACTCTTTACGCTTTCTGTGGGCTGTGCACCCTTAGCAATCCAAGCGGTAGCTTTTTCTGCATCAATCTTGATTTCAGAAGGATTTACCATAGGATTATAAGTACCGATTTCCTCTATAAATCTGCCATCACGGGGAAATCTGGAGTCAGCTACAACAACACGGTAGAAAGGATTCTTCTTAGCACCCATTCTTCTAAGTCTCATTTTTACTGCCATTTTTTTCACCTCCGTATAAAAATTATCTATGTCAAAAAATTTGTTATAAACCAAATTTTTTTCCAAACCGTTTCATGAATTTGCCGTTTTTCATCTGCTTCATCATTTTTTGCATATTATCAAAGTTGTTAAGAAGTATATTGACATCTCGCACTTCTGTTCCGCTTCCCTTTGCAATTCTCTTTCTTCTGGAAGCATTTATGATAGAGGGGTTTTCCCTTTCTTTCTTTGTCATGGATTTTATGATTGCCGCCGTTCTGTCAATCTGCTTTTCATCTACGTTAACGCCCTTTAAGGCACCGGCATTCATTCCCGGAAGCATACCTAAGATATTTTCCATGGGACCCATATTTTTCATCTGATCCATCTGGTCAAGAAAATCATTTAAGTCAAAGGTGGATTCCTTAAGCTTTTTCTCCAGCTCCTCTGCCTTTTTGATATCAAAGGCTTCCTGAGCTTTGTCAATCAAGGTTAAAACGTCGCCCATTCCGAGTATTCTCGATGCCATTCTGTCAGGGTGAAATGCCTCAAGGTCATCCATCTTTTCACCTGACGCTGCAAATTTTATGGGTTTTCCCGTAACAGCTCTTACGGATATTGCTGCACCGCCTCTTGTATCTGAATCAAGCTTTGATAAGATAACACCCGTGATTGAAAGCTTTTCATTAAAGGTTTCTGCCACATTTACTGCATCCTGACCTGTCATGGCATCAACCACCAAAAGGATTTCTTCGGGATTCACCGCTTCTTTTATCAAAACAAGCTCTTCCATCAAATCCTCGTCCACATGAAGACGACCTGCTGTATCTATTATAACCGTATCATATAAAGATACGTCGCACTTTTTTACTGCTTCCTTGGCAATTTCCACAGGATTTTTAGACTCGGGAATGGAGAAAAATCCCGCATCCACCTGCTCAGATACAATCTGTAGCTGCTTTATAGCTGCAGGTCTCTGCACGTCGCAAGCCACCAATAAAGGACGCTTTCCCTGTTTTTTAAGGAATTTTGCAAGCTTTCCCGTGGTGGTTGTCTTACCGGCACCCTGAAGACCTGTCATCATAATAACCGTTGGAAGCTTGGAGGAAACTGAAAGTTTTTCGTTTTCTCCGCCCATTAGTGCCGTAAGCTCTTCCCTTACGATTTTTATAATCTGCTGACCGGGAGTGAGGCTTTCCATAACCTGACTTCCCATAGCCTTTTCTTTAACTGTACTTTCAAAGTTTTTTACAACCTTAAAGTTTACATCCGCTTCCAAGAGTGCCATTTTGATTTCCCGCATTGCCTCTTTAATATCTTTTTCAGATACCTTGCCATGACTTCTAAGCTTTTTAAAGGTTGCCTGAAGCTTTTCGCCCAAACTTTCAAACGCCATTTTTATTCTCCGATTTCTGACAAGGAAAGTATTTCTTCCTTTGCCCCGTTAGATTTTGTTAGTTCATTTATCTTTTTTAAGCGGGATTCCAAATTTTCAATTCTTGATCCCAGATTAAGCTTATCTTCAGTTTCAAGTAAAATTTTCTCGCCCTTTACCAGTGCATCCCTCACAGCCTGCCGGGTTACACCGGTATTTTCCGCAATTTCGGACAAAGACAAATCCTCATTAAAGTAAAAATCCATTGTTTCTGCCTGCTTTTCTGTCAAAAGAGGTTTGTATAAATCCAAAAGTATTGAAAGTTCTACCTTTTTTTCCATTTTCTACACCCTTTTTAGCTGTAAAGCACTTTTACTTTACAGAGTATAACAGATAAAATTCTTTTTGTCAAGTGTTTTGTAAAAAAAATAAGCACTCCCGCCGGGCGGGAGTGCTTATTTTTAGAATAATCCTGTTATTTTGCCGTTTTCGTCAACGTCAATTTTTTCTGCCGCTGGAACTTTGGGAAGTCCCGGCATTGTCATAATATCTCCTGTCAGGACAACTATGAAGCCTGCGCCTGCAGAAACCTTTACATTTTTAATTGTAACGGTAAAATCTTCGGGAGCGCCAAGCTTTAACGGGTCGTCTGAAAAGCTGTACTGAGTTTTCGCAATACATATAGGAAGATTGGAAAAACCAAGGTCAGAAAGTCTTTCAATCTGCTTTTTAGCCTGAGGAGTAACGGAAATTCCCTTGCCGCCGTAAACCTTTTTAACTACAGCCTCTATCTTTTCTTCAATGCTTAAATCAAGGTCGTAGCTATATGTAAAGTCGCCCTTTTCCTCTTCGCAAAGGCGGATAACCTCTTTTGCTAAAGCCTCTCCTCCCTTGCCGCCTTCTGCCCATACTGTTGAAAGAACCGTGTTAACAGAAAGCTCTCTGCACTTATCTATGATAAAGTCGATTTCCTTGTCGGTATCAGTGGGGAATCGGTTTACTGCCACAACACAGGGAAGCTTATATACGTTCTTTATGTTTTCAACGTGGCGAAGCAGATTTGGAATACCCTTTTCCAGTGCTTCAAGGTTTTCATTTCCAAGCTCTGTTTTCAAAAGTCCTCCGTGCATCTTAAGAGCACGAACTGTTGCAACGATAACCACCGCATCGGGAGTTAAGCCTGCCATACGGCATTTGATGTCAAGGAACTTCTCTGCACCTAAGTCTGCACCGAAGCCTGCCTCGGTAACAGTGTAGTCTCCCATTTTAAGAGCAACCTTTGTTGCCATTATACTGTTACAGCCGTGAGCGATATTGGCAAAGGGTCCGCCGTGAACAAAGGCAGGAGTTCCCTCTAAGGTTTGTACCAAATTGGGCTTAATTGCATCTTTAAGCAAAGCCGTCATAGCGCCCTGTGCCTTTAAGTCCCCTGCAGTTACGGGCTTATCCTCGTAGGTATAGCCAACGATAATTTTAGAAAGTCTTTCCTTCAAGTCAGAGATTGAGTCAGAAAGGCATAAAACTGCCATAATTTCGCTGGCAACGGTAATATCAAAGCCGTCCTCACGCACAACGCCGTTTGCCTTTCCGCCCATACCGTCAACAATGAAGCGAAGCTGACGGTCGTTCATATCAACGCAGCGCTTCCAGGTAATTCTTCTGGGGTCAATTCCAAGTGAATTTCCCTGCTGAATATGATTGTCAAGCATTGCGGCAAGAAGATTATTTGCCGCACCGATTGCGTGAAAGTCCCCCGTGAAATGAAGATTGATATCCTCCATAGGCACAACCTGAGCATATCCGCCGCCTGCCGCACCTCCTTTGACACCGAAAACCGGGCCAAGAGAAGGCTCACGGAGTGCTACGGTTACGTCCTTACCAAGTCTTTTAAGTCCGTCCGCAAGACCGATGGTTGTGGTAGTCTTTCCCTCTCCTGCAGGAGTGGGAGTAATTGCCGTAACCAAAATCAGCTTGCCATTTTCTTTTCCCGCTTCATCAATTAAAGCAGGGTCTATTTTAGCCTTATATCTTCCGTAGGTTTCGATATACTTTTCATCCACATGAGCCGTTTTTGCAATTTCTAAGATGTTTTTCATTTCACAGCTCTGTGCTATTTCAATATCCGACTTGTAGCCCATGAAAACCCCTCCTTATCTGAAGTAGCGTGCTGCTGCTTCAAACATCTTAATATCATAATTTCCGTAAACGTTCTTATAAAGACCCTTGCCTATTCTTTCCGAATGTCCCATCTTACCTATTACTCTTCCGTCAGGAGAGGTGATACCCTCTATGGCATAAGCTGAGTTATTGGGATTATAACGGATGTCATCAGTTGCAAAGCCGTTAAGATCAACGTACTGAGTTGCAATCTGTCCGTTATCGGCAAGACTCTTAACAAGCTCATCAGAGCCTAAAAATCTTCCTTCGCCATGTGAAATGGGCACATTGTAAACCTCACCCACATTGGTAAGTGAAAGCCAGGGTGATTTATTGGATGCAATCTTCGTCCTTACAATCTTGGATTGGTGGCGTGAAATTGTATTGAATGTTAAAGTAGGACAATTTTCATCGGTATCAATAATTTTTCCGTAAGGTACTAAGCCAAGCTTTATAAGAGCCTGGAAGCCGTTACAGATACCTGCCATAAGACCGTCTCTCTTATCTAAAAGCTCGGTTACGCTTTCCTTTACATCTGCATTTCTGAAAAATGCAGTAATGAATTTACCGCTTCCGTCAGGCTCGTCGCCACCTGAAAATCCGCCGGGGATAAAGATAATCTGTGATTCCTTTGTCTTTTTTGCAAAATATTCGGTGCTTCTCTTTATGCCGTCGGCAGTTAAATTGTTGATTACAACAATTTCAGGCTCAATACCTGCATCACGGAGAACCTTTGCTGTGTCGTATTCACAGTTTGTTCCGGGGAATGCGGGAATAAGTGCCTTGGGCTTCGCACACTTGATATTTGCAGTATATCTTTCCTTTGCCTCAAATTTAAAGTTTTCAATTTTCTTTCCCTCGGAAGGAATGTTGCAGGAGAACACGCTCTCAAGCTTATTTTCATAAAGAGAAAGGATTTCGTCTGCATTTACACTTTCATTTCCGTAGGAGAAAATTCCGTCCTCTGTTACAAAGCCGATGGTTTCATCCATATAAGAATCATCGTTTACCTCTATTACAAAGGAAGCGTAGCTGTAGCCAAAAATGTCCGAAACAGAAAGCTTGTCCGTAAACTTAAAGCCAAAGCCGTTACCGAAAGCCATTTTCATAACGGCCTCTGCAATACCGCCCATACCGGGAGTATAGATTGCAACTGCCTTTTTATCTCTCGCAAGGGAAGTTACCTTATCGAATAATTCAAGCAACGATTTTGTTTCAGGAAGGTTGTTCTTATCTTTCTTTGCGGAAAGTAAAATTACCCTGTTACCTGCCTTTTTAAATTCGGGAGAAACGATGGAATCTGTCTTTTCGGTTGTTACCGCAAAGGAAACCAGTGTCGGGGGAACATCTAAATTTTCAAAGCTTCCGCTCATGGAGTCTTTACCGCCGATTGCACCGATTGAAAGCTCCTTCTGCGCCTTGAATGCACCTAAGAGTGCTGCCAGAGGCTGTCCCCAACGGCTCTTATCCTTACCCAAACGGCAGAAATATTCCTGGAATGTAAGGTAAACGTCGGAAAAGGATGCACCGGATGCAATTAGCTTACAAACAGATTCAATAACTGCAAGATAAGCTCCGTGATAGGGGCTTTTTTCTGTAATAAAGGGATTGTAGCCGAATGCCATAAGTGAGCAATCGTCTGTATGTTTTTTCTCTACAGATATTTTCTGCACCATTGCCTGTATCGGTGTGAGCTGATTTTTACCGCCGAAGGGCATCAATACCGTACCTGCGCCGATGGTTGAGTCAAATCTCTCAGAAAGACCTCTCTTTGAGCAGGAGTTAAGGTCGGACGCCGTGGCCTTTAAGTTATCTAAAAAGCTTCCCGTAACCTTTTTATCTTCATAAGTTCCCTTTTCGCAGAATGCTTCAATGTGTTTTTCCGCACCGTTTGAATTTAAGAATTCTCTCTTTATATCGCAGATTTTCTTGCCGTTCCATACCATTGTAAGACGGTTGTCGTCGGTAACATCTGCTACCTTAACAGCCTGAAGATTTTCGCTTTCTGCAAGCTTTAAGAATTTATCCAAGTCCTTTGCTTCAACAACAACTGCCATTCTTTCCTGGGATTCGCTTATGGCAAGCTCTGTTCCGTCAAGTCCCTCATATTTTTTAGGAACTGCATTAAGGTCAATTAAAAGACCGTCGGAAAGCTCGCCGATAGCAACGGAAACGCCCCCTGCTCCAAAGTCGTTACAACGCTTAATCATACGGCTTGCTTCCGGGTTTCTGAAAAGTCTCTGGAGCTTTCTCTCTTCGGGAGCATTACCCTTCTGAACTTCTGCACCGCAGCTTTCCAAGGATTCAACTGTGTGGGACTTGGATGAGCCTGTAGCACCTCCGCAGCCGTCTCTTCCCGTTGAACCGCCAAGCAAAATAACAACGTCTCCTGCTAAAGGTCTTTCACGGCGAACATTACATTCGGGAGCTGCCGCAATAACCGCACCGATTTCCATTCTCTTTGCGGCATAGCCCTCATGATAGATTTCATCAACAATACCTGTGGCAAGACCAATCTGATTTCCGTAGGAGGAATAGCCTGATGCTGCGGTTGTAACAATCTTTCTCTGGGGAAGCTTGCCCTTTATGGTTTCATCTAAGCTCTTTAAGGGGTCTGCCGCACCTGTTACACGCATAGCACCGTAAACATAGCTTCTTCCCGATAAGGGGTCTCTTATAGCACCGCCTATGCAGGTTGCAGCACCGCCGAAGGGCTCAATTTCCGTAGGATGATTGTGTGTTTCGTTTTTGAACAAAAGAAGCCAGGGCTCTTTCTTGCCTTCGATTTCCACATCAATTTTAACTGTGCAGGCATTTATCTCTTCCGACTCGTCAAGCTTTGAAAGCTTTCCTTCTTTCTTTAAATAACGTACCGCAAGTGTAGCTATATCCATAAGGCAGATGGGCTTTGTTCTGGAAAGTGCCTTTCTGGTTTCTATGTATTCATTATAAGCTTCCTTTAAGAAGTCATCATGAAATTCCACATTGTCAATGATAGTGCCGAAGGTGGTATGACGGCAATGGTCAGACCAGTAGGTGTCTATCATTCTGATTTCTGTAATGGTGGGATTTCTTTTTTCTTTTATAAAATATTCCTGGCAAAATTTAATGTCATCAATATCCATAGCAAGACCGTAGTCTTTTATGAATGAAGTAAGTCCCTCTTCATCAAGGTCTGTAAAGCCGTCCAAAATCTTAACCTCGGTGGGAATTTCAAATTCCGCTTTTAAGGTTTCGTATTTATCAAGTGTGGCTTCTCTTGACTCCACGGGATTGATTACATATTTTTTGATTTTTATAACATCTTCCTCGGAAAGCTCTCCCAAAAGGGCATAAACCTTGGCTGTACGAACCAAAGGTCTTTCCTTGCAGGAAATAATCTGGATACACTGGGCTGCAGAGTCTGCTCTCTGGTCAAACTGACCCGGAAGAGGCTCAACTGCAAAAACCTTATAGCCAGAAAGGTCAATATCCTCCGCCACAAGGTCTAACTGCGGCTCGGAAAAAACTGTATTTTTCGCATAAGAGAAAAGCTCTCTGTCTATGTTTTCCACGTCGTAACGATTGATTACCCTTACGTCGGTGAGATTTTTAATTCCAAGAAAAGTCCTTACATCCGAAAGGAGTGCACCTGCCTCATGTGCCAGATGTTTTTTCTTTTCCACATAAACTCTCTCTACCATTATTTTACCTCCGTAGCTCTTAAAGCTCTTTGTCCTATATCGTGTCTGTAATAAGCATTGTCAAAGTTTATTTTTTCTACCAGTTCATAAGCCTTGTCAATGGCCTCTCTCAAGGATTTACCAGTTTCAGTTGCTCCCAAAACTCGTCCTCCGTTTGTTAAAAGAGCGCCGTCTTTAAGGGAAGCTCCCGCCACATAAACCTTGTCCTTCTCACTTTCGGGAATAGTAATTTCGAATCCCTTTTCATAGTGCTCAGGATAGCCTTTAGATGCCATAACAACGCAGCAGGCGCTTTCGTTTTTGAATGAAACTTCTGTTTCAGAAAGTCTTTCCTCTGTTACGGCTTTCATAATTTCAAAAAGGTCGGATTTAAGCAAGGGCAGTACAACCTGAGTCTCGGGATCACCGAATCTGCAGTTGTATTCAATTACCTTAGGACCCTTTGCCGTAAGCATAAGACCGAAGTAAAGACAGCCTTTGAAGGTTCTTCCCTCTTTTTTCATAGCTTCCATTGTAGGAATAAATATGGTATCCATACAAAGCCTTGCAATATCCTCTGTGTAATAGGGGTTGGGAGCTATCGTTCCCATTCCGCCTGTGTTAAGCCCCGTATCGAAATCTCCCGCTCTTTTGTGGTCCATGGAGGATACCATGGGCTTTACTACCTTACCGTCAGTAAAAGCAAGAACGGAAACCTCGGGGCCTTCTAAAAATTCTTCTATTACAATTTTATCTCCGCTTTTACCGAAGACCTTATCTTCCATCATGGATTTAACGGCCGCCTTTGCTTCCTCTTTGGTATTTGCGATTATAACGCCCTTACCAAGTGCAAGACCGTCGGCCTTTATTACCGTGGGGATGGGAGCTTTCTTAAGGTATTCCAGAGCTTCATCCATATCTGTAAAAACCTCATATTCTGCTGTGGGAATAGAGTATTTTTTCATTAAATCCTTGGAGAAAACCTTGCTTCCCTCTATTATTGCCGCCTTTGCATCGGGACCAAAGCAGGGAACTCCGATTTCTGAAAGTGCATCAACTGCTCCCAAAACCAGCGGGTCGTCGGGAGCAACTACTGCATAGTCGATTTTCTCTTTTTTAGCAAAATCTACTATTTTTTCTATTTCCTTGGCTCCGATATCAACACAGGTTGCATCCTTTGCTATACCGCCATTTCCGGGAAGTGCAAAAATTTCGGTTATCTCCTTATTTTCCTTGAGCTTTTTGATGATAGCGTGCTCTCTGCCGCCACCGCCTACTACCATTATTTTCATAAATTACACCCCTTATCAGTGATGGAAAAGTCTCATTCCCGTAAATGCCATTACCATACCGTATTTGTTTGAAGTTTCAATTACAACATCATCACGGATGGAACCGCCGGGCTCTGCAATATACTTAACACCGCTTCTTTTAGCCCTTTCGATATTGTCATCAAAGGGGAAGAATGCATCAGAACCCAATGCCACATTATCTATTGTAGATAAGTATGCCTTTATTTCTTCGTCTGTCAAAGGCTCGGGTCTGGAAGTAAAGTACTTCTGCCAGTTACCCTCTGCACAGACATCCTCTTCATTTCTGTTTATGTATCCGTCAATTACATTATCACGGTCTGCTCTTCCAAGATCGCTGCGGAAAGGAAGATTTAATACCTTGTCGTACTGACGCATATGCCAGGTGTCAGCCTTGGAGCCTGCAAGACGTGTGCAGTGAATTCTTGACTGCTGACCTGCACCTACACCAATTGCCTGACCGCCGTACGCATAGCAAACGGAGTTTGACTGAGTGTATTTAAGTGTAATTAACGCAATTATAAGGTCTCGTCTTGCATCATCGGGAAGATTTTTATTTTCTGTAACTATATTATTCAAAAGCTCGTTATCAATCTTAAAGTTGTTTCTTCCCTGCTGGAAGGTTATGCCGTAAACCTGTTTGCACTCGATTTCTGCAGGAACATATGAGGGGTCGATTTTTACTATATTGTAATTTCCGTTTCTCTTGGACTTAAGTATTTCCAAAGCCTCGGGAGTGTAGCCGGGTGCAATTACACCGTCTGAGATTTCTCTCTTTATAAGCTTTGCGGTGATTTCATCACATTCATCAGAAAGGGCAACCCAGTCTCCGAAAGAGCACATTCTGTCAGTTCCTCTTGCTCTGGCATAGGCACAGGCAAGGGGCGAAGAATCCAAATCTTCGATATCGTCAACGAAGCAAGCCTTTTTAAGCTTGTCGGGCAAAATCTCTCCCACTGCCGCAGATGTGGGTGAAACATGCTTGAAGCTTGTTGCAGCAGGAAGCCCCAAAGCTTCCTTTAATTCCTTTACAAGCTGATAGCTGTTAAAGGCATCAAGAAAGTTTATATAGCCCGGTCTTCCTGATAAAATTTCAATAGGAAGCTCGCTTCCGTCTTCCATATATATTTTAGAGGGTTTCTGATTGGGATTACATCCGTATTTAAGTTCAAACTCTTTCATTTTCTTATCCTCACTTATTCTTATTTGTTATGATTTCTTCTGCTTTTCCGCTTTCCAGATCAACACTTCTTACAAAAAGAGAAACCTTGTTATCTTCATTTAAGTTTTTCCAGATTAAATCCGAAAGCTCACCTGCGGTATTGGGAAGTGAAACCTCCTCAGGCTCTCCGTAAAATGACGGGATTGGATTTCCGTCGCATTTGTAGGTGTGAATGAAATGACCTATTCCCTTTTCGGGAGTGTAGTTGTAGAAAAATCTGTTGCACGCCTCTCCTCTGCCGTTGGCACTTTTCAAAATTGACATTTTATAAGTAAATTCCTTTTTTTCAAATGAGTAGTATAAAGCGCCTGAAATTCTGGGAGTGAAGTTGGGTGCATCAGGCTCAAATTCCCTTGTCATAAGAGCTTCCTCAAAGGTTTTATCTTCATTTATGAAATCAAAAACCGTATTTGTCTGGTCGCCGTTTGTGATAATATCAATATTTCCGTCCTTTGCTTCAAGGTAGGGATTATATATAATGAGACTGGGGTCGGAAAGCTTTGATTCATCAAAAGCCTTTGTCCTCATTCCTCCGTCGAAGCGCTCAAATATTCTGTTACGGCTGTTTTCGCTTCTGCCCATAATAAAGTATGCTGTCATAGCCTTTTTTCCGTCAGCGGAAGTGCCTATCACAATTCCTCTGCCGGGATATGTATTTTCAGATAAAAGTTTTGATAAATCAAATAATGCCATTTTTATACCTCCAATTCATTTGCTACCTTTTCAACTGCCATGGGCAGAATTTTCCACTCTGCCTCTTCCATTACTCTTCTTTGCAGAGTTTCGGGAGTGTCCCCGTCTTTTACTTCAACGGCTTTTTGCATAATGATTTTTCCTCCGTCGGGAATTTCATTTACAAAATGAACAGTCGCTCCCGTTACCTTAACACCCTTTTCAAGGGCCGCTTCGTGAACTAAAAGTCCGTAAAAGCCTTCGCCGCAGAAAGAGGGAATCAGGGACGGGTGAACATTTATTATTCTCTCGGGATAGGAAGATGTGAATTTCTCACTTAAAATCACCATAAAGCCTGCAAGAACAATCAAGTCAATTTTGTTTTCCGAAAGCTTATCCATGATTTCTTTTTCAAACAGTTCCTTGCTTTCGAAATCCTTTCTCAAAACCACTTCGGTTTTAATATCTGCTTTTTTCGCGCGCTCCAATGCAAAGGCATCAGCCTTGTTTGATATAACAAGTGAGATTTCTCCGCTTTTTATAATTCCGCTTTTCTGGGCATCTATAAGCGCCTGTAAATTGGTTCCGCCACCGGACACCAAAACCGCAATTCTCTTTTTCATAACTGCTCCATTACATTATAATTTTATCTTCGGACTTTATAATTTCACCGATTGTATAAGCTTCAATTCCCTGCTCTTTAAGGATTGAAAGTGCTTTTTCCTCCTGACACTTGGGAACAACAACACTCATTCCCACTCCCATGTTGAAGGTGTTATACATATCATGCTCGGAAATATTTCCTTTTTCCTGTAAAAGGCGGAAAATAGGAAGAACCTTTACCTTACTCTTGTCAATTTTCGCACCAAAGCCGTCAGGAATACTTCTCGGGATATTCTCATAAAATCCACCGCCGGTAATATGAGAAATAGCTCTTACCTTAACTTCTTCCAAAAGTGCTAAAATAGGCTTTACATAAATTTTGGTGGGAGTTAAAAGTGTTTCCCCAAGACTTTTGCCTGAAAGTTCAGCCACGGGTGCTTTAAGGTCAACGTTTTCTACGTCAAAAACTTTTCTTACCAAAGAAAAACCGTTGGAGTGTACACCGCTTGAAGGAAGAGCAATAACTACGTCTCCCTCTTCCATGGTTTTATTATCTATAATTTTATCCTTATCAACAACGCCTGTTGAATATCCTGCTAAATCGTATTCATCAATAGGATAGAAGCCTGGCATTTCAGCGGTTTCTCCGCCGATTAAAGCAGCACCGGACTGAACACATCCTTCTGCAACACCCTTTACTATATCTGCAATTTTTTCAGGCACGTTTTTACCGCAGGCAATATAGTCCAAGAAAAACAAGGGTTTTGCACCTGCACAGATAATGTCATTTACGCACATTGCTACGCAGTCAATACCAACTGTATCATGCTTGTCCATTAAAAATGCGATCTTCAATTTTGTTCCCACGCCGTCGGTTCCGCTTACAAGCACGGGCTTGTTAATTCCTGTTAAATCAAGCTCAAAAAGACCGCCGAAACCGCCCACATCAGAGCAAACCCCCTTTGTAAGAGTTTTTGCGATATGGCTTTTCATAAGCTCTACCGCCTTATATCCCGCTGTAATATCAACACCAGCTGCAGCGTAGCTGTCAGATTTGGATTTCAAATTCATTTTTATTACTCCTTTCCGTTCCAACAATAAGTACATAATTTACAAGGCTCTATCCCTATTGCCTTTATAAGTCCTTCCAGGGACTGAAATTCAAGTGATGCAAAATGGAATTTTTCGCATATTGCCTTTCTTAACGCCTTTCCACGTTCGGTGTGAAAATCACTGTATTCTTCAATGTGCTTTTCACCCTCTTCTCCCTCAAGCTCCATAATAATACGTCTTGCTATAAGCTCCATATCACCTGTGCCTCTGGAAAAGTTTAGGTACTTGCATCCGTACATAATGGGAGGGCAGGCTGAGCGCATATGCACTTCTTTCGCACCGTTTTCATATAAGAAATCTACCGTTTCCTTAAGCTGTGTTCCTCTCACTATCGAGTCGTCCACAAACATCAAGCTCTTTCCCTCAATCAACTCGTGAATGGGAATCTGCTTCATTTTTGCTATTTTATCCCTGTCCTTCTGATTTGCAGGCGTAAAGCTTCTGGGCCAGGTGGGAGTGTACTTTATAAACGGTCTTGCAAATGGAATTTCGCTTTTATTTGCATAACCTATGGCGTGAGGCGTTCCCGAATCGGGAATTCCCCCTACATAGTCAACGCCCAGAGCATTTTTTAAGACATCGTCGTTTTCCGCCATTATTTCGCCGTTTTTATATCTCATGGCTTCAACATTTACACCCTCGTAGGTTGATGTGGGATAACCGTAATAGCTCCACAAAAAGGAGCAGATTTTCATTTCTTCTCTGGCCGGAGATAAAACCTTGATGCCGCAAGGTGAAATTTCAACTATTTCTCCCGGTCCCAATTCCCTGTCATCCTTGTATCCCAGCTTTTTATATGCAAAAGCTTCAAAGGATGCACAATATCCGTCTTCGCATTTACCTATTGCAATGGGAATTCTGCCCATTCGGTCTCTGGCGGCAATAAGATTTCCGTCAGCCTTCAGTAAAAGAAGTGATGCCGTTCCCTTTATAATCTCCTGGGCGTACAAAATACCTTCGATAAGGTCATTTTTTTCGCCTATCAGGGCTGCCACAATTTCAATGGAATTAACTTTACCATTGGTCATAAGTGTAAAATGACCGCCTTTTTCAGACAGATATTTCTGAATGATTTCTTCTGCATTATTTATTATTCCTATGAAAGAAAGAGCATAGTTTCCCGATTCCGAACGGATTAAAAGAGGCTGAGGGTCAGAGTCGCTTATGCAGCCTATTGCCGCATTTCCCCGCATTTCTTCAAATATATGCTCAAACTTCGTTCTGAAAGGAGAGTTTTCTATATTATGTATATCTCTTTGCAAGCCGTCTTCTTCGTGAAATGCCGCCATTCCTCCCCTTTTTGTGCCAAGGTGAGAATGATAGTCTGTTCCGAAAAACACATCAGAGATGGCATCGTTTTTCTTTGTGGCTCCGAAAAATCCTCCCATGGGTATCCTCCTTGATTTACTTGTTTAATTCTTTTGAAAGAGCGCTGTCTTTTTCAAGTACCGCTTTTGCATCCTTCGCTCTCTTATCGTCAAGCTTTTTAGCAAGCTCCTTATCTTCTACTGCAATAATCTGGGCAGCTAAGAGTGCCGCATTTCCTGCTCCGTTTACGGCAACTGTAGCAACAGGAATTCCTGTGGGCATCTGCACCGTTGATAAAAGTGCATCCATTCCGTCAAATGAGGGGCCCTTGCAGGGAATTCCGATGACGGGAAGGGTTGTGTTTGCTGCAACTGCCCCTGCCAGATGTGCCGCCATTCCTGCCGCACAGATAATGGCACCAAAGCCATTTTCTCTGGCAGAAAGGGCAAAATCTCTTGCCTCCACGGGTGTTCTGTGAGCCGAATAAATGTGGATTTCAAAGGGAATTTTAAGTAAATCCAGCATTTCGGTTGCTTTTTTTACAATGGGAAGATCAGAGTCGCTTCCCATTATTATTCCAACTTTTTTCATATCATTTCCTCCCTAAAATAAGTAAAAAGGGCACACTTTCCCATAGGAAAAATGTGCCCAGACGGTCGGCTTAAGTTATTTTCTGCTTCCCGGTGTTAATTCACCTTTTCCGTCAGTTGCAGAAAACATTTTATGAAGATATTCTAACACATAAAGCCTTGAATGTCAAGACACATACAGCGTCTTAAAAAGCAGGATTTTACTTAATGGTAGGACCTGCTTCCTTCTGTATAACGTCGTGTGCTCCACCCTCCACAATACTTGTGGCACTTACTAAAGTGAGCTTCGCTTTCTCCTGAAGCTCAGGGATTGTGAGTGCACCGCAGTTACACATGGTGGACTTAACCTTGCTTAACGACAAAGCCACGTTGTCTTTAAGACTTCCTGCATAGGGAACATAAGAATCAACGCCTTCTTCGAAAGAAAGCTTTTTGTCTCCGCCAAGGTCATATCTTTGCCAGTTTCTCGCTCTTGCAGAGCCTTCACCCCAGTATTCCTTATAATAGGTGCCACCGATGCTCACCTTGTTTGAAGGGCTTTCGTCGAAACGGGCAAAGTATCTGCCAAGCATCACGAAGTCAGCACCCATGGCAAGGGCAAGGGTGATGTGGTGGTCGTAAACGATACCACCGTCGGAGCAGACAGGAATATATACGCCTTTTTTCTTGAAGTATTCGTCTCTTGCCTTGCACACTTCAATAAGTGCTGTTGCCTGACCTCTTCCTATACCCTTTGTTTCTCTTGTTATACAGATTGAGCCTCCGCCGATACCAACCTTGATAAAGTCGGCACCTGCATCAGCCAAAAATTTAAAGCCTTCGGCGTCAACAACATTTCCTGCGCCAACCTTAACGGTATCTCCGTACTTTTCTCTTATCCATTTTATTGTAAGATTCTGCCACTCGGAAAAGCCCTCGGAGGAATCTATACACAAAACATCCGCTCCCGCTTCTATAAGAGCAGGAACTCTCTCGGCGTAGTCTCTTGTATTGATACCTGCGCCCACAACATATCTTTTGGATTTATCCAAAAGCTCGTTGGGGTTCTGCTTATGGGTATCGTAGTCTTTTCTGAACACGAAATAGCAAAGCTTTCCGTCTTCGCTTATAATGGGAAGTGAATTTAATTTATTGTCCCATATAATATCATTTGCTTCCTTTAAGGTAGTACCCTCTTTAGCCCAGATGAGCTTTTCAAAGGGAGTCATAAATTCGGTAACCTTTGTGGCAGGATCCATTCTGCTTACACGGTAATCTCTGCCCGTAACAATACCCAAAAGCTTACCTTCGCTTGTTCCGTCCTCGGTTACCGCAACGGTGGAGTGTCCTGTCTTTTCCTTTAATATAACCACGTCCTGCATTGTTGCATCAGGACCCACGTTAGAGTCGCTTTTTACAAAACCCGCCTTGTGATTTTTCGCTCTCTTAACCATGGCAGCCTCATCCTCAATGCTCTGAGAGCCATAGATAAAGGAAACGCCGCCCTCTGTTGCAAGAGCAACCGCCAGTCTGTCACCGGAAACGGACTGCATAATTGCAGAAACCATGGGAATGTTCATGGTTATTCCGCTTTCTTCACCTTTTTTGAATTTTACCAAAGGTGTTTTAAGGCTTACATTGGCAGGAATACAGTCGCTTCCTGAGTAGCCTGGAATCAAAAGATATTCGTTGAATGTATGGGAAGGTTCATTTATAAATATAGCCATAATTTTTCTCCTTTTCTCCTTTAAGCTTTAGTTTCGCAATAAATACATCTGTAAACTCCGTTTTCTTCGTCGGTGAGCTTAAACTCATGAACGATTTCCTGCTCCACGGTAGTTATACATCTGGGGTTTTTGCACTTTATTACATTTATGAGTCTTTTGGGCATTGCAATGGTCTTCTTTTCAACCAAAACGCCGTCTTTTATTATATTAACCGTTACGTTGGGGTCTACATATCCCAACACATCAAAATTTATGGAAATGTCCGAATCGATTTTGATAATATCCTTTTTCCCCATTTTTTTGCTGACTACGTTTTTAATGATTGCAACAGATGAGTCTAAATCATCCAAAGATAAAAGCTCGTAAATTTTCATGCCCCTGCCCTTGGTGATATGGTCTATTACAATTCCGTTATAAATAGAATCTATATTCATTTTCCACACTCCTCCAAAAGCATCATTATAAGTGCCATTCTCATATATTTTCCGTTTAATACCTGCTTGAAATAGCAAGCTCTTTCATCATCATCTATAGCAACGGCAATTTCATTCACCCTGGGGAGAGGATGCATAATTGAGAGGTCAGCTTTAGCATTTTTGAGCTTATCGGGCGAAAGAATATAGCTGTCTTTGAGCCTTAAGTAATCCTCTTCGTTGAAAAATCTTTCCTTTTGCACTCTCGTCATATATAAAACGTCAAGACTCGGCATAACCTCTTCCAAAGAGGAAGTCTGTATGTACTCTATACCCGCTTTTTTAAGCACATCTTTTTTTACATAGCTGGGAAGCTTAAGCTCCTCAGGTGATATAAGTACAATCTTTATTCCCTTATATCTGGAAAGAGCATTTATTAAAGAATGTACCGTTCTTCCGAACTTTAAATCTCCGCAAAAGCCCACGGTGAGATTGTCAATATGTCCTTTTTCCCTGTGTATGGTAAAAAGGTCTGCCAAAGTCTGTGTAGGATGATTATGTCCCCCGTCTCCCGCATTGATTACAGGAATAGATGCGGCTCTTGACGCCACCAGCGGCGCACCCTCCTTGGGGTGTCGCATTGCTATAATATCTGCATAGCAGCTTATAACCTTGGCTGTATCGGATACCGATTCACCCTTTGACGCCGATGAGCTTTGTGCCTCGGAAAAGCCCAGTACGTTTCCGCCAAGCTCCATCATTGCCGCTTCAAAGCTCAATCTTGTTCTTGTGGATGGCTCAAAAAACAAGGTTGCAAGTTTCTTGCCCTTGCATTTTTCCGAGTATTTACCGGGATTTTCAACTATATCATAGGCTGTTTTAATAAGACCATCTATCTCTTCGGGTGTAAGATCCAAAATATCAATAAGACTTCTCATCTTAATACTCCCCTTTTCTTATTTTTTGTCAATCCAGCTTTCATCAGAGGGGTTATCACGGAAAGCCAGGAGCTTTATAACGTCCTCTTCCTTTATATAATTTTCTTCTGCCGCAACCTTTGCAATTACGTCAAAATTTGTAAGGCTTATATTTTTAACATTAGCCTCGGCAAGCCTTGTAAGACCCTTTTTCATTCCGTAAGTGAAAATGCTTACGATACCTAAAACCTCGGCTCCTGCTTCTCTTAAAACATTTACAACCTCAATTACGCTGCCGCCTGTTGAAATCAAATCTTCAACAACTACAACCTTCTGACCCTTTTCAAGCTTTCCTTCAATCTGATTCTGTCTTCCGTGGTCCTTTGCACCTGAACGTACATAGCCCATGGGAAGGTCAAGTAAATGTGCTGTGATTGCAGCATGAGCGATACCTGCAGTAGAAGTTCCCATTAAAACCTCTGCTTCAGGATAGTTTTCCTTTATAAGCTTTGCAAGTCCGTTCTCCACATCACATCTTACCTTGGGAGCTGTGAGTGTGAGACGGTTGTCGCAATATACAGGGCTTTTAATTCCGCTTGCCCATGTAAAGGGCTCCTCAGGACGGAAGAAAACCGCCTTTATAGAAAGTAAATCCTTAGCTATCAATTTTTCCATTTTTTATACCTCTCTTATCCTATAAATTCATTTACACATCTTTCGTATGCCGCCACAGGGTCCTCGGCTGCTGTGATGGGACGGCCCACAACAATGTAGTCAGAGCCGATTTTCTTAGCCTCGGAGGGTGTCATAACTCTCTTCTGGTCTCCGATTTCACCATCTGCAAAACGAACACCGGGAGTTACCGTAATAAAGTCCTTACCGCATGTTGCGTGAACCTTTTCTGCCTCCAGGGGAGAACAAACAACACCGTCAAGTCCTGCCTTTTTGGCATTACCTGCATAGTGCATTACAACCTTGTCAATGGGTTCTTTTATTAAAAGGTCATTTTCCATTCTCTCCTGATCGGTAGATGTAAGCTGTGTTACTGCAATTAAGATAGGTCTTGTTCCGTCGGGACGGGTAAGTCCTTCAATTGCTGCTTCCATCATGGAAATAGTTCCTGCAGCATGAAGGTTTGTCATATCAACATCAAGACGGGACAAAACACTCATGGATTTTTTAACTGTGTTGGGAATATCGTGAAGCTTAAGGTCTAAGAAAATTTTATGACCTCTCTTTTTAATTTCCTTTACAATTTCAGGCCCTTCCGCATAGAAAAGTTCCATTCCTATTTTAACAAAGGGCTTTCTGCCGCTGAATTTGTCAAGAAACTCGAATGTCTGCTCCTTGCTTGAAAAATCGCAAGCAATAATCACATCCTTACCCATAAAAACCTCCTATATAGCTTTTCCTATAATATCTTCTAAATTTTCTATATTGTACTTTTCCATAACAGAGGGCAAAGCCTCTATAATGTCCTTGCAGGCGTAGGGATTTACAAGATTTTCCGCTCCCACTTCAACTGCAGTTGCACCTGCCAGCATCATTTCTATAACGTCCTCGGCGCTTTTTACGCCGCCCATGCCGATAACGGGAATTTTTACGTTCTGAGAAACCTGATATACCATTCTTAACGCCACAGGGAAAATAGCAGGCCCTGAAAAACCGCCCATTTTATTGGCTATAACAAACTTTCTCGTCCTTAAGTCAATTCTTGAGCCCAAAAGGGTGTTTATAAGGCTTATTCCGTCTGCCCCACCCTCCTGGCAGGCCTTTGCGATGGAAACTATATCCGTAACGTTAGGAGAAAGCTTGATAATCACAGGCTTTGTGGTTACCTTTTTAACCGCCTTTACAACCTCCTTGGCACTTTCGGGGTTTGTTCCGAAGCTCATACCGCCACCGTGGACGTTGGGACAGCTTATATTAACCTCTATCCATCCTACCTGGTCGCATTTATCTATCTTTTCGCAGGTCGTTGCATATTCCTCCAGGGAAAATCCGCTTACATTCGCCATTACCTTTTTGTTAAAGCATTTTGAAAGCTTCGGAAGCTCTTCATTTATAACCTTATCAACACCGGGATTTTGCAGTCCCACCGCATTGATCATACCCATTTCGCACTCTGCAATTCTGGGTGTGGGATTTCCGAATCTTGCCTCTTTCGTAGTTCCCTTGAAAGAGAATGTTCCAAGAATATTTATATCATAATACTCCGCAAATTCGTAGCCGTAGCCAAAGGTTCCGCTGGCGGGAATTACGGGATTGTCAAGCTCTATTCCCAAAAGGTTTACACTCATTTTTCCCATAATATCTCCTCCTTTTCAAGCACGGGCCCGTCTTTGCATATTCTCTTATAGCCTGTAACCGTTTTGCAGGAGCAGCCCATGCACGCACCAAAGCCGCAGCCCATTCTCTCCTCAAAGGAAAACTGACCGCTTACCTTTGTGGCTTTATAAATTGCCTTAAGCATCGGCTCGGGACCGCAGGTGTAAAAGTAAGAATAGTCCACCTTATCAAGAGCGTCTGTAACAAAGCCTTTTATACCGTAAGAGCCGTTTACCGTGGTAACGTAAACTTTCGCTCCCAGTTTTTTAAATTCCTCTTCGTAAAAGACTTCGCTTTTATCATTGAAGCCTAAAATGACAGAAACCTCTATTCCCTTTTCCATAAGCTTTTCTGCCAGCATATATAAAGGAGGAACACCTACACCGCCCCCAAGGAGCAAAACCTTTTTATGGGAAGAATCTATATCATAGCCGTTTCCGAGACCGGTTAAAATGTCAAGCCTTCCCTCTTTCATTTCGCTCATGGCAAGTGTTCCCTTGCCAACCACCTTATAAATGATGGTGAGCACATCTCCCTTTACATGGCAAACGGAAATAGGACGTCTTAAATACATGCCCTCAAGCTTTATATTAACAAACTGTCCCGGCTTTGTAATGTCTGACGTATCGCCCTTCAAGGTCATCTTAAATACGTTTTCCGTGAGCTTTTTATTTTCAGTAATTTCAAAAATTCCCTGTTTCATTTCCTACCTCTTACGCATCAATAGTCGAAATTGTAAGTGTGATTTCCTCAAGTACATCAAGCAGAACTCTTACCGTGTCAAGAGATGTAAAGAGCGTTACGTTGTTTTCATTGGCAGTTCTTCTGATATCGACACCGTCTTCATAGTGAACTCCCGAAAGAATTGCACGGGTGTTAATAACGTAGCTTACATAGCCAGCACGGATTGCATCTAAAATTTCTGTGCTTCCTTCTGAAAGCTTTCTGAGCACTTTCGTTCTTATTCCGTTGGCTTTAAGATACTCTGCAGTTCCGATTGTTGCCACTATATTAAAGCCCATATCGTAAAATCTTCTGATAAGCGGAAGGGCTTCTGCCTTATCCTCGTCAGCTAAAGTTACCAAAACTGTTCCGTAGTTCTGAAGCTTCATTCCCGATGCCTGAAGAGCTTTGTAAAGTGCACGGTTTAATTTATCGTCGTAACCGATTGCTTCACCTGTTGACTTCATTTCGGGAGAAAGGTAAGCGTCTAAACCTCTGATTTTATTAAAGGAGAATACGGGAACCTTTACATACCAACGCTTTTTCTCAGCAGGATAAATATCAAAAATTCCCTGCTCCTTAAGGCTCTTACCCAAAATAACCTCTGTCGCAATGTCAGCTAAGCTGTATCCTGTTGCTTTGGATAAGAAAGGAACTGTTCTTGAAGAACGGGGATTAACCTCAATGATAAATACGTTGTCGTCCTTGTCAACGATAAACTGAATATTATAAAGACCTATAATTCCAATGCCAAGGCCAAGCTTTTTAGCATAAGTAAGAATTGTTCCCTTTACTTTATCCGAAATACTGAAGGTGGGATATACGCTTATGGAGTCGCCGCTGTGTACACCGGTTCTTTCAACAAGCTCCATAATACCGGGAACAAATACATCACGACCATCACAGATGGCGTCAACCTCAACCTCTCTGCCCTGAATGTATTTATCAACAAGCACAGGCTTGTCCTCATCAATTTCAACCGCTGATTTTAAATAGTGTCTTAAATGCTCTTCCTGGGCAACAATCTGCATGGCACGTCCGCCAAGTACAAAGCTTGGACGAACAAGCACGGGATAGCCTATTTCGGAAGCCGCCTTTACTCCGTCTTCAATGTTTGTTACCGCTCTTCCCTTGGGCTGAGGAATTGAAAGCTCTTCAAGGATTTTTTCAAAGCTGTCTCTGTTTTCAGCTTTTTCAATAGCCTCGCAGTCAGTGCCGATAATCTTCACACCATGCTTCATAAGAGGCTCAGCTAAGTTAATGGCTGTCTGTCCGCCTAAGGATGCAATTACACCTTCGGGCTTTTCAAACTCAATGATATTCATTACGTCCTCTGTGGTCAAAGGCTCGAAATAAAGCTTATCCGCAGTGGTATAGTCGGTGGAAACGGTTTCAGGGTTATTGTTTATTATTATTGCTTCGTATCCCGACTTTTTAATTGTCATAACCGCATGAACCGTAGAATAGTCAAATTCAACACCCTGACCGATACGGATAGGTCCTGCGCCAAGTACAATTATCTTTTTCTTGTCTGTAAGGCGTGATGCATTTTCCCCTTCATAAGATGAGTAGAAATAAGGAATATACGCATTTGTATGGCAGGTGTCAACCATTTTGAATATGGGGAAAATTCCGTTTTCCTTTCTCTTTGCAAAAACTTCCATTTCCGTCATATCCCATGCTTTTGCTATAAATTTATCGCTGAAGCCGATTTTCTTTGCCTCTTTAAGGATAGCTACATCTCCCTTGTTGGCTTTTATTGTAGCTTCAAAGTTAATAATTTCTTTTATCGCTTCAAGGAAATAGGATGTAATCTCCGTAATTTTGTGAATATTTTCAACAGTTTCTCCTCTTCTGAAAAGCTCTGCCACTGCAAAAATAACGTCATCCTTAAAGCTCTTTATATATTCGGTAAGTTCTTCCTTTGTCATGGCATCGAACTTAGGAAGGTAAAAATGATATGCACCGATTTCAAGGGATCTCACTGATTTCAAGAGACATTCCTTAAGATTTGAGCCTATTCCCATGATTTCACCTGTTGCCTTCATCTGTGTACCGAGAGTATTGGGAGCAGATGAAAACTTATCAAAGGGGAATCTGGGGAACTTTGCAATGATATAATCAAGGCTGGGATTAAATGCCGCATTTGTATTTGCTATTGCAATTTCCGTAAGCTCCATACCAACGGCAATTTTGGCTGTAACTCTTGCAATGGGATAACCGCTTGCCTTGGATGCAAGTGCCGATGAACGTGAAACTCTGGGATTAACTTCAATTAAGTAGTATTCGCTTGTATTGGGGTTAAGTGCAAACTGAACGTTACATCCACCCTCTATTTTAAGCTCTCTGATAAGCTTTATAGCACTGTCATTGAGCATCTTTTCGTCTTCTTTGGAAAGAGTCATAATGGGAGCTACAACCAAAGAGTCTCCCGTATGAACACCAACAGGGTCAATATTTTCCATACCGCAGATGGTAATTGCTCTGTCTGAGGAATCTCTCATAACCTCAAACTCAATTTCCTTATAGCCCTTTACGCTCTTTTCAATTAAAACCTGATGAACGGGAGATAACTTAAAGGCATTAACGCCGATTTCTATAAGCTCTTCCTCGTTATATGCAAAGCCGCCGCCTGTTCCGCCCAACGTGAATGCAGGGCGAAGAACAACGGGATATCCTATTCTCTTTGCCGCTTCCTTTGCTTCTTCCAAAGAATAAGTGATTTCAGAAGGAATTACAGGCTCGCCGATGGACTCACAAAGCTCTTTAAAAAGCTCTCTGTCTTCAGCCCTTTCAATACTTGCACTGCTTGTACCTAAAAGCTCAACTCCGCACTCTTTTAATATTCCCTTCTTTTCAAGCTGCATGGCAAGATTCAAACCTGTCTGTCCGCCGATACCCGGAACGATGGCATCAGGTCTTTCATAACGGAGAATTTTCGCCACATATTCAAGGGTCAGAGGCTCCATATAAACCTTGTCCGCTATTGTAGTATCAGTCATTATTGTAGCAGGGTTGGAATTTACCAAAACCACCTCATAGCCTTCCTCCTTAAGAGCAAGGCAGGCCTGGGTTCCTGCATAGTCAAATTCGGCAGCCTGTCCTATAACAATAGGACCTGAGCCGATGATAAGAATTTTTTTAATATCTGTTCTTTTAGCCATAACCTATTCCTCCGTATATACAAATTCGCCGTTATGCACGGTAGCAATACATTTTCCCGAAAGAACCATCCCCTCAAAAGGAGTGGATTTTCCTTTGGACAAAAACTCTTCCGGTTTAACTTCATATTCTTCGTCAAGTTTCCACACTGTAAAATCAAGCCCCGTATCAATCCCGAACCTTTTTTTCGGATTTTCTGATAAAAGCTTTTCCAGTTTTTCAAGTGTGATTATTCCCGTTTTTACAAGATGGGTGTAAAGTGCGGGAAATGCCGTTTCAAGACCAACGATACCAAAGGCACTGCCCGAAAGCCCTTTTGCCTTTTCTTCTTCAGAATGAGGTGCGTGATCCGTTGCAATCATATCGATTGTTCCGTCGCATATCCCCTCTATCAAAGCCAGTTTATCTTCCTCGCTTCTTATAGGAGGATTCATTTTCCATTTTCCGTCCTCTTTTAAGTCTCTGTCATCAAATATAAGATAGTGAGGACCAGTCTCGCAGGTAACGTCAACCCCTCGCTTTTTAGCATCTCTTATAAGCTTGACACTTTCTTTTGTGGATATATGGCAAACATGGTATTTGACCTTTGTTTTCTCTGCCAAAGCAAGATCACGCTCAATCTGCTTATACTCACTTTCGGAGCATATCCCCTTGTGATTGTGTTCTTTCGCATACTCCCCGTCGTGGATATAGCCGCCGTGAAGAAGTGAATTAACCTCGCAATGGGCGGAAATTATTTTTCCGTTTCTTTTTGCAATCATCATGGCTTCTTCCATCATTTCATCTGACTGAACACCTTTTCCGTCGTCCGAAAAAGCCAGAACCTCTCTTGCCATTTCTTCCATATCCGAAAGAGTCTCTCCCTTTTCCCCGATGGTAATTGACGCCATGGGATAAACGGAAATTTTCGCAGATTTTTCTATCATTTCCTTTTGCAGCCTGAGATTTTCCAGAGTGTCGGGAACGGGATTTAAGTTTGGCATGGTGCACACTGCAGTATATCCTCCGTGTGCCGCTGCCTTCGAGCCTGAGAGCATTGTTTCCTTATAAGAAAATCCCGGCTCGCGAAAATGCACATGCACATCACAAAAACCGGGAAATACAACATAACAAGGAGAGTCCAGCATAAGCCCATGATTACACAAAAAATGCATAATGCTTTCCTTTTCCTCATGGGAAAAACCAAAAAACTCAGCTTTACACATTTTCATCATGCAGCATCCTCCTTTCAAATAATAACAAAAAATCTTACCGCAACCGGCAAGAAATAAACACACAAAAAGGCTGATGCAGAATTTCTGCACCCTATTTTCAAGTATTTTTACAATCTTGCCGATATCTCTGTATCGTCTTAAAGATTAATTTAACTAATTGTAGCATAAAAGACGTTTTTTGTCAATAGAATTCCCCCTTTTTCTTCCGTTATTATTAACAAAATATTTAATAAAAAATTTAAATGACAAATAACTTTTTTTGTGATATAATATAAATATATCGTTTTTACATAAGGGGGAGATTTTTTTGATAAAGAAATTACTTTCAGTCCTGGTCATTTTAACCATGCTTTTATGTGTTCCCGTTTTTGCCGAGGAGCTTTATCCCGACATGGTTCTTATAGGAAGGACAACCCTCCCCATTCCCGAATCAGGAAAGGCGCAGCATGAGTATTCGGCTGCCTATTTGACAGGCGACGGTCAGTTGGTTTATACTGACGAAATTTTACTGGATGTTACCTCATTGCCTGACGGAGTAAAGTTTGACTCAGGCATCCTGACGGTCTTTGACAATGCAAAAGAGAACTCCTCCTTTTCTTTCGTACTTACTCCTCCCGAAAATCAGCCTAAGCTTCATCAGAAAAAAGTAAATATAACATTGGACTATAATCTTATATCAAACGGCCTTTTCAATGAATATCCCGAAAATTCGGGATGGGACGTGCGTAACAGCTCGGACTTCACCTTAGAAAACGGAGTTCTGACCTTTGACTATCACGAGGATTACACCGCCACTTATCTTTTGACTCAGGAAGAAAACATCTCCCTTAAGGGCGGGAAATTATACGAGGTTTCTTTTGATATAAAAGGCGGAAGCGATTCCCATAACGGAACAAATATTGTATATCCTGAAATTTTGGGCAATTCAGCGGTTATATATCTGGAAAATCCCTTCTCTGAAGACTGGACAACCATAACAGCTCCCTTGAAAACCTCTTTTGACAATGACTTTATATTCTCCCTTGCCATAACCATGGATGAAAGCCATGACCCTATTTCATTAAGAAATCTTTCCTTAAAGCCGTCATATAAGAGACCCGTCGGCTTGTCTGTTTCCATACCACAGTCCTTCACAGTTCCCAAGACTTCCGATATAACCACACCTTTGGATATTCTTGTTCTGGACCAGGAGGGTGAAATAGTGGCAACTCCCCTTTCCTTTGAGTCATTTGATAAGGATGAAAATGTAAGAATTGAAGACGGAATTTTAACCATAACCACATCTGCTCTTCCCGGTATTTACGAATTTTCTGTTTTCGTTACAGAAAAGAGCGAAATCTGTCAAAACTTTTATATAAGAATTACAGACTCGGGAATTGATAACGGCAACTTCGAGTCGGAGCAGAGCGATTCATCCTGGCTTGCATCAGGAGACGGCGAATATAAAATCATCAGGGAAAACAGAAATTCCTACGCCTCTTTCACTCCCAACAGTAATGTGGGTATTATGTACAATAACGCCTTTGTTTCTTTCAAAGCCGAAGAAAATTATGTATTCAAGGCCGACCTGAAAAACAAATTTTCCGATACTCACCTGGAGGTTACTTTCATTATAGAGGACTTAGATAATCCCGACAATCTTATTTTGTGTGCTTATTTCATCCCCAATACCAGATGGAATACCTATAAGGCGGTTTTCACTCCCGAATACGACATAAACGGTCGCTTCATTGTGGCAGTAAATGTTCCCGAGGGCTCTGACGAACAGATTCTCTATATGGATGATATTGAAGTTATTCCCGCTGTTATTTCTGCCAAGGACGTAAGAATAAGAGGTCAGGCAAAGGTAGGAAATACCGTTAAGGGCGTGTATGCTTTCGTTAATAACTTTGATGGCGAGAGTGCTACCGTAACCAACTGGGGACTTTCCGAAAATCCCGACGGACCTTATAAAATTTTAAGCTATTCGAATATGGAAGAAATTGAGCTTACAGAAGATATGGCAGGTCTCTACTTAAGATATGAGGTTACTCCCATATCCCTCACAGCCGGAATTTTAGGTGAAACCGTTTATTCCAAACCCATTAAGGTTACAAAGAAAAATTCTGACGTTGAATATAAAGACCCTTCAGAGGAAAAAAACGAAACTCCCCCCACACCTTCAAAGCCTCTTCGTGACAATCCCGAATACATTTCTCCCGTGAATATTTCTTCTTTCTACGGCAGTGAAAATCAGTTCTCGGATTTAGAGGGACACTGGGCATCCTCCGACATAAATGCTCTGGCGAAAGCAAAAATTACCGCCGGATATAAAGACGGTACATTTTCACCTGATAAGAATGTTACAAGAGCGGAGTTCTGTGCACTTTTGGTTCGTGCTCTTTCTCTTGACGAGGGAATCTACAAGGGAGACTTTTACGACGTATCTCCCGACTCCTGGTATGCGGGAGTAATTCAGACAGTTTATAACTGCTCTCTTATAAGGGGAACCGGGGACAACACCTTCTCCCCCAATTCCCCCATAACAAAAGAACAGATGATAACCATAATCATGAGGACATTTGAGCTTTTAGAAAAGGAAATTCCTTTCACAGACACAGCAGACATAAAGGATTTTGAGGCTGTTTCACCCTACGCTGCAGATTATGTAAAAAAAGCCCTTGGAGCAGGAATTATAAAGGGAGATGAAGCGGGCAATCTCAATCCTTCCAAGAATACTACCCGTGCCGAGGCCGCAGCTATTTTGTGCAGATTTCTTAAATCAGTATAAAAAAAGTTGACATAAGCCCATTTAAGTGTTATAATTAGGGCATCTTAATAAAAAGCGATGACGAAGACAGTAGTAAAAATCCTTTCGGACAGAGAGAGAAGCCTTGGCTGTGAGCTTCTTGCGAAAGCTTTTATGAAAACCACTTCCAAGCTGCTTATCTGAATAAAGTAGGATTTGCCGTAGCCTTTCCGTTAAAGGTAATTAAGTTAAAAACAAGGTGGAACCGTGCATTTTAGCACCCTTGATTTCAAGGGTGCTTTTTATTTTGTTTATTAAATTCAATTTTGAAAAGAGGTATATTTATGAGCGAAATCCAGAATAATTTAACCCCCGAAGAGGAACTTAAAATTTTAAGACACTCTGCTTCCCATATAATGGCGCAGGCTGTAAAAAGACTTTACCCCGATGTAAAGCTTGCAATAGGTCCTGCCATCGACACAGGCTTTTATTATGACTTTGACACAGAGGTTGCTTTCTCTCCCGAGGACTTGGAGAAAATTGAAGCCGAAATGAAGAAAATCGTCAAGGAAAACTTAAAGATTGAACGCTTTGAGCTTGAAAGAAGCGAAGCTCTTGCCCTTATGGCAGAAGAGCCCTATAAAACTGAACTTATAAACGAGCTTCCTGAAGGTGAAGTTATTTCCTTCTACAAGCAGGGTGAATTTACCGACCTTTGTGCCGGACCCCACGTTAACTACACCTCAAAGGTAAAGGCATTCAAGCTTCTTTCCGCTACCGGTGCTTACTGGAGAGGCAGCGAAAAGAACAAGATGCTCACCCGTATTTACGGTGTTGCTTATAAGACAAAGGACGAGCTTGAAGCTGACCTTCTAAAGAGAGAAGAAGCTAAAAAGAGAGACCATAATAAGCTTGGCCGTGAGCTTGAATATTTCACAACCAGCGACCTTATAGGTCAGGGGCTTCCCATCCTTCTCCCCAAGGGAGCAAGGGTAATACAGCTCCTCCAGCGTTTCGTTGAGGATACAGAGCAGTCCATGGGCTGGCTTCTTACCAAGACTCCCTATATGGCTAAAAGTGATTTATATAAGGTTTCAGGACACTGGGACCATTACAGAGACGGTATGTTCGTTATGGGTGATCCTGACAGCGAAAAGGAAGTTTTCGCACTTCGTCCCATGACCTGCCCCTTCCAGTATCAGGCTTATCTTAACAGAGCACGTTCCTATCGTGATCTTCCCTTAAGATATAACGAAACCTCAACTCTTTTCAGAAATGAAGCATCCGGAGAAATGCACGGTCTTATAAGAGTTCGTCAGTTCACCATTTCAGAGGGCCATTTAATGTGTACTCCCGAGCAGCTTGAAGCAGAATTCAAAAACTGCTTAGAGCTTGCAATATACATGCTCAAGACCTTAGGTCTTTATGAGGACATTTCCTACAGATTTTCACAGTGGGATCCTGAAGATACAGAAAAGTACATCGGTACTGCCGCAGACTGGGATGAAGCTCAGGGTGTAATGAAAAAGATTCTCGATAATCTTGAAATCCCCTATAAAATCGGTGTTGGCGAAGCTGCTTTCTACGGTCCCAAGCTGGATATCCAGATCAAGAACGTTTTCGGCAAGGAAGACACACTTATAACAATCCAGATTGACCAGTTCTTAGCTTCCAAGTTTGGTATGGAATATGTTGATGCGGAAGGCAACAAGAAAAATCCCTATATCATTCACCGTACCTCAATCGGCTGCTATGAAAGAACTCTGGCTCTCCTGATTGAAAAGTATGCCGGTGCATTCCCAACATGGCTTGCTCCCACTCAGGTTAAGGTAATGTCCTTATCCGAAAGACATGCAGACTATGTAAGTGATATTGCGGAAAAGATGAGCAAGGCAGGTATCCGTGTTGAGCTTGATACCAGAAACGAAAAAATCGGCTATAAGATAAGAGAAGCTCAGATGGAAAAAATCCCCTACATGGTGGTTTGCGGTGATAAGGATATTGAATCAGGTGCAATTTCTGTCCGTATGAGAAAAGGCGGAGAGCAGGAATCCATGACTTTAGACGACTTTATCGCAAGAGTTCAGAGAGAAGTAGAAGAAAAAACACTCAACATATAAAAAATAAAGCGGTGCAGGAAATCTGCACCGCTTTATTTTTTTATTCTGTATTCACTTGGAGTAATCCCTCTTGATGCAATAAAATTCCTGTTAAAGCTTCTCAAAGACTCGTATCCGCTTTCAAGAGCGCACTCTACTATGGAATATTCCGTGTTACTCAAAAGATAGCAAGCGTTACTTATTCTGTACTGATTAACATAGGAATTAAAAGAAATTCCGGTGGATTTTTTAAAGCTTCGGGATAAATATGAGTAGTTATATCCCGTTTCTTTCGAAAGCTTTTCCAAGGTACAGTCACCCGAATAATTCCGCTCCACGAAATCAAAAATCTTATATAACAATCCGTCATATACTTTCATTCTGTCTGTATAATCTGTTTCTTTGTCAAAAGTAGCACACAAAAGATAAAGTATACCCTTTTTTTCTGCCACCGAAGATTCAGGCAAAAGTTTGTCTATACTTTCTATAACAAATTTATCCGCTCTGACTTTATTGTCCAGAGGGATTTTTTTATTTAATCCCGAATAATACGCTCTCACCAGTTCCGAAGAGAAAATACAAAGCATGTGTCTGCTCTTTTCGCTCTCAAGAGAGTGCATCTGATTTGGAAAAATGAGTACTGCTTCTCCCTTTTTAAGCACATATTCCCTATCATCAATCACAACCTTCATTTCCCCTTCCAGCAAGGTTATGAATTCAAAGGAATTATGCAGGTGCATAGGAAAATTAAAATCTTCACCGTACTCCTTGCAAAAATATTCAGTTGTTCCGAAATGTTTGTACTGATAAAACATAGAACCACTCCATCAACAACAAATTTTGTCCATATATTATAAGCTATTTGGCCAGAAAAGTCAACTGTCATATAATATAATTTTAATAAAAGGAGATGATTATATGGCTTATTATATAGGTGCGGACTTAGGAACTTCCTCATTAAAGCTGATTCTTTCAGACGATAATGGAAAAATAATAAATTCTGTTACCGAATCTTATGAAGTTTTCTATCCAAAGCCCGGTTGGAGCGAACAGTCCCCTGATGACTGGTGGAATGCCTTTGTAAATGGTGTACTTAAACTCACAGAGGGGCAGGATGCCGAAAAAATCAAAGCTATAGGCATTGCAGGTCAAATGCATGGTCTTGTAATCCTTGATGAAAAGGACGAGGTTATCCGCCCTGCCATTTTGTGGAACGACGGCAGATGTTCAAAGGAAACAGCCTATCTCAATGAAGCCATAGGAAAAAACATCTTGTCCGGTTATACCGGAAACATCGCTTTTGCAGGCTTCACCGCCCCTAAAATTTTATGGCTTAAAAATAACGAAGAAGAAAACTTTAACCGTATCAAAAAAATAATGCTCCCTAAAGACTACTTAAATTACAGGCTTACGGGCATTCACGCTACCGATTATTCAGATGCTTCAGGGATGCTCCTGCTTGATGTAAAAAATAGGTGCTGGTCAAAAGAAATGCTTGAAATATGTAAAGTCAAAGAGGAAAATATGCCAGGGCTTTTTGAAAGTTATGAATGTATCGGCACATTAAAGCCTGAAATTGCAAAAACACTTAATCTTTCACAGGATGTAAAAGTTGCGGCCGGGGCAGGCGACAATGCCGGAGCTGCAATTGGAACAAAAACCATTGGTAAGGGTAAATGCAACATATCTTTGGGTACCAGCGGTACCGTGTTTATCTCTTCTGACAGATTTTCCGTTGACGATGCTAATTCTCTTCACTCATTTTGCCATGCAGACGGAGGTTTCCACCTTATGGCTTGCATCCTTTCTGCTGCATCATGTAACAAGTGGTTCTGCGAAAAGATTTTAAATACAGAAAATTTCAAAGCTGAAGAAGATAATATAACCCAGGAAATGATAGAAAAAAGTCATGTTTACTTTCTTCCCTACCTTATGGGTGAGCGAAGCCCCATAAACGATACTGATGCCACAGGTATGTTCATCGGTTTAAGACCAGATACCTCCCGCTACGCTATGTTACTTTCCGTTTTAGAGGGAGTTTCTTTTGCCATTAAGGATAACATAGAAATTGCAAAGTCTCTGGGTATTGATATAAGGAAAAGTACCGTTTGCGGAGGAGGAGCGAAATCACAGCTTTGGCTTAAAATTTTATCAAGCATTCTTAACATAGAGCTTCATGTTCCAAAAGCAGAAGAAGGCCCCGGCTACGGAGCCACAAAGCTTGCTATGGTTGCATCAGGAAAATTTAAAAATCTCAGCGAATGTGTTTCAGTTAAAATCAAGGAAGTGATAAAACCGGAAGAAAAGTTGGTTTTATCATATGAAAGAAAATACGACAAATTCAAAAAGATATATCCAGCAGTAAAAAATTTATATAAAGAATTAAAGGAGGAAAATTAAGTGAAAGAATATTTTGAAAACATCCCCGCCATAAAATTTGAAGGACGTGACAGTAAAAACCCCTTTGCTTTTAAGTTTTATGATGCAGACAGAATAATTTTGGGTAAACCCATGAAGGAGCATCTCCCATTTGCTATGGCCTGGTGGCATAACCTTTGTAACGCAGGTACCGATATGTTTGGAAAAGATACCGCCGACAAATCTTTCGGCTTAAAAAAAGGAACAATGGAGCACGCAAAAGCCAAAGTGGATGTGGGATTTGAATTTATGGAAAAGCTTGGAATTGAGTATTTCTGCTTTCACGACGTTGACCTTGTTCCCGAAAGCGAAGACATAAAAGAAACAAATAAAAGACTGGATGAAATCACAGACTACATTCTTGAAAAAATGAATAAAACAGGAATTAAATGTCTGTGGGGCACCGCAAATATGTTCTCAAATCCCCGATTTGTGAATGGTGCCGGAAGCACAAATTCTTTAGATGTATTTTGCTTTGCTGCAGCTCAGACAAAAAAAGCTTTGGATTTAACCGTTAAACTCGGAGGAAAAGGCTATGTTTTCTGGGGCGGCAGAGAAGGATATGAAACTCTTTTAAATACCGATGTTAAATTTGAACAGGAAAACATCGCCCGTCTTATGCGTATGGCAGTTGATTACGGCAGAAAAATCGGTTTCAAGGGTGATTTTTACATTGAACCAAAGCCAAAGGAACCCATGAAACACCAGTACGATTTTGACGCTTCCACAGCAATAGGCTTTTTAAGACATTACGGCCTTGATAAGGATTTCAAAATGAACATAGAAGCAAACCATGCAACACTTGCCGGCCACACCTTTGAACACGAACTCAGAGTTTCGGCAATTAACGGAATGCTCGGATCCATTGATGCAAATCAGGGTGACTTGCTTTTAGGATGGGATACAGACGAATTCCCCTTTAATGTTTACAGTGCAACACTATGTATGTACGAAGTAATAAAAGCTGGTGGACTTACAGGCGGATTCAATTTCGATGCGAAAAATCGTCGTGCAAGCCACACTCCCGAAGATATGTTCTATGCTTTTATACTTGCCATGGATACATATGCTCTGGGACTGATTAAGGCTTCTGAGATTATAGAAGACGGAAGAATAGACGATTTTATAAAATCAAAATATTCAAGCTTTGAAAGTGAGCTGGGCAGAAAAATCTTAAACAACGAAACAAATCTTTCCGAGCTTTCCGCTTATGCAGAGAAACTGGGAAATGCAAAAATTCCCGAAAGCGGACGTCAGGAATATCTTGAAAGTGTAATAAACAACATCCTCTTTAGATAAATCGCCTTAAAAAAAGCTGGACGGTTGATAACCGTTCAGCTTTTTTTGATGTTCAAACTAAAATTCTTGTACTCTTATCTCCTGCCATTATTGTAAACCAACCGCTTTCTAAAATCTTTTCCATTTCTACATTGGTATACATTAAAGCTTCCTCAGAAAATTCTATAATTTCTGTTTTAGTTTCCCCTGCTTTTAAGGGAACTCTCTTTGTTGCAACCAGCTTCTTTATAGGCTGGCTTAAGGTCGCAACCTCGTCGCGGATAAATATGAGTATGGGCTCTTCTGCATCATAATTTCCTTTATTTTCTATTGTTACCGTTACCTCTACTCCCTTATCGGTTTTTTCGGCTTTAATTTCATTATAAGCAATTTCTGAATATCCCAATCCAAAACCGAACTCATATTTCTCATCAGGTCTTAAAAATACATAGTCGTGTCCCGGCTTCTCCACTGTTCCAGGTTTATGGTAGAATCCTCCGGCAGAAGGCAGTCTATCGTGGCATAAGGGAATCTGTCCAACATGTCTCGGGAATGTAACAGGAAGCTTTCCTGAGAAGTTTACATCTCCGAACAGAAGATCTGCCAGAGCAACGGAACCTTCCTGTCCAGGATACCAAGCTGCCACAAGTGCACCGCAGTTATCCCCTACATCAAATAAAGTTTCAGGACGGCCGTCTATCATAACAACAGCAGTAGGCTTACCCGTAGCTATCATACGTCTTACCAAATCAAGCTGGGGGCCGCCCGGAGTGAGCTCGTGAACATCCAAAGATTCACCGCAGGTTACTACCGGACCTTCTAAAATGCCGCCCCAACCCATCCCGTATGGTTTCATGCTTCTTCCGCCAATTACGCAAATTACTACATCGGATTCTTTTGCAAGACCCTCCGCTTCTGCAAAGCCAGAGGTATCAGTGCCGAATACATCGCAGCCCTTTGCAGCAACTACGCTTCCTCCTGCCCTTTCTGCCCTTTCCTTTAATGCTTCCACCGGTGTTATTGCATTGTCCTTTGGCCGTGCATAGTCTCCCAATTCTACTGAAAAGGCATTAGGGCCGATGACTGCAATTTTCTGTCCTGCTTTAAGAGGAAGAACTCCGTCGTTTTTCAGAAGTACCATTGACTTTTGTGCCGCTTCACGGGCTAAAGCCTTGTGCTCATCGGAGTTTACTACTCTGGCAATTTCATCAAGGTCAGGTTTTTGGGGTTCTGTAATTCCCATTTCAAGTTTAATATTTATAATTCTGAGCAATGCCTCATCCAAGATACTCTCCGGCACTTTTCCGCTTTCAATGGCTACTTTAAGAGCGTTTCCGTAAAAATACTGGGTATCTTCCACATCCACTCCGCTTGAAAGCATCTTTTCTGCTCCCTCAGTTTCGTTTTCAACTGCGTGATGCCAGTTTTTAAGAAGCCGAGAAGCTCCGGAATCGGTTACAACCACGCCGTCAAATCCCCAGCGTTCTCTTAATATAGTACGTAATATATACTTATTTAAGTGGCAGGGAACTCCATTCAAAGTCGAATATGCAGGCATAAGAGCTTTAGCTCCCGCATCTATTGCTTTCTTGAAAGGAGGAAGATATTTATCCTCCAGTTCCTGTGGCGTAGCCATATTGGGAGCACAGTTAAGTCCCGATTCAGGATGACCGTGTGCTGTAAAATGCTTTACTGTAGCAAGATACTTTCCGTCATCTCCCATAAGTCCTTTTACATAAGCCTCTCCCATCTGCCCTACTTCAAAGGAAGATTCTCCGTAGGTTTCTTCTATTCTTCCCCATCTGGGGTCACGACCCAGGTCAAGGTCAGGAGCGAATGACATTCCTATCCCCATAGCTCTTGCTTCTTTTCCTATAGCAAGACCCACTCTTTCCATGAGCTCAGGGTCAAAAGTAGCACCCATGCCGATAGACTGCGGAAAAGTTGTTGCTCCGGCAGATAAAAGTCCGTGCAGAGCTTCGCACATCACAAAAGGCGGAAGATTAGTCCATTCAGAAAAAGCCTCTTTGAGTTCTCCGATGAATGTTCCGGCTTCTTCAGGGGTTAAATTAGCAGGTACACTAATAGAAAAAAGTCCATGCGGGTAGTATTCTTTTGCTTTTTCCTTGTCAAAATGCTTACCATCTGTTAAAAATGCTCCGCTACCTCCATACCATAGCTGAGCAATTTTCTCATCCAGAGAAAGGGAGTTTAATATTTCTTCCGCTGTCTGTTTCATAATCATTCTCCTTTTATTAAAGAAATTTCTTTTATCTTAAGTATATTTTATCCACGCTTTCAATTCAAGCCATTTTATATATTATTGATAGACAAAATTTGCTCTTTTCATAGAAAAAGCAAAGGTCATATGACCTTTGCTTTTAAATATACTTAATTATAATTTCAGTCAAAAATACCAATAGGCACGAAGTTGCCGCAACGGTCAAAAGACTCTTTTCCAAAAATGAAAGAATAAGTGCCCCCAAAAATCCCGTAAGTGCCGAAATCCACGATGAAGTGGAATTAAAAATTGCAGGAACCGTCATTACCGTAAGCACCGCATAGGGCACATAATATAAAAAGGAAAGCACAAATTTTGACCTGATTTTCTTCTTGAAAAGAACCAAAGGAAGCATCCTTATAAGATAAGTTATTCCTGCCATTATGAGAAGATATATGTAAAAGTTTTTCATTCTATCTTCCCTCCTCTACATCAACGGGGTATAAAAGCGCCATAACCACACTTGCAATCAAGGTGCATAGTATAACAGTAAATCCGCCGGGTATATTTTTAAGGGCCGGAACAAAGTTAAACATAAGGCTTAATGCTACTGCAAAAATCACGCAGATTGCCGTTGGTTTATGTTTTTTGGAAGGCGGAATAACGATTGCTATAAACATGGCATAAATGGCTATACCCAATGCACTTGTCAAAGAATCGGGCAATATATCACCTGCCAAAGCTCCCGCAAGAGTTCCAATGCTCCACCCAAGATAAGGCGTTATAATAAGTCCGTACAGAAAGCTTTTTGCCACATTACCCTTTTGATTGGAAGCTACGGCAAAAACCTCATCTGTGTTGACAAAGGAAATTATAAGCTTGTCTTTGAGAGAAACATCGGCCGAAAGCTTCTGGGACAAGGCGATTGACATAAGAGCATATCTTAAGTTTATTATAATCTGAGATAGGGCAAGCTCTAAAAATGAACCTCCGCTGCAAATTATAGGAACTGCCGCAAGCTGACCTGCCGAGGTTACATTGGTCATGGATATCAAAAGAGTTTCTGAAAGCTTAAGACCTTCTCCAACTGCAAAAATCCCAAAGGCAAATGCTACCGAAAAATATCCGAAGCAAATGGGAAGTCCCGACATTATTCCGTTTTTAAAGTTTTTGTTTTCAAGCATAAAAATCCTTCTTTGAAAAAGAAAATCAAACCTTTATAATTCCCATTCCTTCAAGAACCGAAAATCCCAATATAAGAACAATGAAAACAGGGGCTATATATTTTATAACAAATGAATACATCCCTTTTCTTTTGAAGCTGCCCGTAAGTTCAACCTCTTCTGCCACTGAAGCAGGCTTTAAGAACCATCCTATGAAAATCGCTGTGCAAAGAGCAACTATTGGCATAATCACGCTGTTGCTTATAAAATCGAAAAAGTCAAGGAACGCAAAGCCCATGATTTTTATATTTCCCCAAATACCGTTTCCCAAGGAAGATGGTATTCCCAGAAGAATGCTTAAGATAAATACCAAAAGGCAGGATGCTCCTCTCTTAAGCTTAAGCTTATCGCAGAAAATGGATACCACCGTTTCCATAAGGCTTATGGATGATGTCAATGCCGCAAATAAAACCAAAACAAAGAATGCAAAGCCTACAATGTTACCAAAGGGCATGCTTTCGAAAACCTTGGGCAAGGTGGCAAACATAAGACCGGGACCTTTTCCTAAAGCTTCTTCGTTTCCGCCTGAAAATACGAATACGGCAGGAATAATCATGAAGCCCGCAAGGATTGCTATACCCGTATCGAAAATCTCAATGTTTTTAACTGCCCCTTCAATACTTACATCCTTTTTCATGTAAGAGCCGTAGGTTATCATAATTCCCATAGAAAGACTCATGGAATAGAAAAGCTGACCCATGGCTGCAAGAACGGTTGTGAATGAAAAATCGGAAAATTTAGGTGTGAGGTAATATAAAATCCCCTCCCATGCACCCGGAAGCAGGCAGGAATATATTGCAATAGCCAAGGATAATACTATCAAGACAGGCATCATTATCTTACTTACCTTTTCAACACCCTTTTCAACGCCTAAAAATACAACTAAAGCAGTTATACCGATAAAAATCAAAAACCACAAAAGGGGCTCTGTGGGATTTGCTATAAAGCCGCCGAAAAATGAATCCTCTGCCGTTACATTTCCGCTTCCTTTTAAGAACATGAAAAGGTACTTTGTAACCCAGCCGCCTATTACCGAATAGTAAGGCAGGATTATTATAGGCACAATTGATGCCAGATAGCCGATAAAGGAAAATCTTTTATCCAGAGCTCTAAATGCACCTATAGCGCTTAATCCCGTCTTTCTTCCTATGGCAATTTCTGTTGTCATAAGTACAAAGCCGAAGGTCAAAACCAAGACTATATATGTAAGGAGAAAAATTCCTCCACCGTACTGGGCTGCCAAATAGGGAAATCTCCATATATTGCCAAGCCCTACCGCCGAGCCTGCCGCCGCCAGTACAAATCCTATTTTTCCTGAAAAATTACTTCTTTTGTTCTCCATATATTTCCTCCTAAAAAATGTGGTATACTCAGACACGAGTATACCACATTTTTCTATTTATGTCAATTTAAACTCTTAAGGCCTATAACTTTATTTTCTGTGGAATAATTTTTTTGTTGAGATTTCGCACTGAAAATTGATTTTGACATAAAAAAATAAGCATAGCTTTGAACTATGCTTATCTGTTAATTAAGCCTTTATTGTGGACGAGTGGCATAATGCTCTGTTTCTCCGTTTATTCTCTCATTCAGCAGCTTTTTTGCTCTTTTATCAAAATTGGCAAGGGCAGTGAGATAGTTGGTGTCCTTTAATCTTTCCATAGATTTATCATATTCTAATTGTCTATTTCTTACAATATCATCCCAATGCTTTTTGTCATCAATTTTACCTTTTATATGTGAACCAATTGCCCATACAACAAATCCACCCATAGCAAGAAAAAAAAGACCAAGCATTTCTCCCTCTGTCAACAACCAAATACCGCCACCTAACATTAACAATGCCATAGGAGTATACATAATCATTACAATGGCACGATTAATACTCTGTCTTGTTTCATATGAGTTTTCATATCCATGTAAAGCAGGCTCTACTATGTCTGTATCCCAATAATTTTTAAAACATCTCGCACAAGTTTTATAAGGACAACCATATTTGCGTTGTTCACCACTTTGGAAAACTTGATATGCAAATCCACAATGCGGACATTTCTTTGTTACATATGTTGCCATATAAACACACCCCTCTAATTCTTTAAACACATTATATCAAAAATATACCCTAAAGTCAATAATTTTGCCAATTTTCAGCATAGTGCCCTGTTTGGGTTATCTCCGTCTGGTGGATATCCCCGAAGAAGGAAAAAACCGACACTTTTATATATTTGTCTATTAATTTTCCTAAAAAACTATGCTTTTTAGGGGGTAAAATCAGTAAAAAAAGTGCGGTTGAAAAATCTTTGGCATTTTTTCGACACTTTTCAACCAACACTTTCAGATGTATTTTTGTGTATGTAAACATATTTACAAAATTACTTGTTGACAAAACACAGTTTTTAATATATAATAAATATAGAAAAAGGCAAGACCTCAAGTGGTAATGCTAAAATGAAGGTTTAAAAATAGCCCTTACTTTGCAGAGTGGGGGGCTATTTTTTTATGGAAATCAATATAATTGACAGAAGTATCATAAATGAAATTATGTATTCTAAATCCATAGCAATCACCCCCCTTCATTGGGAGTAATAGCATAACCACCCAGCTTTTACACTGTTTTTGGTCTTACCTTTTGTCGGATTTCCCGACAAAGATATTATACAACATATCTTACATTTTTTCAACATCTTTTTATAAAAACTCCGATGTGTTTTATAAAAAACAAAAGAGATTTTATAAAACTTTTGACAGTTTTATAAAATCTCTAATATTGTTTATAATGTGCGGAAGTTTGCAACACAACCAATTATGCATATAAAAATGCCATTACAATTCAATTTGTCTTTGATATTTCAACGAAAAGTCCGTTCCACATAAAATCGAGTTATAGGTCTTAAGGTAATTTTTTATTTCTTTCATATAAGTCAACCACAACATTATATGTCTTTTGTGCACAGACTTTTCCGTCAGAAGAAAAAGCCATAAGTTCAAGTTTTATGGTCTGTCCCGTGTAGGGTTCAAAATCTATATTCACCGTATAAGGAATAGCATAGCTTGTTCCCATATCCTGACCGTTTACTCTGTAAACCACATAAGATACGTTGTTTTCAATATTCTTCACGAAAGAGTGGACATCCACTTTTCTTCCGGGCACATGTACATTGTTTCCTATTTCAAAGTTATAGGTCTCAGGGTCATTCCAGGGACTTGACATATATACATCAGACTTAACCGATTCGGAAAAAGCCTTGTGGTAGGTGGGATTTTTAAGAAGCTCAAATTCTCTTCCGCCTGAATCGTAGGTTTCGAAAAGATATGCCGCCACAACGGAAGGATACTTTATGGGAAGATAGGTAAAGAAATCCTTAATCTGGGTGCTTGCAAATGCAGTTACATCCGCTCCCGTTCTTACATCCCTGTAGGATGCACCGCATTCTGAAATGATTATGGGCTTTTTGTGTCCGTAGATGGAAACCAATGTATCAAGCAAGGATGCAAAACGGTTTCTGTCCACTCCCTGCTTAAGAGGGTCTGTGTCAGGCTGATATTCTGCATAAATTGAAACGCCTACATAGTCAACATAATTATCTCCGGGATAGTATAAAGACATGGTAGATGGCGGATAGAAGTTAGGAGACCAGACCATCTGGCAGTTAGGTGCATATTTGTGGAAAATATCTGCTACATAACGGAATTTTTCTATATATGCATTATAATCCGTGGTGTACCAGTGGCTTGTTACATCATTCATTTCGCAGGCAAAGCGGATTAAAGTCATGGTCTTGGTTTCAGCTATCTGTTTTGCCAGCTTGACATAACGTGCATCCTCGGGAACGATGGATAAAAGATCCGCAAGATTTTTGGGCTGCAGAGCGTACTGAATTACCTTTCCTCTTTTTTGTGCCTTTATGAATGCATCCTCATAGGGGAAAGAATCAACGTATCCGTAGAGAATATAGCCCCCTGCTTCCTTGCCTGAAATACCGGTAAATTCCGTCATATATTCGGGGTTACTTCCCTTCATGGTTACGCCAAGCAAAACGCCTGTTTTATTTGCATAAAGAGTGCCGAAATCACGTCTGGCAGAGTATTCCTTTCTGTTTGATGTGGCAAAAATCTGCACTATGCTTTCAGATAATGTTCCTCTTCTTCTGGCATCAATGGCATTCTGGTCTTCCCCTACCTTGTCCCAGTGATTTGCTTCCTCCTTGTAGCAGGCTATAGCCTCATCTACCATTCCAAGAGCATTATAGCAGGCACCCAAGTTGTTATAAAACATTGCATCACTTCGGTCATCGCTCTTTTGAAGGAAAGTGGGTCCCACTTCCTTGAATTTTTCTATTGCCAGAGCGTACTGACCGCTGTTTTTAAGAGCAATTGCTTCCTCCCAGGCTTTCCAGTAGTTGCTCACCTTTTTTCCGCTGTTTTCAATATCATAAACAAGTCTTCCCGCCCCGGGGCTTTCAACTATTACGGCGCCGTTCCAGGAAACGGTTGCATCAAGTGCCTCCAAAACCGCACGGATAGGAAGATAGGTTCTTCCGTTTACTATAGCCGCACTTGCATCGTTTACAATTTTAGTTCCGTTTCTGTAAATGGCGTTTTCGCCTATTTTACAGGTTACTGTTGTAACACCCTTTGTAACTACGGCAGTGCTTTGTTCCGCATCCCAGGAAACACTTGCCCCGTAAGCTTCCATTGCCGCACGAAGGGGAACCATGGTTCTTCCCTCCGCATTTACAAAAGGATATCCCGTAGCATCAGTGAAGGGAACCTTTATTCCGTCAATCACCACGTCTGCACAGGATGCGGGCATTACAAAACTCAAAACCATCAGTAAAACCAAAGAAAGCGCAAATATTTTTTTCATTTCCCAAAACCCCTTTCAGTCTAATTTTCCCAGTATTTTTATTCCTTTTTCCAAAAAGAATTTCTCCCATTTTGAAAACTCATACATTAAGGTTGATTTTTCGTGTGAATCACTTGTCATAATGAATTTTCCGCCATTTTTATTTATGTATTCAACCATTTCCAAAGACGGATAAGGTGTGGTTTTATATCCCCTTGATATAGCACCGGTATTTATTTCGAAAGGCACATTGTATGAAAGAAGTTTATCTGCTGCCTTTTTCCAGGCATTTTTATATCTTTCATTTTCCGTATCGAAAAGCTTTTCTTTTTCAGAAAATTTTTCAATCAGGTTAAAATGCCCGATAAAATCCGCACCTGTTTTCTCAATCACATCCGCCATATCCTTATAGTAGGCTTCGGCAAGAGGCAAGGTGTCCCCGTTAAAATATTTATCCGCCGCCAGACGAAGAATTTCAGCTGTGTTATCCACATCTATCATTTCTTCTCCTACTTTTATATAATGGCAGGAACCTATATAAAAGTCAAATCCTTCTTTTTCCATATCGGAATAAAAATCCAATTCCGTACCGCAAAGAATTTCTATTTTCCCTTTATACTTTTCTTTAAGAGAATTTATTTCATTTTTGTAGCTTTCAATTTTTTCTTTTTTTATGCAATAGCTATTATCGAAGGAAGTATATGAATGAACAGAAAACCCCAATACCTCCATACCCTTATCTATGGCAGATAAAACCACTTCCTCCGGGGAATTTTTACCATCGCAATAAAATGTGTGAACGTGATAATCCGCTTTAATCATCAGGTCATTTTCTCCTGTTTTACTTTTTTATCAATTACATGGCGTCCTGAAAGCTCCTTATGGATATCCTCAAGCGAAATCCCCTCTTCTATCATAAGAACCATTGTGTGATAGCAAAGGTCTGCAATTTCGTAAATTGTTTCTTTCTTGTCCTCTGCCTTTGCAGCGATTATAACCTCGGTGCACTCTTCCCCTATTTTCTTGAGTATTTTATCAAGTCCTTTTTCAAAAAGATAGGTGGTATATGAGCCCTCTTTCTTTTCTTCCTTTCTGCCACGGATTAAATCCATAAGTCCCTGGTAGGAAAACTCCTTAAGCTCATCACTTTCATAAACTTCCTTCGTAAAGCAGGAGTCTGTTCCCGTGTGGCAGGCAGGTCCGTCCTTTTCCACCATAACCAAAAGTGCATCATTGTCGCAGTCTGCTGTAATGGATACAATATGCTGATAGTTTCCGCTGGTTTCACCCTTTAACCAAAGCTCATTTCTTGAACGGCTGTAAAAGCAGGTTAAACCTTTCTCTAAGGATATTTCAAGACTTTCCCTGTTCATATATGCCAAAGTCAGAACCTTTTTGGATATGGCATCCACCACTATGGCAGGTATAAGTCCTTTTTCGTCAAATTTAAGTTCTTCTATTTTAAGCATTTTACCGACTCCTATCTTCTAACAGGTATATTATTTTTGTAAAGTTCTTCCTTAAGGTCTTTGATTTTCACCTCTCCGAAATGGAAGATTGATGCAGCTAAACCCGCATCAACCAAGGGAAGATTTTTAAACAAGGTTATAAAATCCTCTATACATCCCGCACCGCCTGATGCAATTACGGGAACATTTACTGCCTCGGATACTGCCTTTAACATTTCAAGGTCAAAGCCCTTTTTAACGCCGTCTGTATCAATGGAATTTAACACAACCTCGCCTGCTCCCATATCTACACACCTTTTAATCCAGCTTACGGCTTCCATATCGGTATTTTCTCTTCCGCCCTTTGCAAAAACCTTGAATTCTCCATTAACTCTTTTTACATCGGCGGAAATTACAACACACTGATTTCCGTAAAGCTTTGCCGCCTGGGAAATCAGCTGGGGATTTTTAATAGCTCCCGAATTTACACTCACCTTATCTGCTCCTGCTTTTAATACCCTGTCAAAATCCGAAAGAGTATTTATTCCGCCGCCTACAGTAAGTGGAATAAAGATTTCCTTTGCCACCTCTTTAAGTATGTCGGTAAAAAGTGCCCGTCCCTGGCTTGATGCGGTTATGTCGTAAAAAACCAGCTCGTCTGCACCCTCCGCCATATAATATCTCGCCAGCTGGACAGGGCTTGACACATCTGAAAGACCTGTAAAATTTACGCCTTTAACCACTCGCCCGTCATTGACATCAAGGCAGGGAATTATTCTTTTTGTTATCATTTCGCCACCTCGATTGCTTCCTTCAAATCTATAGCTCCTATGTAATATGCCTTTCCTATTATGGCACCGTATAAGTCAAGCTCTCTTAAATTTTTCACATCATCTATGGATGAAACGCCTCCCGATGCGGTGATATTTACGCTGAAGCGTTGGGAAAGCTCCTTATAAAGATTAAGGTTTGTACCCATCATGGCACCGTCCTTTGAAATGTCGGTGCATATTATGTTGCTTATGCCGATTTTCTCCATTTTCTCGCAAAAATCAAAGGCACTTAAGCTGCTTTTTTCCGTCCAGCCTGAAATTGCCACAAAGCCGTCCTTTATATCAATACCCACGGCAATTTTTTCCTTGTATTTATCTACAGCCTGAAGCAGAAATTCTTCATCCTTTACGGCTGCCGTCCCAAGAATAATCCTGTCTATTCCGATATCTATATATCTTTTGACAGTTTCTAAATTTCTTATACCGCCGCCAAGCTCGGCAAAAAGATTTGTACAATCAAGAATATCCTTTATTGTTTCAAGATTTTTCGCACTGCCGTCTTTAGCTCCCTCCAGATCCACAAGATGAATATGAGTTGCACCCATTTTTTCAAAATCCTTTGCTACCAAGGAAGGATTATCGTTATATACTGTCATCTGGTCATAGTTACCCTTATAAAGTCTCACGGCTTTTTTATCGTAAAGGTCTATGGCAGGAAAAATTATCATAATTATGCCTCGCTTTCACAAAATGCCCTTAAAATGTTAAGTCCTACTTCTCCGCTTTTTTCAGGATGGAACTGACAACCCGATACATTCCCCTTTTCTACTGCAGCGGTAAGAAATGCTCCATACTCACTTTCGGCAATAACCGAGTCGCAGTTTGCCCCGTAGTAGGAATGAACAAAATAAACGAAATCGCCGTCTTTTATGCACTTAAAAAGCTTTGAATCCTTTTTTATAGAAAGGGCGTTCCAGCCTATATGGGGAATTTTAAGTCCTTCGGGAATGACTTCCTCTATAGGGCGAACCTCGCCCTTTATAAGACCGAGACCTTCATGCTCTCCGTATTCGTAACTTTTTTCAAACAAAAGCTGCATACCAAGGCAAATACCCATTATAGGCTTACCCTTCGCTGCTTCTTCTTTTAACAAATCAAAAAGACCTGTTTCCTTAAGCTTATATGCGGCATCGGAAAAAGCACCTACTCCGGGAAGAATTATTTTATCTGCCTTTTTTATTTCTTCCTTATCTCCTGTAACTAAAGCCTCTGCCCCTATTTTGTCAAGGGAGCTCTTTAAGGAAAAGAGATTTCCCACCTTATAGTCAACAATAGCAATCATCAAAGCACTCCCTTTGTGGAAGGAATTTTGTCCTTATTTGCTTCGTCTATTGAAACTGCCTCTTTAAGACTTCTTGCAACGGACTTATATATACCCTCAATGATGTGGTGAGTGTTCTCTCCTGAAATTTCCTTTATGTGCAGTGTACACTCTGCGTTGCGGCAGAAGCCTAAGAAAAATTCCTTTACAAGCTCCGTATCAAAGTCCCCCACCTGACAACATTCAAAGAGCACATCAAACTCAAGAAGGCTTCTTCCGGATATATCAACTGCAGATAATATAAGCGCTTCATCCATAGGAAGAATCATACTTCCGTATCTCTTTATTCCCTTTTTATCAGAAAGAGCCTCCTTAAAGCAGGTACCCAGAGCGATACCTATATCCTCAACGGTGTGGTGATAGTCAACAAAATTATCCCCTTTTGCATCTACCGTTAAATCGAAAGAACCGTGGTGGGTAAATAAAGTGAGCATATGGTCTAAAAAGCCACAGCCTGTTTTTATATCCGCCTTTCCCTCTCCGTCCAAATCAAGCTTTATAAATATATCCGTTTCATTGGTTTTTCTCTTAAGTTCGTAAGTTCTCAAAAAAATCATTCCTTTATTTAAGTATTTCTGAAAGCGCTTTTATCAAAGCCGTCATTTCCTTTTCGCTTCCTACTGTTATTCTATTATAATCCTTTATTCTTTCTTTGTCAAAGTGTCTTACCAAAATCCCCTTTTCTCTCAAGGCTTTATAAATCTCTTCTCCGCTTTTTTCCTTGTGCTTTGCAAATATAAAATTTGCAAAGGAGTCTGTCAATGTAAAATCCAAAGCCTTTAAGCTTTCCTTTGTCTTCTCCCTTGTATAAATTATCTTCCTTATATTGGAAAGAGTATATTTTTCATCCTCCATAACGCCGATTCCCGCCGCCATGGTCATTTTATTTATATTATAGGGATTGGTGGAATATTTTATGGTATTTAAGTCCCTTATAAGCTCCGGATTTCCGCATCCGAATCCAAGTCTTGCCCCTGCCATTGACCTTGATTTTGAAAAGGTCTGAGTAACCAAAAGATTTTCATATTTGGGTATTAAGGAAACGGCACTTTCTGTCCCGAAATCCACATAGGCTTCGTCAACTACAACTACCGAGTCTTTATTGTGCTTTAAGATTTCCTCAATCTGGGATAATGAAAGGGCAATTCCTGTAGGCGCATTGGGATTTGCTATAAATATGGTTTTTCCCTTATCAAAATATTTTTCTATATCTATGGTAAAATCTTCCTCTAAGGGTATTTCTTCAAAGGGTATATTGTAAAGCTCGGAAAACACCTTGTAAAATCCATAGGTTATATCAGGAAAGGCTGCTCCCTTTTTTTCATCGCAAAATGCCATAAAAGCAAAGTTTAATATTTCATCAGACCCGTTTGTAACCAAAACTGAATCGGAAGAAAGAGAAAGGCTTTCTGCTATTTTCTCCGTTAATACTCTGCATTCAGGGTCAGGATAGAGCATTAAATTACTAGCTTCCCGAGATGCTTTTTTAATCGCCTTTTTTGACGGAGGGAAAGGCGATTCGTTTGTGTTAAGCTTTATGTACCGTCTCTCTTTAGGTTGCTCTCCCGGTGTATAGGGAGTGAGTTTTTCAAATTTTTCGCTCATAAAACGGCTCATAAATCTTCCTCCGTTCTTATAACAGCACTCTTTGCATGAGCGGTAAGCCCCTCTTTATTGGCAAAAAGATATACATCCTTGGAAACCTTTGAAAGAGCTTCCTTTGTGAAATAAGTATATTGTGTCTTTTTTATAAAATCGTCCACAGACAGAGGACTTGAAAATTTTGCCGTTCCGCTTGTGGGAAGTGTGTGGTTGGGGCCTGCAAGATAGTCTCCTAATGCCTCAGGGCAGTTTCTTCCCAGAAATACAGAGCCTGCATGACGGATTTTATCAAGATAATCAAAGGGATTATCCACCGAAAGTTCCAGATGCTCGGGAGCCAGCTCGTTAGATATTTCTATTGCCTTATTAAGGTCATCTGCCACAATTATCTTTCCGTTGTTATCTATGGAGCATCTTGCAATCTCGCTTCTTGAAAGAAGAGGAAGCTGCTTTTCAATTTCCTCTGCCACCTTTTTGGCAAGCTCCTCTGAGTCGGTTACCAGTACGGCACTTGCCAGTTTGTCGTGCTCCGCCTGAGAAAGCAAATCTGCCGCAATATGGGAAGGATTGCTGAGCGAATCTGCCACAATCAGAATTTCACTGGGACCTGCTATCATATCAATGGAAACAGTGCCGAAAACCTGTCTTTTGGCTTCTGCCACAAAGGCGTTTCCGGGTCCTACTATTTTATCAACCTTGGGAATTGTCTCTGTTCCGTAGGCTAAAGCCGCTATAGCCTGTGCCCCTCCCACCTTGAAGATTTTATCAACTCCCGCAACGTAAGCCGCCGCAAGTATAGCTGAATTTATTTTTCCGTCTTTTGAGGGAGGCGTTACCATAACAACCTGGGGGCAACCTGCAATTTTCGCAGGAATGGAATCCATAAGTACTGTGGAGGGATATGCCGCCGTTCCACCGGGTACATAAAGACCTGCCCTGTCCACAGGAATAATTTTCTGTCCCATTAAAATTCCCGGTTCATCATTTATGATAAAGCTTTGTCTTTTCTGCTTTTCGTGGAATTTTCTTATGTTGGCTGCAGCTTTTTTAAGAACATCAATAAATTCCTCGCCCTCTTTTTCTACTGCTTCCTTTATTTCTTCCTCTGTTACCAGAAGACTTTCTATCTTTGCTCCGTCGAATTTTTCGTTATATTTAAATAACGCCTCATCGCCGTTTTCTCTGACATCTGCTATAATTTCTGAAACTGTCTTTTCCACATTTTCCTTGATTTCGCATCTTGCAAAAACCTCATCAGTTTTAACCTCGCTATATTTCAATATCTTAATCATTCTTTTTACCCTCTTCCAATGACGATACTACCTTGTCTATTAAATCCTTTTTAAATTTGAAGCTTGACTTATTTGCAATAAGCCTTGCACTTATGTCAACGATTTCTTCCTTTACCGAAAGATTGTTTTCCTTTAAGGTTGCTCCTGTTTCCACTATATCCACAATTACATCGGATAAGGACAAAATAGGTGCGATTTCAATAGAACCGTTTAAGTGAATAATGTCAATATCCCTGCCCTTTTTTGCATAGTAATCTTTTGCTATATTTGTAAATTTAGTAGCAACACGCAAAGGCCTTTCCGCATCCTCACGGAAATCATTTTTGGCAGCTACGGCCATACGGCATTTACCCATACCAAGGTCTAAAAGCTCATAAACGTCGGGGGAATATTCCAAAAGAATATCCTTTCCCGCAACACCAATATCTGCAGCACCTCTTTCCACATAAATCGCCACGTCAGAGGGCTTCACCCAGAAATATCTTACATTCGCTTCAGTATTTTCAAAAATAAGCTTTCTTCCCTGCTCCTTTATGGAAGGGCAAGGAAAGCCTGCCTTTTCAAACAAATCGTAAACCTTTTCCCCAAGTCTTCCCTTGGGAAGTGCCACGTTAAGCATTGTTTTCAATTATCTCAACTCCTTTATCTCCGGCCTTTAAAAGCTGACGGTATCTTAAATCCTTGGGGATTTCACGAAATGCCGCCGCAGATTTTCCGTTTGAGGTGAAAAGTTTTATTGCATCAGAAAGTCCCTTAACCGTTGAATTCTCGTCATATAAAATTACCGCATCAACATCACAGTCCCTCTCATCCTCTGAAAGATAATAAAGGGAGTCCAAATATACTGCAAAGCCGATGGCATCACTTTTCTTTCCCATTTTTCTCATGAGCTTATCGTACTGTCCCCCCGATAAAACCCCTTCGGGAATACCCTTTAAGAAGCCTTTGAATACGAACCCGTTATAATAAGCCATATCACTTGTTACGGAAAAATCTATATTTATTTTTCCTTTAAGTCCGTTTTCCAAAAGGGCATAAGTTATTTCTTTAAGCTCCGCTACGGCCTTGTTTTCGCTGCCGTATATCCTTATAAGCTCGGGCAAAACCTTTTCAGGCTCTCCGCTTAAGGCTAAAAGCTCCAAAAGTCTTTCGTCTGAAACTTCTTCCCTTCTTAAAATCTCCTTTATGCCGTGGGGATTTTTTTCTCCCAGGCACTTAAGAATTTCCTTTTCTGTCTTAGGTGATAAATCAAGCTCTTTAAGTATATCCGACACCAGAGTAATGTTTGATATATCAAGCACGAAATCCTCACTTATGGTCTTAAGACTCATAGCCGCAAGGTAGATAACTTCATAGAGGCAATATGCATCAAGCTCTCCTATACATTCAAGACCTACCTGCATAATTTCCTTATAATTTTTTGTTCCCTTGGAAACCCTGTAAACATTTTCATTATAATAAAGCTTTTTGGGTGCTTTTTCGTCATCCTTAGTATTCTTTATTATGGAAAGAGTTACGTCAGGCTTTAATGCCATCAGCTTTCCGTCAGTATCCGTAAAGGTTATAATGTTGTCCGACACCAAAAAGTCTTTATTTTTAACATAAAGGTCGTATTCTTCGAATTTACTCATTTTATATCTTAAGTAGCCGTACTTACTGTAGAGACTTCTTAATGCGAAGACCGCCTTTTCTTCATTTCTCAAAACTGAATTTTCAATTTTCATACCTCTTCCTCCAATCTTTCAAGAATTTCACGATAGCCGCCGCTTCCGTATAAAAGACAACGGTTGACCCTGCTTATGGTAGTGGTGCTTGCACCCGTTTCCTTTGATATATCCTGATAGCTTTTTCCGCTTTTCAATTCTTTGGCAACCTTAAGTCTCAAGGACATATCCAGCACTTCCTTTACTGTACATATGTCCGAGAAAAACCTTTCACAGTCCTCTAAATTCTTAAGCTTCAATATAGCTTTGAATAAATTTTCAGCTGAATTAAAATGATTATTTACCATTTAAATCCCTCTCTTTCGCTTTATCACTTTACTATAGTAACACAGTAAAGTGAATATGTCAAGAAATATTTCTTTACTTTTTTTATTAAAAGTAATATAATAAGAAAAAAATTCATTGTATTCAAAACGAGGTATTTTTATGAATATTATTATTGTAGGCTGTGGCAAAGTCGGTTCCACCTTAGCTGAAAAACTCAGCCAGGAAAATGTTCACAATATAACAGTAATAGATATAAAGTATTCCAACATGAAAAATGCAATCAGCAGCTTTGACGTAATGGGCATCGCGGGAAATGCCGTTGACCATGAAGTCTTAAAGGAAGCAGGCATAGAATCTGCCGACCTTTTAATTGCAGTAACAGGCTCTGACGAAATAAATCTTATGACCTGTCTTATTGCCAAAAAGCTTGGAAACTTAAAAACTATAGCAAGAATACGTAAACCCGAATACAGTCAGGAAGTTCATCTTTTCAAGGACGATTTAGGCCTTGCCATGATTATAAATCCTGAGCAGGCAGCCGCCAATGAAATGGCAAGGGTTTTGAGATTCCCCTCTGCCATACAGATTGATACCTTTTCAAAGGGCCGTATTGAAATAATGAAATTTAAAATTCCCGAGGATTCTGTTCTTGACAACATGAAAATTGCCGACCTTTCAGCCAAGCTCAGCTGCGATATTTTAGTTTGCGGCGTTGAGCGAGAGGAGGAGGCTTTTATTCCAGGCGGTAATTTCGTTCTTAGGGCAGGGGATTTTATAAGCATCGTATCTTCCATTTCCAGCGGAACATATTTCTTTAAGAAAATCGGCTTTAAGACTCACAGCGTAAAGGACACCATTATTGTAGGCGGCGGCGACACTGCATACTATCTGGCTTCCCGTCTTATTCAGACAGGAATATCCGTTAAAATTATTGAGAAAAACGAAGAGCGCTGCAACGAGCTTTGCCAGATGCTTCCCAAGGCTACCATTATTCACGGAGACGGTACCCAAAAAGAAATTTTACTTGAAGCAGGACTTGAAAAGGCCCAGTCCTTTGTGGCTCTTACCAATATTGACGAGGAAAATGTTCTTCTATCTCTTTTTGCAAAAAGCAAGACGGACGGCAAGGTAATTACCAAAATTAACAGAATAGAATACGACAATGTATTAAACTCTCTTAATTTAGACTCCATCTGCTACCCGAAAACCACAACAGCGGAATATATCCTTCGTTTTGTCCGTGCTAAAAACAATTCCTTTGGCAGCAATATAGAGACTATGCATCTTATTTTAGACGGCAAGGCTGAGGCTTTGGAATTCAAAATTAAAAAGGACTCCCCCATTTCAAACGTACCCATTATGGAGCTTAGGCTTAAAGAAAATATACTGATTGCCTGCATAAACAGACACGGACAAGTTATAATCCCCAGAGGTCACGATATAGTTAAAGAGGGCGACAATGTAATAATTGTCACAACCCATAAGGGCTTTAATGACGTAAGTGATATTTTACAGTGAGGTAGACTATGAACTATAAAATTATCAGTTTTATCCTTGGCCGTGTCCTCCGCATAGAAGCACTTTTAATGGTGCCGTCTTTGATATGCTCCCTTTGCTACAAAGAACGGGATATATTCTATGTCTTTTTAGCTTCGCTTATCCTTAGTTTTATTGCAGGTACCATTCTCTCTTTTAAAAAGCCTGAAAACAGGTCTATGTTTGCTAAAGAGGGCTTTGTAATTGTTGCTTTTTCGTGGATTTTAATAAGTATTTTCGGCTCGCTACCTTTTATTTTTTCGGGCTGTATTACTAATTTTATCGATGCACTTTTTGAAACCGTTTCCGGCTTTACCACCACGGGAGCATCTATTCTCGCTGATATTTCCATCCTTCCCAAGGGTATCTTATTCTGGAGAAGCTTCACCCATTGGATTGGTGGTATGGGCGTTTTGGTGTTCCTGGTTGCACTTTTCCCCCTTTTCGGCGGAAGCAACCTCTATCTTGTTCAGGCTGAAGCCACAGGCCCTGCTGTAAACAAGCTGGTTCCAAAGGTTAAATCCACGGCAAAGATTCTTTACTTAATATATATAGGCATTACTCTTTTGCAGATAACTTTCATGCTTATAGGAAATTTATGGCTTCCTCAAAAGGTCAGCCTTTTTGAAGCCCTTACCCTGACTTTCGGCACAGCAGGTACCGGAGGATTTGGTGTAACAAACGGAGGACTGGCTGACTATTCTCCTTATATCCAAAATGTCGTTACATTGTTTATGATAATTTTCGGAATTGACTTTTCTGTACATTACCTTATTTTACTTGGAAAATTCCGTGCGGCATTTCGCTCAGATGAAGTTAAAACCTATCTGGGAATTATAATTACATCTTCCCTTTTGATTGCATTTAATTGCCGACATCTTTTCGCTTCCTTGAGCGAATCCTTGCATCACTCTGCTTTTCAGGTTGCATCCATTATGACGACTACCGGTTTTGCCACTAAAGATTTTGACCTTTGGCCCACTTTTTCAAAAAGTATATTGGTTGCCCTTATGTTTATCGGTGCCTGCGCCGGTAGTACCGGCGGTGGCATAAAGGTTTCCCGAATATTAATTTTATTAAAAAGCATTTTCAAGGAAATTAAAGTTATGACTCAGCCCGGAGCCATTGTTAAGCTTAAAATGAACGGCCGTATAATTGAGCACGAAACAGTCCGTTCGGTTAATGTTTACTCAGTTGCCCTGTTTGTCATTTTTTCCGTATCAACACTTTTAATAGGACTTGACTCCTACGGTGATTTTACAACCAATTTTACAGCTGTTGCTGCAGCCATCAATAACATAGGGCCCGGTCTTTCCAAGGTTGGCCCCACCATGAATTTTTCAGGTTTTTCCGACTTTTCCACCCTGGTTTTTATCTTTAATATGCTTGTGGGCAGACTTGAAGTCTTCCCCATATTGCTTCTTTTTTCTCCCAGAACATGGAGGAAATAAAAACCTTCTTAAGGCTTGAGTCCTTACATCATATAAAAAAACAAGCAGTCCAATGACTGCTTGTTTTTTTTGGTGCGGATGACAGGACTGTTACTCTTTTTAAGGGAGTGCCCTCTTAACCTGCTTTTTCTATATTCAGTTCGCTGTTAAAATCCACCGTTCCAACAAACTTATAATAAATATTTATATCCTGATAAGTTTCGCCCTGATATTCGTACTTTTCGCCGACTTCAATTCTCTCTATAAGCTCATGGAGAATCTCATATGTAAGTTCTTTAATTCCAATATACTTTTCAATTAAGTTTACAAAGTCTATGGCATTATCCTTTGACTTGTGATATTCGTTAAGCTCGCTTTCAATTCTTGATGCCTCGGCTTTTAATTCTGCCTGTTCTTCTTCATATCCTGCGAGGAGTGATGCCATTCTCTCGCTTGATAAATTGCCTAAGACTGAGTTTTCATAGGTCTTTATAATCAGGAGTTCAAGCTCATCAATTCGCTTATTGGCTTTTGCAAGCTTTCGTTGATTGTCCTTGGTTTCTGCCATAATCTTTTGCTCGTTGCATTTAAGTGCCGCTTTATATAGGGAATCTCTGTCGATTTCTAACAACACGGTCTTTGCATAGATATCTGCAAGGACTACACCATATAACTCATCATACCTTATGTAATGAGATGGGCAGTATTGCTTGCCTTTTAGGTTATATGTGTTGCATACATAAGACTTGGTTGCGTTTGAGAACACCAAGGCTTTTTTGCAATCCATACATTTTATTATCTTAGCAAAGATTTGTGTTTCACCTGTTTTAGTTTCTCTTGCCCGACTTTTAAGAAGCTTTTGTACTTCATCAAAGGTCTGCTTATCAATTATTGGCTCATGGGTGTTTTCTACAACAATCCATTCATCCTTCGGGACATCCCTGAACTTCTTTGACTTGAAAGGCTTTTCTTTTCTGTGGTTTACCATATTGCCTATGTAAACTTCGTTTATAAGCATATCGCCCACAGTATCATCACACCAATAACATTCGTCATCGTGTGCGGTCATAGCAGAATAATGATTCATTCCCTGAGCCTTTGCATAGGCAGCCGGAGTGGGGATTTTTTCTTCGTGAAGAATTTTTGTTATTTTCCTTTTCCCATAGCCTTGCTTTGCTAAGTCAAAGATATGTCTTACAATATGTGCAACCTCTTCGTCAATTATAAGATGATGCTTGTCCTTCGGGTCCTTTTGGTATCCGTATGGTGCTTTAGCACCAAGGAACCAACCTGATTCCGATTTGGTTTTGTATGCCGACCTCGTCTTTTCGGATATATCTCTTGGATACATTGCATTATACATATTCTTAAAGGTTGCAATTTGCTGATAACCATTTAAGTATGTATCAACGCCATCATCTATTGCAATAAACCGAATGCCTCTTGCTATGAAAATGTCCTCGTAATATAGATTTGCCTGGACATCATTTCTGCCAAGCCTTGATAAATCTTTTACGATTATGCAGTTGGCATTTCCTTCTTCAACATCTCGCATCATTGCTTGAAATTCAGGCCTTTCAAAGAATACTCCTGATTCACCGTCATCTACATATTCCTTACGGATTATGATAGAATTTTGCTTGGCGAAATTCGTTGTTTTCATTCTTTGTGTTTCTATACTTATGCTTTCTGCATTTGCTGAACGCTTATCTTCTTTGGATAACCTTAGATATAAATTTGCTATCCATACCGTTTCTCTTTTTGCCATCTAAATTCTCCTTTCTCTTAAGGGAAACGGCTGTGTAAATGCTATAGTGATTATACCACATAACTCAGCCGTTATCCAGATAAATCACCGAAGTTCTTTAAGAAACTTCACGGCTTATGATGTTATTTACTCTGTCCTGAAGGGTAGAGGTATCCTTGTCGGTATCACTGCAATAGAGTGACTTCGTTCTAAAAATTTTATCCCCAATTTCAAAATATAGAGTTTTGCTACCATCTATATATGCTCGTTTAAGATTTTCCACAGGACTGTTTTCGCTTGTTATCCGCTTATATATTACATAATAATTCGGCGGTAAAAAACGCTTATGTTTTTTCATTATATCTCAACTCCTTTCTCACATTCTCATCATGAAATCGATATATTCTTCATCCTCAATTTCGTCTTCTAACATTTCATCGATTTCCTCTTGCTCACGGATTAGCTCTTCGTCAGGTTCATCTTTTTGTATAAGCGCTGATATAATTCCTGCACCAATACCTACTAATGCTCCAAGATTTCCGCCTGCCATTTTTGCTTCCTGTTCCTTTTTTCGTTCTTCCTCGTCATCACTGCCGGAGTCTATCATGTCAGCAAGCGCTGCAGCACCATGAAGAGCAGTGCCGACAATCCCACCGAAACATACATCATGGTAGTCACTCGCATACGCATTATCATTTGATAAGGTTCGTATCT
>JAZNEB010000008.1:0-121868 GCA_045588365.1 Clostridia bacterium | reverse complement strand
CAAATCGGCTTTTTAGTCAATACGACAGGCAAGAGCCTGTCGTATGAATTAATCCATTGAATCGGGTGCCATCGCAGGGCTGTAATTCTTATATAATTTCATACCCGTACCTGCGGGAATAAGTTTACCGATTATGACGTTTTCTTTAAGACCGAGTAACGGGTCAATTTTATTTTTGATTGCCGCTTCGGTAAGAACTCTTGCCGTTTCTTGGAAGGATGCAGCAGAGAGGAAGGAGTCGGTAGCAAGCGCTGCTTTTGTGATACCAAGCAAGGTACGTTTAGCGTTTGCAGGACGGAGTCCTTGAGTAATAACTCTCTCGTTTTCTTCTTCGTACTCAAAAATATCAACGAATTCACCGGGCAACATATTAGTATCACCTTGGTTCTCAATTCTAACCTTTCTGAGCATTTGTCTAATAATTACTTCAACGTGTTTGTCGCAAATATCAACACCGGAGTTGGAGTAAGCGGCGTGAACTTCTTTCAAGATATAGTCTTGAACGCCCTTTACACCTCTTACGCGGAGTAAATCTTGCGGATATACGGAACCTTGAGTCAAAGGTGCGCCTGCTTCAATCATATCTCCGTCTTTTACGCAAGAACGAGCGTCGAAAGGCAAGGAGTATTGTCTTGATTCTCCGTCTTTTGCAGTAACGGTGATTTCTCTACCGTCGGAAGATATAACAACTTCACCTGCGATATCGGAAATAATAGCGGGACGTTTGGGTCTTCTTGCTTCAAAGAGTTCTTCAACTCTGGGAAGACCTTGCGTAATATCGTCACCAGTTGCAACACCACCGGAGTGGAAGGTTCTCATGGTAAGCTGAGTACCAGGTTCACCGATTGATTGAGCGGCTATGATACCAACTGCCTCACCAAGTTTAACGGGGTTACCGCTTGCAAGGTTGCTACCGTAACACTTAACGCAAACACCGTTTTTGCATTTACAAGTGAGTACGCTTCTAATGTTAACGTTAGGAATATCTTCGGGCGCGCATTTTGCAATCGCCTTTGCGATATCTTCGTTAATCATAGTATCAGCGGGACAGAGAACTTCGCCAGTTCTGGGGTTAACGATTTCTTTAATAGTGAATCTACCCTTAATGCGAGATTCAAATTCTGCGCGCTTGTGTTGTTGGTCTGCAGGGTCGTTTGAACGTTCACAAACGATAATAGTTCCCTTTGAGTCACCACAATCCGTATCTCTTACGATAACGTTATGCGATACGTCTACGAGACGACGAGTGAGGTAACCTGAGTCAGCCGTACGAAGTGCGGTATCGGCAAGACCTTTACGACCACCGTGCGAAGAAATAAAGTATTCAAGAACGGAAAGTCCTTCACGGAAGTTCGATTTAACGGGAAGTTCGATAGTTTTACCAGAGGGGTCTGACATAAGACCACGCATACCTATAAGCTGAAGTATCTGTTTAATGCTACCACGGGCACCAGAGTCTGCCATCATACGAATAGGATTGTGTTCGGGAAGAGCGTTCTTAATTTCGTCACCCATTTGGTCGAATACTTTCTTCCAAATCTTAACTACTTCAGAATAACGTTCTTCTTCGGTCAAAAGACCCATATCGAAGTTGTCTTCTATTTCGCGAACTGCGTTTTCAGCGTCGTCAACGAGTTTCTTCTTACTGGGAAGAATATGCATATCGAACACGCTAGTCGTGAGAGCGCCGATAGTTGAATATTTGAATCCAGTTGCCTTGATTTTGTCAAGAACGTCCGCAGTTTCGGTAGAACCTTTGTACTTAAAGCAAGCATCTACGATTTTGGAAAGTTCTTTTTTACCAACCAAACAGTTCATTTCAAGGTCAAGGAAAGTTTCCTCTTTGGTTCTGTCAACAAAATGCAAATCTTGAGGAATTGCTTGGTTGAAGATAAGTCTACCAACGGAGGTATTAATTCTCTTGCTAATGAGTCTGCCTTCAAACTCACCGCTCATCCTTATTTGAACTTTAGCCTGCAAGTCAACCGTTTTGGTTTGGTAAGCCATAATTGCTTCTTCGGGGGACATAAATACTCTGCCCTCACCCTTTGCGCCGTCACGGTATTTGGTAAGATAGAACGCACCCATAACCATATCTTGAGTGGGCGAAACGACAGGACGTCCGTCCGAAAGTTTCAAGATGTTGTTGGTTGAGAGCATCAAGAATCTAGCCTCGGTTTGCGCCTCGATAGAAAGAGGTACGTGTACTGCCATTTGGTCACCGTCGAAGTCGGCGTTGAACGCGGTACAAGCAAGAGGATGAAGTTTGAGCGCTCTACCCTCTACGAGAACGGGCTCAAAAGCCTGAATACCAAGTCTGTGAAGCGTAGGAGCACGGTTCAAAAGAACGGGATGTTCTTTTATTACATCCTCCAAAACGTCCCATACCTCGGGCTTGATACGCTCTACCATTCTCTTTGCACTCTTTATATTGTGAGCAATTCCCTGTTCTACAAGATTCTTCATTACGAAAGGCTTGAAGAGCTCTATTGCCATTTCCTTAGGAAGACCGCACTGATAAATCTTAAGCTCGGGACCAACAACGATAACCGAACGTCCGGAATAGTCAACACGCTTACCAAGTAAGTTCTGTCTGAAACGACCCTGCTTACCTTTAAGCATATCGGAAAGAGATTTAAGCGCTCTGTTACCGGGTCCGGTTACAGGTCTTCCACGTCTGCCGTTGTCTATAAGTGCGTCAACAGCTTCCTGAAGCATTCTCTTTTCGTTTCTTACGATGATTTCGGGAGCTCTTAATTCTAAAAGTCTCTTAAGACGGTTGTTTCTGTTAATAACACGTCTGTACAAATCATTTAAGTCGCTTGTTGCAAATCTTCCGCCGTCTAACTGAATCATGGGGCGGATTTCGGGAGGAATTACAGGAAGAGCTGTCATAATCATCCATGAGGGTGAATTTACATATACGCTTACCTCTGTAACGCCTGCATCTGCAAGACTGTTGATTTCATCCAATGTCAGAACGTGATTATAGGGATAAACCTCGTTTGTTACAGGGTTTTCCACGGGAGTGGACAAAGGTCTTCCCCCAAGGCTCACACCGGGAATAATCTTAGCCATCTCTGTCTGACGGAAAGCTTCGATTACTTCAAGTCTCTTTATAATACGAGCCTTTTTCTGTCCCTGAGCACCCTCAAGCTCCTCATGAAGCTCTGCAGAAAGTTCTTCTATGTCAATATCCTCTAAAAGCTCCTTGATGGTTTCAGCACCCATACCTGCCTTGAAAGCATCACCGTATTTTTCCTTGGTCTCGTGATACTCTTTTTCGCTCAGGCACTGATACTTTTCAAGGTCTGTTCTGCCGGGATCTACAACCATATAGGCTGCAAAGTATAAAACTTTTTCCAGAATTCTGGGAGATATATCAAGGAAAAGACCAATTCTTGAAGGAATTCCCTTGAAAAACCAGATGTGGGAAACGGGAGCTGCAAGCTCAATATGACCCATTCTTTCACGACGAACCTTGGACTTTGTAACTTCAACTCCGCAACGGTCGCAGACAATACCTTTATAACGTACTCTCTTATATTTACCGCAGGCACATTCCCAGTCCTTCTGAGGACCGAAAATCCTTTCGCAGTATAAACCGTCTCGTTCCGCCTTTAATGTTCTGTAATTTATGGTTTCAGGCTTTTTTACCTCGCCATGGGACCAATCTCTAATCTTATCCGGCGATGCCAGACCGATTTTTATTGAATTAAATGTGTTAAATTCTACCATCTTATTTCGGCCCCTTTCTTATATAAAATCTTCTTCGATGTCATCTTCGGGAATATCTTCTTCGTATTCCGGAAGAGCTTCATCTAACAACAAATCATCCTCTTCGCCCTCTTCTGATTCGAAAATGCTTTCAGAATCTTCTTCGGGAACGAAGCCGGCCTCTTCTCCTCTGTCATCAACCATATTACGCTTGAATTCTTCCATTGTGTCCATTGAAGGCTCATCGTAATCGTCGGCATCTGTATCCTTAAGCTCAATTTCTTCATTGTTATTACCCATAACCTTGATGTCCATACCAAGGCTCTGCATTTCCTTAATGAGTACCTTGAAGGATTCGGGAATTCCGGGCTTAGGAATGTTTTCACCCTTAACAATGGATTCGTAAGTCTTAACACGTCCTACAATATCGTCAGACTTAACTGTTAAGATTTCCTGAAGTGTATAAGCTGCGCCGTATGCTTCAAGTGCCCAAACTTCCATTTCACCGAATCTCTGTCCGCCGAACTGAGCTTTACCACCCAGGGGCTGCTGAGTTACCAAAGAATAAGGACCTGTGGAACGTGCATGCATCTTGTCGTCTACCAAGTGGAGCAATTTAAGGAAGTAAATGTAACCAACGGTAACAGGATTGTCAAAGGGTCGACCTGTACGTCCGTCATACAATGTAGTCTTTCCGTTTTCGGAGCAACCTGCCTCTTTAAGAAGCTTTGTAATATCTTCCTCGCTTGCGCCGTCAAATACGGGAGTAGCAATCTTTACGCCGAACTTGCTTGCAGCCATACCAAGATGTACTTCAAGCACCTGACCGATGTTCATTCGGGAGGGAACGCCAAGGGGGTTAAGAACGATTTCAAGAGGAGTACCATCTGCAAGATAAGGCATATCTTCCTCGGGAAGAATTCTTGAAACGACACCCTTATTACCATGACGACCTGCCATCTTATCGCCCACGGAGATTTTTCTCTTCTGTGCGATGTAGCATCTTACAAGCTTATTAACTCCGGGAGGCATTTCGTCGCCGTTTTCTCTGGTAAATACCTTAACGTCAACGATAATACCGCATTCACCGTGAGGTACACGGAGCGAAGTATCTCTTACCTCTCTTGACTTTTCACCGAATATTGCACGGAGAAGTCTTTCTTCGGGAGTGAGCTCGGTTTCTCCCTTGGGAGTAACCTTACCAACTAAGATATCCCCTGCTCTTACCTCAGCACCTACTCTTATAATACCTCTTTCGTCAAGGTATTTAAGAGCATCTTCACCAACGTTGGGAATGTCATAGGTAATTTCTTCAGGACCGAGTTTTGTATCTCTCGCCTCTGATTCATATTCTTCAATGTGAATTGTTGTATAAATATCTTCTCTTACAAGTCTTTCATTAAGAAGTACGGCGTCCTCGTAGTTATAACCTTCCCAGGTCATAAATCCGATTAACATATTTCTGCCCAGTGCAAGTTCGCCCTGACTGATTGCAGGACCGTCGCAGATAACATCGCCCTTTTTCACCTTGTCGCCACAGTTTACAATGGGCTTCTGGTTAAAGCATGTACCCTGGTTTGAACGTGTGAACTTAACAAGCTTGTGCTCTTCAAGCTCGCCGTTTTCTGTACGTATACCGATGTAGTCCGCAGATACCTTTTCAACAACACCGTCGCTCTTTGCAAGCTGAACAACACCTGCATCACGAGCAGCCTTATATTCCATACCTGTTCCTACAATGGGAGAATCGGTACGGAGAAGCGGAACTGCCTGACGCTGCATGTTTGATCCCATGAGGGCACGGTTAGCGTCGTCGTTTTCAAGGAAGGGAATCATTGCAGTAGCAACAGATATAAGCTGCTTGGGAGATACGTCCATATAGTCGATTTTTGCAGCTTCGATTTCCATAATCTGGTCTCTGTAACGAGCAGCAACCTTCTTATCAACGAATTTGTTGTTCTCGTCAATAGGCTCATTTGCCTGTGCAACGATATATTCGTCTTCTGTATCAGCTGTCATATATTCGATTTCATCGGTAATGATACCTTCGCCCTTTATAACCTTACGGTAAGGAGCTTCAATGAAACCGTATTCATTTACCCTTGCATATATGGAAAGAGAGTTAATAAGACCGATGTTGGGACCTTCAGGAGTTTCGATGGGACACATTCTGCCGTAGTGTGTATAGTGAACGTCTCGAACCTGGAAGCCCGCTCTGTCTCTGGAAAGACCGCCGGGACCAAGAGCCGAAAGTCTTCTCTTATGAGTAAGTTCAGATAAGGGGTTATTCTGGTCCATGAACTGTGAAAGCTGAGATGAACCGAAGAATTCCTTTATTGTTGCAACAACAGGACGGATATTAACAAGACTCTGGGGAGTTGCGGAGTCAAGCTCCTGAATGGACATTCTTTCACGAACGCCTCTTTCCATTCTTGCAAGACCCATGCGGAACTGATTCTGCAAAAGTTCGCCAACGCAACGAAGTCTTCTGTTTCCTAAGTGGTCGATATCGTCATCTTTTCCGATTTCGCTTATAAGATTTGTTGCATAGTTAATGGAAGAAAAGATATCGTTGATTGTAACGTGCTTGGGAATAAGCTCATCCTTACGGAGAGTTAAAGCTTCCTTAATCTCTTCTTCTGTCTTATTGTTTTCAAGTATATCCATGAGCACTTCACGAACAACCTTTTCGGTTATACCGCACTCTTTAGGATCAAAATCAAGATATTTCTCTGCATGAACCATGTCATTGGAGAATACCTTTACGGGAGATGCTCCTGCCTCTACCGCCTTGCTGCCGGGATAAATCATAACAACATTTACACCTGCATAGTCGATGTTTTTAGCATCTTCCTTGGAAATCACCTTGCCTGCCTCAACGATGATTTCACCTGTATCAGGATCTACTATATCCTCTGCCGCTGTATGACCTGAAATTCTTCCTATCATGGAAAGCTTCTTATTATATTTATAACGGCCTACCTTGGCAAGGTCATATCTCTTGGGATCAAAGAATAAATTGTTTATAAGGGTCTGGGCACTGTCATCCGTGGGAGGTTCGCCGGGACGAAGCTTTTTATAGATTTCGAACATAGCTTCTCTCTTGGATGTTGTAGGATCCTTTTCCAGTGTGCTTCTGAGTCTTTCATCTTCGCCGAACACTTCCATAATTTCTGCTTCGGTATCAATACCAAGCGCCTTTATAAGCTGAGTTACGGGAAGCTTTCTTGTTCTGTCGATACGAACATAGAAAACATCATTGGAATCAGTTTCATATTCAAGCCAAGCACCACGGTTAGGAATCATTTGAGAACTGATTAACGGCTTACCGTTCTTATCTCTGTCCTTTGTATAATAGATACCGGGAGAACGAACAAGCTGAGAAACGATAACTCTTTCCGCACCGTTTATAATGAAGGTTCCCTGGTCGGTCATCAAGGGGAAATCACCCATGAATATATCCTGTTCCTTGATTTCGCCGGATTCCAAATTGATAAGCCTTACTCTTACCTTTAATAAAGCCGCATAGTTGGTATCACGCTCTCTGCATTCTTCAATGGAATACTTAGGCTTATCGTCTAAATGATAGTCGATAAATTCCAGCATGAGTGTACCATTATGGTCCTTTATGGGAGATATATCATGGAATACTTCCTTTAATCCCTCCTCTAAAAACCACTGATACGACTTTTTCTGTACATCAATAAGGTTAGGCATTTCCAACACTTCATCGATTTTAGAAAAGCTGAGTCTGGTGTTCTTTCCCATTTTTTCCGGATGCAATAAAACGCCTGCTTCTTTTGCCTGCTGGCAGATTGAGGCTAAGAACTTTTCGTCTTTCACATCGGTTTTCTTAGGCTGTGCCATACTGACCTTCCTTTCCAAGCCCTGAGGCTTAAAAAAATCTAAAAAAATTCTTGCATTTGTAAAAACTTTATGCTAATATAATAATGTAAGGGCATATTAGACCAAAATACATTATGGATTATAATTATATCAAAAAATAAAGCTCAAGTCAAGAGAAAAACACCGGTTTTTTGGTAAAAATATACACAAAATCCTTTTAATTTTGAGGATTTTTTTCTATATTTGATATTTAGAATTTTAGCTAAATATCAAATTATATAAGGAGGTTTTATTTATGGAAGATGAAGTTTTCAAGGCCCTTTCCGATCCTGTAAGAAGAAAAATTTTAGAGATGTTAGGTTCCCGTGATTTATCTGCTGGCGATATTTCAAAGAAGTTTGAAATCACAAAACCCTCCGTCAGCAGGCATCTTTCCGTGCTTAAGGCTGCAGGTCTCATTACAGACAGACGTCAGGGGCAAAGAATTATCTACTCCCTAAACTCCCTTCCAATAAGGGACATAATGCGCTGGATTTATGATTCTTTCGGAAACATCTGGATGAAACAATAAAAAGAATGTGAACATGTGTTCACATTCTTTTTATTTATCAATATTTTTTCACATTTTGTAAGTTTCTTCATAAAATGTATTGAAAAGAGCTAAAGGCTCATTTTAAAGGAGGATTTTATGGACGATAAGATTTTATCTGCTGCAGAATGTAATTTGTGTACCGAAAACGTTTGTATAAACGCTTCCCAGATTTACGATTCCTGCAGAGCGAAAGAATGTATAGAAAACTTAAGAGTATATTTTACCCGTGAAAATCAGGAAACTATCGATTCGGCAACAAAAATAACCGCCGAAAAAGCCGAGGTTATCTGGATTTTTTCAGATGTTGAGACCTTGCCCTTTCACAAGGGGTACTATACCGTTAACTTAAAATTCTTTTTCAAGGTGGAACTGAATGCTTACACCGGTCTTTCAAGACCCGTAACAATCGAGGGTCTCGCCTTTTATGAAAAGAAAGTTGTGCTTTTCGGTTCTACCGGAGAAGCTAAAATTTTCCAGTCAAAATATAAGGAAGACAGTTTCGATATAGCCACCTGGAAAAAGACCAACATGCCCAATGCTGTGGCAGAAGTTGTTGATCCCCTGGTTCTGGATACCTTGGTTTTATCAGACCAGACTCTTCCCGGTTGCGAATGTGATATTACCCATCTCCCCCAATGTGTACATAGACTTTTTGATAATTCTTTGATTGTTCCCGACTGCGGAAAAAGCGTTTATGTAACACTTGGTCTGTTCCTTCTGGTAAGACTTGAAAGAGAAGTACAGATTTCAGTTCCTGCTTCAAGCTTCTGTATTCCCGATTCGGACTGCCATGATGAAGACATTCCTTCTCCCACAAGTCCATGCGATATGTTCCGTGAGCTTTGCTTCCCCATGGATGAATTCTTCCCACCGAGACAGGCAGAAAAAAACTGCCGAACAGAAGAAGAAACTGTCTGCCAGACAGAAACAGACTAATAATAAAAGGAGGCTTTGCCTCCTTTTATTATTTATTAAATTCTTTTTCGGGAACTTCTATTTTTTTTGATTTAAGAAGATTAAACAGCTTCTTTTCTCCGTTTTCTTTAAGAAAAGTAAGAAGATATACCAATTTTTCGTAGGTCTCCTCATGCATATTTAATTTATCGTGGCTTCTTAACAAATATTCAACAGCAGAGGAATCGGTATAATCCTTTCCTTTATATATTTTGGATGCGGCAATTCTGTCGCACACCATCTCAATTATATATTTATCAGGAACCGGCACACTCTCATACTTTTTTGAGAAAGCATTTATATCCGTCCAATATTCAAAATGATGTTTATTTCTTCCCTTGTGATGCATCCAGGCAGAAGAACAGCCGTAAAGCTCCCTTGCCTTTTCATTCGGGCTTCTGTCCCCCTGGTAAAGCTTGGCCGACGGAATAAATTCTGCCGGGCTGTATTTGGAAAGGTCATGAAAAAGTCCCTGAAAACCTATCCCTGCCTTTATACAATTTTTAATAACCTCGTGTCTGTGTCGGGTTATTGTAATAAAATGTTTTATGATTTTCACTTATTTTCACTCCCTTTTAATATAATAGCATATAAATTTTTTTATTACAAGTCTTAATTGATTTCAGGAAGAAATTATGCTATTATAAAAGAGGGTGATAGTATGACTTATTATGACAAAAATGCCTTGAAGCTCTGCCACGAGCATCTTAAGGCTCACATAAAAAATGGTGATACGGTAGTTGATGCTACCATGGGACGAGGCAGAGACACTCTTCTTTTAGCTAATCTTACGGAGGCTACAGGCAAGGTTTTTGCATTCGACATTCAGAAGGAAGCCTTAGACTCCACAAAGCTTTTACTTGACGAAAATAATGTAAAAAATGCCACCTTGATTTTAGACAGCCATGAAAACATAAAAAAATATGTAAAAAAAGCCAAAGCGGTAATATTTAATTTAGGCTTTCTCCCCGGAGGGGATCACAGTATATATTCTCACGCCGAAACCAGCATAAAGGCAATTTCCGAAGCCCTGGAGATATTGGAGGATGACGGCTTTATTTCTGTTTGCTCCTATTATGGAGGTGATACGGGTTTTGACGAAAGGGATGCACTTTTAAGCTATCTCGAAAATTTAGACCAGATGAAATATACCGTTATGCTCCAGTCGTTTCACAACCGTAAAGGCTGTCCTCCCCTTTTTATAATAATTGAAAAAAACAACCCTTAAGGAGTGCCGCCTAAGGGTTGTTTTTTATGTTCTGTCTGAATTTCGCAGGTGAAACACCTGTATTTTTTCTGAACATTTTTATAAAATAACTGGTATCGCAAAAGCCCGAAGCATAGGCAATATCCGTTATATTCATTTCCGTGGATAAAATGAGCTTCTTTGCCATTTCAAGCTTTATGCCGTTAAGAAGCTCCGTATAGCTTGAGCCCACCTCTTTTTTCAAGAGACTATTCATATGACTATAGCTTATATTAAGCTTTTTCGCCATTTCATAGGGGCTTGGTGCTTCCAGAGGATTTTCGTAGAAGGCAGAAAGAATTCTTTCCGTTACCGGATTTTTTCCCATGTTTTTCAAAATCCCCTCTTTTTCCCATTCTCCCAATATAAAAGCATAGATTTCCAAAATACAGGCTTTCTGAATCAGCGTGGACATAAGGCTTTTCATATTTTCCGCCTCCACAATTCTCCAAAGAAGAGCTTTTATTCTTTCATTTTTCCTTATGTCAAACTGACAATATACGTCATTTTCCTGAATTTCCAGGGGAAAGAAAAAACCGCCCTTATGCTTTTCGTCTGTAGATACAACACTCTGGGAAAAACCCACAACTATTTTATCTGCATTTGCATCCTCTGTTATAAAGCGATGAATTTTACCCGGCGGAACAAAATACATCATCCCGGGAACTGCTTTGCTCCAGGTGTTATTTGAAAACTCCAGTATTTCACCTTTTCGGACATAAAGAATTTCGCATGAATCGTGCCAGTGGGCAAAGGTCTGGGTTTTCCCCACCTGATAATCCACACAAAGGGCACTTGTGTCCTGACCCTTTAACCTTTTTCTTATAAAAACAGCGTTAGTATTCTCCATATATTTCTCCAAAAATAATAGATTTGTTATATTTTTTGTACGTATATTATATATTTAAAATCCCTTATATGTTATACCTATGTTAACAATTATACTTAAAAAAACATAAATGTCAACTAAGGAAGTGTTGAAATGTCATATTTATTGCTGGTTTTGTCAATTATATTTCACGTATGCAAGGTTGTTCTGTGTAAAGAGATTGCTCAGAGTGCCAACTCCGCAAAAACTTCGGCGAAAATAAACTCGTTACTTTTCCTTATTGCATCATTGATTTTGGGGATTTTATCTCTTACAGAAAAGAAAGAAGGCTTTCTTATATCACCATTTTCTTTTCTGATAGCTGCTTTTCTTTCAGCATCTTTGGTTTCCTCACAGCTTCTTGAAATCAAAGCCATGGAAAAAGGCTCTGCCGCTCTTACAAGCTTTATTTATTCTTTAGGCTTTTTAGTTCCCATCGTTTTCGGCTATTTTATTTGGGACGAACCCATTTCGGTTTATCAGATTTTCGGGGTTTTAATACTTCTTTTTGCTCTCTATTTAATATTAAATCCAAAAAAATCGGAGAAAATTCAATTATCATGGATTTTAATCTCCTTTTCCGCAATGGTTTTATCAGGCGTTTCTGCAGTGCTACAGAAAACTCATCAGTACTCTCCTTACACCTTTGAGACCAAGGGCTTTTTAAGTGTAACCCTTTTTATTGCATCCATTTATTCTTATTTATTTTACATAACCTGCAAAAAGAAAAACTCAGAAAAAAGCTCTCTTAAAAAGCACTATAAGGTCATTTTACTGGGCGGTATCTTAATTGCCTGTGTTAATTTTGTAAATACTGTTTTAACCGGTCGGTTGCCTGCCACCATACAGTTTCCCATCTACCACATGGGTAGCATGGTTTTAACCTGTATAATCTCCATTTTGTTTTTTAAGGAAAGATATAAAAAGGCACAGGTGGCAGGCCTCATTTTAGGCGTTTTATCAATAATTATAATAGGAATCTTTTAAGGAGGTTATATTATGAAAGCAGGACTTATAACAAACATTAAAACGATGACTTATACCCATGGTCAAACCGCAATTCCCTTCCCACCATCAGAAACATCGGAGGGTAAAGATATCTGGAAATGGGACTATATTTTCGATTCAGTACTGGACGTAAACTTTGAACTTTCAGAAAAAAGCTTTATAGGTGCAATATCCATCCAGGCGGAAAAGGATACCATCAGCAAAATTGAAGCTGTAATAGATAATAAAGTTGTAGGCGCATATTCCCTTTACAATGCTTCAAGAGACCATCTTCTGGACAATGAAATTATTGTTCCCGTAACAGAAGAAACCGACCATATCACTTTAAGAATTTATCCTTTGACAAACTCTAATTCATTCCCCGGCTTTAAGACTCTTTCCCTTTGTGATATTAAGTTCTGGGGCATAGTAAATCCAGATGAGCCTTTGGTTTATCCTTATCCAAAAAATTTAGTTTTCGAGGATGGATTTGTTAAAATCAATGAAATCATCTCTTTGAATGATGATGCTGATTCGCTTTTCACAAAAAACTTCCTCACCGATGAGATTTCAGACCAGATAAATAATAAAGACGGTGTTAATCTTTTAATCGAAAAAAATACATCTCCCGAATACGATAATGAAAGATGTGTGGTTTACGCCAATGACAAAGAAATAAGAATTATTGCATCTGACAGACTCACACTTTTAAGCGGTGCATATTTAATTATAAAAATCCTGGGATGTGAAAATGCTATTCGTAAATTCCACTCTGACGACACTCCCTCTCAGAAAATAAGAGGATTTCATATGGGACTTCCCAGCAGGGAAAACTTTACCTTCGCAAAAAAACTTTTCCGCTATATGCTTCTCCCCTTAAGATATAATATGATTATAATGGAATTTGCAGGCGGCATGCGTTTTTCATCACATCCTGAAATCAGCGAAGCCTGGGAAACAGGCTGCGAAAATGCACGAAAGGGACTCCAGCCTCCTTTCCCCCACGCTAAAATGGGAGCCGACGGACATCTTTTGGAAAAAGAAGAAGTAAAAGATCTGGTTTCTTTTATAAAGGACCTGGGCTTTAACTTCGTTCCCGAAATACAGAGTCTTTCTCACGTTCAGTATATAACCTACGCTCATCCTGAAATTGCGGAAGTTGACCCGACGGAAGAAACACCCTTGTATCCTCACAGCTATTGTCCTTCAAACGAAAAAAGCTATGAAATAATTTTTGATTTGATTGATGAAATATTGGATTTGGTATCCCCGAGGGAATATGTACACATCGGCCACGACGAGGTTTACCAGATGGGTCTTTGCGAAAAGTGCAAGGGCAAGGATTTATCCGACCTTCTTGCCATGCACATAAACAGACTTTATGACTACATCACAAAACGAGGGCTTAAAGTAATGATGTGGTCTGATATGTTCCATCCTGTGAAAATCGCTCAGGACTTCACTCACGAAGCCATAAATAAAATACCTAAAGACATTCTCTTTTTGGATTTCAGATGGTATTTCTATCACAATAGCGAAAATGAGGACGAGGTTTTAGGCAAAGGCTTTAATGTTTTGGTTGGTAATTTATATTCCTCCCATTACAGAAACTTTAAAGAAAGAATGGCGAAAGAGGATATGGTGGGCGGTCAGGTTTCCACCTGGTTTGCCTCAAACGAAGACGGATATTCTCTTCACGGTAGGCTATATGACGCCATTTATCTTTCACATATGCTCTCTAATACCGAAGATTTTGATGAACACAACAGATACACCTATAACGAAATTATAGCTAAATATATACAAAAGCCTATGAGGGACAAGTTAAGAGGTGCAAAAGCCGTATCTTCCGAAGAAACTTACTTCCCCGAAAAGACCAATAAGCCTATCCCCTCTGACCTTGAAGAGTTTTCTTCTCCCGTTGCCATGGATGATGCAGAAATTAAAATTGATGCTTTTGCAAAGAAAATTGTATTTAACCATGCAACCATCCATTCCCGTATGAGAATGGCTTGGCAGAGAGGCTATAAGGTAGGTGAATATATCATAAATTACGAAGACGGCACAAAGCTTGAACTTCCCATTGAATACGGCAAAAACATATTATCCTATAAAACCTTATACGGTGCGCCAAGACGTGAGCATTTGTATCATCACATGGGTTATATAGGAACCTTTGCAACAGACCCTGTGGTTTTGGGTAAAAATTCTTTGGGAGAAACAATTTCCACCTTTGACTTCCCCATTGAAAATCCCCATCCCGAAAAGAAAATCAATTCCATTTCTTACAGGAGAAGTGAAGATGAATTTTTAACCTTAATGTTATCTTCCGTAAAGCTACTTAAATAAACAAAAACAAAGCGGAGTGAATTTCACTCCGCTTTTCATTATATATTTTTAGTTTTCATTTTTCGGGCTATAAGTGTCAATATCAAAAGTATTAAATACAAGATACCTATGATTGTAAATATAGAAGACCAACCGAAGTTATCCTTCACAAAGCCAAAAATCAATGCCTGAACTGCAGCACCCATGTAAACCGCCCAGTCAAACACTCCGACAACGGTGGAAGAAAGAGCTTTCCCTCCAATATCTCCCGCAATAGTCCATATAACACCCGTAACCATAGCAAAAACACCAAGAACAAAAAGCATAACTGATGCACCCAGCTGATTTCTGATGAACGGAAAAACAAGCATTCCGCAAAAAGTAACCATAGAAGCCACTATGAGCATGGTTTCACGCTTACCCTTAAGAATTTTGTCCGTTATTATGGGGAAAATAAACATAGCACAAGCTTGTCCGAAAGGCAGTAGAATTGAACTGAAAATACCGTCTTTAATTGTGAGTCCGAGCTCTTCAACAAAGTATGTAGGAACCCAGGTTAAAAGTCCGTATCTGCCTATACCTGCAATGGCTGAAATGAGGCAAAACATAATTACCTTAGGTTCGGAAAAGAGAAGTTTGTAGGGGTAGAAATAGCCCTTATTATTTATAAGCTCCTCTAAACCATTATCAGCATTGTCCTCTTTAGTCTCAGGTAAACCTGCATCACTCGGCGAGTTTTTAAAGAAAAGGATAAATGCAATAAGTGAAAGAATCAAAGGAATCATCGGGTAGCGGAAAGCAGCACGCCATGACCATTCGGGATTCAGATGCAGACAAAGCAGAATGCAAAGGTAAGTAGTAACCTGTGCCATACCCGAGAAGAAGGTTGTCAGCCCGGTAGCAAAGCCTCGTTTTTCCTTTGGCCACCATTTGTTCACAACTCCAAGACCATTGGACCACACCATGGACTGGAAAAACCCATTAAGTCCTCAAAGCACCGTAATAACAGGGATGCTGTGCTGGAAGGAGATTGCAACGTTAATTAAAGCACTTGCTAAAACTCCCACAATCATAAAACGTTTATAACCAAAAAATGCTCCGAGCCTTCCGTTTATAAGCTGACCGAAAGCATAGCACCAGAACAGTGCCGATGAAACTGCACCGAGGGCTGCTGAGGACGAGCCCAGATCGTCAGCCATTTGCGTCATGACAAGGTTAATGTTCTGTCTTCCGTTATAGAAAAACAAGTACATAAAGCCAAAGCTTAGGAGAACAAGCCAGGCATATTTTTTAAATTTTGTATCTGACTTTAGTTTCTTAGTTTCCGTTAACATACTTATACCTCTTTCTCTTTTGATATAACATAATGACACACCAATTATAACATATCTTGTAAAAAAAGTAAATATAAAAATAACATAACAAAATACCACCTTTTTCCTTACATAAAAATTCCTTGAACGCAGATAATAGAAATGTAAAATCAAGCAAAAAAGGAGTTTTTATATATGAAAGCAACCGGAATCGTAAGAAGAATAGATGATTTGGGAAGGGTTGTTATACCCAAGGAAATACGCCGCACTTTAAAAATCCGTGAAGGCGACCCACTTGAAATTTATACCAATTCCCAGGGAGAAGTTATATTCAAAAAATATTCCCCCATAGGAGAGCTTGGAGCCTTCGCCTCAGACTATGCAGAAACTTTAGGTAAAACGGCAGGCAGAAGCGTTTGTATAACCGACAAGGACAATATAATCGCTGTTTACGGCGTACCCAAAAAGGAGCTTGCAGACAAAAAATTAAGCCGTGAGCTTGAGCAGCTTATAACAGAGCGTACCAGTTTTGTTTTAAAGCCCGGTCAGATTAAACGATGCGAAATCGCAGACGGAATAGATAAATATTCCGCAGGTGTAGTTATGCCCATTATTTCAGAGGGAGATCCCATCGGCTCTGTCATCTTAATTGATGATGGTCAGAAGGAAGTCAAGGAAGTTGATGAAAAATTGGCAGAATCTGCCGCAGGCTTTTTGGGAAAGCAGATGGAATTATAATTTTTGAGGATGTAATTTTTTTACATCCTCAACATATTTTAAAAAGTTATCCTCTCTTTTACAAGTATACCCCATAAAAAATCCGTCCATAATAAGAATGCTCGGCTCGAGCAATAAAAAAAGGACGGTGCCGTTAAGTTGAATTATTATTCGCTTCTAAATACACCTGTTATTCAGTACCCTTCAGGGAGAAAACTCGGAGTCGTTTCGGATGTTTTTATTAAAGAAAATTCCACCGAAATTTTCGGAATTGTGGCAAAGAACAGAAGTCTTATTTACCAGAACCGACTTTATTCTCCAAAGGATATAATTTATTTTGGTACCCGCGAAGTGTCCGTTGTGGGTCCCGGCTCCAAATTTATTAAAAATCCCAAAGCTGAAGTTTTAAGTTTCAAAGAAATGATAGGTAAGAAAACCGTATCTGATAACAAGAGTGTTAATATCGGAACCGTTAAAGACGGATATTTCGACATGGAAATGGGCTCTTTAACAGAGCTTTTAATCGGCGGAAGCATAGCAGATGACATTATCAACGGAAGAAAAATTTTACGCCTTACTTCACTAAATGAAGAAAACGGAATACTAAAGGCTGAAAATCCATCTGTTACTCCAAGATTAAAAGGTCTGAAAGCCATAAGCCACAAGGAGATACTATGATGAATTCGGTTAAATTTTCAGCCGGAATGGCGGCAGGTGCTGTTTTAGGAATGGTTGCATTTGCCATATTTGATCCCATTTCCGGCAAAAAGAAAAGATGTATCAGAAAAAAAAGCAAAAACGTTGCTAAAGCAATAGGCACGGCAATGGAATCTTTTGCAGATATGTTTTAATGTGGGCTTTCGCCCACTACATAAAGGGGATATTTTATGAAAAAATCTTTTATTTTGCCTTTTGTTTTAGGAATAGGTGCTTTGATTTTTTTCTATGGAGAGAAATTAAAAACAGTTTTTATGCCCATTTTGGCAGCACTGATTTTAACTTATATAGCTCATCCTTTTGTAAAAGCTCTTTCCAAAAGAATTCCTGAGCTTTTATCTGCCATTTTATTCTATGCAATAATCATAGGGGCATTGGCTCTTTTAATATACTTTATTCTGCCCTCCACCTTATCGGGCATAGAAAACATCTTAAAAAAGCTTCCCTCCGAAACCTCCGGAATACTTGAAAAGTTTCCAAGTTTTTCTAAAAAAAATATATATTCCTATCTTTCCGAAAAAGCAGGCGATATTGCATCTTTTTTATCAGGAACTTTCTCATTTTTGATTTCTGCCGGATTTTCCGTTGTCCTCTCCTGCTTTTTCTTAAAGGATATAGATTCCTTAAAAGAAGCTTTTACTTCCCTGATACCTACTTCTCTTAAGGAAAGACTCATTCCTTTGATAAGAGAACTTGACCAGACCTTCAAAAGCTTTTTTATAGGGCAGATTACGGTATCTTTATTCCTTTCAGGAATTACCATGGTTCTGCTTTTAATATTAAAGGTAGAATCCGCAGTTGTACTCTCACTTATTTACGGAATTTTCTGTCTGATTCCTACAGTAGGTCCTTTTCTGGGCGGAATTCCAATTGTTGCAGCTGCTTATTTAACCTCTCCTTTGGCTGCTCTTTTGGCTTTTTTCGGAATACTACTCTCCCAGATTTTGGAAAACACCGTGATTTCGCCAAAAATAAAAGGCGAAAGCGTGGATATATCTCCTGCTTCTGCCTTTATAGCTATTTATTTAGGCTCGTCCTTTTTTGGTATAACAGGTATGATTTTTGGCGTGCCCGTGTTTGCATCATTAAAGATTATACTGAGACGTTTTTTGTCTTTAATCACTTGAGAAATTTTTCTGTCATCTTTTTCTTAGCCAGAAGTTCAAAGGAGTCATCCAGCGGTTCCAGCACAAAAGAGCCGTATTTTCTTATCATGGCACTTCTTATAAGATTATCGGAAAGTGCAGGATTTTTGGATAAAAGCGGTCCATGCATATATGTTCCGTAGAAATTTTTATATACACATCCTTCGGTTTTATCACTTCCGTTGTTGCCGAAGCCTAAAATCACTTCTCCCAAAGCTTCTCCTCCGTCAAGATAGGTTTTACCGGAGTGATTTTCAAATCCCACCAAGGTTTCAAGAGAGTTTCTGACAAAGATGTTTCCCGTTACTCTTTCTTTTGTGTATTCAGTGTGCAAAGGAAGAATTGATGCTCCTTTTATTTTGTTTTCCGATTCATCAAAGTAATAATCCCCCATTATCTGGTAGCCGCTGCAAACAAAAAGTCCGCATCCTCCGTCTTTCATATACTCCTTTATAAACTCTTTTTTAGTTTTTTTAAGATCTTCACAAGCAATTTTCTGCTCTTTATCCTGACCGCCGCCTATAAAGAGTATGTCGGCACTTTTTATACTGTCGCCCACCGATACTTTTTGAATTTTAACTAAAATCCCACGGCTTTCAGCTCTTTTTTTAAGTATTTTTATGTTTCCCTCATCACCGTAGCTATTTAAAAGGTCATGATAAAGATATACTATTTCAAGTTCCATAAAACCCCTCTTATTTCCACAATTCTTTTATAAATCCTCTTCCGTGCAAAGCCTTTCTCAAAGAGGTCATTCCCGTATAGGTACAAAGGGCGAAAACCTTGAAGCCCGATTCCTTTACGGCTTTTATTATTTCTTCTTCACTTTCACAAAGCACCATTTTTTCCTTGGGGAACGAAGCATATTTAAGCCTTAAAGCCATATCCATATATCTTGTTCCGCCAACTATTATTTTATCAAAATCCATAGTTAAAAGCTTTTCAAAATTTGCTTCCCAGACCCAGGAAACATCTTTTCCGTCTCCCCAGTTGTCATTTAAGATAATCAAAAGATTGCATTTATCCTTGTAAAGCGAAACCGTATCTATACAAAGGTCGCAGCCCGTAGGATTTTTTACCAGAGAAATCTGAAGGTCAGTACCACCTACCCTTACAACCTCATCTCGACCAAAGCAGCTTTGCTGTTTTTCTATACCCTGCCTGATTGTAAGTAAATCAATTCCCATTAAAGATGCCACCGAAAAGGCCGCCAAAGCATTGTATATATTGTAAATGCCTGCCACTGAAAGCTTTATGCCAATTCCGTTTATTATAACCTCCGAGCTGTCTGAAGTTGCATTTTTAACAGAATCCACCGTAAACTTACAGGTCGGTCTTTTAGCGCCGCAGGAAGGACAGTAATAGTCCCCCAGATTTTTGGCTGTAATATAGTTATACTTATATTTCCCGCCGCATTCGTCGCAGAAAGCTGCCTCGGTATTCATTCCCGTATCCGCTTTTCCTTCATTAAATCCGAAATAGCAGACGGGATTCGGGTATTCAATTTTTCTGAAAAGAGGTAAATCCCCGTTCATTATAAGTGTTGTTTCGGGAGACAAACCAATGGCATCCTTTATTTTTCCAAAGGTGTAGGATACCTCTCCGAAACGGTCCATCTGGTCCTTAAATACATTTGTTATAACCATAAATTCAGGCTTTATATAACGGTTTACAACCTTGGTATATGCTTCATCACACTCAATTACGGCAATTTCACCCTTTTTATAGTTTTTTATAAAGCAGGTAACTATTCCGTCAATCATATTGGCACCCTGACTGTTACTTGCCACCTTATAGCCTGCGTGACGCAAAACTCCCGTTATAAGGGCGCTGGTAGTAGTCTTTCCGTTAGTACCTGTAACCATAATAACTTTATATCCCTCTGCCGCCTTTTTAAGTATCGAAGGGCGGATTTTTAAGGCAATTTTCCCAGGCAGGGCACTGCCTCCTCCCAATAGGGAGCATATGACGGAAATCACTTTACAAATATATATAACAATCCTATCTATTTCTACCACACCAATCTTTTTAAGCTTTATACTTAATTATAATACAAAAAACCTTTCTTATCAAGATTTTTTTGTTGCCTTAATAAAGAAAATATGATAAAATTTATATATTATCAAAAACAAGGAATGAATTAAAATGGACATTATTTTATGCCTGGCTTCCGCTTTTTTATCGGGGCTTTCTTTTATAACCGAAAACACGTGGCCTTTACTTTTTGTTACTCCTTCTTTATTTTTCCTTTCCCTTAACAACGGAAAACGGAGTATTGCCAAAGGCTTTTTATTTGGTTTCTTTTTTTATCTTATGAATTCTTTGTTCCTGTCAAGTCTTGACCTTTCTCATCTTTCTGAAAGCTCTCTTTTCAGAAAGCTGTTCCCTTTTTTTGCATACTCTATAGTTATTTTGGCTCAGGGACTTTTTTCTTCCTTATTTGCAAAGGTCTATTCTCTTTTAATGCAAAGGATAAATAAAAAATTCACACCTTTGGTTTTTTCCTGCTTGTGGGTTTTATATGAATATATAATATCTCTTCCCTATACACCACTGGGCTATCCCTGGGGAAGGATTTCCCTTCCTTTGGCTTCCTTTCCTTTTATTTTGCAGACCGCATCAATTTTCGGCATGCTGTTTATTTCCTTTATACTAATATATTTTTCTTCTTCTTTGGCTATGTCCTTATATGAGAAAAACATTAAATATATGATTTCACCTTTTGTGTTGCTCGTAGTTAACACTGTTCTTTGCTCATTTTTATATTTCGCTCCCGAAAAGGGTGATAAAATCACCGTGAAATGTGTTCAGAACGGATACGGAACATTTGAAAAATGGGTAGCTCCTCCAAACAAGATAATCGAAGAATCCATGGAGGAATTAAAGGGTGCTGACCTTGTGGTTTTTGCCGAAAGTTCCATCCCCTTATATCTTAATAAAAGTCCTTTTTTAGAAAAGCTCAATAATACCGCCAAAGAAAACGGCGTGGTTGCCCTGCTGGGAGCCTTGTATGAAGACGAGACAGAAAAATACACCTCTTTATATCTCATCCCCGAAGACGACCAGGTCTTTCACAAGAGACATTTAGTTCCTTACGGCGAGTATTACCCTTTCCTTGATTGGTTTTCAGAGGATTTGAAAGAAGCTTCTTTTTCAATGGGTAATTCGTCTGACCCTCTTAAAAAGGATGGTCTTTCCTTTGGTGCTATAATATGCTTTGATTCAATGTTTCCCGAATTTTCCAGAGAAACCTCCAAAAAGGGAGCTGATATTCTTTGCATCTCTACCAATGACTCGTGGTTTTCAAAGGGCAGAAGCGCCTATCTTCACTTATGCCACAGTGTATTTCGTGCAATTGAAAACAGAAAGTATGTGGCAAGAAGCGCTTCAACGGGAATTTCTGCCATTATAGATACAAAAGGAAATGTCGTATCATCACTTGCTTCTGGAATGGAAGGCTCTATAACAAAAGATGTTATCCTTAATGACTTAACTACCCCTTATACCCTTTGGGGTGATTTACCCATTATCTTATTTTCGCTTTTTGCTATCTTTATTTCTCTTAAAAGGAGGAAAGAAAATGATTGATGTAATAAAATTAGAAGCTCTTCTTCCTGAAATTAAGGATATTTATTTTTTCAAGGCCATAGATTCCACCAATACCTTTGCTAAAAAAGTGGTAAAAGGCGGAAGCTCTCTCCCCTTTTTGGTGATTGCATCTGAGCAGTCGGAAGGTCGGGGCAGACAGGGAAAAAGCTTTTACTCCCCAAAGGACAAGGGACTTTACTTTACCTTGGCACTTCCATTTTCAGGTAGGGCTGAAAATCATATTTATATAACAACCGCTTCTTCCGTGGCTGTTTTTGACTCCTTATTAAATCTCACCGGTAAAAAATGTTCTATAAAGTGGGTTAATGATTTATATTTCGGGGATAAAAAGGTTTCAGGAATTTTAACCGAATCGGTAAAAGGTGATTTACCCTACATACTTATCGGTATAGGTATAAATTTAACCACCGGAGTTTTTCCCGATGAACTTAAAGGTATAGCCACCTCCCTTGATACGGATATAGCTTTTCATGTTCTTGCCGCAGATTTGGTCAAGAGACTTTTGGCCTTTTGGGAAAATCCCGAAGATTTATCCTTTATGTCCACCTACAGAGAAAACAGCATTGTTTTAGGACGTGAAATCACCTATATAAAAAATAACAATGAATATAAAGGTGTTGCCAGAGAAATCCTTGATTCAGGCGCCCTTTTAATAGAGAAAAAAGACGGATTTGAAATCCTTGATTCAGGAGAAATTACACTTAAATTATGAAAAGATTAGTTTTGGGAATTTTAGCTCACGTTGACTCAGGTAAAACCACCTTGTCCGAGGCCCTGCTCTATAATTCAGGAGCTATACGGACACAAGGCAGAGTTGATCACAAAAATGCATATCTGGATACCAACGAAATAGAAAAGGACCGTGGAATAACAATTTTTTCAAAGCAGGCAATCATTAAAAATGAAACTGCGGAAATCACACTTTTAGATACCCCGGGACACGTTGATTTTTCAGCCGAAGCAGAGAGAGTGCTTTCGGTACTTGATTATGCCGTTTTGCTCATAAGCGCTCCTTCCGGAGTTCAGAGCCATACTTTAACTTTGTGGAATTTATTATCTCACTATAAAATTCCCACCTTTTTATTTATAAATAAAACCGACCTTTTTAATGAGGGTAAAGATTCTCTTTTAACTGAAATAAAAAGTAAGCTCTCTCCCCTGTGTCAGGATTTTTCATGTATTGACGATGCTTTTTTTGAAAATGCGGCAACAAATTCCGAAGAGCTTTTAGATGAATATTTGAGGTCAGGAGAAATTAAAACAAATTCCTTAAAAGATGCCATAAAGGGACGAAAAATCTTTCCCTGCTTTTTTGGTTCGGCATTAAAAGGTGATGGTGTGAATGAATTTTTAACCTCACTTTTCACTTTAACAAAGGAAACTTTATATCCAAAGGATTTAGGCGGAAAGGTTTTTAAAATTTCGGAAGATGACAAGGGACAAAGACTTACTCATGTAAAGATAACCGGCGGAAGCCTCCAGGTTAAAAATACCCTTCCCGGAAAAGACGGCGAAGAAAAAATAAATGAAATAAGGCTTTATCACGGAAAAAGCTATACCTCTTTGAATGAAGCTCTCCCCGGTCAGGTAGTGGCTCTTACCGGGCTTTCTTCCGTGGATGCAGGAACAGGGATAGGTTTTGAAAAAAATCCTCCTTCCCTTTTGACTGAAAGTGTTTTCACTTATACCGTTGCCCTAAAAGAGGGAACGGACCTTTCATATGCTCTTTCCGCTTTTCGCAAAGTAGAAGCAGAGGAAACAAAATTGTCAGTTTCTTTTTCGGAGGATACGGGAAAAATAGATGTCAGTGTCATGGGCAAAATACAGCTTGAAGTCTTAAAAAGGATTTTATCCGAAAGATTTTCTCTGGATGTGGACTTTGAAAGCAGAAAGATTTTATACAAGGAAACCATAAAAGGAAAATCCTACGGTTTCGGGCATTTTGAGCCACTTCGCCATTATGCCGAAGTACACCTTTTATTGGAGGAAGCGCCCCGTGGTTCAGGTCTTTTGTTTGCCACGGACATTTCCGAGGATTTACTTTCTAAAAACTGGCAAAGGCTTATACTTACACATCTTTCAGAAAAAACTCACAGAGGAGTTTTAACAGGTGCTCCCTTAACTGATGTAAAAATCACATTGATAAACGGAAAAGCTCATCTCAAGCATACGGAAGGCGGGGACTTCCGTCAGGCAACCTACCGTGCAGTACGTCAGGGACTTATGCAGGGAGAAAGTCAGCTTTTGGAGCCTTACTATGATTTTTCTTTAAGATTACCTACTAAAAATTTAGGCCGTGCCCTTTCGGATCTGGACAGAATGGGAGCTTCATTTTCCTCTCCCGTAACAGATGCGGAAATTTCAATAGTAAAGGGACGGGCTCCCGTTTCTTTAATCTCTGAATATCCTGATGAAATAAATTCCTATACTCACGGTGAAGGTAATATTTCCTTTTCTTTTTCAGGCTACGATAAGTGTGTAAATTCCGAAGAGGTTATTGAAAAAAGCGGCTATGACCCTGAAGGAGATTTACGAAACTCCCCCGACTCTGTTTTCTGTGCGGGCGGCAGCGGATTTTTGGTTAAATGGAACGAGGTTACAAATTATATGCATCTCCCCATGCCCGAAAGTCAGGAAAAGGAGATTCCTTTACTTACAGAGCCTCCCAAAAAGAAAAACTATTCTGAAGATGAGCTTATGGAAATATTTGAGCGCACCTACGGCAAAATCAAAGAGCGAAAACCTGATGACCGAAGGGATACATCCACGAATTTCTCTAAAAAGGAGAAGCCAGCAAAACCCTATAAGATGCTGCCTATCTATCTTTTAATCGACGGCTATAACATCATTTTTTCCTGGCCTGAAACTAAAAGTCTGGCCGAGAAAAATATAGATGCCGCCAGAGATTTGCTAATAGACAAGGTGTGCTCCTACAACGCCCTTAAGGACTATAATATAATTCTGGTTTTCGATGCCTATAAGGTCAGACGCCCGAACAGAGATATTGAGGATGTGAACGGAATTAAAGTGGTCTATACCAAAACTGCGGAAACCGCTGATTCCTATATTGAAAAAACATCAAAAGAGCTTATTAAAAATTACAGGGTTGTGGTTGCTACGGGAGACTTTTTAGAGCAGGTTATAATCTTCGGACACGGGGCTTCAAGAATAAGTGCGACGGAGTTTTTTGACGAAGTTCAAAGCTCTCTTTCTGCCATGCGTGAAATAATCAAGGAAAAATCCGAAGCCAATGCTTTTAACAGAATTAACATAGATATTTAATGACGGAGCTGATTTTCGTGATAAAAAAATTTATACTTAAAAATGCAGTAATGTTTATTGCTTTTATTTTAGCTGCATTAACCACTCTCATTATACCGCCCGACAAGGAGTATTTAAGCTATTTTGACTTTAAGACTTTAGCCTGCCTTTTTTCGGTTTTGGCTGTGGTATGTGCTCTTAAAAACATAAACTTTTTCTATATACTGGCAAAAAGAATAGTAAAATCCTTCAAAAATACCAAATTAGCCATTCTGGCTTTGGTTTACATAACTTTTATAGGCTCTATGTTTATTGCAAACGACATGGCTCTTATAACCTTTCTTCCTTTGGGATATTTAATTCTTACCAGTACAAAAAAAGAAAAGCTCATGGCTTTTACCTTTATTATGCAGAATATCGCTGCCAACTTAGGCGGAATGATTACTCCCTTCGGAAACCCTCAAAATTTATATCTTTATTCCAGATTTGAAATCCCCACTTTGGAATTTATGAAAATTATGCTGCCACCTTTTATTATTTCGGTAATTTTAATTACGGTGTGCTGCCTTTTTGTAAAAAAAGAACCCCTTTTTATAGCCCACGAGGAAATTCCTGCCGATAAAAAGAAAACTATTATCTATCTTTTGCTTTTCGCCCTTTCGATTTTAATTGTCTTTAAGGGTATTCCTTACATTTTGGGACTTTTGATAATTTTGATTTCCCTTTTGTTTCTGGATAGAGACGCCCTGAAAAAAGTGGACTATCCCCTTTTATTTACTTTTTTCTTTTTCTTTATTTTTTCCGGTAACATGGCGAGAATTCCCTTCGTCAGGGATTTCTTTTCTTCTCTTTTATCCAAAAACACTCTGGTTTTTTCAATTTTGTCCTGCCAGTTTATAAGTAATGTTCCCACAGCCATTTTACTTTCTCAGTTTACACAAAACTATAAAGAGCTTCTTTTAGGAGTAAATATAGGCGGTGCAGGTACTTTAATTGCATCATTGGCAAGTTTAATTACTTTCAGGGAATATCTTAAATATAACCCCGGCAAATCCTGGAAATATATAGGACTTTTTTCTCTGTTTAACTTCTCCTTTGTATTTTTACTTACCATTGCCATGACCATAATTCTCTTTATCTGAAAGTTATTCAGAAAACCATTGCTTTTTTCTCTATTTGGTAGTATAATTAAATAAATATAACCAACTTGAAAAAGTTTTTAGAAAAAAACTATTTGACAGGGGATTAAAAAATGGAAAAACTTATTATAAAAGGCGGAACTCCTCTTTCCGGTTCAGTTAATATAAGCGGTGCAAAAAATTCCGTTCTTGCCATTTTAGCAGGCACTTTACTTGTGAATGGAAAATGCCGTATAGAAAATATCCCGTCCATCAGCGACGTTTCAGTAATTTTAGAAATGATTGAATGCTTCGGTGCAGTTATCGAAAGACCTGACGAGCATACAATCACTGTTGATGCTGAAAACATTTCCTATGCCGTTCCCGACTATGAGCTTGTAAGACGCATAAGAGGTTCATACTATTTAATCGGCGCACTTTTAAGCCGTTTTAAAAAGGCTGAAATTGCCATGCCCGGCGGTTGCAATTTCGGAACCCGTCCCATTGACCAGCATATAAAGGGCTTTACTGCATTAGGTGCGGATATTGACGATTCCAGAGGTGTCATTAAAGCCGAGGCTAAAGCTCTTACGGGAGCCAATATTTATCTTGATAAAGTAAGTGTGGGTGCCACTATAAATATAATGCTTGCTGCCTGCAAGGCAGAGGGTGTTACCGTTATAGAAAATGCCGCAAGAGAGCCTCATATTGTTGATATGGCAAACTTTTTAAATGCCATGGGTGCAAATATAAGAGGCGCAGGAACCAACAGAGTTAAAATCAAAGGTGTCAATTTCATGAACGGAGGTACATATCAGATAATTCCCGACCAGATTGAAGCAGGAACCTTTATGATTGCAGCTGCTGCAACAGGCGGCGATGTGCTTATAAAAAATGTTATTCCGAAGCACATGGAATCTCTTTCTGCCAAGCTTATAGAGGTCGGTGCAACCGTTACAGAATACGACGATTCCATAAGAGTCAAGGGAACCCGTTCTCTTAAATGCACTAATGTTTTAACCATGCCCTATCCCGGTTTCCCTACAGACCTCCAGCCTCAGATGGTTGCACTTTTAACCGTTGCTCAGGGTGTAAGTGTTATGGTTGAAGGTGTCTGGGACAACCGCTTCCAATATACAGACGAGCTTATAAGAATGGGCGCTAAAATCAACGCTTCAGGAAAAATGGCTACCATTGAGTCTGTTCCCTCTCTTTACGGTGCGCCCGTTAAAGCTACTGATTTACGAGGCGGTGCAGCTGTTGTAATTGCCGGACTTATGGCTGAAGGTGTAACAGAAGTTACAAACCTCTCTTTTATAGACAGAGGCTATGAAAACTTTGAAGGTAAGCTCCGTTCACTGGGTGCTGACATAAAGCGTGTAAAAGAATGAGCTTTAAGATAGGGACCATTGCCAGTGGCAGCAGCGGAAATTCCGCTGTGATTTTATCAGGCAATACATTTATAATGTCAGATTGCGGAATAAGTCTTAAAAGTACTCTTTATGGAATAAATGAGCTTGGTCTTAAAGCTCCCGATGCCCTTTTAATAACCCATCCCCACTCCGACCACATCAAAGGTGCTCATCTGCTGGCAAAAAAATTCGATATACCCTTTTATGCGACTGAAGAAACCATAAGGGATTGTCCCCTTTTGCCAAGAGAACAGTTTGTCCCCATAAAACCGGGAAAATCTTTTCACATAAATGATGTTTGGGTTACTCCCTTTGATACATCCCATGATACTCCCTCTTCTTTAGGGTTTACTTTCAAGGATTCTTCCGATAAGGTTTCAATCCTGACAGACAGTGGTGAAGTTTCTGATTTCATGCTTTCTTTCCTTTCTGGGTCAAGTAAGGTCATAATTGAATCTAACCATGATGAAAAAATGCTTGCTTTAGGGCATTATCCCGAATTTCTGAAAAGAAGGATAAAAAGTAAAAAGGGGCATCTTTCGAATTCCGATTGTGCTAAAGTGTGCAGAGAGCTTTTACTTAAAGGAACTTCAGGTTTTCTTCTTGCCCACCTAAGCGAGCACAACAATACTGAAGAGCTGGCTTTTAACTCAGCCTTTGATACATTAAGCCAATTGAATACTCCCTTTACTCTTAAAATAGCAAAGAAAAGCACTCCGTGCTTATTTTGAAAGGAATTTTATTATGCAAAAGCTTACAATCACATTTATATACGGAAAGGACGATACCAGAAAATTAAAATATCGTCTTACAAGTGATATTCCCGTTGGAGTAATGCTTGAAAAGCTTATCGGTTTTCAGTTTATTGTAGATTCAAGCGACCCCAAAACCTTTCAGGTTATGCATAATGGCAAAGCCATCGAAGACCTTTCCAAAACCTTTGAAGAGTGCGAAATTATTGACGGCGATGAAATTTTCCTCATTCCCACAGTTTTTGACCCCATACCCCCTCTTCCCGAGGTTGATGTACCCATAAAGAAGGACAAGGTAAGGTCCCACGAGCATTCTTCTCATCAGGGAGACGATAGTTCACGATCTCACAGCCGTCATGGTTCTCAGAGAGGCGGAAAGGGAAACTATCATCACAGAAATAAAAATTACTCAGCTAATCATAATAAAAAAGCAGATGAAGCAAAGCCTCAGGAAAAGACTGCTCCTAAGGTTAAGGAAACTTCTCCCGAGGGAGAAAAAAATTCTGCCCCCATCCCATTTAAGCCACATAACAAAAATTTCAGAAGAAAGTTTAATAAAAAACCTCAGGATACAAAAAAAATAAGACCTTAAGGTCTTATTTTTTTTGGCATTTTTTCATTTTACATTCTCTGGAGTAAGGACAACCTATACATTTTTCACCATGTTTTTTAGCCCTGTAAATATAGTATCCTGCTCCCCCTGCAATTAAAAGGAGAAGTAATATTAAAATCAAATCTTTCATCAGACTTTAGCACCCATATCCTTTTTAACCTTTGTTTTCAATTCATATTCTTCCTTAAGCTTTTTATTGGTATTTGAAATAAGATACATAACAAAGCTAACTATAGCAAGAACAATTAAAAGTCCTAAGACAGCTGCTCCTGCCTTAAGAGCTGAAGGCTCTGTAATGAGTGTACCTATTGTATAAACCAGATATGATAAAGTATAGCCTACTCCAAGCTGAAGACCGATACCTCCCCAGAGCCATTTGGCACTCTTCATTTCGGAATTCATGGCGCCGATTGCCGCAAAGCAAGGAGGAGAAAAAAGATTGAACATAAGATAGCTTAAAGCCGCAATTTTAGTAAGCTCAGGAACTGCTGCAGGCAATTGGCCTATTACATCTGTAAGACCATAGCATACAGCAATTGCTGCCACAACATTTTCTTTAGCTATAAAACCTGCAACCGTAGCTGCTGCCAGCTGCCAGGAAAGTACGCCCACAATAGGAACAAATATGTAGGCAAATGGTACTGCTATTGATGCAAGAATTGATGACTCTGCAGTTTCTGCCGCCTTTAAGCTCCAGGTAAAGGACTGCATAATCTGAACTGCCATATTACAAAGAAGAATGATGGTAGCTGCTTTTACTATGTAGGACCAGCCTCGGCTGCACATAGACTTAAATGCTCCCCATAAGGAAGGAGCTTTATATTCGGGCAATTCAATGATAAATAAGGATTTTCTTGCCTTATAGCCCGTGATTTTGTTAATTAAAAGAGCTCCTAAGAAAATGAGCACAATGCCCATAAGATACATAAGAGTACTTACCCAACCTGAATCCTCGAAAAATGCACCTGCAAAAAGGGCAATTACGGGGATTTTAGCACCGCAGGGCATAAAGGGAGAAAGCATTGCAGTTGCCCTTCTTTCACGCTCGTTTCTTATGGTACGGCTCGCCATGATACCGGGAACAGCACAGCCTATTGTGATAACAAAGGGAATAACGGATTTACCCGAAAGACCAACTCTTTTGAATATAGGATCTAAAACTACCGCCACACGGGACATATATCCGCAGTCTTCCAAAAGGGCAATTAAGAAGTACATTACCATTACAAGGGGTAAGAAGCCAACAACAGCCACCACTCCGCCTATTACACCGTCAACTAAAATTGCCGAAAGCAAGGGGTTTGCATCGCCCAAAAGCTCTCCGACAAAGGACTGGAAGACCTCAAGCCATCCCACAAGCCAGTCGGCAACAGGTGTGCCCACCCAAACCTGGGAAATCTGGAATACCAGCCACATTACCACTGCAAAAATCGGAATCCCAAGCCATTTATTTGTAAGCACGGCATCAATTTTATCCCCTGAGTTTTTCTCCTTGGTTAAAACCGTTCTTTTTTCTACTTCTTTTACAATCTGATTAACAAATTCAAAGCGCTTTCTGTCCTCTTCCATAACAGCCTGTTTGTTTGTCAGGTCTATATCTTCACCTTTATATGCAGCTATCTGCTTTACTCCGCTTCTTTTTACGGCTGCTTCAAGTATGGTTTTAACCCCGCTTGACTTGGTGGATATGGTCTCAATAACAGGGCATCCCAGCTTTTGAGAAAGTCTTTCCGCATCTATATAAGTTCCTCTTTTTTTGTTAATATCGCTCTTATTTAAGGCAACAACCAAAGGAATTCCAAGCTCTAAAAGCTGGGTTGTGAAAAATAAGCTTCGGCTTAAATTTGTTCCGTCAACAATATTTATTATTACATCAGGATTTTCTTTCTTTATGTAACAGCTTGTAATACTTTCTTCAGAGGTAAAAGGCGACATAGAATAAGCACCCGGAAGATCCACTGCTATAAGCTCTTCTTCTCCTTTATAAAGCTTTCTTTTTACCGAACGTTCTTTTTTGTCCACAGTAACACCTGCCCAGTTACCCACCTTTTCATTGCTTCCCGTTAAAACATTATACATGGTGGTTTTACCTGAATTCGGGTTTCCTGCCAACGCTATTCTCATAAAACTTCCTCCTTGTTTTAAGTATATATCAAAGTTAGTCTACACTAACTCAGTTTCAAAAAAATAAGCTTTCAAAGACTATAATTATATAATTATAGCCTCTGCCAACTCATTATCAATGCTATATCTTCCGTCTTTGATAGAGACGGTGAAGCCGCCTTTTCTTTTTGCTACAACGGTGATTTTTTCACCCGAATAGCAGCCTAAAGAAAACAGAAAAGCGTTTAATTCCTCATCGTCAGTTTTCACATCTTTAATTATGTATTCTGTTCCTTCCAAAGCCTCCAGAAGATTCATTACTATCACCTGTTTTTTATTATATTCTATGTCAAATGCCCGACATAAATGCTTTTTTCGAGTTAGTCTATCCTAACTTCAGTACAAGTTTAACACAACTAACTCTATTTGTCAACGTTTTTTTTGACGTTTTTTCTTCTTTTTGGTAACTTTTAAAAATATGATAAAAAGCACACGCTTGGGCGTGTGCTTTTTATCATATTTCATCAAAAAATGTCATCTGACTGCTTTCGGATAATCCTTTTAAGCATCCTGCATTTTTAAGTAAATCGGTGGTTGCCTTACCTACATGAGCTCTCTGTCTTATGTCTTCTACAGAGAAGAATTCTCCGTCCTCTCTTGCCTCCATAATCTGATTTGCAGCTACTCCTCCAAGGTTTGCAATGGAAGATAAGGGAGGAATTATTCTTCCCTCTTCATCCTTAAGAAATTTGGTGGCATGGGATTTATAAAGGTCTATGGGAGCAAACTCTATGCCTCTTGCATACATTTCCCTGCATATTTCAAGAATGGTCTTAAGCCCCTTTTCTCTGGCGGAAATTGCCTTTCCCATTTTTTCAAATTCTTTTATTTTGTCATTGGTATAGTCATAGCCCTTTGTCATCATATCATAATCGAAGTCATCAGCTCTCACTGTATAATAGGCAATATAAAAATCTATGGGATAATGAACCTTATACCATGCAATTCTAAATGCGTTGGTAACATACGCCGCTGCATGAGCCTTGGGGAACATATACTTGATTTTCAAGCAGGAGTCTATATACCACTGTGGAACATTGTTTTCCTTCATAGCTTCCTGCCATTCATCAGTTAATCCTTTTCCCTTTCTTACAGATTCCATTATCTTAAATGCCATTCCGTTGGGCATTCCCTGGGAAATCAGATATGCCATAATATCGTCTCTTGTACAGATACAGCTGTTTAAGGTGCAGGTTTTTGAATTTACCAGATCCTGAGCATTACCGAACCATACATCTGTACCGTGAGAAAGTCCGCTTATTCTTATAAGCTCGGAAAAAGTCTTTGGCTTGGTTTCCACAAGCATGTTCCTTACTATTCTTGTGCCGAATTCAGGTATTCCGTATGTCCCCACAAGACTGTCTATAGCTTCAGTAGTTACACCGAGAGCATCTGTTGACGAGAAAAGACTCATGGTTTTTTCGTCGTCCAGTTTTATATCCTGTACCTTAGTTCCCGTAAGGTCTTCAAGCATTCTTATAACTGTAGGATCGTCGTGTCCCAGTATGTCAAGCTTAAGTAAATTATCGTGAATTGAATGATAGTCAAAGTGGGTGGTAATTACATCACTTTCCGCATCGTCAGCCGGATGCTGAACGGGAGTGAAGTCGTGTATATCCAGATTCTTGGGACATACTATAACGCCTCCCGGGTGCTGACCCGTTGTTCGCTTTACACCTGTGCAGCCAAGCTTTAATCTTTCGACCTCGGCTTCCCTTTTTCTTATTCCTCTTTTTTCAAAGTATTTTTTAACAAAGCCATAGGCGGTTTTTTCCGCAACTGTTCCAATAGTGCCCGCCTTGAATACATAGCCCTCTCCAAAAAGCTCTCCCGTATATTTATGAGCCTTGGTCTGATAGTCCCCGGAAAAGTTTAAGTCAATATCAGGAACCTTATCGGCGTTAAAGCCCAGGAAGGTTTCAAAGGGAATGTCATGTCCCTCCTTCGAAAGCTCTGCTCCGCAGTCGGGACATTTTTTATCAGGAAGGTCGCAGCCTGATAAACCGGGCAGAACCTTTGGAAATTCAAGATATTTACATTCGGGGCACAAATAGTGTGCCGGAAGTGAATTTATTTCCGTAATTCCCGATAAAAAGGCAACGAAAGAAGACCCTACAGAGCCTCTGGAACCCACAATATATCCGTCGTCGTTGGACTTTTTAACCAGCTTCTGTGCTATCATATACATAACGTCATAACCGTTATTTATAATGGGGTTTATTTCCTTTTCAAGCCTGTCCGCCACAAATTCAGGAAGAGGATCGCCGTATAAAGCATGCGCCTTGTCATAGCAAAGCTTTTTTAATTCCTCGGCACTGTTTTCTATTGTAGGCGGATAGTTTCCGTCCTTTATAGGAACAACATCCTCTATCATATCCGCTATTTTATTGGTGTTTTCCACTACAACCTCGTAGGCTCTGCTTCCCAAATACTTAAATTCATTAAGCATTTCTTCTGTATTTCTGAAATACAAGGGAGCCTGATTATCTGCATCGGCAAAGCCTTTTGAGTCCATTAAAATTCTTCTGTAAACTTCGTCCTCCGGGTCTAAAAAGTGTGTATCGCAGGTTGCAACCGTGAGTTTTCCCAGTTTATCGCCCAGAGCCAAAATCCTTTTATTCAGCTCTATAAGTTCACTTTCACTCTTAACAATGCCCTCTCGTATCATAAATGCATTGTTTTTAAGAGGCTGAATTTCAAAATAGTCATAAAAGGAGCCTATAGCCTCAATCTCACTTTCGTTTTTACCCTCAACCATGGCGCGATAAAGCTCTCCCGCCTCGCAGGCAGAGCCGATTAAAAGTCCCTCTTTGTACTTCTCCAAAAGGCTTTTGGGGATTCTCGGAGTTCTTCCCAGATATTTAAGGTGAGATTCGGTTATTATTTTGTAAAGATTTTTAATTCCGCAAAATTCCTTGATTAAAATTATAACGTGATAGCAATTTTTGGTTTTCTTTATATCTATCTGGCCACCCAAAACCCTGTTTATATCAAGAACATTACCCACTCCCAAATCCTTCATTTTACGGGCAAATTCATTCCATATCTTACCTGTAACTTCAGCATCATTTACTGCCCTGTGATGGTTGGGATTTTCTATGTTAAGATAGTCTGCTATTAAATTAAGCTTATGCTTTTTAAGCTCGGGCAAAAGAGCCTGGGATAATATAAGTGTACAGATTATGGTATTATTAAATTCAAGATTGTTTCTTTCTGCCGCCACTTTTATAAAGCCCGTATCAAATTTTGCATTGTGAGCTATTACGGGAGCTTCCCCGCAAAAATCCAGGAAATTTTTAATCGCTTCCTTTTCGGTGGGTGCACCCTTTACCATTTCGTCGGTTATCCCGGTAAGCTCCGTTATTTTTTCAGGTATATGTCTTAAAGGGTCGGAAAAAGTAGAAAAAGTGTCAACAACTTTTCCTTCTTTGATTTTCACTGCACCGATTTCTGTAATAGCTTCGGTATTCTTGTCAAGACCCGTGGTTTCAATATCGAACACTACAAATTCGTCATCCATCGAATAGCTTTTTTGATTTTTAACCGCATCAATGGTATCGGGGACAAGGTATCCTTCAACCCCGTAAATAATTTTTATAGGCTCTTTTCCCTTTGCCTTTAATGCTTCGGGATAGGACTGAACAACACCATGGTCCGTAATGGCAACGGCTTTCATTCCCCAGGAAATAGCCCGCTTTACCACATCCTTTGCAGAGCATACCGCATCCATAGCGGACATCTGCGTATGACAGTGAAGCTCTACCCTTTTTACCTCGGCATCGTCTGTCTTTACTTTCTTAACTGCCTTTTCTATGCTTCTTACAGAGATAGTTTCTTCCCTTTCAAAGGGGTCGTTACGAAGCTCACCCTGAACACAAACTGTTTTTCCGACTTTAACTTCCTCTAAAATATCCGAAGCCTTGTCTCCCGATACAAAAAATTTACAACCGATAGAATTTGTGTTATCCGAAATAATGAACTTAACTATAACCTTCTTGCTTTTAAGTTCTTTTGTATCAACAGACAAAATATCCCCTTTTATGATGATTTTATCCGTTTCCTCGGATATATCGTCAATTTTTATAATTTCACCTTTTATACTCTTGCCTAAAATAACATCTCCGCTTGTGGTTTTCTGTACCACTTTTTTAGGAGCTTTCTCCTTTTCTTCATAATGAACCTCTGCAAGTTCAGGCATTTTTACGTTTTCTTTTTTATCTATAAATTCGATTTCAACCGAAAGATTAGTCTGGTCCAAAATAATCTTGTGAATAAGCTTATCACATTTTTTCAATGTGAGCATTTCCATTCCGCCGTGGATTAGGGTGATTTTAAGAGTTTCTCCCGAAAGCTCACTTCTGCTTCCCATAAGCATATAGTAAAATGCAGGCTCCGCCTTTTTTACTTCCCATAAAAGATTAGAGTAATAAGACTCAAAGAATTCCTTATCCAAAGAGGCATTAGAGTAAAACACCGAAATATTGCACCCTGTCAATTTATAAAAGCTGATCATTTCTGATTTAAGAGCCTCAAAATCCCCTGCTCCGACTAATTTTTCCAACGACAAAGAAAGGGCTATAGTACGCCCTTTTTTGTCAACTTCAAAATTTATAATCTCTGCATCCTCCAGCAGAGTCGGAACTTTAACGCCCTTTAGCTTTTCACTTAACATTACATATTTTCCCTTCAGACTTCAAAATCAATACAGCTTCTCTTTGCTGTATAAGGTCTCACGAAAGTATCTGCCACAAAAACATGCTCTGGATGTACAGCATAATTTTTTAAGGCTTCTTCGTTTTCAAAGGAGGAATCCAGCATAACGTCAACATTGGAGCTTTCAAGGCATTCGGTTATCACCTTAATTTCCAAAAGCCCGGGGATTTTGCCTTTAAGCCCTTCTAAATTTTCTTTTATGCCTTTTTTTATTTCTTCTTTTCTTTTTTCGTCAAACTCTTCTTTAAGATTCCATAGTATAATATGTTTTACCATTTTATTTCCTCCCAAAAATTACTTTTTTGAAAACTGATAGGCAATGCGTGGCTCTCCGTTTTCAAGATAGATTATGCCACAGTAAACAAAACCGTTTTTATCCAATACGTGTTGCATGGTTTTGTTGTTCTCATGTGTATCAATCCTTAAATTTTTACATTTTTTCTTGCAAAAATCCATACAAAGCTTAAATACTCCGTGATATTTTCCGTCGCTGGCTATTCTGTGAATGGTCATATATTCCTCGTCGTTAAGCCAACTGCCCCGGTATATGTTTACATAGGTAGGGTCTGTTCCCGAAATGAAAGCAAAGGCACAGTGAACCTTTCCATCCTTTACTCCCACATAAAGCTGTTTCTTTTTTATATCATCAGTAAGCATATCCAAAGGCGGATGGGTAGTTCCCCACTGGCTTGCATTTCCGTTTTCTGCCATATATCGCCTTGCCTCGGCATACACCTTTAATATTTCATCAATATCCCCGTTTTTTGCAAGTCTTATCTTCATTTTTTCCTGACCGTCATTGTCAAGATTTTTTCCGAATACAAAAAACCTCTGATATAAAAATTCGGTAGAAAGATTAAGAAGCATATTAAGTGCAGTAACAAGATAGTCGTTCCATAAAAGCGTTCCTTCAAGATATTTCCCAAGCATTGTCGTTGTCGGTGTAAAAACCGCATAATAGGCTAACACCTTAAGCATCGCCAAGGGTACATTTGCCGCCGAATGAAATGTGAACTTTCTGTTGAAGGTAAAATTCCATATAACGCTCAGAACAAGTGATATCACATAACGAACGTTATATTCAAGAGGTGTTAATTCAGTTAAAAGTGCAAAGCTTCCGAACTGAATTATACCTGCGCTCAATGAAAATAAAACAAACTTAAATGCTCTTATAGTTTCTTTCATAATCTTTTTCCTTTTTATTATTCAAAGTAGAAGCTGTCTATGTCAAATTCTTCCTCTTCCAAAGCGAGCCACATAGCATGTACGCCCTCTACATGTTCTACAGGGAAAGATACCCATGTGAATTCGTCTGTAGAAAATTCCACGCTTCCAAGATTAAAATCATCTTCGATTTTCACGGTTATTTTACCCTTGCCTCTTACCTTGAAGTTTGCTTTTGTCGCTCTTCCGTCGCCGAAGTCAAGATATTTATATTCCGCCCAATCGTATGTGTCCCAATGCATTTTTCCGCAATTGGTTAAAACATCCCTTCCGTCTTTGGGAGTTATATAAGCCTTCTGGAAAAGACGGCATGCTCTGTATGCTCTTATTTCAGAAAATGCATCTATGGGGCCTGTTGCACCGGAGCTTGTCTGCTCAACCTCCTTTATGAGACCATTTTCGTCAAAATGTATTTCTTCAACACACGCTCTTCTGCTGGACTTCGCATTCTGTGATGATCTGTGATAAAAGACATACCACTTGCCGTTGAAACACTCGATAGAGCCATGGTTATTCCAGGTCTGAGGGTCGCAGTATATATTGTCAATGATTGTTCCGCATTTTTTATAGGGTCCCAGAGGATTGTCAGACATAGCATAAGAAAGACAAGTAGCTTTTCCTCTGGAAAGATCAGCATACACCAGATAATATTTTCCGTTGCGCTTACGGAGGGAAGAACCCTCGTGGAAGCCGTGCTCATGCTCTGTTAATATATTGGTTCTTACTGTTTCGGGTATCAGGGTTTTCATATCATCCTCAAGCTTTCCGCCACGAAGATTAAACTGCCCCCAGAAATAGTATGCCTGACCGTCATCGTCAACGAAAATAGCAGGATCTATACTGTCATTGTCGGCAATCTCAATTTTCTCTGCCTTGGAAAAAGGTCCTACGGGTGTAGGAGCAACCGCTACTCCCTCATAAATATATTTTTCAGAATCTCCGCAAAGATAAAGATAATATTTCCCGTCCTTATGTATTGCATCAGGTGCAAACAAAAGGGCATCCGGTACCCAGGGAATGCCATTCCAGACTGAGTCATTTCTGAATATAAGTCCGTGATCAGTCCAGTTTTCCATGTCATCTGTTGAAAAACAGTGTAACTCCTTGGAACAGTATCTTGTAGGATTATTGGTAAGATCCCATGAGCCATAGATGTACAAACGGCCATCGGGCATAACATGTGCTTCGCCGTCAGGCACAAAGCAATTTTCGGGTAAAATAGGATTCATAATTAGCCTCCATATATATGTATTTATTTTTCTTCGACTTTAAGTCAATGTTATTTGAGTAATTTTTCAGCATATCTGACTGCTCCCATTGCATCTTTTGCATATTTATCTGCGCCTATCATTTTTGCATAATCTTCTGTAACAACTGCACCGCCGACCATTACTTTAACGTCCGGCAGTTCTTTTTTCAAAAGCTTTATTGTTTCTGCCATTGAAGAAACCGTAGTTGTCATAAGAGCACTGAGTCCCACAAGCTTTACATTTTCTTTTTTTGCCTTGCTTACTATATCCTCCGGTGCTACATCTTTTCCTAAGTCGAAAACCTGAAAATCGTAATTTTGCAACAATACCTTTACGATATTTTTTCCGATATCGTGGATGTCCCCTTTAACTGTTGCTATTACTATTCCGGGCTTATCCTTTCGGTCGCTTCCGTCTTTTTTTATGCTTTTCTTTATTATATCAAAGGCGCTTTTAGCAGCTTCTGCACTCATTAAAAGCTGGGGCAAGAATGCTTTTTTTGCCTCAAAGCTCTCTCCCACCTGATTAAGCGCAGGAATAATCGCCTCATTTATGATTTCCATAGGCGAAAGGTCAGTTAAAAGGCTTTGAGTAATTTTTTCCGCTTCGGCACCAAGACCTTTCACTATAGCTCTCTTAAGACCGTCTTCAAGGGATATATCCTTCGCAGTCTCAACAGTTTCAACCTCTTTGGATGCTGAATAATCTATATAATTCTGACAGTTTTCATCCAGTTCATACAAAGCACAAAAGCTTTTATGGGAAATCATCATCTCTTCAGAATGAGGGTTCATAATTGCCGCAGAAAGTCCCTTAGTAAGAGCCATGGTGAAAAATGTCGAATTGATAAATTCACGTCTCGGCAGTCCGAAAGAAACATTAGATACGCCAAGACTTGTTTTTATTCCTTTTTTATTTAATATTTCTATTGCTTTTAAGGTGGTTTTTGCAGAAGATGAATCTGCACTCACGGTCATTGCCAGCGGGTCCACCACAATATCCTTTTTGTCTATACCGTACTTTTTCGCAAATGTGATTATTTTTTCTGCTATTTTGACCCTTTCCTCCGCAGTTTTCGGAATTCCGTTTTCATCAAGAGTCAGGGCTATTATAACACCGCCGTATTTCGCTGCCAGGGGAAATACCTCTTCCATCACTTCTTTTTTCCCGTTGACGGAATTTATAAGTGCCTTTCCGTTATAAATTCTCAGGGCTTTTTCCATAGCAGGCGGCGAAGAAGTATCTATCTGCAAGGGCAGGGGCGTTACAGCCTGAAGTAATTTAACTGTTTTTTCCAAAACCTTTACTTCATCTATTTCCGGGAGTCCCACATTGACATCTAAAATATCAACGCCCTTTTCCTCCTGAGCCACACCCTCTTTTATTATATAATCATAATTTTCCTCTTTAAGGGCTGCCTTAAAGAGGGGCTTTCCCGTGGGGTTTATTCTCTCCCCTATAAGAAGTGGCTTTTCTCCGAATTTCACTGCATGAGTATATGAAGAAACTATCGTTTCGTTCTTTCTTTTTAGGGGCTTAACCGGAATATTCTTTGTCAACTTTACAAGTTCCTTTATATGTGCGGGAGTTGTTCCACAGCAGCCTCCCAGAAGCATAACCCCTTTTTCTGCAATTTTTTCCATATTTTTAGCAAATTCCAAAGGAGTTACTTCAAAAACCGTTTTGCCGTCTTTAACCTTAGGCAAGCCTGCGTTTGGATTAACTATTACAGGCGTTGAGGCGTGAAGCATAAATTCATCTGCCAGACATTCCATTTTGTCGGGACCGAAGCCGCAGTTTATACCGATTGCATCCACCCTTAGCCCTTCAAGAAGAGCAATCATTGCAGATACATCTGCTCCCGTCATAAGTTTGCCTGACTCATCAAAGGTATTTGTAACAAATATAGGAAGATTGGCGTTTTCCTTTGCCGCCAAAACCGCCGCCTTGGTTTCGTAGGAGTCATTCATGGTTTCAATTACAATTAAATCTGCCCCATATTTTGCGCCAAGCTTAACCGTTTCGGCAAATATACCAACTGCATCTTCAAAATCCAGTTCTCCCAAAGGTTTTAAAAGTTTCCCCGTGGGACCTATATCCAAAGCTATATATTTTCCTTTGGGATATCCTTTTTTAGCTTCTTTTGCATTTTCGATTGCCGCTTTTATAATCTCCTCCAAAAAAGGTCTTCCGTCTTTTCCGTCATACTTAAGGGTGTTTGCCCCGAAGGTATTGGCAGTAATAATATCACAGCCGCTTTCAAGATATTCTTTATGTATATTTATAACTTCCTGCCTGTTTGACAGGTTCCACATTTCGGGCAACTGACCCGCTTTTAAGCCTCTTTCCTGAAAAAGAGTGCCGTAGCCACCATCGAAATACAGTCTTTCTTTTCCTAACTTTTCTAAAATACTCATAACCGACTCCAGTCTTTTAACATGCAGGTTATTTCTCTATACCGACTATTGCAGAAACTGATTTAGTTGGAAGCATAAGTAGTGAGTCTGTAAGATAAACCCCTATATTCTTCCTGCTTTCCAATACATTCAATATATCCCTTTGTACCTCTAACTTCAAATCTCCGTATCCCGGGCTGAATCTGGGTTTAAGCTTTCCTTCCGACTCTGTCAGATACTCGCAAAAAGCATCGCACCAGCTTTCAATGGCCGCAGTACCCACTGCCTGCAGAGTGTTTGCATAATTAGGAGAAATAAGAGAATATTTCCCTATCAGTCTGTCTGCTTCAATTCCTATAGTTGCTGCAAAAACCATAGCCTCACTGCAATTTTCAAGATTTTTTACAAGGCTTTTAGATTTCAAGGTTGTAAAGCCGATATTTAACTCATCACCTTTTATGGATAAGGGAAATTTATCATAGCAAGCTTTTAGGGAGAGTTTTTCTTTTAACTCCAAAATTCCTTTTTTCGCCAGGCTTAAAATTTCTTCCGGCACTTCCCTTAGGGGTGCACACCCCATATATCTTAAAACTTCTTTTTCATCTATGGAAAGCTTATCGCTTTCCCCGAAATATGTATTAACCATCCGTCTTAGTCCTTATTGGGATAATATCCGATAAATTCTTTTGAATTTTAGCTGCAACATCACTTTTATTCATGGTATATACATGTATGGAATTTACTCCGTTTGCCAGAAGGTCTATTATCTGGTCAGTTGCGTAGATAATCCCCGCCTGATACATAGCTTCCTTATTGTCGCCGAATTTGTCCACAATAGCCTTGAATCTCTTAGGAAGATAGCTTGTTCCCGAAATATCACATATTTTCTTTACCTGCAAAGCATTGGTAACGGGCATAATTCCTGCAACAATGGGTACTGTTATGCCTGCTTCTCTTATTTTATAGAGATAACTGTATAAAACCTCGTTATCAAAAAACATCTGGGTTGTCAAAAAGTCGCAACCCGCCATAACCTTTTCTTTAAGATGCTTTATATCCTCTTCAAAATTTTTTGACTCTATATGCTTTTCAGGATAGCATGCACCGCCAATACAAAAATCACCGTTTGACTTTATATCATAAATAAGCTGACTTGCGTATTTATATTCCCTTTTAACGTTTTCCTGCCCTTCGGGAATATCCCCTCTTAACGCTAAAATATTTTCCATTTTGTTTTCTTTAAGAAGTTTTAGCTGTTCAATTATTTTACTTTTAGATGAGGAAAGACAAGTTAAATGTGCCAAAGGCGTTACTCCGTAGTTATTAAGTAAATTGGCTGCTATATCCAGGGTGTATTTACTTGTACCGCCCCCCGCTCCGTAGGTTACGCTCATATAGCAGGGGTTTAATTTTGCTATTTCCTCTGTGGCTTTTTTGACACTTTCAAAATTTTCCTGTGTTTTTGGAGGAAACACCTCAAAAGACAAGGTGGGTTCTTTTTTATTAAATAACTCTGATAATTTCATACATTTCTCCCTATATCAAAGACAAATTAAACGCTTCTGAATCCACGACCGATAATTTCGCTTGTGGTTGTTATAATTATAAAGGCACCAGGATCCTCTGCCTTCACTTGTTTTCTTAAGTTAATAGCTTCAAAACGTTTACAAACTGTATGTACCATATATTTCTTATTTCCAGTATAGCTTCCGGTAGCTTCGGAAACCGTCGCTCCGTGATGCAGGTCTTTCTTTATATATTCTGTAGCAACCTCAGGATTTGAAGTGATTACAATAAAATACTTGCAGGCATTGATAGATTCGGTTATCTCGTCCACCAGATAAGCCTTTGCAAAAAGACCTAAAAGAGAAAACAAACCTGCCTGCATACCAAATACAAAGAAAGATGAACTTGCCACAAAAAAGTCAACTATCAATAATGCCTTGCCGACATCTATTGACGTGTATTTTTTAAGTATAAGCGCCGCTATATCCGTTCCGCCGGAAGAGGCATTATTATTAAAAATAAGAGCCGAGCCTGCGGATGTTAAAAGCATAGCATATATAAGCTCTAAAAACGGCTGATTTGTAAGGGGCGCTTTAAGAGGAATAAAAAATTCCAAAAGAAAGGTTATGAGAGAAAAAAGCAAGCTGCATATAACCGTTCTTATTCCGTTTGCTTTTCCCAGGAATATAAAGCCTATAATCAAAAGCAAAACGTTTATAATAGCTATCCACAAAGATGGTGTCAAAAAGCTTGCCACCTTACCTAAAACAGTACCAATACCGCTGACCCCGCCTGTTGCAAAGCCATTTGGAATTTTGAAAAAATAAACGCCTAAAGATAAAAGAACGGTGCCTAAAAAAATCAGAAAATACTCTTTTACTTTCTTTTTCATAAATAGTCTCCTTTAGTTATTTTGCAAACCTACATAATCTCTATTTCATTAAATAACTCTTCAACTATTCTCTCCTGAGGAATTTTCCTCACTATCTCACCCTTTTTGAATAAAAGCGCTTCGTTAACCCCTCCTGCAATTCCTATATCAGCATTTTTCGCTTCGCCCGGACCATTTACGGCACATCCCATAACCGCAACCGTCATATCCTTATCAATGTACTTTAATCGCTCCGAAACCTCATTTGCTATTTTAATCAAATCGATTTTTGTCCGTCCGCAGGTAGGACACGAAATAAGCTTTGGGCCTCCCCTTAAATCAAGGCTCTTTAAAAGCTCTATACCTGCTCTGACCTCCTGGACTGGGTCGTCGGTCAGGGAAATTCTTATGGTATCTCCTATTCCGTCAATTAAAAGTGCACCTATTCCTGCAGATGAACGGATAATTCCTCCGTAAGCGGTACCTGCCTCTGTTATTCCCAGATGCAGAGGATAGGTAAATGTTTTACTTGCCAGACGATATGCCTCTACAGTTGTTTTTACATCCGAGGACTTAAGTGAAAGTGCTATGTCGTAAAAATTACAATCCTCCAGCATTTTTATGTGGCGACGTGCACTTTCCACCATACTTTCCGGCGTTACGGGAAGCAAATCCTTTTCAAGGGAGCCTCCGTTGACTCCCACCCTTATAGGGATCTTTTTCTCTTTAGCCATTAAAGCCACTTTTTTTACATTTTCCGCATTACCGATATTTCCCGGATTTATTCTCACCTTGGAAACACCTGCCTCCATGCTCAAAAGCGCCAGCTTATAATCAAAATGTATATCTGAAACTACGGGGATGGGACTTTTTGCACAAATCTCAAAGAGTGCATCCGCTGCCTCTTTGTCCGGCACGGTTACTCTTACAATGTCGCAGCCTGCCTTATACAAACGGTCAATCTGCGAAAGGGTGGCTCCTATCTCCTTCGTATCAGTATTGGTCATTGACTGAACACTGATTTTCGCTCCCCCGCCGATTTTCACCTTTCCAACGTTTAATTCTCTGTTCAAGAAAATCCCCCGTTTCAAATTAAGTTATTGTCTACCATCAAATCTTTTTCTTCTTTCCTTGCTGCGCTTGTTATATTCACTCTGTCTGATTATTATAAGCACTGCTATTGCCAATATAACCAAAAGCACAAAGATTCCGATAATTTTACCGAAGGTGTCAAAAAATGCTGACCACCAGGAATATTCATAGTCTTTATCTGCTATAAGTATAACCTCACTCAGATATTCTCCGTCATAATATACTTCCATTTTTCCAAGCTCACATTCGCTTGTTACAGGTGCAGTCAAAGGACCGTCAACCAAAATTTTCGTGGAAATAAGTGTTTCGTCCGCATCCTTGTGCAAAACTGCACTGTAGTTGTCTTTCGCTACAAGCTTTACTGTCTTTTCGCCTTTAGCGTATTTTATTGCACGCTCATCAACAGCTTTTCCTTTCTCAACCACCGTTCTGCTCTTATAGTTGTTAAAGCCCCACTCCATCAACGCCTTGGTGTCAGGATACATCATGTTAACGCCGTCAATATTGCTTGCTCCCAAAATAACACTTATAAGCTTTACCCCGTCTTTTTCGGCAGAAGCAACAAGACAGTTAAGAGCCGCATTTGTGTAACCGGTTTTTATTCCCGTTGCGGGAGAATAAAGATAGCTTGAAGTTCTGGCATTTGTAAGAAGGTTATTAGTGGTATTGAATGATCTTACATAGTCGCATTTTTCTGTTTTGGGAAGTTCAAAATATGTTGTTTTTACAATTTCTCTGAAAAGAGGATTTTCCATGGCTTTTTTCGCAATCTTCGCCATATCTGCTGCTGTTGTATAATGACTTTCATCTGTAAGTCCGTGTGTATTTGCAAAGTGAGTTCCAGTACAGCCCAAATCCTTAGCAGTTTTATTCATAAGTTCAACAAATGATTCAACATTTCCCGATACCGCTTCTGCCAGAACATTTGCCGCATCATTTCCCGATACAACCATCATTCCCTTTATAAGTTCAAAATTATTAAAGGTTTCTCCCTCAAAAAGACCAAGCTTACTGCTGTCCCAGGAAATTGACATAACTGCATTGTTGCTTACGGTAGAATAGCCCTCCAAATCAAGATGAGATAAAGCAAGCATTGCCGTCATAATCTTTGTGGTGGAAGCAGGATATTTCCTTTCATGTGCATTATGGGAAAGCAACACCTCTCCGTTTTCCATATTTATAAGTATGTAATTGGAGGCCGAAACCAACGGTCCGCCTTGTCCCTGATTTTCTTCGGGAGTTGCATAAATCAGGCTTGAAAAAATGACCAAAAAGCACAAAACCATTGATAAAATTCTTTTTTTCTTCATAAGCTTCCCTCTTTTTAAATATAATAATACTATTATACTACAGATGTTGACTTTTAGCAAGCAATTTTTGCTATTTTCCCTCTGTTTTTCATAAAAAAATACAGGTTTTCAATTACAGTGAAAACCTGCATTTTCTTATTTTGTAAGTAACTCTACTGCGTGCATAATTCCTATCTTGGCAGATTCGTAAGTAAGTCCGCCCTGCATATATGCAATATAGGGCTCTCTCAAAGGTCCGTCAGCTGAAAATTCTATGGAAGAGCCTTGTACAAAAGCTCCTGCCGCCATAATTACCTTATCGGAATAACCGGGCATTTCCGAAGGCTCCGGAAGTGCGAAAGAATCAATAGGCGCACCGCTTTGAATTCCCTGACAGAATTTAATAAGCTTATCAGGTTCGCCAAAGCTTATGGCTTCAACGATGTCAGTTCTTTCATCCATTGTTCCCGGGCTAACCCTGTAACCCATTATTTCCATGCAGGATGCACACAAAAGCGCCGCCTTTAACGACTGACTTACCACATGGGGAGCTAAGAACAGCCCCTGATAAATATATCTCAGTTCATCCAGTGTTGCCCCTGCTTCTCTCCCTGTTGCCGGAGTAGTTATTCTGTAGCCGCAAAGCTCTACCAAATCATGTCTTCCTGCTATATATCCGCCCATTTTGGCCATTCCGCCACCGGGATTTTTTATTAAAGAGCCTGCCATAAGATCTGCCCCGTAATAGGTAGGCTCATGCTCGGACACAAACTCCCCGTAACAGTTATCCACAAAGCAGATTGTATCAGGACTTATGCTCTTAACTGCCTTTATAATTTTTTCTATCTGGTCCAAAGTAATGTCATGATTCCATTCATATCCTCTGGAGCGCTGAATGTGAACCATCTTTACCTTTTCTCTTTCAAGGTATTTTTTAATGCCTTCTATATCTGCCTTTCCGTCTATAAGCTCCACCTGGTCATAAAGCACTCCAAAATCCATCAAAGAGCCGTTTTTATTGCCGTCGAGGCCTATAACTCCGTCAAAGGTATCGTAAGGCTTACCCGTAACCGCAAGGAGCTTATCTCCCGGGCGCAAGCAGGCGAAAAGAGCTGTGGAAATAGCATGAGTCCCTGAAACCATAGTATATCTGACAATTGCATCCTCCGCCTCAAATACATCGGCATAAACTCTGTCCAGTGCATCTCTTCCCATATCGTCATAGCCATAGCCTGTTGTTCCGTTAAGGTGTGCGGCACTTATTCTGTTTTCTGAAAAAGCTTTCATTACTTTAGCCTGATTGTAAAGACAGACTTTTTCGATTTCAGAAAACCTTTCTTTCACTCTTTCTTCTGCTTTATTTGTTATTTCGATAGTCTTATTTGAAAAAGCATATATTTTTTCTAACATTTTACGCCTCATAACCTAAGGAAAAAGCCTTTAAATTAACTTCCAAAAACTTCTCCGGAACTGTTTCTTTAATTACCTCTTCCCATGTTTCCTTTGAAATATCGGTATTTTTTGCCAAAAGGCCGATTAAAACCACATTCACAGCCTTGGAGCTTCCCGCTTCCTGAGCAAGCTTAAGGGCATCAAGTGTTGTTATATCCACGTTTAATTCCTTAATCTTTTCTATTATTGCTTCAGGATATTTCGCCTTTCCGATAATAACCGGCATAGGGTCGATATTCTGGGTGTTAACCAAAAGACGGCCACCATATTTCAAGAATTCAAGGCTTCTCAAGGCTTCAAGCTCCTCAAAAGCCATGATAATGTCAGCAGAGCCCTGACCGATAACGGGTGAAGCCACTTTCTCATCACCGTATCTTACATAAGTTACAACGCTTCCGCCTCTCTGGCTCATTCCGTGAACTTCGCTTACTTTAACGTCGTAGCCCATTTTAATTGCCACATTACCTAAAATTCTGCTGGCGAGGAGTGTACCCTGACCGCCTACACCAACTATCATAATTGAAGTATTCATCATTTACTCCTCCCTTATTTCTCTATCTTTAACGCGCCCTTGGCACAAAGCTGTGAGCAATAGCCGCATCCGTTACACTGAGTTTTATCTATGTTGATTTTTTCTCCATCAAAGCTTATGGCAGGGCATCCGATTTTAAGGCAAAGCTTACACTTTACACAGTCTTCGGACACTGTCATTTTACCCTCGTATTTAACACTCTTCAAAAGAGCACAAGGTCTCTGAGCTATGATGACAGAAGGCTCCTTCTTTGCCACTTCTTCCTTTACAGCTTCCTTGAAAGCTTTAAGGTTGAAGGGGTCTTCTACTCTGATGTTGGGAACGCCGATTGCCTCGCAAAGCTTAACCAAATCCACCTGAGGAGCAGCCTCTCCCCTTATGGTCTTTCCTGTAAGAGGATTGTCCTGATGGCCTGTCATACCGGTTATGGAGTTATCTAAAATTATAACCGTCGAATTCCCCTTATTGTAAACCACGTTGATAAGTCCCGTTATTCCGCTGTGCATAAATGTAGAATCTCCAAGTACCGCAACAGTCTTGCCTGCCGCCTCGGGGTCTGCCTTATCCATACCGTGAGCAAGTCCGATGGAAGCTCCCATACAAACGCAGGCATCCACGGAGCTTAAAGGCTCTAAAGTTCCCAGAGTATAGCAGCCTATATCTCCGCAAACCCTGAGTCCCAAGGATTTTAATGCATAGAAAGTTCCTCTGTGAGGACATCCCGCACAAAGTACCGGAGGACGCATGGGAATGTTTTCTTCAGATTTAACCATCTTAGGCGCTTTTTCTCCCAAAACAGCCTCTCTTACAATGTCCGCACTGTATTCTCCGATTAAGGATAATACATCTTTTCCGATAACCTTTATGCCCATAGCCTTTATATGTTCTTCCAAGAAGGGGTCAAGCTCTTCTATAACATAGCACTTCTTCACCTTCTTGGCGAATTCTTTAATAAGATTATCGCAGAAAGGATAAACCATACCGAGCTTCAAGTAGGAAACCTTGTCTCCAAGGGCCTCCTTGGCATACTGGTAGGAAATACCGCTGGTGATTACACCAATTTTCTTAGAGTTATATTCAACCTTGTTAAGGTCGGATGTGTCGGAAAAAGCTGCAGCATCCTTTAAAATTTCTTCAAGAACGGGATGGCGTTTCTTAGCCATTGCAGGCATCATAACATTCTTTATAGGGTCTTTTACATATTCTTTGGAAGCTTCAACCCTTTCTCCAGTTTCAACAAGACTCTGGGAATGAGAAACTCTTGTGGAAAGTCTTAAAATAACAGGAAGGTCAAACTTTTCACTTAATTCAAAGGCTTTCTTTGTGAATTCATAGCATTCAGCACTGTCAGAAGGCTCAAGCATAATTACCTTTGATGCTCTTGCATAGTTTCTGCTGTCCTGCTCGTTCTGCGAGCTGTGCATACCGGGGTCATCAGCAACACATATAACAAGACCGCCGTTTACACCTGTGTAGGATGCAGTAAATAAAGGGTCAGCCGCTACATTGAGACCAACGTGCTTCATGGCACAGATTGCTCTGCCTCCGCCTAAGGATGAACCGATAGCAGTTTCCAAAGCAACCTTTTCATTAGGCGCCCATTCAACATGAGGGCAAGGAAGTGTAGCCATATACTCCATTATTTCTGTACTGGGTGTTCCTGGATATGCCGAAGCAACCTTTACCCCAGCCTCGTAGGCACCTTGTGCTACTGCGTGATTTCCAAGCATTAACTTTTTCATTTGTATTTCTCCTTTTGCTCAATCTATCTTTTGATTATACAATAAAATCTTCATCTTGTAAAGCATTTGAACCTGATAAAAAGAAAATAATATTCAAAAATTTGCCATAAGCCCGACTTAATTTTCCTTTATCGCATAAATCTATCTCTTCGTCGTAGTAATAGTCGAGGTATTTATTCGCTGTATCCAATGCACGCTTAAAAAGGACTGCCGTATCTCCTCTTTTTATACACCTTACCATATCAGCTTCTAAAAAAGCCATGGATAAAAGGACTTTTTTTCCACTTTGGTAAAGAGAAAACCCGTCTCCTTTTACACTGTCTGCCATCTTTTTTACCCGATAAAGAAAGAAAGGATTGTCAGAGTCGTCAAAGCTCCTTTTTCTGTCCCTTTTTTCCCTCTTCCCCTCCTCCATATAATGAAGAGGGTCAAGCCCCCGATGGTTTTTATTTTCACCTTTAACTGCTTTTTCATTTGTGTATTTTTCGCATAAAGTGAAAATCCTCAAAAGTGTTTCTTCTTTATCTTTGGAAGGGATAAAATCGGGAGCGGGATTTTTCAAAAATCCCTCCGCCACTTTTATAAACCACTCATCCTCAGGGTAGAAATTTGTAAATATATCAACCATTTCAGTTTTTATATCTTCTTTTCGGAAAACTTCTTTTAAGGAGGCAGCGTAAAACGAAAGACCGTCTTTATTTTCCTTGAATGCCAGTATATTTTCCCCGCACTCTTCGGCTAACTTAAAAATCTGTCCTTTCATCATGCTTCTCTTATTGTCATGGAAAGGGAATTTGCAGACTGTGGTACGTTATTCACATCAATAAAATAGTCAATCTGTACCTGGCCGTCCTTATCGCCTATTTCCACCTTCATTTTATCAGTAATGGTGCTTACCGTAAAGCTTCCGTAAGGCGTTTCATAATGGCCCAGATGGGTTTTTCCCCTTTCAAAAACCATGTGTGTATTACCGCCTGTTTTTCCGCTTCTTGACATGGTAACCACTTCTCCGTCAATTTTAAGCATGGTCTGAGTTCCTTCTCCAAAGCCCGTAACCTGACTTTCGTCGTATATAATATATTTCTTTCCGTTTTTTTCGTAGTATTTCCCGCTTGTAACCAGCTCTATATCATCATTTTCTTCTTCCTGGTCCGTAAATACACCACGGATTGATATAATAATATCCTTTTTCAAAATAATCGCCTCCTTTACCTTTTGCGACAAATTACAGTATAGCACAAAAACATGAATTAGTCAAACAAAAAACTGCATTCTCTGAATGCAGTTTTTTCTAATCCTTAATCGAAGATTTTCTGAGGATTCAATATGTTTTTCGGGTCAAAAACCTTTTTAATCCCTCTCATGAGTTCGATAGCTTCTGAGGATGTCATATCTTTAAGATACGGCTTTTTGGCGTAGCCTATTCCGTGCTCTCCCGACACAGCTCCTTTTAATTCTCCTGCCTTTTTATACATTTCATCCATAGCTTCTTCAAGAACTTTTTTCCAGGTATCTTCCTTCAAATCGTCCTTCAGCACATAGATATGTAAATTTCCGTCTCCCGCATGGCCGAAGCTCTTTATCCTTGCTCCTACTTTTTCCTGAAGTCTGTGAGAAAACTCCACCATTTCGTTTACTCTGTTTCTGGGCACGACCACATCCACTTCATCCATGTCGGATGTGGAATTTTTGATAGCTTCCAAAAATGCCCCTCTTGCTTTCCAGATGGTTTCGTCTCTTTCCTCAGTATCGGAAATATAAATATCCTTTGCGCCCTGGGAAAGGCATACCTTAGCCACGGAATCATAGGAATTTTCTATTTCTCCCTTATTTGCTCCGTCAAACTTAAGAAGAAGATAAGCTTCAGACGAAGAGTCGGGGAATTTCGTTCCCAAGTAATTTTCCGCATCCTCTATTACTTCCCTCTGCATAAATTCCACTGCGGTGGGAACCGCCTTTGATTTTATAATCAAAGGAACTGTGTCTATCGCTTCTTTGAGTGTGGGAAACGGTATTAAAAGGCTTATGGTTTTTTGGGGTTTGGGTATCAGCTTAAGAGTGATTTTCGTTATAATACCCAGCGTTCCCTCGGAGCCTACCATCAAATCCTTAAGAGCATAGCCCGAACTGTTTTTAACAATTTTTCCGCCAAAAGTAACCTTTCTTCCGTCGGACAAAATTACATCAAGAGCTCTTACATAATCCCTTGTAACGCCGTATTTTACAGCCCTCATTCCTCCCGCATTGGTGCTTACATTTCCGCCTATTGTGGCAGTTTTCTCACCCGGGTCAGGAGGATAAAAAAGACCTTTTTCTTCCACAAAAGCAGAAAGCTCCATAAGTAAAACACCGGGCTCTACCGTAACGGTCAAATTCTCCTCGTCAAGCTCAAGTATTTTATTCATGAGTGAAAAGTCCAGAACAATTCCGCCTTTTACGGGAACACAGGCACCAACAAGACCTGTTCCGCTGCCACGTGCCGTAACGGGAATTTCCTTTTCATAGGCATATTTTACTACATCAATAATCTCTTTTTCTTCCAGAACCCTTACAACAACCGACGGTTTGGAAAAGGTTCCTCCCAGCTCATCGTGAGCATATTCTTCAGGAATAGCTTCTTCGTAAAGAACCCTTTCGGCATCTCCTATAAAAGAGGCAATGGCTTTATAATCATCAAAAGTAAACATTATTTTCCCTCCTTTATCATTTTGGTTAAGGCAGGTACTATTTTATATAAATCCCCTACTATTCCGTAGTCTGCCACCTTGAATATAGGTGCTTTTTCGTCCTTGTTTATGGCGAATATCACATCCGAATTGTTCATCCCTGCAGCAAACTGTACCGCTCCTGAAATTCCGCAGGTTATTATAAGCTTGGGTCTTACGGTTCTTCCGCTTAATCCAATCTGACTTGATGCTTCCATCCAACCTGCTTCAACCAAAGGACGGCTTGAAGCAAGGGATGCTCCCAGGGCATCGGCAAGCTCCCTTATAATTCCAATGTCCTCCTTAGACTTAACGCCTCTGCCTACTGCCACTATTATATCGGCATTTTCAATTCCCTTTGCCTTTTCTTTTTTCTTTACGTCAATAATCTTTATTCCCGAAACTAAGCTTTCTTTATCTACTTTTTTTACAATAATTTCGCCTTTTTCCTCTTTGGTTCTTTCGGGTGCATTCATAACCTTATATCTTACGGTTGCTATCTGGGGACGGTTATTCGGCGTATGAATTTCCGCCATGATATTTCCGCCAAAGGCAGGTCTTATCTGCACAAGGTCTGAATTTTCTTCTATATCCAAAACGGTGCAGTCGGCGGTAAGTCCCGTTTTGAAGCGTGCTGCTACTCTTGGTGCCAGCTGTCTTCCCACACTTGTAGCTCCCACCAGTATAGAACCGGGTTTATTCTCGTTTATAAAATCTTCAAACACCTTTGTATAGCTTTCTGTTACATAGCGCAAAAGCCCGGGATTATCATAAACAAAAACCTTGGACACACCGTAATGCAAAAGCTCTTTTGCGCTTTTTTCAATATCACTTCCTATGAAAAGGCAGATAACCTCCTGACCGATTTTTTCCGCCAGAGTTCTTGCCTTTCCTATAAGCTCATATGTAACGGGATGAATTTCCCCTTCGTTGTGCTCAACATACACACAGATATTTTTCCAGAGGGATTTGTCAACGGTTTTCACCTCATCCTCCACCAGTACCGCTGCACCCTCAGGTCCTTTTTTTATACATATCTTGCACATTTTACAAGCAGAGGTGGCTGTGATTTTTCCGTTTTCTTCGGTTATTGCCGAAAAAGGACAAAGCTTTTTAAATTCTTCGAAATCCTTTATCTTATCTTTATTGAACGTAAGAAAAGCCATCGTAACCCCTCCTTATATGAATTTAAGCTCTTTAAGCTTTGAATACATTTTCTCAGTAAGAACCTCGTCGTTTTCTGTCCACAACTGCCTTTTGCCCTTTCCCTCCGGAGGGAATATGGCTTTTACCTGAGTGGGTGAGCCGGAAAGTCCGTATGTATTCTTGTCCTTGTCCTCTAAATCCGCCATTGTAAGCATATGAATTCCCCTGTCCTCAGAAGCTTTCTTTTTAAGATAGGACGGAAGTCTTGGCACATAAATATCCTTATCCACGCTTATCAAGCAGGGGCAGGCTATTTCCGATGTCTGTGTTACATTTTCCATTTCAATTTTTACACAAATGGATTTATCCGAAGCAGAAATAACAGAAGAAACATTGGACACAGACGGAATTTTGAGCCATTCTGCCGTTTCAGAGCCTACCTGCGCCGTATCTCCGTCAGTTGTCTGCTTGCCGCAGATAATGAGATTGTATTCTCCGATTTTCTTAATTCCCTCCGACAGAGCCTTGCTTGTGGCAAGCACATCTGCTCCCGCAAAGCCCCTGTCAGTAAGGAGATATCCTTCATCTGCGCCCATGGAAAAAGCCTCAAGTATTACCTCCTTCGCCTGGGGCGGACCCATGGTTATGACAGAAACCTTTCCTCCGTTATTTTCCTTTAATCTGAGTGCTGTTTCAAGAGCGTATAAATCATACGGATTCATCTTTGAATCAACACCGTTTCTCTTAAGTACCCCTGTTTTTTCGTCGACCTCCACCTTGTTTGTACCGGGCACTTGTTTTATGCAAACAATTATATTCAAAAAAATCCCTCCCTAAAGAGCTTTTATACCAACTTAGATATTGCCTCTTTTATAAATTCAGCCTGTTTTTCGCAGATTTCGTCAAGAAAATGTACATGGTCAGCATAAATATCTTTGCCGAAGCCTGCAGTAAAAGTATAAAGGTCGATTACAGGAACATCAAGTCTTTCCATAACCTCTTTTGCAATTTCATTGTACTTTATAACATCCTTGTTAAATCTTTTGAAATCCTTACATTTTGCCAGATGTACCTCGTCGTTTACGGGAGTGGTATTAACAAAGATAATTTCTTTCCCCCTGCTCCTTACGATGGAAACAACCTCTTCCAAATTGCTTTTATATCTGTCTTCAGGAACCTGTTTTGTTTCAACAGTTTTTATATCATGAAGACCGCAGTTTAATAACATTACATCATATTCTTTTTTAAGATAGTCTTTAACATATTCCAAAACATTTCCGGAGTCTCCTCCGTTCATTGGAGAAACACTGTTGATGTTTCCAACCTCTCCGTCTTTGCCTTTTCTGTCATAGCCCATGTAACCTTTTAAAAGTTTTTCCAGAAAAGGTCCGTAATAAATGGAAATACTGTCCCCTAAAACGAAAATTTTTTTCATAAATACCCTCTTTTCAATATTTTCTTCTCATATTTATATTATCACATTCAAGGCATTTTGTAAACACAAAAACCGACACGACATATCTTATTTTCGCTACTTAAATCCCCCAAAATACCTTATTTAAGATTGATAAATAAAAAACAATGTCTTTTTTCCGCTACACAGCATAAAAACCCCGACGGCATGACCGTCGGGATTTTTATCAGAGCAAGGATAAATAAATTTTCTTAATTTCCTCAATACTTGTGTTTTTCGGGTTTCCGGGACGACAGGCGTCATTATATGCGGATTCCGAAAGAAAATCCACATCCTCCTCCTTTAAGATGCCCTTTAAATCCTTGGGAATTCCGATTTTTGCTGAAAGCTCGCACACCTTTGAAATTGCTGCTTTTCTTGCCTCTTCTATGCTCATTTCCTCTGTTTTTTCAACTCCCATAGCCTTTGCTATATAACGATACTTCTCTCCCGTTGACTCTGCATTATATTCCATAACCTTAGGCAGGATAATTGCATTGGCGATACCGTGAGGAGTATCATAAAGCGCCCCAAGAGGATGTGCCATGGAATGCACTATTCCAAGACCCACATTTGAAAATCCCATTCCTGCAATATACTGTCCAAGTGCCATATCTTCCCTGCCGGAGGGGTCATTTTCCACTGCTTTTTCAAGGCTTCTTGCAATTATCTCTATAGCCTTTAAGTGGAACATATCCGTCATTTCCCATGCTCCCTTTGTGATATATCCCTCTATGGCATGGGTAAGGGCATCCATTCCCGTTGCGGCTGTAAGTCCTTTCGGCATGGTCTCCATCATATCAGGGTCAACCAAGGAAACCACCGGAATATCGTTAACATCCACACAAACCATCTTTCTGTCCTTATTCGTATCGGTAATAACATAGTTTATGGTAACCTCTGCTGCGGTTCCTGCAGTGGTGGGTACGGCAATTATAGGCACACACTTTTCTTTTGTGGGAGCAACTCCCTCTAAAGAAACTACATCTGAAAATTCAGGATTCTTTATTATTATACCAATAGCTTTTGCTGTATCAATTGAAGACCCTCCTCCTATTGCTATTATGGAATCTGCCCCCATTTCGGAAAATGCTTTGACTCCGTTTTTTACGTTTTCCACCGTCGGATTTGCTTTTATATCCGAAAAAATACCGTAAGCTATGCCTCCTCTGTCCAAAATATCTGTTACCTTTTTCGAAACTCCGGCCTTTATTAAATCAGGGTCTGTACATACGAAGCACTTATTAAGCCCTCTTTTTCTTATTTCATTGGTAATTTCCGCTACAGCTCCCTTGCCGTGATAGCTTGTTTCATTCAATATAACTCTCTTTGCCATAAAAAATCTCCTTTTAATTTATTTTCCATACTATATATTGTTGCCTTTTTAAGGAAAAATATCAGTACTATTTTTATTTTTTTCGCATAAACATTAAAAAAACAAACTTTCAGGAAGGAATGATGAAAATGGAAGCAGAACTTATAAAAAAGAATATAAATACAAGCTATCCCTCTGCATCCTTGAATCTGGACATTTTAACAGAGGGCGATTCAATAGTCCCCGACTCTAAAAGCGATATTTGTAAAATTCTCTGGGTAGAGGCTGTAAGTGTAATTGAAAAAACCGAAATCCAGAAAGGCAGAGTCATTTTTACGGGAGTTACGGAATTTACCGTCCTTTACACTCCCTTGGAAAATTCTTTTATAAATTCCATTACAGCGAAAATCCCTTTCAATCACATTGAGGATTGCGCTCTTGTTACACCCGAAGATAAATTCAAGGTATGCGCCAGGACAGTCCACACCGAATGCAATCTTATAAACAGCAGAAAGATTTCACTTAAAGCGGTAGTCTCCGTTGACTTTAAAGCTTTCAGCGACCATACTCCCGCCGTCCCTGTGAATATAAATGCTCCGTCTATAGAAAAAAGATGCGAGGATGTTTCTTTTTCATTTATTGAATCAGCCATAACAGAATGCTTCAATGTTTCCGATAATCTTGAAGTTCCTCAGGGTAAGCCAAATGCAGACACGCTTCTTTTGTGCAAAACACAGATTAAGGACAGCTCTGTAAAAATTGTTACAGGAAAAGCTGTAATAAAAGGATGCATTTCAGTGTTTAATCTTTATCTTGCCGATGACGGTTGTCTTTCCTATATGCAGCACGACCTTCCCTTTACGGAGATTTTAGATATCCCGCATCTTTCAGAAAGCATGTACTGCGATACAAATTTCTGGGTGAAAAACATTTCATGCTCCAAGGACCCCACCTCGGAAGATGGCAGAAATATATCTTTTTCTGCTGACGTTTGTGTCTCGGTTCTGGTTTTTTCTGAGGAAGAAGTTTCTATTGTAAAAGATGCATATATCCCCGGAATGAACCTTAATTTAAGCAAGGCTTCCTGCAAGCGCTCCGAAATAATTTCAAACAAGGATGAATCCCTGACCTTAAAAGAGGGTATTGACCTTCCTTTGGATATGCCTCCCATGGAACAGGTTTGTCCCGTAAGCGGTACTATAAAAGAGCTGAACGCCTTTTGCAAAGAGGGAAAAATAAATATTTCAGGTAAGGTTGAAGCAAACATCACCTATCTTTCCTATTCCGAAGATCCCATCTCTTTTTTCAATTGCGACATCACCTTTTCTTCGGTATATGACTGTCCCGTTGAAACCTCGGATATTTTGGTGAAAGCTTCTATTTCCCACATAGATTTCAACTTTATAAACCAGGCAAAGCTTGATATAAGATGTATTATTTCTTTGAATATTATGGTTTTGAGAAATTTTGATGCTTTTCCGATTATAAGCGAAATTTCTCTGGATGAATGTTCTTCAGAAGACAGGGCTTCAATAGTAATTTACTTCGTGAAAAGCGGAGACACCCTTTGGGATATAGCAAAAAGATATGGCACTACGGTGGAAAAAATTGCTTCTGCCAACGACATTTCAGATGGCGAAATTATACATCAGGGTATGCGGATTTTAATACCCTCCTAAAAAAATAAAAGCGAGAGGAAAAATTTCCTCTTGCTTTTTTAGTTTATTTGTTTTATAATGGAAAATGATACAAATCTTTTTGCTCGGAGGGGTCGTTTTGAGAATTATATCCGGCAGTTTAAGAGGACTTAAGCTTTTCACCCTCGAAGGTCTTACGACAAGGCCTACTGCTGACCGTGTGAAGGAAGCTTTATTTTCTTCTCTTTCCCCCGTTATAAAAGATGCTTACGTTCTGGATGCTTTTTCAGGCAGTGGCGCTCTGGCTTTGGAGGCCATAAGCCGTGGAGCTTTTAGGGCTGTTCTCTTGGAAAACAACAAAGACGCTTTTAACGTATGCAAAAAGAACATCGAAAAAGCAAGGGTTTCAGATAAGACAAGCCTTTTGTTTACCGATGCACTTTCCTACATAAAAAACACAGAGGAAAAGTTTGATATAATCTTTTTGGACCCTCCCTATTCCGAGGGTCTCTATAGGGAATTTCTCATACATGCAGCTTCAAAGCTTAAGGAAAACGGTTTAATTATTGCAGAGTATGAGGAAGCAAATACACCACAAATTCCCCCTTCCCTTTCTGTTATCAAACAAAAAAAATATGGAAGATGTAATCTTTTATATCTTTCGGGAGTTGAAAAAACATGAAAACAGCAGTTGTACCCGGAAGCTTTGACCCGGTAACCTTCGGTCATCTGGATATCATAAAAAGAGCTTCTAAAATTTTTGACGTTGTATATGTAACTGTTTTGTCAAACAGCGGAAAACACAGTCCGCTTTTTACCGTCCCTGAGAGGATGGAACTTTTAAGGCGTGTAACGGGTGATATCCCCAATATCAGGGTGGATTCTTACGACGGACTTTTGGTTGACTACGCCAGAGAAAAAAATGCAAGTGTAATTGTTAAAGGATTAAGGGCAATAACGGATTTTGAATACGAGCTTCAGATGGCCCATATTAACAGAAAGCTGGCTCCTGACATCGAAACCATGTTTATGATGACAAGGGGAAAATATTCTTATCTGAGTTCAAGCATTGTTAAAGAGGCCGCAAGCTACAATACCGATATATCCGAGTTTGTTCCCGAAGAAATAATGCCTGATATATACAGTAAATTAAATTCCAATAAGGAGGACCATTAAAATGGAAATTTTAGAAATCATTGATAAGCTTGAGGAAAAAATCGATAAAGCCATGAACATTCCGATTATCAACAGAAGTCTTATGGATAAAGAGGAATTGCTTGCCGATATCGAAGACATCAGACTCCAGCTTCCTGAAGAGCTTAAGCAGGCTCGCTGGATGAAAGAGGAGCGCAAAAAGATTATAGCTGAGGCTCAGTCCGAAGCAGAGGGTATCATTAAAGCCGCTGAAGAAAAGACTATTCAGATGGTTCAGGAACACGAAATCACCAAAAAGGCTTATGAACGTGCTACCAACATGATGGACTCCGCTAAGGCAAACGCTCAGGAAACAAAAAATCAGACTCTCGAATACTGCGACGAAATTTTATACGGAATGCAGCAGAAATTCGAAGCTTTGGTTGAAACACTCAAAGAATCAAGAGCTAACCTTAAATAATCGTTCTTAAAAAAACAAAGCGAACATATAATGTACTACCTTGATAAAGGAGTATTTATATGTTCGCTTTTAAAGTTTTAAATCTCAATAATGAATCCAGAAAACTTATTTTTATTTTATGCTCCGTTTCCCTGGGGCTTTTTTCTCTGCTTTTATCCTCAGGCTATGACCCGTTTTTTATCTCCTTTCCTTTTATACACCTCCCTTTTTATGCACTGACATTGATATTGCTTTTTTTCTACGGACTTTCGGGAGATACCTTTTATAAGATTACAACTGAAAAGAAAAAAGGGAAAAACTTTAAGTTTTTCTCCTTTTTGGCTATATATTCTGCTGTTTTGCTTTTCCCTTTTTTGCTTTTTAAAAATTGTCTTTTCCTTTACTGTATTATTTTATCAGGCTTTTCATTTTTCCCTTTTTTCAGGATAAGGAAATCAATCTCTTTCGTAAAGGACTTTTTCCCCTGGGCAATTCTTTCTGTCTTAATTATCCTCTACTTTTTTTACATTTCTGTTTTTTCAATTTTCATCTATTGAAAATTTTCTAAAAATGAATGCTCCTCCCCATGGAGTTTATACGAAACAAAGGTATCCACATTTACATTATGTATGCTTTTGAACAGATTGTGCTCTATATCGGGGTTTACTTTTTTCAATGATTTTATGAGTTCTTTGATTTCCTGACGCTTGGATTCTCCTACTCCGTCTCCCGATTCGGACATTTTTTCCGTAAAACGGCAGGCGCACTGAATGAAAGAAAGCTCGTTATAATTTTTCCAGGAAATAATATCCTCCTCCAAAATACAATACATAGGGCGGATAAGCTCCATCCCCTTAAAATTTGTGCTTTTTATTCTTGGCATCATCCCCTGTAGCTGGGAGCCGTACATCATACCCATCAAAGTGGTTTCAATAACATCGCTCATGTGATGCCCCAGTGCTATTTTATTACAGCCCAGCTCCTTTGCTTTGGCATACAAATGACCTCTTCTCATTCTCGCACAAAGATAGCAGGGAGATTTTTCCTGAATTTCCGCTACGGAGAAAATATCACTTTCAAATATATCAACCGGGATATTCAAAACTGAAGCGTTAGCTTCTATTTTTTCCCGGTTTATTTTGTTGTACCCCGGATCCATAACAAGGTAGGTCAAAGAAAAAGGGACTTCGCTTATTTTTTGCAAAAGACGCATAAGAACTGCTAAAAGCATAGAATCCTTACCGCCAGAAATACAAACCGCTATATTATCTCCTTCGCCTATAAGCTCGTATCTTTTGACAGCAGCAATAAAAGGATTCCAGATGCTTTTACGGTATTTTTTTACCACGCTTCGCTCAACTAACTGTTCTTTGGTAAGTTCCCTTTTCATAAAAGCTCCTCCTTATCTGCAATAGTTCCGCCGCCCAGCACAATATCACCATCATAAAAAACAGCCGCCTGTCCTTTTGATATTGCCCTTTGAGGCTGGTCAAACGACACCTTAACTCCTTTTCCGAAAGGCGAAACCACCCCGGGCTGTTCTTTTTGCTTGTATCTCAATTTTATAAAGCATCTTAAATTTTCGGGAATTTTTTCATCAAGAGTCCAGTTTACATCCTTTACATAAAGCTCCGATTTATAAAGCTCTTCGTTTTTAGAAAGAACAACCCTATTTTTTATAACATCTTTTTCTATAACATACATTGGCTCAGGAAGTGCCAGTCCAAGGCCTTTTCTCTGCCCTATTGTATAGCCTATTATTCCCCTGTGTGTTCCTAAAACCTGTCCTTTTGTATCGACAAAATCTCCTTCGGGGTATTCCTTTTTGGTAATATCCTTTATAACATTTACATAGTCTCCCCCTGGCACGAAACAAATGTCCTGACTGTCTTTCTTTCCGGCATTTATAAGGCCAAAATCACCGGCTATTTCCCTTATTTCCTCCTTGGTATAATCCCCTAAAGGTAACAGAGTTTCCGACAAAATTTCCTGATTTAATGAATAAAGCACATAGCTTTGGTCTTTATTTTCATCTTTCGCCTTTTTAAGATAATACTTTCCGCCTGTTTTTTCAATTCTGGCATAATGGCCTGTTACCACATAGTCGCAGGAAAGGGCTTTAGCCTCTTTAAAAAATCTGCCGAATTTAAGATACTTATTACAGTCAATACAAGGATTGGGGGTTTTCCCCTCTTCATAGCTTTTTATGAATTTGTCAATTACCAAATCAGCAAATTCTTTGGAAAAATCAAACACATAAAAGGGAATTCCCATGGCCTCCGCCACTTTTTTTGCAGTTTCAATCTCTTCCTCTTTATGATAAAGAAGCTTCATGGTAGCTCCGATAGTTTCTATTCCCTTGTCTTTTATTAAAAGTGCCGCACAGGAAGAATCCACTCCCCCGCTCATGGCAATTAAAGCTTTCATTAAATCAATCCTTTTTTATAATATCGCTGACTACCGAGGCTGCAATTACAAGACCTGCCGATGCCGGACAAAAAGCTGTTGAACCGGGAATATTTCTATTCCCCTCTTCTATCCCTGCTTTAACAGGCTCCTCCTCGGAATAAACCACCTTTAATTTTTTTATTCCTCTTTTTTTGAGTTCATGGCGCATAACCTTTGCCAGGGGGCAAACCCTGGTTTTATAAATATCCGAAACCTTAAATAAAGACGGGTCTTTTTTATTTCCCGTTCCCATAGAGGATATTATGGGAATATTATGTTTTTCCGCTTCCATGACAAGTCCAATTTTGGCAGTAACCGTATCTACCGCATCCACTATATAGGAAAATGGGGTAAAATCTATTTCTTCATTGTCGGGCAGATAAAAAGAGACCAAGGCATTGACTTTTATACCCTCATTTATTTTAAGAATTCTTTCTTTCATTACATCAACCTTATATTTGCCGACTGTATCTTTTAAGGCGATAATCTGTCTGTTTATATTGCTTTCGGACACCACATCATTATCAACCAAGGTAAGTTCTCCCACGCCGCTTCTCGCCAGAGCTTCGGCAACATATCCTCCCACTCCTCCTATTCCGAAAACTGCCACGTGAGAGTTTTTAAGTTTATCCATGGCTTCATCCCCAAGCAAAAGGGCTGTCCTTTTAAGCCTCTCTTCCATAACGCTACTCCTTAATTCTGTTTTTTAACCATCTTATATTCATCGTAAAATCTGAAATATGAGCATGTCTCTAAAGTTCCTTCCATGAACCTTTGAGCTTCATCCTCATCCAGATTTATAATACAACCGTATGTCTCTGTTTCTTCGTCAAATTCGTAATACATACATTCTTCGCATTTAGTTTTCATAATAATCTCCTTTTACCGAAAATTTATCTTGATTTTATATTTATTTTTTAGTATAATGGTTGATATACGTCTTGTGGAGGTTGACTTAATGAAAAATGCACTTTTTTTAATTATAATACTTTCTTTAATCTGCTTATCCGGGTGCGAGAAAGAAAAGAATATAAGCCGTGAGGAAGCCATAGAAATTGTTTCTGAATACTGCACTAACTCACTTATAACAGATTGCAGTCTCAGCGAAGATTCCGAAAATTATATTATTCGATTCACAACACCCTTTGACTCTTATACCGCTGTTGTCGGCACAGCTTCCGGGGAAATTATTTCTATCTCCGTGGCTGATGATACAAAAGAAGACCCCACAGCATTCAATAACGAAGATGCTGTTTTAAAAAACGAATCTTACTTAACTCCCGACAATGCCCTTTCCGTTGCTTTAAACGACGCTCAGCCTCAGGGCAGCGCTGTAATAATCCAGAACGAACTGGATGAGGAATCAAATTCTTATAAAATTATTTTCCGCTCTCTTAACAAAGAGTACAGCTACGAAATAGATGCCCATGACGGCACCATTATAAGCTCCGCATCCTATATAGATTCTTAAAGAACGCAATTTAGCGTTCTTTTATTTTTTTCCGTAAACCTCTCTTGCCGTTTCGATAAATGCGATTACCGCATTACTCTGATAACGGTTTTTCTTATATCCTATACACAAAATCCGTTTTGCGCTTTCGCTTTTAATCTTATAAAAAACACATTTTGAGGGCTCTCTTACAGACCTTACCAATGTGTCTGTAATAAACGCTGCACCCATTCCGCTTCTTGCCATATTATAAGATGTAATAAGCTGGTCAGTGTAAAGTACCGTTCTGGGTGCAATTCCCGCTTCTGAAAACAGTGTCGTAACTCTGTGATTCATGTCATTTCCCTTTTTCAGCATAATAAAATCAATGTCGGCAAATTCCTTTATGTCCACACCTAAAATATCATTGTCAAGATTTCTTTTTTCTGCAATTTCCCTGTCAGTAAGACGGTATTCCGACAGTTTTTCGTTTATTGCCCAAAAGCTCGGCACTGCCAGCAACAGCTCGTCGTTTACAAGAGGAAACGATGTATATAGCTCAGGATCAAAATTATAATCTATCAAAAGGTCAATCTTGGACTCCAAAAGCTGAGTCTGCAAATCGTGCATATTAGACTCAATAAGCTCGATGGAAATACCGGGATATTTTTTATTGTACTCCTTTAATATATCAGGCATTACAAAGGCTGAAACAAAGTTTTCCCCGCTTACTCTTATATTGCCTGTTTTAACACAGGATACATCCCTTATTGTATTTTCCATATCCTCTTTTATTGTTCTTATTTGCTCTATTGCCTGTATATAAACCTTTCCCGCAGGTGTCAGTCTTATAGGCACTGAGCTTCGGTCAAAAAGCAAGGTTCCCATTTTCTCTTCCGCTTTCTTTATGGCAGAAGACAATGCGGGCTGTGTTACATAAAGCTTTTTTGCGGCTGTAGAAAAGCTTCGCTCCTTATAAACCTCGTATATATAGTCCATTTCGTCAGGCACTGCAATCCCTCCATAAATAAAATTTATACTTCTTCTCTCATTATACACTAATTTTATATATATTTCAAGTACTTCTTTAAGAATAAAAGGTGCAAAGATGGTCTTTGCACCTTTTATTCAAGTTTTACCAAAACCATATCTTCCCCTATTTTCATGATTTTTTCCCAGGGAATAACTTTATCCGAATTTTTCATTACCGAAGCAAAGAGCTTTCCCGATGGCACTGTAACTGACTTAACCCGCCCGCTTTCTTCGTCTAAATCCATATCGCATATATAGCCCAGCCTTTTGCCCGTTTCAATATCCACGACTTCCTTTTGCCTGAATTCTGAAATTTTTGCCATATAATCCCTCCTGATAGAGGTTATGCAAAAATAACTTATTTATTCTTTTCTCTGTATGCGCACACCGAAGAAAGAACACATTTTTCGCACTCGGGTTTTCTTGCGTTGCAAACCGCCCTGCCGTGATCAACAAAATGATGCCCCAGGGTTATCCAGTAATCCTTCGGCACGAATTTCATCAAATCACTTTCGATTTTTTCGGGTGTTTCTTCTTTGGTGAGTCCTATTCTCCCTGCAAGCCTTTTGGCGTGGGTGTCTATTACAATCCCCGGAATTCCAAAGGCATCACCCAAAACCAGATTTGCCGTTTTTCTGCCTGTTCCCGGCAAGGATAAAAGCTCCTCCATTGTTTTCGGGACTTCTCCATTAAAATCCGACAGAAGCTTCTTTGCACAATTTATTATGTTTTTCGCCTTATTGTGATAAAATCCCGTACTTTTTATATCCTTCTCAAGCTCCTTTAAGTCCGCATTGGCAAAGGCTTCTACAGAGGGGTATTTCTTAAAAAGGTCCTTTGTTACAATATTTACTCTCGCATCGGTGCACTGTGCCGCCAATTGAGTGGCTATCAAAAGCTGAAAAGGATTTTTGTAAACCAAAGTACATTCCGTATCAGGATAAAGCTCTGTTAATTTTTCCATGACTACTAAAATTTTATCGCTTCTTTTCATTTTATATCCTCGCAGATTTTTTTAATATTTTCGTTGCCTTTTTCATAATTATATGATAATATATAAATTGACTTTTAGCAAGGGGGCATATGATGATTTTTTTGGAAAATTCAAGTAAAATTCTTGAGAATTTAGGTCTGTACGGTGCTTTTTTAACCGTAGGCGATGAAAGGTGCGAAAATCCCATGACTATCGGCTGGGGGCAAATTGGTATTTCCCAGGGAAAAAGTGTTTTTTCCGTGATGGTCAGAGACTCAAGGTACTCAAAAGAATTTATTGAGAAAAATCCCTGTTTTACCGTAAGCATCCCTTATGATGACTCTTTTAAGAAAGAGCTTGCCTTTTGCGGAAGTAAATCAGGCAGGGACTTTGATAAAATAAAAGAATGTAATTTAGAGATGATAAAGTCTGATTTTATTAACGTCTCCGCCGTTAAGGGTTGTATGGTTTTAGAATGCAGGGTGATTTACAAAACCTTTATGACACAGAAAGAAACGTCAGGAGAAGTCAACGAAAAATGGTACAAAAACGGCGACTATCACACAATATACACAGGAGAAATATTAAATTATAAGGAGATTTAACATGAGAAACATTTTTTCAGAGGGCATCAAAGATAACAGAGTAAAAAAATATCTTATGCCTAAAAAAATACTTTGGACAAACGGGGATATTGTAAACCCCGAAGCACTTATGACCGAAAAGCCTCTTCAGGCTTCCTTAAATCCCGGTCCTCTCTGCACTATGAAAGAGGGCTCCTCAATTTTATTTGACTTTGGCACTGAGCTTCACGGCGGCATTCTGGCTATTGCTCATGTCTGCCGCTGTCAGGTTGGTATGGAGGGTCGTCTCCGTGTTCGTTTCGGCGAATCCGTTATGGAATGTATGACCGACCTTTACGGAGAGAAGAATGCTACAAACAACCATGCTCAGCGTGATTTTGAGCTTCCCATCTCCCAGATGGGTTCTGTGGAATTCGGAAATACAGGCTTCCGCTTTATAAGACTTGACTGCAATGTAGGCGAAATTCAGCTTTCTGCCGTAAGAGCGGCTTTTATCTATCAGGAGGTTGACTACAAGGGTTCTTTCTCATCTGACGACAAAATGCTCAATGAGGTCTGGGAAACTGCAGTTTACACAGTTCACTTAAATATGCAGAATTATCTCTGGGACGGAATTAAGAGAGACCGTCTTGTATGGATTGGCGATATGCATCCCGAAACCTCCACAATTCAGAAGGTTTTCGGCTTTGACCCCTGCGTTCCTAAAAGCCTTGACTTCACTAAGAAAAACTGTCCCACAACCAAGTGGATGAACTCCATTCCCACCTACACCATGTGGTGGATTAAAATTCACTGGGACTGGTATGTACAAAACGGAGATTATGACTATCTTTACGCCCAGAAGGACTATTTATACGAAACTCTTTCCGTACTGTTTTCCAAGATTTCTGAAAACGGAGACATTGATATAGACAATCACTTTATCGACTGGCCCACCTCTCCCGACAAGGTTGGACAGAAGGCGGGAATGCACGCCATCTTCATTATGGCTTTGGATGCAGCAGAAAACATCGCAAAGGAATATAAAGATGAGCTTATGGCAGAAAAATGCAGACACTACTGCGATATATTGAAATCTCACGCTCCAGAGACAGGTTCCTGCAAGCAGGCTGCTGCATTAATGGCATTGGCAGGCGTTTTATCCTATGATGAGGTAAATAAAAACATTCTTTCCGTTGATCCTCTTCACAATCTTTCCACCTTCCTTGGATATTACATATTAAAGGCCAGAGGTGAAGCAGGTGACATTGACGGCACAATCGAGCTTATGGACAAATTCTGGGGCAAGATGATTGAGCTTGGTGCAACCACCTTCTTTGAGGACTTCAACTTAGAATGGGCTGAAGGTGCAAGAAGAATTGACGAATTTGTGCCTGCCGACGAAAATGACATTCACGGCGACCACGGTGCTTACTGCTACAAGGGCTTCCGCCACAGCTTATGCCACGGTTGGGCGTCAGGTCCTGCGGCATTCATTCAGGAATATATCCTTGGTGTAAAGGTAATAGAGCCGGGCTGTAAAAAGCTTTCCGTTAAACCCAATTTAGGAACAAAGCTTAACCACATAAAAGGAACATATCCCACCCCCTACGGTATAGTTTCTGTTGAAGCTGTAAGAAATGCAGACGGAAGCATTGAAGTTACAGTTGACAAGCCTGCCGAGATTACAATAGTTGAATAAAAAAATAAGTACCGCCAACTGCGGTACTTATTTTTTTATTCAACTATCTCAACTTCTACTTTTTCAACCTTGACATTCTCAATATAATCTTCCGAGAAAGTGTTTTTCAATGCCTTTACTGAAAGATTTTTGAATGTGAAATTTTTAAGCTCATATAAATTTTTATCCGGTGTAAAATCAAAATAATTTTTACATTCCACCTTACAGTCGTGAATGTTTATATTGTCTGCAACGGATACGGGCATATCCTCTCTGCCCTTTAAGTCAAAAAACTGCGTCCATCTGTAAACATTCACAAAGTTGGACATTTTTCCTTCAACCTCGCAAATTTCAATATGTTCATAAATCTGCGGAGTGTCAGGCCTCATTTTAAGCCAGAACATATTAAATGCCCGTTCTACCTTGTTTCGTCTGAACAGGATATCCCTGTTATGTATGGACTCGGAGCCGCAGGTTATACACCCGTGGCAGAATTCGTAGAAGCAGTCTTCTATGATAATCCTTTCGTTAATTCCGTTTTCGGGCTGAGTGTCTGCAAATGGACCCTTTCCGCCCTTAAGCACAACTCCGTCATCATTTACATGAATTCGACAGCCTGAAACCAATATATCACTGCAGAAATCTATATCAATGGCATCGGTTGATGGTGCAGCAATGGGTTTTTCCGGAGAAAATATATTAAGATTTAATAACTTAACGTGATTGCACTTATAAATATGAGTTGTCCAGTAATGAGAATTCTGAAGGTGCAAATCGCCAATGGTTACATCTTTTGAATTGGAAATATATATAAGTCTCGGTCTTTGTTCATCCTTATTGGTAGCTTTTTTATTCCATTTTAATCTTTTCCAGAAAGCTTTCCATGCCTTTTCACCGTTACCGTCGATTGTTCCCTTTCCCGAAAGAATAAAGCCGTCGGCATTATCAGCATTTATAAGTGCAGAAAAATACATGCAGGTTTCGCCCTCTATTCTGGTCTCCAAAAGGGCATAATCGTTTATATCGTCGCTTCCCTTTAAGGTTCCGCCTTCTTCAATATAAAGATTTACCCCTTTTTTGAAAAACAGAGCTCCCGTCATAAAGGTACCTCGGGGAACAACTATCACTCCGCCCCCATCCTCTGAAACCTTATCTATAAGTGCCTGAAGCTTTTCTGTATAAATCTTCCCGTCGTCAGCTATACCAAAGTCTGTTACTATATACTTTTTTCCCTGCTCATCAAGGGCAGGGATTTTTTTATCGTAAAACCAGGAATCTATTTCCTTTCCCGTAGGAAAAAATTCTTTATTCATTCTTTCACCCTCTTATTTTTCACTGTCTATAAAAAGATGTCTCGGAAGTCCGTCCACCATAAAGGGAGAAAGCTCGCCTATTATCAGCGGTCTTATGTAGTCTTCCAATTCCTTTTCTATATAATTTCCGTCCTTTGTTATCCATTCATCCGGCACACACTTTTCTTTATTTGCTATTTTTCTTATATCAAAGGAGCCTGTTACCGCATTATAAGGCTCGTTTGATATACGTTTTATAATTATCATCCTGCCTGTATTTCCACCCAAAGCCTCAATAACCGCATCAGCTCCAACCCTATAAGCCTCAGTTATATCCCGTCTTGACACCATGTGAGAGGCACATCTTTGCAAGGTTGAAAAAACTATTCCTCGTGATTTTACTCCCGTATGCTCCGTTATAAAATCCGAAAGATACATAGCTGTACCACCCAAAAGCTTATGACCGAAAGAGTCTGTTACAGTACTCTTTTTATTGGCTTCGCACACATATCTGCCATCTTTTGTTTTAACTCCCTCAGATACTGCAACTGTAACAACCTTGTTGGTCTTTTTAAGCTCTTCTATTTTGCTTATAAATTCATTATGGTCAAAAGATCTTTCCGGCAGATAAATAAGGTCAGGTCCTGAGCAATCCTCACATCTTGAAAGGGCTGCAGCAGCCGTAAGCCATCCTGCGTTTCTTCCCATAATTTCTACAACCGTTATTGAATCGGTATAGTAGGTTTTTGCATCACATATAATTTCCTTTACGGATGTTGCAATATACTTTGCGGCAGAACCGTATCCAGGTGTATGGTCTGTTTCTGCCAAGTCATTGTCTATTGTCTTAGGCACACCTATGAAACATATATCTGAGCCAATTTTTTCTGCATAATCAGAAAGTTTCATAATTGTATCCATAGAATCGTTTCCGCCTATGTAGAAAAAATATTTGATATCAAGCTTTTTAAGATATCCGAATATTTTTTCATATATTTGTTCATTTTCTTCGTACAACGGAAGCTTATAACGGCAGGTTCCCAAAAAAGAAGCGGGTGTTCTTTTAAGAAGTTCTATCTCCAGGTTGTTTTTTATATAATCCGATATTTCTATATATTCCCCGTTTGCTAACCCCTGTACTCCATGTCGCATACCATAAACATGCGCACAGCCATTATCCTTTGCCGTTTTAAAAACCCCTGCCAGGCTGGCATTTATAACCGCCGTAGGCCCGCCTGACTGACCAACTATCGCATTTCCCTTTAACATAAATCTCTCCTTATAAATATTTCTTAAGATATCTCCCTGTTACCGATTTTTCGTTTTTCGCCACTTCCTCCGGCGTTCCTTGTGCCACAATTTCTCCTCCTCCGTCGCCTCCTTCCGGACCCAAGTCAATAATATGGTCAGAAACCTTTATTACATCTAAATTATGCTCTATAACCACCACGGAATTTCCCGCATCCGTGAGCCTTGAAAGTACATCTATAAGCTTGTGGACATCGGCAGTATGAAGCCCCGTTGTAGGCTCGTCAAGAATATATATTGTTTTTCCAGTAGCGCGCTTTGAAAGCTCTGTAGAAAGCTTGACTCTCTGAGCCTCACCTCCCGAAAGGGTTGTTGAAGACTGACCGATTTTTATATAGCCCAGTCCCACGTCGTACAAGGTTTCAAGCTTCCTTTTGATTTTAGGAATGTTTTCAAAGAAAGAAAGTCCCTCTTCTACTGTCATTTCCAAAACCTCATAGATGTTCTTCCCCTTGTATTTCACTTCCAATGTTTCACGACTGTATCTCTTTCCGCCGCATACCTCACAAGGCACATAGACATCGGACAAAAAGTGCATTTCTATTTTTAATATGCCGTCCCCCGAACAGGCTTCGCATCTTCCGCCTTTAACGTTGAAGCTGAAGCGACCTGCGCCGTAGCCCCTTGCCTTGGCTTCGTTGGTGGATGCAAAAAGCTCTCTTATATCACCGAAAACCCCGGTATAAGTTGCAGGATTTGACCTGGGAGTTCTGCCGATGGGCGACTGGTCTATATCTATGACCTTATCAAGAAACTCTATTCCTTTTATCTCCTTGTGTTTTCCCGGCATATCTTTTGTTGCACCATTTAATGAACGGGCAAGGCTTTTATGAAGAATTTCGTTTATCAGGGTGGATTTTCCCGAGCCTGACACCCCTGTAACAGACACTAATTTACCTAAGGGGATTTTCACGTTTATATTTTTAAGATTGTTTTCTTCTGCCCCGATAATTTCTATAAAGTTGCCGTTTCCCTCACGTCTTTTTTTCGGAACTTCTATCTTTTTTCTTCCCGAAAGGTAATCACCGGTAACAGAATTTTCTGCCTTTTGGATATCTGAAACCGTACCCTCTGCCACAACATATCCTCCGTGTATGCCTGCCCCGGGACCTATATCCACAATGTGGTCGGCTTCTTTAATGGTTTCTTCATCATGCTCTACAACTATAAGGGTGTTTCCCATATCTCTTAAATTTTTAAGGGCGGATATAAGCTTTCCGTTATCCCTCTGATGAAGACCGATTGAAGGCTCATCCAGAATGTATAAAACCCCTGTGAGTCCCGAGCCTATCTGGGTTGCAAGACGTATTCGCTGGGCTTCTCCTCCCGAAAGTGTAGCAGATGCACGGCTTAAGGTAAGATAATTAAGTCCCACCTCACTTAAAAATCCAAGTCTTGCATTTATCTCCTTTATAATGGGCTCTGCAATTTTCACATCTTTTTCAGAAAAGCCCAGGTCTTCAAAAAAATCCTTGCTTTCCAGAATGGATTTTTCCGTAAGCTCGTAAATGTTTACTCCACCTACAGTTACTGCCAGTGCTTCTTTTTTAAGCCTTTTTCCCTTACAGGTATTGCAATGGCACTTACTCATACGAAGCTCATAATAATACTTCATAAAGTCGGAGGTAGTATCCTGGTAACGACGCTCCATACAGGGTATTATTCCTTCGTAGGGCTTATCGTAAATCTGCTCGGTTCTGCTTTCTCTTCCCTTATAGCGGATTTCGATTAAATCTGTTCCGCTTCCGTAGAAAAGGATATTTTTCGCTTCCTCAGAAAGCTCCTTTATGGGTACATGATAATTTATATTATACTTTCTTTCAAGGCCGTCGTATATCTTTTCAACCATACCTCCCTCTACACTTCCGTCCCAGCCCATTAAATCAATTCCGCCATTGTAAATGGAGAGGTTGGCATCGGTTATAATCCTTTCAGGATCCATCTTCATTATATATCCCAGACCTGCACATTCGGGGCAGGCTCCGAAGGGATTGTTAAAGGAAAAAAGTCTCGGCTCCAGCTCATCAATATTTATTCCGCAGTCATGACAAGCATAGTTACGGCTGTAGGTGTGAATATTTCCCTCTCCGTCAAGTACGTTTACAAGACCTCCCGACATCTTAAGAGAGGTTTCTATGGATTCGGTGAGCCTCTTTGCCATATCAGGCTTTACCGAAAGACGGTCAACCACAATTTCTATTGTGTGCTTTTTCTTCTTATCAAGCTTAATTTCTTCTTCAAGAAGACGAATTTCTCCGTCAACCCTGACTCTTACAAAACCGTTTTTACCCGCATCCTCAAAAAGCTTCTGATGTTCTCCTTTTTTACCCCTTATAACAGGACTTAAAATAATAATTTTAGTTTCCTCGGGCATTGCCATAATGCTGTCTGCAATCTGGTCCACCGTCTGCATATTTATTTCTTTTCCGCATTCGGGGCAATGGGGTACGCCCACTCTGGCGTACAAAAGTCTTAAATAGTCATAAATTTCCGTAACCGTTCCTACAGTTGAACGGGGATTTTTGCTGGTGGTTTTCTGGTCAATGGATATAGCAGGAGAAAGCCCCCCTATAAACTCCACATCAGGCTTTTTCATCTGCCCCAAAAACTGTCTTGCATAAGAAGACAAGGACTCCACATATCTTCTCTGTCCCTCGGCGTAAATTGTATCAAATGCCAAAGAAGATTTTCCCGAGCCTGAAAGACCCGTGAAAACCACAAACTCATTTCTGGGAACAGTTAAATCTATTCCCTTTAAGTTGTTTTCTTTTGCACCCCTTATTACGATTTTATCATTCATCCTTAAGTTCACTCCGTATTCTTTCAAGCTTATCCCTGAGATATGCCGCATCTTCAAATCTTAATTGACTTGCAGCTTCCTTCATTTCCCGTTCCAGTCTTAAAAGTATATTCTCGCCATTTGATTTATTATCCTTTGTATCTTCCTTTGATACAACGCTTATAACATCTCTTACGAATTTATTTACTGTTTTTGGGATTATGCCGTTCTTTTCGTTGTATTCCGACTGAATTTTTCTTCTTCTTTCAGTTAAGGCTATTGCCCTTTCCATTGCCTGTGTTATTCTGTCAGCATACATTATAACCCTGCCCTCAGAGTTTCTTGCAGCTCTTCCTATGGTCTGTATAAGGGAGGTTTCGCTTCTTAAAAAGCCCTCTTTATCTGCATCTAAAATGGCAATCAGTGAAACCTCAGGAAGGTCAAGTCCCTCTCTTAAAAGGTTTATTCCCACCAAAACATCAAAAACGCCAAGTCTTAAATCCCTTATTATCTCCATTCGCTCCAAGGTCTCAACCTCGCTATGCATATATCTGACCTTTATACCCAGACTCTGCAAGTGGTCAGTAAGTGCTTCTGCCATTTTTTTAGTTAAGGTGGTAATAAGGACTCTTTCTTCCTTTTCCAGTACCTTTTCTATTTCCCCCACCAGATCGTCAATCTGTCCTTCTGTTTTCTTAACTTCGATTATCGGGTCTAAAAGCCCGGTGGGTCGTATCACCTGCTCCGCCACTTGCGAGGAATGATTGTATTCATATTCCGCCGGTGTAGCAGATACAAAAAGCACCTGATTTATCCTATTTTCGAATTCTTCAAAGGTTAATGGGCGGTTATCATACGCACTGGGCAGACGAAAACCGTATTCCACCAGATTGTCCTTTCTTGACCTGTCCCCTGCATACATAGCTCTTACCTGGGGGATTGTAACGTGGGATTCGTCAACTATGAGCAGAAAGTCATCTGGGAAATAGTCCATCAGTGTGTATGGTGCACTTCCCTCACTTCTTCCGCTTATATGTCTTGAATAGTTTTCTATACCCTGGCAAAAGCCCACTTCCTTAAGCATTTCCATATCATACTCTGTTCTTTGCTTAAGTCTCTGAGCCTCTAAAAGCTTGCCGTTTTGTTCAAAATAGGAAAGTCTTCCCGAAAGCTCTCTTTCAATATTCCCTATGGCCCTTAAAAGCTTGTCTTTATTTGTAACATAATGGGATGCGGGGTAAATCATTATATGGCTTCTTACTCCCAAAACCTCTCCCGTTACGGTATTTATCTCGCAAATTCTTTCTATTTCGTCGTCAAAAAACTCCACTCTTACCGCTTTTTCGTTTTCACTTGACGGAAAAATTTCCAAAACGTCCCCACGTGCCCTGAATTTATTTCTGGTGAAATTTATGTCGTTTCTTTCGTACTGCATTTCCACCAGTCTTTTTATGACATCATCACGCTCTATCCTCATTCCAGGTCGCAAGGATATAACCATCTCCTGATAATCTTCAGGGTCCCCAAGCCCGTAAATACAGGATACACTCGCCACAACAATTACGTCTCTACGTTCAAAAAGCGCCATGGTAGCACTATGGCGCAGCTTATCGATGTCGTCATTTATTGATGCATCTTTTTCTATATAAGTGTCGCTTTGAGGAACATAAGCTTCAGGCTGATAATAGTCGTAGTAGGACACAAAGAACTCTACGGCATTGTCGGGAAAAAACTCCTTAAACTCGGAGCAGAGCTGTGCAGCCAGAGTTTTATTGTGTGCAAGAACCAGTGTGGGGCGGTTGACCTTTTCAATGATATTTGCCATGGTAAAGGTCTTGCCCGAACCTGTTACACCAAGGAGCACCTGCCCCTTTTCTCCCTTTTTTATACCCTCCGAAAGCTTCGAAATCGCCTCGCTCTGGTCGCCTGCCGGCGAATAGGGACTTTTTAATACAAATTTTTCCATAAACCAGCAATCCTTAATTAAAAATAAGAACAAACATTCGCATTATCATTATATAGTACATTACTCTTTTTGTCAATATATTTCCCGGGTAATTCACTTTCCATACTTGCAGAATCTCATGCATATTCCGCACACTGCACCTCTGCCTATATCCTTAAAATGCTCCTTCATGTACGTACTGCAAAGCTCTGCATCAAAAAAGTCGGAAAAAGGAATGTCCGGAGAGAAGCTTTTCCCGCTTATAGCCCCTGAAGGGCACATATTCTTGCATATTTCGCAATTTTCACAGCCGTCTTTATATTCATGCTCGCATATTGGCAAGGGCATATCTGTAAAAACGGTTGCCAGTCTCACTAAAGGTCCCGTTTTTTCATTGATGAAAAGAGCACTCTTTCCTATCCAGCCCAGTCCTGCCGAAACCGCCGCTTTTTTATGGGAGAAAATCCCCTTAAATCCCATTACACTCTGAGAGGCAGGAACATTTGCCCCGTTATATCCTGCCTTTTCCAGTTCTATAACTGCCCTTAAGGCAAGAGAGTCCAAAAGTGCATTAACTGTTCTGTAATGGTGGAAATAAGTTTTGGACGGTCCTTTTTCAGAAATTGTATTTACTGTGGTAGAGGATAATTTAACGCCGAAGCTTATGGCATAATTAAGTCCCGTAAACGGCGTGTCCTCCTGGTAGGAACAGCCCGTAAATGCCGCTCCACCTTCTAATAAAATATCAGTTATTTTTTGATACATAAATACAACTCCTTCTTGCAAAACATAAAAAAATGTGTTATACTGAAAGTTAAAGGAAGTGAGAACTTTGTCAGGTTACTTTTTTAATGACTCTTTGGATTTAAAACTTATTATACTCTTTATTTCACAAAATTTCAAGCGTCCTGTGTCAATTTCCGACATAAGCGATATAATACTTTCGGGAGGTTATGCCGATTATTTTCAGACAGCCCAGTATTTTGCGGAGCTTGAGGACACAGGCTTACTTACTCCCGCCACAGAAAAAGGAAAATACATAGTGAGTCAGAAAGGTTTGAATGCCTCTATGCTTTTTTCCAAGGATTTGCCTTTCTCCGTTAAGGAGGAAATTATAAATTCCATTAAATCATTAAGAAAAAAAGAGGTTGAGGCCCTTTCCGTTACTTCGGAATTCAAGGAAAACCGTATGGGCTCTTTTGACCTTTTTACTGAAATTACCGAAGCGGGAATTCCCATCTTTTCAATGTCCGTTGTTTTCCCCACCAAAGACTCGGCTTCCAAGGCTTCTTCGGAATTTAAAAAAAATGCAGAAAAAATTTATAAAGACATCATAAAAAATTTAAGTTAATTGTTTTTTTCTGTTGACTATATCCCTTTTTATTGTTATAATTATAACAATATGGTTATAAGCTATATTGATTTTGTATTTATTTAATTTTGGAGGTTTTTAATATGGACAGAGTTTATAATTTTTCAGCCGGACCTTCCATGCTCCCTGTTTCTGTTTTAGAAAAGGCTGCAAGCGAGATGCTTAACTACGAAGGCACAGGCCAGAGCGTTATGGAAATGAGCCATCGCTCAAAGGAATATGCTCCCATTATCGAAGGTGCAGAAGCACTCCTTCGTGAAGTAATGGAAATTCCCGACAACTACAAGGTGCTTTTCTTACAGGGCGGTGCTTCAAGCCAGTTCACTATGGTTCCTATGAATCTTGGTAACAAGAACAAAAAGGCGGACTATGTAATTACCGGTCAGTGGGCTAAAAAGGCTTACGGCGAAGGCAAGAGATTCCTTACTGCAAGAGAGGTTGCTTCAAGCGCTGACAAAACTTTCTCTTACATTCCCGCTCTTACAAAGGATATGTTTGACCCCGAGGCTGACTTTGTACATATTTGTATGAATAACACTATCTACGGCACAAGATATGTAGATATTCCCGATACAGGAAATGTTCCTCTGGTTGGCGATATTTCTTCCATGATTTTATCCCAGAAGATTGATGTTTCCCGTTTTGGTCTTCTCTATGCAGGAGCACAGAAGAATGTGGCTCCCGCAGGTCTTACAATAGCAATTATCCGTGAAGACCTTTTAGGTAATGCAATGGATACCACCCCCACAATGTTTAACTACGTTACACATTCAGAAAACGGTTCTATGTTCAATACTCCCCCCTGCTACAACATTTATATCTGCAAGCTTGTATTAGAATGGATCCGTGATATGGGCGGCATTTCCGTTATGCAGGAAATAAACGAAGAAAAGGCTAAGCTTTTCTACGACTACCTTGATTCTTCCTCCCTTTTCAGAGGAACTGTTGAAAAGAAGGACCGTTCACTTATGAACATCCCCTTCATCACAGGTAATGAGGAGCTTGATGCAAAATTCGTTTCCGAGTCCAAGAAGGCCGGCTTCGTAAACCTTAAGGGACATCGTTCCGTTGGCGGTATGCGTGCAAGCATCTATAACGCTATGCCCAAGGAAGGCGTAGTTGCCTTAATCGACTTTATGAAGAAGTTTGAAAGCGAAAATAAATAATTTAAAGAAGGTCAGATTTTTATGTTCAATATTCTCACATTAAACAAGATTGCTTCCTGCGGTCTTAAAAACTTCAATGAAAACTATACCATTTCAGACTCCATGGAAAATCCCGACGGAATAATCCTCCGCAGCTTCAAGATGCACGACATGGAGCTTCCCAAGTCCTTAAAGGCTGTTGCAAGAGCTGGTGCAGGTGTAAACAACATTCCCATTGACAAGTGCACAGAAAAGGGTATTGTTGTTTTCAACACCCCCGGAGCCAATGCAAATGCCGTTAAGGAGCTGGTTATCGGCGCTCTTTTCTTAGCTTCCCGTGATGTAGTGGGCGGTATAGAGTGGGCAAAGACTTTAATCGGCGAAGGAGATAACGTTCCTGCTCTGGTTGAAAAGGGCAAGGGCAATTTTGCGGGCAACGAAATTACCGGCAAGACATTAAGCGTAATCGGTCTTGGTGCTATCGGTGCAATGGTTGCAAATGCGGCTCACCGTCTCGGTATGCACGTTGTAGGCTACGACCCCTTCCTTTCCGTTGGCAATGCCCTTCACTTAGACCCCAGATGTCAGATTGCCTCCACATTGGAAGAAGCTGTTAAGGAAGCTGACTATATTACTATACATATGCCTCTTAACGATTCTACCAGAGGAATTTTCAATTCTGACCTTTTCAAGGCTATGAAAAACGGCGTAAGACTCCTGAACTTCGCAAGAGGTGAATTGGTTGATACCGAATCCCTTTCTTTTGCAATCGGAAGCGGAACAATCAAGACCTATATCACCGACTTCCCCTCCGAGGACGTTTTAAGAATGAACAATACAATCTGTATTCCCCATTTAGGTGCGTCCAGTGAAGAGTCTGAAGATAATTGTGCTGTTATGGCAAGCAAGGAGCTTATAAACTATCTTGAAAACGGTAATATTTCAAATTCCGTTAATCTGCCTAACTGTGAGCTTCCCGCTTCAGGCTTTAAGAGAACTACCATTATACATAAAAACGTTCCTGCCATGATAAGCAGCTTTACTACAATTTTCTCAGATGCTTCTCTCAACATAGAAAACATTATAAACAAAAGCAAGAAAGACATTGCTTACACAATGATTGAAACTGCTTCTGTTCCCAATGCAGAGCTTGTTGCCAAAATCGAAGCTTTAGACGGTGTTGTCAAGGTAAGAGTTATATAATTGAAAGTGCGGAAATTTCTTTCCGCACTTTTTTATTATTTCTCTTGTTTTTTCAGGATTTTTTTGGTATAATTATCCTTACACGAGAGGGGTTGTTTTAATGGAGCTTTTGAAAGAAAAAATAAGGGATACCGCCCTTTTACTTGACGGCGGAATTGTAAAGGTTGATATGTTCTTAAATCATCAGCTTGATGTTTCGCTTCTTAATGAAATGGGAAAGGAATTCCGCCAGAGATTTCCATCGGATAAAATAACTAAAATATTAACTGCCGAGGCTTCGGGCATTGCCATTGCCGCCATAGCAGCCCTTTCATTCGACGTTCCCGTGGTTTTCGCAAAAAAGGGCAACCCGAAAAATATATGCAAGGATGCTTACACAGCAGATGTATTTTCCTATACAAAGGGCGAGTCAAAGCAGATAAGAGTTTCAAAAGAATATTTAAGTGAAAAGGATACTGTACTTATACTGGATGACTTTTTAGCAAACGGTCAGGCAGTTAAAGGACTTCTTGAAATTGTAAATCAAAGCGGTGCTAAGCTGGAGGGTATCGGCATCGCTATTGAAAAGGGCTTCCAGGAGGGTGGCAAGCTCATAAGGGATATGGGTATCCGTCTTGAATCCCTTGCAATAATAGACGAAATAAAAGACGGAGAAATTGTTTTCAGGGACTGATTATATGAAAAAAGTAGAGCTTTATACAGACGGAGCCTGCTCGGGAAATCCCGGAAGCGGAGGCTTTGGTATTATACTTAAATATAACGGACGGGAAAAGGAAATTTCCGAAGGCTACATTCTTACCACCAATAACAGAATGGAACTGCTTGCCGCCATCCGTGGTCTTGAGGCCTTAAAGGAACCTTGCCTGGTAGATTTATACAGTGACTCCAAATACCTGACCGATGCCATTCTGAAAGGCTGGCTCACCTCCTGGCAGGAAAAAGGCTGGCGGAAATCTGACAAAAGCAAGGTATTGAATATTGACCTCTGGCAAAGGCTTATTCCTCTTTTGGAAAAGCATGAGGTAACATTCAACTGGGTTAAAGGACACGACGGTCATGCAGAAAATGAACGTTGCGATATTCTTGCAAGACAAGGCTCCGCTAATCCTACCCTCACTGATGAAGGGTATAAAGAAAATTTATAACAGTTATGGCTTCTCTCTATGAGAAGCCATTTGTATTTCGTTGACACTATATCTTTTTTGTGTTAAAATATATTGATAGATTTTATGTAAGCTCAATACGGGTTTACATAAGAAAGGACTTGATTTTATGGGATTTACATTAACAGAAAAAATATTAAATGCTCATATTGTTGACGGAACTGCCGAAAAAGGCAGCGAAATCGGCATTCGCATCGACCAGACTCTTACTCAGGACGCCACAGGAACAATGGCGTACCTTGAATTTGAAGCCATGGGTGTCCCCAGAGTGAAAACCGAAAAGAGTGTTGCATATATAGACCACAATACTCTTCAAAGCGGCTTTGAAAATGCAGACGACCACCGTTTTATCGGCTCGGTTGCCAAAAAGCACGGGATTTATTTCTCCCGTCCCGGTAACGGAATATGCCATCAGGTTCACCTTGAAAGATTTGGTGTTCCCGGTAAAACCTTAATCGGTTCTGACTCCCACACTCCCACAGGCGGTGGTCTCGGTATGATTGCCATCGGTGCAGGCGGTCTCGACGTAGCCGTTGCTATGGGCGGAGGTGCTTACTACATAACCTATCCCAAGGTAGTAAATGTAATTCTTTCCGGAAAGCTTTCTCCCTGGTGTGCCGCCAAGGACGTTATTTTAGAGGTTTTACGCCGTCTTTCTGTTAAAGGCGGAGTTGGAAAGGTAATAGAATATACGGGCGAAGGTGTTAAAACCCTATCTGTTCCCGAGCGTGCCACCATCACCAATATGGGTGCGGAGCTTGGTGCTACCACCTCCATCTTCCCCTCCGACCTTGTTACAAAAGAATTTTTGAAAGCCCAGGGCAGAGCAGATGTATGGACGGCACTTTCTGCCGATGATGACGCCATCTATGATGAAACATTGGAAATTGATTTATCTTTAATTGAGCCTTCTGCAGCCTGCCCCCACTCTCCCGATAACGTTAAAAAGTTATCTGAAATCGGGGGAATGAAAATCGACCAGGTATGTATCGGCTCCTGCACAAACTCATCTCTTCTGGATATGTTAAAGGTTGCTCACATACTTGACGGTAAAACCGTTCACCCCGACGTATCTTTGTCTATAGCACCCGGTTCCAAGCAGGTTCTTAATATGCTTTCTGAAAACGGTGCTTTATCAAAGATGATTGCCGCAGGTGCAAGAATTCTGGAAAGTGCGTGCGGTCCATGTATCGGTATGGGACAAGCTCCCAATTCAGGCGGCATTTCCCTTCGTACCTTTAACCGTAACTTTGAGGGACGGTCAGGTACTAAGGACGGTCAGGTTTACCTGGTATCTCCCGAGGTTGCGGCAATTTCCGCAATTACAGGCGTGCTTACAGACCCCAGAACCCTTGGTGCTATGCCTAAATTCCGTCTCCCCAAGAAGTTTTTAATCAACGACAATATGGTTGAGCCTCCCGCTTCAGAAAAGGATATGGACAAGGTTGAAATTTTAAGAGGGCCCAACATCAAGCCCTTCCCCAAGACCAGTCCTCTTGAAGATGAAATTTCCGCTCCCTGCTCTCTTAAGGTGGGCGACAATATAACCACTGACCACATTATGCCTGCAGGTGCTAAAATCCTTCCCTTGCGTTCAAATATTCCTGCAATTTCAAAGCATTGCTTTACTGTTTGCGACGAGGCCTTCCCCGAAAGGGCTGAGAGCCTCGGCAAGAGCATTATTGTGGGCGGTGCAAACTACGGTCAGGGCTCATCAAGAGAACACGCTGCACTGGCTCCCCTGCACCTTGGAATAAAGGCGGTTATCACCAAATCCTTTGCTCGAATTCACCGTTCAAACCTTATAAATGCAGGAATTTTGCCTTGTACTTTTGAAAACGAAAGTGATTATGATAAAATTAAAGAGGGCGATAATCTTAAGATAACAGACCTCCACTCGGCAATTTCAGAGGGCAGAGATTTAACTCTTACCATCAATGATAGTGAAACCATCAATATTAAGTGTGAATTAAGCGAACGTGCGAAAGCCATTATCTTGGCCGGCGGTCTTTTAAGCTACACTAAAGAAAATTTCTAAAAGGAGGATTATCATGACAAAAATTCAAATGACCACACCACTCGTTGAAATGGACGGGGACGAAATGACCAGAATTATCTGGCAGATGATAAAAGATATTTTAATTTATCCTTATGTTGACTTAAAGTCAGAATATTACGACTTAGGGCTTCCCTACCGTAATGAAACAAACGACCAGGTTACAATAGACTCAGCAGAGGCTACAAAGAAATACGGCGTTGCAGTAAAATGCGCTACAATCACTCCCAACGCTGCAAGAATGCCCGAATACAACTTAAAGGAAATGTGGAAGTCTCCCAACGGTACAATCCGTGCTATTTTAGACGGAACAGTTTTCAGAACTCCCATTATAGTAAAGGGTATTACCCCCTACATTCCCACCTGGACCAAGCCCATCACCATTGCCCGTCATGCTTACGGCGATGTTTATAAGAACACTGAAATGCAGGTAAAAGAAGGAACAGAAGCTTATCTTGTAACCGTTGACAAGGACGGTAACGAAGTAAGAGAAAAAATACATTCCTTCGGTGATACTCCCGGTGTTATCCAGGGTATGCACAACACAGACAAGTCTATTGAAAGCTTTGCAAGAAGCTGCTTTAACTTCGCCCTTGACTTAAAGAAGGATTTATGGTTTGCCACAAAGGATACCATTTCCAAGAAATACGATCACCGCTTCAAGGATATATTCAATGAAATTTTCGAAAAGGAATATAAGGATAAATTTGATGCGGCAGGCATTGAATATTTCTATACTCTTATAGACGATGCTGTTGCAAGAGTTATCCGTTCTGACGGTGGATACATCTGGGCATGCAAAAACTATGACGGCGACGTTATGAGCGATATGGTGGCAACTGCCTACGGAAGCCTCGCCATGATGACCTCTGTATTGGTTTCTCCTGACGGAGTGTACGAATATGAGGCGGCTCACGGAACTGTACAGAGACACTATTACAAGCACTTAAAGGGCGAACCAACTTCCACAAACAGCGTTGCAACGCTCTTTGCCTGGACGGGTGCACTCCGTAAACGTGGTGAGCTTGACAAGCTTCCCGACCTTGTAAGATTTGCCGATAATTTAGAAAAGGCAACAATTGATACCATTGAGGAAGGTGTTATGACAGGAGATTTGTATCTCCTTTCCACACTTCCCGAAAAGAAAAAGGTAGGAACCGAGGAATTCTTAAAGGAAATCAATCTCCGCCTTGCTAAAATGATGTAAAAAAAATACTGTAACGATTTTTCGTTACAGTATTTTTTTATTTTTACATTTCAGGGAAGCAGTAAAAAAGTATAAAGAAATAATGCGTAATGCTTCCTGCCAGAACAAATAAATGCCAGATAAAATGCATATATTTAACCTTTTTTAATTTATAGAACAAAATCCCTATAGTATATGCAAGTCCGCCTGACACCAGGTAAATCATTCCACCTAAGTGTACCTGCTCCCAGACATATCTGATACTGAAAATTATCAGCCATCCCATAACGATATCAAGTGCTAAAGTTATCTTCTTATACTTTTCAAGATTTATCACATTAAGTACAATTCCTACAATCATGCAGGCTGCATTTACCCCGAAAATCGTCCATCCCAATGCAGGTTTTCCGCTCATCTTCCCTATCATAACCAGACTTATGGGTATGTACGAACCAACAATAAGAAGATATATTGAGCAGTGGTCGAAAATCCTGAGTATTCGCTTAGCCCTTTCATTGGTTATGGCGTGATATAACGTGGAAAAGCAATACATAACTATGAGACTGGCGCCGTAAAGCGAAGCGCTTACAACACCTATTGCACTGCTTTTTAACGCCGCAACAACTATAAGCACCGCAGTTCCTGCTATTGCCAAAAGAGCACCCACACAATGGGACACTCCGTTAGCAATTTCTTCTCCCAGGAACTGGTTGTTAAATCTTTTGACAAAAGGCATCAATATCCCCCCTAAACTTTATGCAACATAGTATTTAATACTATATTATCACATATCGATATCGTTGTCAAGCAAACTTCTTGTCTTATCTCGTATTTTTAAGTCGAGAAAGCTTGTTTTTTATTCTTTCTTTCGCTTTATCCGTTTCTTCCTTATTCAGTGATATATCTATTATATCCCCTTCTTTTGCCTCAGGGCAAAAGGAAATATCCATATTTCCGATTTTTCCGTCAGGGAAAACCAAAACCAGCTTCCCCTCTTCTATTCTGTCTATGGTGAACTTCATTTTCATTCACCCGACCTTTCCGTTACTATATTTAGATTTTTTCCGTCGCTCTCTATTAAAATACTGCCAACTTCATCGGTTCTTAAAACCTCTATTCCTGCCTTTTTTAAGGTTTCCTTAGTTTCCCTGTGCGGATGGCCGTAGTCGTTATCCTTTCCCACAGAAATGACTGCTGTCTTGGGTGCTACCAGCTTTATAAAATCTTCGGTGCTTGATGTAGAAGAACCGTGATGACCAACCTTCAAAATGTCAGACTTTAATTTACCCCCAAAGGTTTTTATCATTTCTCTTTCGTTGATTGCTTCCGCATCCCCCGTAATTAAAAAGGAGGTGTCCTTATATGTAATCTTCGAAACTATGCTGTAATGATTTAAATCCTCATATTTCTTTTGGCGTGGAGATAGAATTTCTATAGTCTCTTCCCCGTCTTTTATTAAAAGACCTGCCTTTGCAATTTCAAAGTCAATTTCCTTTTCAATTAAAACATCCAGCATATCTTCATAATAAATAGTGGTATTAGTTGCATCGGGCATATAAAATTTCCCCACCTTGAAAACCTCAAGGACTTCACTCATTCCTCCTATATGGTCCTCGTGAGGGTGAGTTGCTATGACATAGTCGATTTTGTCAAAACCCAAATCCTTTATGAAGTCAACCACCTTCTGCCCGTCCTCTTTATTTCCCGCATCAATTAAAAGAGTTTCGCCTGAAGGAAAAGCAAAAAACGCAGAGTCCGCCTGACCTACATCTATGAAATAAAGAGACAGCAAATTTTCGTTTCTTTCACCAAATACATTTTCATCTTCCCTTGTATAGTAGCCTATCAAAAGAAGTATTGCCAGAATGAAATAAACAATCGGTTTTAATTTATGTTTCATATTATTTTCCTTTTTTTAAATTTTTAACAGTAATTAACGTAGCGAGCATTATCATCGGAAATATTGATGCCCACAAAAATCCCGTTCTTATGCCGCCTCCTGAAAAATCCGAAATCCATCCTACTAATCCCGGTCCTGTAATGCATCCCAAATCTCCAAAAAAAGCTAAAAGTGAAAATTGTGCGGTTCCGCCATTTTTTATATATCTTGCACTAAGGCTCAGCATTCCGGGCCACATAATTCCAACAGCCATTCCCGACAGGGCGCAGCCCGCCAGGGAAAGATAAGGATTTTGTGCGAATGCCGTAAGCAGAAAGGAGAAAATCAAAACGCCTGCACTTATAATCATATATCTTAAAAGCTTCACTTTTTCATGGAACAGGGCATAAAACACTCTGGAAATACCCATTAAAAGTGCAAACATACTGGGCCCCAAAATATCTCCCAGAGTCTTTTTAATGCCCAGACTGTTTTCTGCAAAGGCAGATGCCCATTGGATAATTGCCTGCTCTGCCGCGCCTCCCGCCAGCATGGCAAAAAGAAAAATCCAGAAGGCTTTTATACTTAAAAGCTCTTTAATTAAAAGCCCTTTTTCCCCTTCCTTTATTAAAGGAATTATCGGTACAAATAAAAAGATTATTCCATTCACAAAAGGTATAATTGCCCATAAAAGAGCAAGAATTCTCCAATTTGAAATTCCCGCAAGGCTGAAAAACAGAGTTGAAAGTAAAATAATTGCAAGCTGTCCCCAACAGTAAAATGAATGAAGCAAGCTCATTGACGCCGACTTTGATTTTGTAGGAAGTGCCTCTACTATGGGACTTACAATTACCTCTATAATTCCTCCGCCGATACCGCTTAAAATCATGGCTGTTAAAAGTCCCGTCATGGGATTTTTCGTAAGGTCGGGTAAAAATGACAATGACGCCACTCCCACCGCTGAAAAAACATGGGCTAAAACAGCACTTATTCTGTACCCGAATTTATCCAAAAGAACCGAGGATGCCAGATCCATAATAAGCTGTGCCAAAAAATTCACAACAATAAGAGTGCTTATATCACCAAGACTTAAAGCATAATCTTTGGAAAAGGTAACAAACAGCAATGGTGCGAAATTTATCACAAGTGCCTGCACCACATAACCTATATAGCTTGCATAAAGAGTAATTGAATACTTTTTCATAACATGCTCCTTAATTCATAAAAACCCTTATGACCAATACTAATCATTTTTCTCTATACCGAATTTTGAATATACTATTCTTTGCTCTCTGTACAGTCCTCTTTTACCTGAAACAATAAAACCAAGACCTATTGCCAAGGCAAAATATAAAATATTTCCGCCGCCAAAAAGCTCAATTCCCAAAATCAAGGTTGCAATGGGACAGTTTGTTATTCCGCAGAATAATACCAGCATACCAAGTGATGCACCAAAGGACAAATCAAGGCCTAAAAGCATACTGAGTAAAACACCCAGTGTTGTTCCTATAAAGAATGCCGGTACTATTTCTCCGCCCTTAAGACCTGCCGCTATGCTTACTGCCGTCATTATCATTTTAATCAAAAAGGCAAAAAGAGCAGTTTTTGTCATGAACATAAGAATTTCTTCGGTATTTCCCGAAAGGCAAAGACCGATTGTATCCATACCTGCTCCGTTATATATCCTTGTACCTAAAAGCAAAGTGAAAATCAAAAGCAATACTCCCAGGCAAAAAGCCCTGAGTAAATCATTTTTAATAAACTTCTTAGCCCATTTTTTCACTTCGTTTATGATAAGGCAGAAAAGCCTTGCACAAAAGCCTGCCGCTATGGCAATAATAATGGTTTTTATAACCGTATCCAAATCAAACGGCATATCAAGAACATCCGGAAATCCTATTTGATGATTTCCCATAAGAATAGAAATTCCAAAGGCTACCAAAGAGGATAGCATACAGAAGAAAATTTCAAAATAGCGCATATGCCCTACCGAAAGAACCTCGATAGCGAAAATTACCGCCGTTACAGGAGTTGTAAATATTGCAGAAAAAGCTCCTGCCATTCCGAGTACCGTAAAGAAGCTTTTATCCTCATGCTCTGCCTTTAAAACTCTTCCTATATTGTTTCCTATTCCGCCGCCAATCTGAAGAGCAGCACCTTCACGGCCTACGCTGGCTCCCACCAGATGGCTGATTATTGTAGCTACAAAAATAAAAGGTGCTAAAAGAGGAGAAATGTCCTTATTGCTCCTGATTCCTAAAAGCACCGTATCGGTGGAAAGCTTTTCAGATGAGATTTTATATATCAAAGTAATTACAACCGCCGCCAGAGGCAGAAAATAAATAATAAAGGAGTTTCCCTCCCTTATTACACTCACCTTTTCTATTAAAAGGTGGAAAAAGGCGCCTACAACACCGCTTACCATACCAATGAGCAAGGATAAAACCACATATGTAAAAAAGCTTTTTATTTTTTTTATTTTTTCCATCCAAATCATATCTCTTTCAAAACAAATTTTTCTAATGCCAGAGAAACCCCTGATTTTTTTATGGAGTCCGTTACAAAATCCGCCATTTTTTTAAGCCTGTCATCACCATTTCCCATGGCAACACCAATATGAGCATATTCTATCATGTCAGAATCATTTAAGCTGTCCCCTATAGCAACGGTGTTTTCGTGGGGTATATTAAAGTGCTTTTCTATTTCGGCAATTCCTTTTGCCTTATCATAGCCAAAAGGAGCAACTTCGCCATAGGTTTCGTACTGGTATATACTAAAGTACGGAGATAAAAATTCAATATCCGATGGGCTGAATGTTCCTATAATTACAAATTTGTATATGTTGTCATGGGGGAATTTTTCCTTTATTTTATCACCCTTCAAAAAGCTTCGTTCCGTGATTTTTTTGGAATTCACAAAGATATTCTCCGTATCGGTCTGAAACTCTATTCTTATTTCTTTGTCTATGGCATAGTCAGCAATTTTTTGTACCAAATCAGAAGAAAGAGCTTCTTTTTTAAGTACCTCGTCCTTTGTATAAATGTGTGTCCCCATTCCGAGAACCCAGCCGTCAACCTCCAAAGGCTTTACCGGTTCAGGGATTATTGAAAGGGTTCTGCCTGAATTTATGAAAACAAGATGCCCTGCTTTCCTTGCACGGGCGATAGTTTCCAAGTCCTTGGATGTGATTGTACGACCATCAAAAATAGTTCCGTCTATATCCAGAAAAATTGCAAATCTGTCTTTCATAAAATCTCCTCTTTCCAATGGCATATTATAGCATAAAATCCCGCTAAAGTAAATAGATTGACATAAAAAAAGATGGCTTAGCCATCTTTTTAATTATCAGTTCCGGTTTTCCGGGTTTCATTTATTCTCTCAATCAATACCCCGCCGTTTCCGTCAACTGCTTCTTTTGTTACTATCACCTTTTTAATAGTCTTATCCGAGGGAATTTCATACATTATATCACCCATGATACCCTCAATAATGGCACGAAGACCTCTCGCTCCCGTTCCTCTTTTTATGGCTTTTTCAGCAATAGCCAAAAGAGCATCATCCTTAAATTCAAGCTCCACATTATCATAGGCACAAAGTGCCGCATACTGCTTAATTATGGCGTTTTTCGGAACGGTAAGTATATTTACCAAAGCTTCACTATCCAGGCTGCCCAGTGCCACAACAATGGGAAGTCTTCCTATAAATTCGGGTATAAGTCCGAATTTAAGCAAATCCTGAGGTTCTACCTTGGAAAAGAGAGCTCCCGTATCTTCATCCTTTTTGCTTTCCACACTGCTTCCGAAGCCTAAAACGTTGCTTCCCAGTCTTTTCTTTATGATTTTCTCCAAGCCATCAAAGGCACCTGAGCAGATAAACAAAACATTGGTTGTGTCAAAAGGAATAAACTCCTGATGGGGATGCTTTCTTCCGCCCTGGGGAGGCACATTGGCAACAGTGCCTTCTAAAATTTTAAGAAGTGCCTGCTGAACTCCCTCGCCGCTTACATCTCTTGTGATAGAGGGATTTTCCGAGCGGCGTGAAATTTTATCAATTTCGTCAACGTATATAATGCCTCTCTGAGCCTTCTCCACATCATAGTCCGCCGCCTGCAAAAGCTTTAAGAGAATATTCTCCACATCCTCTCCCACATAACCTGCTTCGGTTAAGCTGGTAGCATCTGCAATTGCGAAAGGAACATCAAGAATTTTAGCCAGTGTCTGTGCCATATAGGTCTTTCCCACACCGGTTGGTCCTAAGAACAAAATATTGCTTTTTTGTATTTCTACATTTTCGTCAAAATCAGATGTAACCCTTTTATAGTGGTTGTAAACCGCCACAGAAAGGCTTTTTTTTGCTTCTTCCTGACCGATTACATATTCGTCAAGTCTTTCCTTTATTTCTCTGGGTGTAAGAAGCTCTATAGCACCCAAATCCTTTTCCTCAGACCCGAGCCCTAAATTTTCTACATCTTCATCAGTAACAAGTTCATAGCATAAATCTATACATTCGTCGCAAATATAAACACCGGGGCCTGCAATAAGTCTTTTAACCATTCCCTCGGTTTTGCCGCAGAATGAGCAGCACATATTTTTTCCAGAATCTTTCACTATAAAACCTCCAAAAGATAAAATAACTAACTATCTTTCCCTTATTATCTTATCTATAATTCCGTAATCCACCGCTTCTTCTGCCGTAAGATAGTAATCACGTTCAGTATCTTCAATAACCTTAGAAAGTTCACGTCCCGTATTTTCAGAAAGAATACTGTTAAGCTTATCCTTTATTCTCATCATCTGGTTGGTCATTATTTCAACGTCTGTCGCCTGACCCTGATATACACTGCTCAAGGATGGCTGATGTATCATAATTTCACTGTTGGGAAGTGCAATTCTCTTTCCCTTTGTACCGCTGGACAAAAGGAAAGCACCCATGGATGCCGCCATTCCTATGCATATAGTGGAGACATCACACTTTATATATTTCATGGTGTCATAAATAGCAAGCCCATCGCTCACAGAACCGCCCGGACAATTTATATAAAGGCAGATATCCTTATCGGGGTCTTCGCTTTCAAGATAGAGAAGCTGGGCGATAATACTGCAGGCTGCCGCATTATCCAAAACACCGTTTAAGAATATAATTCTGTCTTTTAAAAGTCTTGAGTATATGCTCTCTCCACCCTGATATTCCTCTCTTGCGCTCATGTTTGTAACCATGAAATCCCTCCTGTTTTGATATATTTGACATAAGGCGGTCATAAGACCGCCTTATTTTATTATTCAGCTTTTTCTGCTTTCTTTGTTGTAGTTGTTTTCTTTGCTGTTGTAGTTTTCTTTGCAGCAGGCTTTTCTTCTGTAGAAGCTGCTGTCTTCTTTGTTGCACTTGTCTTCTTTGCAGCGGGCTTTTCCTCGGAAGATGCTGCCTTCTTTGTTGTAGTTGTCTTTTTAGCAGCGGGCTTTTCCTCGGAAGATGCTGCTTTCTTTGTTGTTGTCTTCTTTGCAGCAGGCTTTTCTTCAGCAGTAGCTGCCTTCTTGGTTGCTTTCTTTGCTACCTTTTTAGCATTTTCAGTAATCAAGTCAAGAGCCTTGTTATTTACGATATCAGCTTTCATTGCATCAATATTTGCATTCATAAGCTCACGAATCTTATCCTTTTCCATCTTGTAAGCTTCTGCAATCTTATTGAATTCATTTTCGATATCTTCATCTGTAGCTTCTAACTTTTCAACTTCAGCAATCTTTTCAAGAACAAGGTTTCCTAAAACCTGAGCCTTGGCGGAAGGCTTCATCTGTTCCTTAAGAGCTTCTTCGCTCATCTGGGTGTACTGAAGATAAAGCTTCATATCTATGCCCTGAGACTGCAATCTGTATGCATAATCCTCGTACATTCTCTGTACCTGATTGTCTATCATGCATTCAGGAAGGTCAATTTCTGCTTCCTTAACAACTGCTTCCAAAGCGGCGTTTTCATTTTCCTGTTTTTCATGCTCAGCTGCATTCTTTTCAAGCTTAGCACGAATATCAGCCTTTAATTCATCCAAGGTATCAAATTCGCTTACATCCTTAGCAAATTCGTCATCAAGCTCGGGAAGTTCCTTAACCTTTATAGCCTTAAGTTCTACCTTAAACACTGCAGCCTTACCCTTAAGGTCTTCTGCATGATATTCTTCGGGGAAAGTAACATTTACATCAAACTTATCGCCGATGTTCTTTCCAACTATCTGCTCTTCAAAGCCGGGAATGAACTGACCGCTGCCCAATGTAAGCTCGTGGTTTTCGCCCTTTCCGCCTTCAAATGCAACGTCATCAACAAAGCCTTCAAAGTCGATGGTTGTAATATCTCCGTCCTTTGCTGCTCTGTCTTCAACGTTTACCATTCTGGAATTCTTTTCACGCATAGATGCAAGGTCAGCATCAACGTCTTCATCGGTAATCTTAAGTTCAATCTTCTGAATTTCAACGCCCTTATATGTACCAAGCTTAACTTCAGGCTTAGTATATACTTCTGCTGAGAATGTGAAGGGCTTACCCTCTTCACCGATTGTAACTATATCTATTTCAGGCTGAGATACAGGAGAAAGCTTTGCTTCTTCTATAGCCTTATCATATGCATCAGGAATAACAAAATTTACTGCATCCTCATAAAAAACGGCAGGACCGTACATTTTTTCAATCATCTTTCTGGGGGCTTTACCCTTGCGGAAGCCGGGAACAGAGATGTACTTAACGTTTTTCTGATATGACTTTTTCATACCCTCTTCAAATACATCTGAAGCCACTTCGATTGTAAGCTTCACCTTGTTCTTTTCCACATTTTCAAGTGTGTAACTCATTTACCTTCATCCTTTCTACCGCTAAACCACACCATTTCGAGTTTAGCCTATCTAAAGTAATATTATACCATATATATTAAATTTTTCAAGTATTTTTTCACAAAAAAATTTTTTCGGGAAAAAACGATAAATAATCGCAGGAAACAAGCTTTGTAATAGGTGAAATTTCATTATAATTGCCCATTTTTTCGCTGTGAAGATGGCCGTAAACCACTTTTTTCACCTTGTATTTTTCCGCCAGATTTAAAAATTCTCCCAAGGGCGGATAATGCATGGCAACAATAATATCCTCTGCGCCCTTTTTTAATGCATCTTTTATGGAAAGCTCCATCCTTAAAAGCTCCCGCAAATAAATTTTCTCATCCTCTGCCTTAAAATCCTTATCCTCGGGAGTTATCCAGCCACGGGATGCACATATTCCCATTGTCCCTACCATAAAGGATGTATTATGCAAAAAATTTATGGAGTCAAAGCCATTTTCATTTTTGTATTTTTCGAGCTTTGACAAGGTTTCCCACCAGTAATCGTGGTTTCCTTTTGAAATTATCTTCGTACCGGGAAGTGATTGGATAAATTTAAAATCTTCCTTTGCTTCGTCTAAATAGGTTGCCCAGGAGATATCACCGGGAATAATCACAAAATCCTCATCCTTTATGGTCTCTTCCCAGTTTTCCTTTATTCTTTCAACATAGTTATCCCATTTTTTTCCAAATATATCCATGGGCTTTTTCACGCCAATAGGCAGATGCAGGTCAGAAATTGCAAAAATTTCCATAAGATACCTCCTTTCTCTGTGCATAAAAAATCATTTAAGGCTAAAACTATTTTTGTACCCTGCGGTACAATAAAAGACTTATATATGTTTTTAATTTTTCATTAAAAATATGTATATGTCAATTTGAAAGGATTTGTTGAAATGAACAAGAATACCCATCGTCTTGACGGTATCGTTTGTGATGCCGAGAAGTGTGCCTACAACGAAAATCATGAATGTCATGCAACTGCCATTAAGGTAGAATCAGGCAACGCTTCAAAGGCAAGCCAGACAGAATGCAGCACTTTCAAGAATAAGTGTGAGTGCTAAAATCCTCTCCTCAAAAAAAGGGCTGTAATTATTTACAGCCCTTTTTAATTATTTCAGAAATTCATTTACGCAGGTTTTCATGTCTTCCTTGGGAATAACGTTATCAAATCTCACTTCTTTTGAAGAAAGCTTTGCCAAGGAATCGGGCGGGCTCATTTTGGATATTTCAGAAAGCTTCTCTATAAATACAAACTCATCATCTGTATCAGGAGTATCCTCTCCTAAAATTGAAGCTACCACATTGCCGCTGAACTTAAAGGGACTTGCTGTAGATGCAATAATGGTTTTGGTATTATCGTGAGTCTGTGCCACATACTGTTCATACACATTTTCGGCAACAGCCGTATGTGTATCCATTACATAAGAATAGGTTCTTTCAATTTCACTTATGGTTCTCATGGTGAACTTGTCATCGCAATAAGCTGCATAGAAAGTTTCAGAAAGCTTTGCTTTTATCTTTTCAGGAACCTCATAGACACCTTTTTCATTAAGGCTTGTCATAAGCTCTTTTATAAGCTCAGAATCTTCTCCTGACATATGATATAAAAGTCTTTCCAGATTGCTTGATATAAGTATATCCATAGAGGGTGAAATAGTTGTTACAAAGGCTCTGTTTTTGTTATATATGCCTGTTCTTATAAATTCTGTAAGTACGTTATTGCTGTTGGAAGCACAGATAAGTGTTTTTATGGGAACTCCCATTTCCTTAGCATAATATGCCGCCAGAATATTTCCGAAGTTACCTGTGGGAACACAGATGTTTACTTCCTCACCGCAGGATATTTCCTTATTTTTCACAAGCTCGGCATAAGAAGAAATGTAATACACAATCTGAGGAAGCAGTCTTCCCCAGTTTATGGAATTCGCACTGGATAATTCAATTCCCCTGCTTCTTAATTCTTCCTTGAAGGAATTGTCAGAGAATATTTTTTTAACACCGCTTTGTGCATCATCAAAATTTCCCTCGATTGCACAAACGCCTACATTTTCACCTTCCTGAGTCTGCATCTGAAGCTTTTGAATTTCAGACACTCCCCCGGTGGGATAAAATACGAAAATTTTTGTCTTCGGAACATCACGGAAGCCCTCTAAAGCTGCCTTACCGGTATCTCCGCTGGTAGCAACCAATATAGCAACCTTTTTATCGGTTCCTGTCTTTTCCATAGACGTAGTAAGCAAATAAGGCAAAATCTGAAGTGCCATATCCTTAAACGCACAAGTAGGACCATGCCAGAGCTCCAAAATATAGGTCGTATCATTAAGCTTGTATATAGGAGCAATACTGTCTGTTTCAAACTTTTCCCTTGTATATGCCTTCTGTGTGCAATCCTTTATTTCGTTGCGTCTGAAATCCGTTAAAAACAGACTGAATATTTCTGTTGCTCTTTCAGAATAGGACATATCGCCCAGTGCAACAATTTCATCCAAGGAGAGATGGGGAATTTCCTCGGGAACAAAAAGTCCCCCGTCAGAGCACAGACCTTTTACAATTGCCTCTGCTGATGTTTTTTCCAAAGTTACATCTCTCGTACTTCTGTATAACATACTAAAAACCTCCGGGTAGTAATGCAAAAAGCGGCAAAGCCGCTTTTTTACTTATAAAATTGCTTGAAGATTAAAGATATTTCTTCATGCCCTCGCTGATTTCCTCAGGCTTGATGCTTATGGTAATTGTCAGATTTGCATTTGCCTTTTTGCAAACCTCATCAGCCTTGTCAAGCATAGCGGTAAGCTTAGGCACATCGTTAAGTCCAACAATCTTAGTGATGCTGTCAACAAACATATCACTTATATCGAAATTCTGAGAAAGAACTCCGCAAATGACACCATAGAATATGTCATAATTATCAATAGCATAATCTTCAGTATTGATTAAACGAATCTGAGAATTCAAGTCATAGGTGTGTCTTGTTCCCTTGTTGATAAATACCAAACTGCCCTTATTGGAATCCAATGCCGAATGAACCGCATCAATCAAAGTTTTAGTTTTTCCGGTTCCTTTTTCACCTACAATAATTTTTAACATAGTCAATACCTCCTGTTATTTAATGGAAAATAAATTCCTTACCTATATTGTACTATACTTTTATGAATTTTTCAAGTTATTTTTTTAATTTTTCGGAAAGTTCTTTTGCCGCCTCTTCATATCCGGGTTTTCCAAGGAGTGCAAACATATTTTTCTTGTATGCTTCAACCCCCGGCTGATTAAAGGGATTAACTCCAAGGGTATATCCGCTTACGCCGCAGGCAAACTCAAAAAAGTAAACCAGTGAACCGAAATTGTATGCATCCATCTTTTCGATTTCAAGCACAATATTGGGTACAAGTCCGTCTGTATGGGCAAGAAGAGTTCCCAAAAATGCCTTGTTGTTTACAAAATCCATTGTCTTTCCGGTAAGGAAATTAAGACCGTCGGTGTTCTTTTCGTCATTTATAATTGTAACGTCATTTTCAGGTTCCTTTACAGTGAGTACAGTTTCAAAAAGGTTTCTTCTGCCCTCCTGAATGTACTGTCCCAGGGAATGAAGGTCAGTTGAAAAGTCAACTGCTGCAGGGAAAATACCTGAGTTATCCTTACCCTCGGACTCGCCGAAAAGCTGCTTCCACCATTCACCGATAAAGTGAAGTCTGGGCTCGTAATTCGCTAAAATCTCAAGGGTTTTACCCTTTCTGTATAAAATGTTTCTTATGGCTGCGTAGGTTAAAGCAGGAGAATCATCCTTTCTGCACTCTTCCATAGCATCATAAGCACCCTTCATCATGGCGTCAATGTCAATGCCGGCTGCTGCAATAGGCAAAAGTCCAACTGCAGTAAGAACGGAAAATCTTCCTCCAACGTCGTCCGGAACGCAGAATGTGGGATAGCCCATTTCGTCTGCAAGATTTTTAAGAGCACCCTTAGCCTTATCTGTTGTTACGTAAACTCTGCCTTCGGCAGTTCCGTACTTTTTAACCAGCGCATCTGTTAAAAGTCTCGATGCAATGGCAGGCTCTGTTGTTGTGCCTGATTTGGAGATGATATTTATGGAAAAATCCTTATCCTCCAAAAATTCCATAAGCTCATGCATATAGTTTCCGCTTATATTATTTCCTGCATAAACAATCATGGGTGCGTTTCTCTTTTCTTTCGAAAGAAGATTTGAAAAAGAAGATGAAAGCATTTCTATAGCAGCTCTTGCACCAAGATATGAGCCGCCAATACCTATTACAACCAAAACATCAGAATCAGACTTGATTTTTTCTGCAGCTTCCTTAATTCTTTTAAACTCTTCCTTGTCGTAATCTTCGGGAAGTGATACCCATCCCAAAAAGTCGTCGCCCTGACCTCCCTTATTTATTAAAAGGTCGCGGGATGCTTTTATCTGTCCTTTTATTGCAGATAACTGCTCCTCGCTTATTCCTGTTTTTGAGTAGTCTAATTTTACCATATAATCAAATCCTTTCTAAAGATTATTTTGTTATGTAAATTTTTGTATCAAGCGGAATTATTTTAGCTAAATGATTTATATCCTCAGGGTGAAGCCTTATACAACCATGGGATATATCAACTCCCACTCTGTCGTCATAAAGAGTTCCGTTATATTTTATAAGTGTGGAATGAAGAGCGTAGCCCCTGTAAAACCTTATAACGGGACCGCAGTAGTAGGTAGCATAATTCCACCTTTCAATAAATTCCTCATACTCAAATTCTCCCTCAACCGTAGGGGAATTGGGAGCACCCAAGGCGCAGGGATAGCTTTTATAAAGGTGCCAGAAGCCCTTTTTACCCGTAAACACATTTACAGTATGGTCGTCTTTTGTTATCCATATAAGATAGTCTGTCTTGCTTTCAATATCCAATGTGTTTATAAGCCTTTCCTTCCCGGACAGCGGAGCATAATATGAATAGTCAAGGCTTATGATTTTTTCATTTTCGGTGCTCTCATCCATATAATAGCAGGCAAAATATATTCCCACTTCATATAAGGGAAAATACGCCTTATCCTCCAGCACCATCAAAGGATATCCAAAGCTTAGTTCTTCCTCTCCTATAGTAGCCTTGCTTTCTCCCTTGGTAAACCTCATTTCAAGATTCATTGTGCCTGATTTCAATATATAAGAGTCATCTTCTTTTTCAATACCGATTCTTAACTCTTTTATAAAATCTTCGCTTACATAAACATCTTCACCCAAAAGAAAATATCCGTCTTTAATCTCGTTTTTGTCAAGAGTTATTTTAACATTTTTTCTTTCGGCGGGAGTGATACTTACGTAAAATGCCGTCTGGCAGGCTGCATTACCTGTTTCATCCGTATAGACATAGGTCTGAAGCAGAGCTTCGTTTCCTTCGTTTCCGTTATATTCTATTGTTCCGTCTTCTTCCATAAGCCTTATTAAAAAGGCCTTGCCCATTTCATATTCAGGTACGGTAAATTCGGCGTTAAAGCTTTTTTCCCAGTCCATGGTGCGGATAAGCTTAAAGTCTATGGCCTTTTTGCCATCTTCTTCGTAAAGTCCCAGTAAAAATTTTCTTTCCTTTGCTTCCACGTCATTTATTTCTGCGTGAAAGGATATTTTATCTGCCTCAAATCCGTAACCTGACTCATCCTTCGTTTCTTCTGCATAAGAAATTATGCCGAAAAAAAGAGAGAAAGCCATTAAAATTATTCCCCATTTTAAGTTTTTCATTAAATCTGTCCCCTCTTGAATATACAAATTTTATATTAACATATCTTACCTTAAAAGTCAAGGACAAACACCATTAAAAACCATATAAAAAAGGGCTTTCGCCCTTTTTTAATCAATCACTTTATAACCTGCATCCTCAATTATCTTTTGTAAAATTTTTACATCAATATCTTTAGAAAGCTTAAGTGCCGCAGTGCCATCTTCATGGCTTACCAAAGCCTCGGCTACTTCGGGTAATTCCTCCAGTGCCTTTTTAACTCTTCCTGAGCAATGAACGCACATCATTCCCTCTATTTTTATGGTTATTTCCACGGTCTTTTCCTCCTTTTTCTTTGATTTTTTTATCTTTTTCGGTTTTTCTGTATCTGCAAAGTTAAGTCTTAAAGCATTAAAAACCACAAAGAGGCTGGAAAGACTCATTGCAAATGCCCCAATCATAGGGTTTAACGTAATGCCCAGGGGTACGAATACTCCCGCTGCTATAGGAATCCCTAAAGTGTTATAGAAAAACGCCCAAAAAAGATTTTCGTGAATGTTTTTAAGGGTGGCAGAAGATAAGTTTATAAGCCTATAAACATCCTTTAAGCTGTTTTTCATAAGCACAATATCTGCCGAGTCAATAGCTATGTCCGTTCCGTTTCCTATGGCAACACCTATATTTGCTCTTGTTAAAGCAACTGCATCGTTAATGCCGTCGCCAACCATTAAAACCTTTCCCTCATTTTTAAGAGCTTTTATTTTTTCCTCTTTGTCCTTTGGCAGAAGATTTGAATAAACTTCAGATATTCCTGCTTCTTTGGAAATAAAAGCTGCTGTTCTTTCATTGTCTCCCGTCAGCATAACAACTCTTATTCCCATTTTCTTTAATACAGAAATTGCTTCTTTACTGTCTTTTTTAATTTTGTCGGAAACGGCAATAAGTCCAAGATATTCTCCGTTTCTTTCAAAAAACACAACTGTTTTACCTTGATTTTCCAAAGCTTCGGCGACATTTAAGGCCTCATGGGGAATATTTATAAAGCCTCTTTTTCCGCCTTTAATTATTTTGCCCTCTATTTCTCCCATAAGACCGCTTCCCGCAACGGAAGAAAAGTCGCTTACCGGTAAAAGAGGCGTATTTTTCTTTTCAGCGAACTTGCAAATTGCCTTTGATAAGGGATGTTCACTTTTCTTTTCAAGGGAATAGGCAAGGCTCAAAAGCTCATCCTCACCTGAAATATCCGTAACAGACATTTCTCCCTCTGTAATCGTGCCCGTTTTATCCAGTGCCACGATATTGCATCTTCCCGATTCTTCAAGAGAGAAGGCAGTCTTGAATAAAATTCCGCCTTTAGCTCCAACTCCGCTTCCCACCATTATTGCCACGGGCGTTGCAAGTCCCAGTGCACAGGGACAGCTTATTACAAGGACAGATATTGCTCTTGCCAGAGCATAGCCCACTTCACCTGTTAACATAATCCAGATTAAAAAGGTAACCAGAGAAATTCCCGTAACTACGGGAACGAAAATCCCCGACACCTTATCTGCCACTCTTGCAATAGGAGCTTTTGTTAAGGTTGCATCCTCAACCAGGCGTATAACCTGACCTAATGCCGTTTCTTCCCCAACCTTTTCAGCCCTGCATAAAATATATCCCCATTGGTTTATGGAGGATGCCAAAACCCTATCCCCCGCTTTTTTGTCAACGGGGTTACTCTCTCCTGTTAAAGAAGCTTCGTCAAGGGAGCTTTCACCCTCTGTTATAATACCGTCAGCAGGTATCATTTCTCCGGGTTTTACGGAGAAAATATCCCCTACCTTCAAAAGAGCAGCATCAACTTGTATTTCTTTTCCGTCTTTAATTACTGTAGCCACCTTGGGCGTTAAATCAATAAGGCGTTTTATGGCGTTTGTAGTTTTCCCCTTTGCCTTTGCCTCTAAAAATTTCCCAAGGGTTATAAGTGCTAAAATCATGGCTGCCGACTCAAAATAAAGGTCGTGCAGGAGATGCTTTGCCGAATTTAAGTCTCCATCGTTCGAAGCCTTTATAATCATAAACAGAACAAAAAGGCTGTATATAAAAGCCGCACCCGAGCCCAATGACACTAAAGTATCCATATTTGGTGCTTTTTTTATAATTCCCTTAAAGCCGTTTACGAAAAACTTTCGGTTTATAGTCATTATTATTGCCGTTAAAATAAACTCAATAATTCCTAAAAAAACGGGATTTTCAAGTCCTCGGGGCAATTCCCATCCCCACATCACATGGCCCATGGAAATATACATTAGTAACAAAAGAAAAACTATAGATGATAAAAAGCGAAGCAAAAGATTTTCTTTTTCGTCTTTGTTTTCTCCTTTTAAGCTTGCCCCGTAACCTGCATTTTTTACTGCAGAAATGATGTCTTCATCACGAAAATTTCCCTCTACCGTCATGGAATTTGTTAAAAGACTTACGTTTACTTCTTTTACTCCGGTAACACTATCTACCGCCTTTTCCACTCTGGCAGAGCAGGAGGCACAGCTCATTCCCGTAATATGAAATTTTTTCACTTTGCCGCCTCCCTAAATTTTATAATCTTATAATGGCTTTATTTTCATCAGTATATTCAATTCTGTCTCCCGATGAATTAAGCTTGTCCACAAATGAGAGATATTCCTCTTTAGAATTAAATTGGGGCTTAAATTCAGCTATAACTCTTTTTGCTTCCTTGGCTTCGTCAGTAAGCAAAAGATATAAAAGTCCCATCTGTAATTTTGCACTTCCCACACAGCAAGCCACGGGATCCTTTATTTCATAGTCGTTTCCGTGAGCCTTTCCGCATGTTCCGCCCGCATAAGGATGAACAATGGGCATTATACAGCTCAAATCTCCCATATCGGTGCTTCCGGAAACCAATTTGTCGGTTACAGTAAACTCATACTCGGGGATAGCAAGTTTTGCCGCCTTTTCGGTAAGTTTTATAAGATTTTCGTCATTGTAATGAGGCGCATATCCCGGGAAATCTATTATTTCAACATTTGTTCCCAGGGAAAGTGCCGCTCCGCACAAAGCTCTGTTAACTTTCTTGTTTGCTTCTACTATTCCCTCAAAGCTTGCTCCTCTTACATAGCTTTCAAGAACCGCTTTTTCAGGGATAGCATTAACCATAGCTCCACCACTTGTAATAATGGGATGCACCCTGATTATATCTGCTTCCTTAAAGGTTTCTCTTATTGCATTTATGGCATTTATTCCGCAAGTTGCCGCATAAAGAGCATTTCTTCCGTTCCAGGGTGCTCCTCCCGCATGAGCTGCAGTTCCCTTATAGATAATCTGCTTTGCCATACATCCAACCGAACCGCGGGTTACCTTAAAGTTGCTGCTTGAATGCACCATAAATGCAATATCTACTCCGTCAAAATAGCCTCTCGACAAAAACTCCGTCTTTCCGCCAAAATATTTTATTTTGCCTTCTGCCATAAGTTTTCTTCTGAATTCAATTTCCAAAAGCTCTTCAGCGGGAACTGCGCAAAGTCTAATCTTTCCGCAGAGTCCAGAAAGAATTCCCGGCTCCTTCAAAGCTGCCGCCACGCCCAGTAAGGCTGCGCACTGTGCATTATGTCCGCAGGAATGAACCGCTCCGGTTTTGGGGTTTGCGTCCTTATGCTCGGGACAGATTATAGAGTCAAGCTCGCCTAAAATCAAAATTTCCGGTCCGGGCTTTTTTGTATCTATTACAGTGTAAAAGCCGGTAATTCCCTCTGCCATTACCAAGTCATCATAGCCTAATTCTCTGAACTTTTTTTCCATATAGGCAGATGTTTCAAATTCCTTATATCCTGTCTCGGGATGCTGCCATATATATCTTTCTGCCTCTAAAATAAGCTCTTTGTTTTTTTCTACCGCTTCAATAAATCCCTTCATTGTTTTATCTCCTTTTTCTTTATTATTCTTTTCAATAAAACTATTATGTAATGAACAATAATTCCTGTTATTATCGCCACAACCAGGTCAAATACAACGGTTAAAACAAAGGTCAATACCAAAACCAGGATGTCGGTTTTGGGAGATTTTTTCACTATATGCAAAAACTCTCTCCATTCGCTCATATTATAGGCAACTATAAAAAGTATTGCCGCAATCACGCTCATGGGAATAAAAGATGCATAAGGCATAAGTAAAACCAGTACAAGGAGAAGCACCACTGCGTGAACCATACCCGAAATGGGTGTTTTTCCGCCGTTTTTAACATTTGCCGCCGTTCTTGCTATAGCTCCCGTAGCAGGGATACCGCCAAAAAGACCCGAGCAGATATTTCCTGCACCCTGGGCAATTAACTCGGTATTGGAATTGTGTTTATCCCCTATCATACCGTCAGATACAACGCAGGAGAGTAAAGATTCTATTGCCGCCAGTATTGCTATTGTAAAGGCGTTGGGAATAAGTGCAGGGATTTTCGATAAATCAAATTCAGGCAAACTGAATTTAGGGGGAGCATTAGATATATCGGGATAAAGTGTTCCTATTGTATTTACATTAAGTTTTAAAAGCAGCACAAAAAATACGCCGAAAAGCACAGCAATGAGTGAGCCGGGTATTTTTTTACTTACCCTTGGCCAGAAAATCAGGATTAAAAGGGCAAGCACTCCCACCAGTACGCTGAGCCAGTTTACCGTGCCGAAATTTTTAACTACTGCAAAAAGCTTTTCCGTGGTTTCAACGGCGTTAGTTCCTTCAGGGTAGGCAAGCCCGAAAAAGTCTTTAAGCTGACCTATAAAAATTGTAACTGCGATACCCGAGGTGAAACCGACTGTAATTGTGTGAGGTATGTACTTTATGAGTCCCCCCATACGTAAAACGCCCATTAAAATCAGAATGATACCTGCCATAATGGTTGCCATTACAAGCCCGTCCATACCGTTAGTTGCAATTATACCCGCCACAATGGTGGCGAAGGCAGCCGTGGGTCCTGAAATATTAACCCTGCTTCCGCCAAGGAGTGCAATTACAAAGCCTGCAACGATGGCTGTATATAAGCCCTGCTCAGGTCCTGCTCCTGACGCAATTGCCAGAGCTATTGATAAAGGAAGGGCAATTATTGCGACAATTATACCTGCAATAATATCTTCTGTAAATTTCTTTCCGTTATAATCCTTTAGTGCATCTATTATCTTTGGTCTTATAAACATTTTATTTTTCCTCTCTGAAATGACAAAAGCACAAGGCTTACCCTTGTGCTTTTATAAATTACAATTAAGCTACAGGATAAACGCTTACCTGCTTTTTATCCTTACCTTTTCTCTCAAACTTAACTCTTCCATTTGCAGTAGCAAACAAAGTGTCATCACTACCTCTGGAAACGTTAATTCCGGGATGAATGTGTGTTCCTCTCTGGCGAACTAAAATGTTGCCGGCTAAAACAACCTGACCGTCAGCTCTCTTAACGCCGAGTCTCTTGGATTCAGAGTCTCTTCCGTTCTTTGTGCTGCCGACACCCTTTTTATGAGCGAAAAGCTGTATGTTTAATTTAAACATTTTCGTGTACCTCCTTCACAGTGAGATAATCCTCATATTCAATAGAAAGATTGCATAAAAACTGTCTCAAGCTTTCAAGCATGGGGAAAGCGTCTTTTAAAGATTCGTCCTTAACGTCCAATGTAACCAAAGCATCTTCCCCTTTATAGGAAACCTTTGCGCCGATTACATTTTCAAGTCCGTTTACTGTCATCCACACCGTAGAAGAAACTGAAGCACACACGATGTCTTCCCCTTCATTGGCATAACCTGAATGACCAGATACCTTTAAGGCTTTAATTAAATCCCCTGCAAAATAAAACTCCGCCGTAGTCATTATGCATTGATTGCCTGGATTTCAACTTTTGTAAAAGGCTGTCTGTGGCCTTTTTTCTTGTGATAACCCTTCTTGGACTTATAACGGTAAACAATTACCTTCTTGCCCTTGGTCTGCTTTAAAACCTTGGCACTTACAGTTGCGCCTTCAACATAAGGAGCACCAACCTTGAAGTCGCCTTCGCCGCCTAATGCTACAACCTTGTCAAAAGTGATAACTTCTGCATCTGTATCAATCTTTTCTACAAATACAACGTCTCCTGCTTTAACCTGGTACTGCTTTCCGCCTGTTTCGATCACTGCGTACATTTCTTGCACCTCCCTGTATAATCAGACTCGCTATTGCGGGTGGCTTGACGCACTTAAATAAACCCGTTCTATGCGGTTACCGTACTATATTACCACAAAGTAAGTCCCTTGTCAACATTATTTTTCAAAAACTTTTCTGTAATCGTAAATGTAGGTTATTCCCGAAACCAATGTTACCAGAGTGGATAAATATATACCTGCCTGAGCTATTATATAAAGGAAAGAAATTTCGCTCTGTCCGAATAAAATAGCAATTACCATAGATACCATCTGTATTGTGGTCTTAACCTTTCCCCAGATGCTTGCCGCCACGGAAATCCCCTCTGCCACGGCAATTACTCTTATTCCGGTTATAAGGAAATCTCTGGCAAGAATTATCATAACGCACCAAACGGGAAAAACGCCGCTTTTTAATAAGCAGAGCATAACTGCAGTTACAATAAGCTTATCCGCCAAAGGATCCATAACCTTACCAAAATTGGTAACAAGATTATCTCTCCTTGCTATATAGCCGTCAAACCAGTCGGTTAAGGATGCTACGATGAAAATAGCTGCAGCTAAGATGCTCTGATATGTAACACCTAAAACGCTTCCCTTTACAATATCACAGAGCATAAAAACCATAACAACGGGAACTAAAATCATTCTTAAAACTGTAAGTCTGTTAGGCAGATTATTCAACATAAATCATCTCTCCAGTCAAATCATAATCAACATAATCCAAAATTTTAACCTTTACAAACTGACCGCTGTCAAGGTCAGCCTCTGCACCGAAATATACCTTTCCGTCAACATCCAAAGAATCCATATAGCTTCTGCCCACATAAAGGCAGGTTTCTTCATCAAATTCCTCGCAGATTACGTCAAGGGTCTTTCCTATCATTTTTTTGCCGTTTTCCTCCGAAACCCTTTGCTGAAGTGCCATAAGCCTTGCGGCCCTTTCTTCTTTTATTTCCTCGTCAATCTGTCCGTCCATTTTTGATGCTTTCGTTCCCTCCTCCGCCGAGTAGGCAAAGGCCCCAAGACGCTCAAACTTCATTTCGGAAACAAAATCGCAAAGCTTTGAAAACTGTTCTTCGCTCTCGGTGGGAAAACCTGCAATAAGGGAAGTTCTTATGGCTATATCCGGAATTTCCTTTCTTAATTTCAAAATTAAATTCCTTATGTTTTCTCCCGAGGTTTTTCTGTTCATTTTCTTTAAGATGTCATCGTCAATATGCTGAATGGGAATATCCATATATTTAACGATTTTTTCTTCCGTCTTAAAGGCTTCTATAAGTTCATCCGTTATCTCTTCGGGATAGCAGTAGTGAACCCTTACCCATTTTATTTTTTGGATTTTGCAAAGCTCTTTAAGGAGGGTTGCCAGAGTTTTTTCCTTATATAAATCTATTCCGTATTTGGTTGTATCCTGAGCAATTACAATGATTTCCGAAACTCCGTTTTTAGAAAGAGTTTTTGCTTCTTCTATTATATCCTCCATGGGTCGGCTTTTATATCTTCCCCGTATGAAAGGAATTGCGCAGTAGCTGCAGAAATTATCACAGCCCTCGGCAATTTTCAAATACGCCACATGAGACGGAGTGGTCAAAACCCTGGGAAGCGTTTTATCCGAGGCGTTTCCCCCGAAAAAGCCCTTTTTCTCATTTTTATAGCAGGAGTCTATAAGAAGGTCTATCTTGTCATAGTCCTCTACCCCTAAAACACCGTCAAGCTCAGGGATTTCCTGCATTATTTCATCCTTATATCTCTCCGAAAGACAGCCCGCACAGATTAAACATTCGCACTTACCGCTTTTATATTCAGCTGCATCCAAAATAGCATCTATACTTTCTTTTTTTGCCGAATCTATAAAGGCGCAGGTGTTGACTATAATTACTTCTGCATCTTCTATTTTCTCTGTCATTTCATATCCTTTTGACAAAAGTATTCCAATCATATTCTCGCTGTCCACCAGATTTTTGGAACAACCCAAAGATATAAAGCCCACTTTCTTATTCTTCATCCATGCACCTCCTTATATCACTTAAATTAAATCCTCTTGAAACAAAATATCTTAATATCTTGTTTTTATCTTCTTTTCCGGAAAATCTTTTCTCGTATTCCGTTTTCAAGATTTCAAATTCGTCAGCCCCCGCATTTTCTATTGCGCTTTCTATTACATCTTCTTGGATGCCCTTTAATTTAAGTTCTGCCATTATCCTTATTTTTCCGTGCTTTTTAATTTTATAGCTGTCATTTACAAAGCTTTTTGCATAATTTTCTTCATCTATGTATCTAAGTGAATACATAGCTTCCACGGCGTTTTCCAATTCATCTCTTGCATAGCCCTTTTTATAAAGCTTTTCAGAAAGTGTTTTTCTTGTCTGATGGCTTAAAGAGCATATTTTCGCCGCAGCTTCTCTTGCGCTTAACTTTCTTTTCATCAGTTGTCCCCTACAAATTCCATAAAGACTAAATTGGCCAGGTCTTCACCTTTTTTGGTGAGGCGGGCAAAATTCCCTTTCATGCTGATAAGCCCCATTCCTTCAAGCTTTTCTGTCTTTTCTTTGAAATTGCCTTTCGTATCAAAGCCCGTAAGGATGCGAAAGCCCAGCATAAATCTTTCCATTTCCCCTTCTTTTTCCGAGATTTCAATTTCTTCTTTTATCTTCTTTTCACTTTTTATATAATACTCTATACCGAGGACATTTGAAAATCTCTTTCCGTTATAAAAGGAATGTGCTCCTGCACCGAAGCCTAAATAAGGCTCTCTTTTCCAATATTTAAGATTGTGCCTTGATACCTTGCCATCCTTTGCGAAATTGGAAATTTCATAATGACAAAAGCCTTCCTTTTCCAGTTCTTCGCACAAGGCATGGTGCATTTCCCTTTCCTCATCCTCCGAGGGAAGGGACGGAGTATTTTTATAAAAGGGCGTGCCCTCCTCAATTATCAAGGAGTAGGCGCTTATATGACTTACTCCCAAAGACACCGCTTTTTTTACATTTTTTAAGAGGCTTTCCTTTGTCTGGTTTGGTATTGCCTCCATAAGGTCGATGCTTATATTGGTAAAGCCTGCTTTTTTTGCATCCTCTACCGCCCTTTTTGCTTCCTTTCCCGAATGCACCCTGGAAAGAGATAAAAGCTCATTATCATGAAAAGACTGAACGCCGATACTTAAGCGGTTAACACCAAGCTCTCTTAAAAGCTTATACTTTTCAAAATTGCCTGCGGCAGGATTCGATTCCACCGTAAATTCATAGTCATCTTCCAATACAAAAATTTCTTTTATTTTAAGTATGAGTTTTTCAAGCTGTTTTAAGGAAAGAATTGTGGGCGTTCCTCCACCTATATAAACCGTGTCGGCTAAGACTCCTTTAAATTGCTCCATTTCACCCAAGAGGGCATCTATATAAGAAGGTATCATATCCGTTTTGCCCTGATAGGAGTTAAAATCGCAATAGGCACACTTAGCAAGACAAAACGGAATATGTATATATATTCCGTTACTCATCTAATTTAAGCACCGCCATAAATGCCTCCTGAGGAACTTCTACGTTACCTACCTGACGCATTCTCTTTTTACCTTCTTTTTGCTTTTCCAAAAGCTTTTTCTTTCTTGTGATATCGCCGCCGTAACATTTTGCCAGAACGTCTTTTCTCATGGCTTTAACCGTTTCTCTGGCAATAATCTTAGAGCCGATGGTTGCCTGAATGGGAATTTCAAAGAGCTGACGTGGAATAACCTCTTTAAGCTTTTCTGCAATTTTTCTGGCTCTTCCGTATGCCTTTTCTTCATGTACAATGAAAGAAAGAGCATCAACCAAATCTCCGTTTAACAAAATGTCAAGCTTTACAAGCTTGCTTTCCACATAATCGGAAAGCTCGTAGTCAAAGGAAGCATAGCCCTTTGTTCTCGATTTTAAGGCATCAAAGAAATCGTAAATTATTTCGTTTAAGGGCAAATCATAATGAACCTGAGTTCTGGTATCATCAATATAGGTCATACCCTTATAGGTTCCACGTCTTTCCTGACAAAGCTCCATTATTGCACCCACATACTCTGTGGGAGTCATAATATCAGCCTTTACCATAGGCTCGTACATAGCTGCAATTTCCGTGGGCTTAGGTAAATTTGCAGGGTTATCCACCGAAATTGTTGTTCCGTCGTTTTTCTCAATTTTATAAATTACGCTGGGAGCGGTGGTAACTAGGTCAAGATTGTATTCACGTTCTAATCTTTCCTGAATTACCTCCATGTGCAAAAGCCCCAAAAAGCCGCATCTGAATCCAAATCCCAAAGCCTGGGAGGTTTCGGCCTCAAAGGTTAATGATGCATCATTTAATTTAAGCTTATCTAAGGCATCTCTTAAATCGCCGTATTTAGAGCCGTCTGCAGGATATATACCGCAGTAAACCATGGGGTTTACATTTTTATAACCGGGAAGCGGTTCTTTCGCAGGATTATCCGCCAGGGTAACCGTATCACCCACTCTTACGTCCTGAACAGACTTTATGCTTGCCGTAATATATCCAACCTCTCCCGCCTTTAAGGATGGGGAGCTTTTCATTTCACCCGGCTTTAAGTAGCCTGTTTCCACAACCTCAAACTCTTTTCCCGTAGCCATAAATCTTATCCTCTGACCCGGGGAAACAGAGCCCTCTCTCACTCTGCAGTAAACAATTACTCCTCTGTAGCTGTCGTAAAAGGAGTCGAAAATCATAGCCTGAAGCGGTGCGTTTTCATCCCCCTTAGGTGCAGGTATGTTTTCCACCACACTCTTTAATACCGCATCAATATTTATTCCGTTTTTAGCGGAAATTCTCGGTGCATCCATGGCAGGAAGACCGATGATGTCCTCTATCTCCTCGGCAATTTCATCAGGTCTTGCACCCGGAAGGTCTATCTTATTTATAACGGGCATAATTTCAAGGTCGGCATCCAATGCAAGATAGGTATTCGCCAGAGTCTGGGCTTCAATACCCTGGGATGCATCAACCACAAGTACAGCTCCCTCGCAGGCAGCCAGACTTCTCGACACCTCGTAGTTAAAGTCAACGTGCCCCGGAGTGTCAATTAAATTAAGCTCGTAGGTTTCTCCCTCATAATCATAAAAGAGCCTTACCGCACGGGCTTTAATTGTTATGCCTCTTTCCTTTTCCAGTTCCATATCATCAAGAATCTGCTCGTTCATATCACGCTGCTCCACAGCCCCTGTTGCCTCAATCAGGCGGTCCGCCAGAGTGGATTTTCCGTGGTCAATATGAGCTATAATCGAAAAATTCCTGATTTTTTCCATTCTCTCTTTAGTCATGTATTTTCTACTCTCCGATTGTTAAAGCATTCCGTTGGTTTCACGCAAAATGGTACGGTAGTCCAGATCGCCTCGGGACAGGCTATGTATAAGAGCTTCTGCTGTAGCAACGTTGGTCGCTAAAGGTACAGTGTGCATATCGCAAAGCTTATACAAAGACTGCATATCAGGCTCATAGCTCTGAGCAAAGGGGTCTCTGAAAGACAGCACCATATCTATTTCGTTATATGCAATTCTTGCGGCAATCTGCTCTGTTCCGCCTTCTGACCCGGGAAGAAATCTGTTAACCTTAAGTCCCGTAGCTTCTTCAATAAGCCCGCCAGTAATACCCGTAGCAACTAATGTATGTTTTGCCAGGACACTTTTATATGCCAGACAAAATTCCACCATCAAGTCTTTCTTCTTATCGTGAGCAATAAATGCTATATTCATTTTACTATTCTCCTCCCTTAAATGTATCTTCTCTTAAATAGTCTCTTTTTATTAAAGCTTAAAAGCTTAACCTGTTCTCCTGAAAGTCTTTTCGCAATATTTTTAATTGCCTTTCCTGCCTGAGATTTTTTATCTGTTACAGAAAGAACAGAGTTATATGCATTTATAAGTATCTTAGGGTCTTCAGGGACAATTCCCAAAAGCTTAACCGATACACTTAAAAGGGTTTCGGCCGCTCCCGCCGCCCTGCCTTTTTCTGAAAGCTCGGGAATATGACGGTTTATCAAAAGCCATACATCCTTTATTTCGGTTTCTTCCTCTTCTATAATGGATGCCACCTTATCCGCATCCCTTATTGCCGACCTGTCGGGAATTGTAACAATCACTGCTTCATCAGCGGGATAAATTGCACACTTAAATCCGTATTCTATACCTGCAGGGCAGTCTATGAATATGTAATCAAATCTCTTTTTGAGATTTTCACACACGTCCTTAAACTTTTCCTTGGAAAGCTCTTCCTTTTCTCTGGTCTGGGATGCAGGAATCATATAAAGGCTTTTATAGACACTGTGCTGTATGAGCGCCTCTTCCTCTGCCACATTTCCCTCCAAAAGGTCAATAATGTCATAAAGTGCCTCATTTTCCATGCCCATGGCAATATCTAAATTCCTGAGGCCGGTATCCGTATCAATCAGGAGAACTCTTTTCCCCATTAAAGCCAGAGCAGTTCCCAAATTGGCGGTAATGGTGGTTTTCCCCACTCCGCCCTTACCTGACGTTACTACAATAACCTTTCCCAAAGAAATCCCTCCTTTATCAGTATAATTTATCAATTCCCACCGTAAGCTCAGTTTCGTTTTCTGCATTTAAGTATGCATCAATAATAGCTTTTGCAACAGGTCCCAGATATGAACCTCCGCCCGCTCTTTCTATTACTACAGCAACGGCTATCTTAGGTTCTTCATAGGGAGCATACGCCACAAAGACACCATTGTCGCTTCCGCCGTAAACCTCCGCCGTACCGGTTTTTGCCGCAACCTTTACGGGATAATCGGAAAAATATGCACTGCCTGTTCCGTCTGTTGCTACAAGACGCATACCGTATCTTACAGCGTCTAAGTTCTCTCTCTCCAAAGAAATCCTCTCATTTTCAACGGGCTTGGTAACACTTATAGCCTCTTCTCCGTCATAGGAATATACTCCTTTTACCAGGTGAGGTCTGTATCTTACTCCACCCGATGCTATCTGAGACACATAAGATGCAAGCTGAAGGGGTGTAAATCTGTTATCGTCCTGACCTATTGCAGCCTGGAGCGTGTAGCCTTCATACCATCTTTCCCCTCTGCCCTCTTTTGTTTCTCTTGATGCAACCATTCCCTTTTCCTCGGACAATTCTATGCCTGTATATGAACCGAGTCCGAACTTTTCCGCATAAGAAGCTATTTTGTCTATTCCCAGCTTGTATCCTACGGAATAGAAATAAAAGTTGCAGGAGTCCCTTATGGCAGTGGATGCGTTTACAAAGCCGTGGTCCTTAAGACATTTGAAATGCCCCTGACCTAATTTATATATAACCTCGTCCTTTATGAGTGTATCTTTAAGAACAACGCCCTCCTCTAATGCCGCTATACCCACCAGCATCTTGAAGGTTGAGCCGGGAGCATAAGTTCCCAAAAGAGCCCTGTTGAATAAAGGCTTGTTTGCATCTTTTATGAGCTTTGAATAATTTTTGCCGTAGTCCTCGATTGAGAAGGTGGGATAAGAAGCCATACATAAAACGTCTCCGTTTTCAATGTCGATGGCAACTGCCGCTCCTCCCCCTACATCCGAGCCGTAGCCTCTTACATTTCTGTTTTCATAGATGTCAGCCACAGTTTCAGCCAGAGCTTTTTCTGCCGCCTTCTGTACGTCCAGGTCAATGGTAAGATGCACGGAATTTCCGCTTACGGCTTCTCTTGCTGTGGTAAATGCCACATAATGTCCGTTTTCATCCTGTTCTGCCATCATTTTGCCTGATTCGCCTCTTAAGTGCTTTTCTAAATATTTTTCAAGTCCCTCTTTGCCGATATAATCATTTATTCCATATCCCTCGTCCGAAAGACTCTTGTATTCAGTATCACTTATAAGTCCTATTCTGCCAAGTATATGAGCTGCTAAATTTCCGTGAGGATACTCTCTTACAGGCTTGGTAAGTATATTTATTCCCTTGAATTCCTCATAATGCTCCTTTATGGACACAACCGTATCCTTTGAAACATCATCTGCCAGAGTATATGATATATTGGTGGAAAATCCCCTTATGAGCATGGTATATCTGACACCGATAATAAATCTTTTATCATCCTCACTATAGGACAAATCCAGATTAAAAAGGTTTTCGTAGTGTTCTATGGTTTCTTCTGCCGTCAGTCTTTCGGGAATATGCATTTCTTTTTTCCACTGCTTTTCCCTTTCACCCGTATCATCTGAAAAGGTAAAATTATAAGGTCTTTCCTCAGTTATAGGAAGCTCCGATGAAGATGGAGTGTCCCCGTTTCTTTCAAAAATTTCCCCTGTTTTTTTGATTATTTCGTTGATTTCCTTGTCCTTCATTCCCTTTACTCTTTGAAATTCAACGGAAAATCCCATTCTGTTTCCCACAATAACCCTGCCGTAGCGGTCATATATTTCACCCCTGGGGGCACTTACGGAAACCGTCCTCTGGGTTCTGGACAAGCTTTTTTCGTAATTTTCCTTTCCCTCTGCAATCTGCAAAACGGAAAGCTTGATTATAACAAGTATCGCAAAAATTCCAAGCAGAGCATAAACGAAGGCATATCTTTTTTTATTTTCCATTAAAGACTTACCTCCTGTTTTTTAAGATGTATTCTTTTTGCCAGTGAAAATGCGAACAACGCCACAATGCCATTGTAAAGAGCTTTTACAAAAATCACTTTGGTATTCAAGAATAAGGTTTCAACCTTATTTTGCATTGCAATTTCTATAAACTTCAATATAAATTCAAAAACGAAAGAATAGCCCATCATAAAAAGAGCTACAATGAACTTGTTTTCTGTATATATATATCTTCTCAAAAATTGCCACAAAAACACAAAGCCCAAAAAAAGCAAGGTGTATATGCCGTAAATTCTCATAAAGAGAAGGTCAGCAAAGGAACCAAAAATCAATGAATATGTAATAACCTCACTATCCTTAAGATATATGGCGTATATATAAAGAAAAACAAAAATAAGATTTGGCGTAACCGAAGTTATACTTATTTTTTCTATAAGCGGACTTGTCTGAAAAAAGAATGCAAAAAAGAGTATTAAAAAACGACAAATAAATCCGTAGTCTTTTTTCATCAAAATCCCGCCTTTCTTTTTTATTTCTTAAAATTCCATTAAAGTCCCGGAGTCTTCAAATCATTTGTTATAACCATTACTTCTTTCGGGTTTTTCAAATTTCCCGTAGGTTCAATAATTGCCGTAATGGAAATTTCTTCGGCTTTTATTTCTTTAACCCTGCCTATTATAAGTCCTGAAGGATAAACCTCTCCGCTTCCGGATGTTATTATATAATCTCCCGGTGCAATATTGGCATCCTTAGGTATAGATGTCATCTTGCAAATCCCGTTGAGCAGTGCATCTCCCTCGATGATACCCATAGCTCCTGTTCTTCCCACCTGAGCACCGCAGGCCGTTCCCGGCTCGGTTATGGTAACAACCCTTGCCCAGGAGGAGCCTAAAGCTTCGATTTTCCCAAGAACACCGCCTGAATCCACTACAACTCCGTTTTTATATAGTCCGTCATCCGAACCCTTATCGATAATAAAATAGGTGTGCCAGCCTGACGGGTCAATTCCTATAACGGAAGCTCCCGTCATTTCAAAATCACCGTTTTTTTCCTTCAAGTCAACCAAAGTCCTGAGTCTTTCGTTTTCCCAGCGGATTTCATTGCTTTCGGAAACCTCTTTTTCCAAAAGCAAAACCTGCGATTTCAAAAGAGCGTTTTCCTCTTTCAATTCTTTCATATCTGAAAAATAGTCAAAGCCGTAATCAAGCATATTATCTATTCCCACAAACAATTTGTAAAAGGGCTTTGATATGATGCCTGCCGCATCTTTGATAATTCCGTCTTTTTCAGTTTCAACTGCACTTACAGCCATGGATATAAATATGACAGCCACTATAGCTATAAGCCAAATTATCTTCTTTTTCAAGAATTACACCTTCCGATTATTTATTTTTCGCCACAGTTTTTATATCTTTAAGCTCTCCCAACTTTTTCATCAATGAGCCAAGACCCTCAACACCGCAGGTAGTGGGGTTTTCCGCCAGGGTTACCTTTAATCCTGTTTCAGCTGCCAAAAATTCGTCAAGTCCCTTAAGCATGCTTACTCCACCGGTTAAATAGATACCCCCTGCCGTAATATCTCCCGTAAGCTCGGGAGGGGTCTTTTCCAGTACCTTTCTTATACATTCAAGTATTGCATATACATGGTCTGCCAAAGCTTCTCTTATCTGCTCGGGTGTTATTGACATGGTCTTGGGAAGACCTGTAACCAGATCTCTTCCCTTAAAGCTCATTGCAGCCTCTCCTTCATAGGCGGATGCCGAGCCTATTGTGTTTTTAATTTCAGAAGCGGTGGGTCTGCCGATTAAAAGAGAATAGTTTTTTCTTATATAGTTTACAATGGCGTCATCCATAGCGTCTCCGCCGATACGAAGCGAGCCGCTGGTTGAAATACCCATAAGAGAAATGACCGCTACCTCAGTGCTTCCTCCCCCTATATCCACTATCATATTCGCCTCTCTGCTCTCTACCGAAAGCCCAAGTCCCTTTGCTGATGCGATAGGTTCATCTATAACGATAGCCTGCTGTGCTCCGCATCCCAAAGCCACGTCGGTTACAGCTCTTTTCTCAACCTCCGTTGCTTCCGTAGGCACGCCTATAACTATTTTAGGGCCAAACATACCGTGGCGGCTTACAGCTTTTTCCAAAAAGCTTTTAAGCATGAATTCCGCCATGTGATAGTCAGCAATAACGCCTTCTCTCAAAGGATATATAACCTCAATGTAAGAGGGGGTTCTTCCCTCCATGCTTTTGGCTTCATCTCCAACACGGATAACCTTCTTCTGCCTTGAATCATACGCCACTGCCGAAGCTTCGTTAAGCAGAATTCCGTGGTCTTTAAGATAAATTCTCGTATTGGTAGTTCCCAAATCCACACCGATATTTTTTGAAAAAAACGGCAAAGCAGTTATCTCCCTTCAAAAATGAATTCTTCCTTAAGTAGTTTTGTAAGAGCTTCCTTCGGAAGTCCTACAACATTTGAAAATTCCCCGTCTATCTTATTTACAAACCCTTTGGCGCCTCCCTGAATTCCATAGGCTCCTGCTTTGTCAAGGGGTTCTCCGGTTTTTACATAGCCATCTATTTCTTCATCTGTGAGTTTCTTAAAATAGACATCTGTCTTGGCACATTTAGCTATTGTCTTTCCGCTTTTTGTGTCGGACACAGCATAACCTGTATAAACCGTATGAGTTCTTCCCGAAAGAAGATTAAGCATTCTTTTTGCATCAAGGCTGTCCTTTGGTTTACCAAGAATTTTTTCGTCCAGTGCCACCACCGTATCTGCTGCAATTATAAGACATTCATCTAAAATATGTTTTTTTGCGATGGCCGAAGCTTTCATCAGCGCAAGCTCTTTAACCAAAAGCGAGGGGTCATCAACATCAATATTTTCATCAATATCCGCAGGAGAAACTTCAAAATCCAGTCCCATCTCTTTAAGGATTTCTTTTCTTCTCGGGGACATTGACGCCAGTATATACTTCATTTCACACCCCTGTAGAGCCAAAGCCTCCGCCTGCTCTTTCGGTTTCGGAAAGCTCTTCTTCCTCTATAAGTATTGCCTGATTTACGGGAGATATAACCATTTGTGCAATTCTGTCCCCGTCATTTATCAAAAATTCTTCGTCAGAAAGGTTTACCAGAGCAACCTTAACTTCCCCTCTGTAATCGGAATCTATAACACCCACACAGTTAGGAAGAGTAATTCCCTTTTTGGAAGCAAGTCCGCTTCTTGCATATAAAAATGCCGCATATCCTTCGGGAACTGCAACGGCAAAGCCGGTGGATATAAGCTTTCTTTCCATAGGCTTTAAGGTAACAGTTTCATCTAAGCATGCAGAAATATCCATGCCTGCAGCACCTTCTGTCTGATACTTGGGCAGGATTGCTTTTTCTTTTAATTTCTTTATTTTTACTTCTAACATATCTAATTTCCCTTCTTTAAACATACTCTATTATATTATACTACAAATTCTGCCATTTTTAAAGTATTTTTTTCATCATTTATAAAAATATCCTCTGGTGAAATTTTGCATTTTCCCGCTTTCAATTTCACCCTTATACATCTTGTAAATTTTTGCACATTCAGATGGTTTTTCATCTTGAAACATAAGATGTATTCCCGCAACTTTGCTTTTTATTATGTCTTCCATCCTGTCTGCCATAAACAAGGGTACACTATTATAAACGGTGCAAAATTCCCCGTCCGCCAAAACCTTGAAACTCACACCTTTTCTGTCAGTCAATTCCATTTCTCTTTCACAGTTTTCGCAGGAATTGCCCTTACACAGTCCTACCGTTTTAATAACACAGTTTCGGCTTGTCATAAGCGGAATATATCCATAGGCAAGAACATAAACGTCGCTTTTTTTCGCTATTTCCCTTATTTTCCCTAAGTTAAGCTCGGGAGATAAAACACCTTTTTTCATAATGGCGGCACTTATACTGTTAGACACGTTCATACTGCTTGCATAAAGAACCTTTTTCCCTTTATTTAAGGCGTAATTATATGCACCGATACTTCCTGCAAGAATGTAATCTTCTACAACTTCTTTCGGAAGCTCTTTATATACCGAAGGAATCATTACCCCCTTGGCAAAAACCTTTCCCGAAAGGGCGGGAGGAACAAAAAGGCTTTCACACCCTGCCTCAATTAACGCCTCCGCCTGCTCTTTGGTTTTTACCGATACCAGAATTTCAAAACCATCGCTTTCTTTCACTTTGATATCTTCTATGGTTAAATCCCCGTTATAGCTTCTTTCTCCGCTTCTTAATTTTTCAAGCCTTTCCGTTGCTTCTCTTCTTAAGCCGTTAAGCTCGGAGGTTTTGAAAAAGCCTTCTGTTTCAATTTCACACTTAAAGCTTTTCAAGGAAAAAGGAGTGTTCCCCAGTTTTGTCATCTGGCTTTCGGCAAATGAAGCACTTACCGCTTGTCCCATAGTGTTTTTGCAAGTAGGAATTTTCGCAAAAGCTTCAAACTGTCCGTCCTTAAAGGTAAGTGTGGTTTCATCCTCTTTTACGGAAAACTCAATATCCACGGGAATTTTTTTATTTTCCTTCCCCTCTTCCCAGAGGTACTTAAGTTCCTTATTAAGTTCATCATCGCTTGTTTTAAGAACATCATCATTTGAGGAGGATACATTCATCATATCTCTGCCTTTTACATAACCGTAGCAGCCTTTTGTAAATTCGCCTCCCCTTGCAAAGGCACGGACAAGTCTTTCCTCATCCTTAGCTTCGCAAAAGCCCTTGTCTATAACGCTTCTGAACGCCTTTACAGCACTGGCAACATAGGCAGGGCCTTTCATTCTACCCTCAATTTTAAGGGAATAAACCCCCATATCTATAAGGTCGGGAATTTCGTGAAGAAGGCTTAAGTCTTTAGGACTTAAAAAGTACCCCGTCTTACCTGAAACCGAATAAGGAAGTCTGCAGGGCTGGGCACAGTTTCCTCTGTTGGCACTTCTTCCTCCTAAAAATGAGCTCATAAGGCACTGTCCCGAATAGCTCATACAAATGGCACCGTGGCAGAAAACCTCAAGCTCCATATCCGTATCCCTGGCAAGGGAAGAAATCTCGTGCTTTCTTAATTCCCTTGCAAGAACAACCCTTTTGATGCCCCGATTTTTAAGATAGTCAAGGCCTGATTTATCAAAAATTGTCATCTGGGTGCTTCCGTGTACCGGAATGTCAAACTTTTCCGATAAAAGATGTGATAGTCCCAAATCCTGAACGATATATCCCGAAACTCCGCTTTCATAGGCAGTTTTTGCCACTTTCAATGCCTCCGAAAGCTCTCCGTCGTAAATCAGGGTGTTAATGGCAAGATATACTTTTACTCCCCTTATATTGCAAAAGGCAACCGCTCTTTTAAGCTCTTCATCATCAAAATTTGCTGCATTTTGTCTGGCGCTGAATTTCGATGCCCCTATATAAACCGCATCAGCTCCTGCGCCCACTGCAGCTTTCAATGCTTCAAAGCTCCCGCCGGGAGCCAAAAGTTCCAAGCTCATTAAAACACCTCCTTATTTAAGGGTTATAACGGTTACGCCCGCTTCTCCCTCTCCGTAAACCCCAAGTCTGAAATCCTTGACCTCTCTTGAAGTTCTGCAATATTCATGAACCATACTCCTTAGCGCACCGGTACCCTTGCCGTGAATAACTCTTACAGTTTCTATATGCGCCAGGGATGCATCATCTAAGAATTTTTCAAGCTCTATAAGAGCTTCATCTGACATAAGACCTCTCAAATCCAGCTCTACCGAAGCCGTCTGGGTTTTGGAAATCTTTGTCTTGTTAAAGGTTTTAACCTTTTTTTGTGCAGGCAGTGCGGAATTTTCCACCACCCTTAATGCCCCTATATTTACCGCTACTTTCAATATGCCCGTCTGGACAATCAGATTACCCTTGGAGTCAGGCAGAGTCATTACCGTTGCTCTTTGTCCTAAAGTAATTACCTCAACCTCCTGCCCCAGCAAAAGATTTTTCGGGATTTTGGAATTTTTAGGAATAAGAACATTTTCAGATATTTCGTCAGAAAGCTTTCCCTGCTTTTCCAAAAGAGTCTTTCTTACTTCTTCAGCGGTTTTAACCGCTTTAGCTTTTTCGTCTTTCGAAAGAGCCTCTTTAGCCTCCCTTAAAAGACCGTCTGTTTCTTTTTTAGCGTTTTCAATTATCCTCTTGGCTTCCCGCCTTGCCTCGAGCAAAAGATCTTCCTTTTGTTTATCTATCTTGGCTTTTTCCGAATCTATCTTATTTTTGGTCTCAACGTTTTTACGCCTTAAATTTTCCGCTTCTTCTTTTGCAAGATAAGCCTCCTGCCGGTTTTTCTCAAGCTCGGTAACCAAATCCTCAAAACGGATATTTTCCGCACTTAATCTGTCCTTCGCCTTATTTATAATATAGTCAGAAAGTCCAAGCTTTGACGAAATGGCAAAGGCGTTACTCTTTCCCGGTATTCCTATTAAAAGTCTGTATGTGGGAGAAAGGGTGGATAAATCAAATTCGCAGGCGGCATTTTCCACTCTGTCTGTGGAAAGAGCATAAAGCTTCACTTCGCTGTAGTGAGTGGTTGCTGCCGTTTTTGCACCTATTCCCTTTACAAAATCCAAAATTGCCTGAGCTAAAGCCGCACCCTCGGCAGGGTCCGTTCCTGCTCCCAGCTCGTCGAAAAGCACCAGTGATTTTTCTGTGGATTTATTTAATATATTTACTATATTTACCATATGAGATGAAAAGGTTGAAAGAGACTGCTCAATGCTCTGCTCATCTCCGATATCTGCAAAAACTTCGTCAAATACCGAAAGCTCGCTTCCTTCCTTTGCAGGAATTAAAAGACCGGTCTGCATCATTAAAGTGAAAAGGCCTAAAGTTTTTAACGTAACGGTCTTACCGCCCGTGTTGGGCCCTGTTATTACAAGGGTATCGAAATCCTTTCCCAGATAAACATCTATGGGAACAACCTTTTTTCTGTCAATCAAGGGATGTCTTCCTTTTTTGATATCTATTATTCCCTTTTCATTGAGATGCGGCTTGACTGCTTCCATGGAATATGCTAAATTTGCTCTTGCAAAAACCATATCAAGCTCTATTATATACTTGAAATTGTCTTTTATGGTATGTCTTTCTCCTGAAATTTCTTCTGTAAAGGAAGTTAAAATCCTTTCTATCTCTTCCTTCTCTTCAGCCATGAGCTTGTTTATTTCGTTATTTATTTCAACCACCTGCATGGGTTCAACGAAAACGGTTGCTCCTGAAGACGATGCATCGTGAACTATACCTGATACCGACGCCTTGTATTCTATTTTTACAGGCAGAACAAATCTTCCGTTTCTCTGAGTTACAAAGCTTTCCTGAAGGGCGTTTTTGTATTTCTCAGAACGAATCATATCCCCAAGCACGTCTCTTATTTTATCCGAAAGTCTTTCAAGCTTTCTTCTTATGGCATAAAGCTCGCTTGTGGCATCGTCAGCCACGTCCTCGTCGGACAAAATACATCTGTCTATTTCCCTTTCAAGATTGGGGATTGCCATGAGACATTCCGTCAATTTATCCAAAAGAGGATACTCCTCATCTCCGTGGTCAGTCATATAGTTTTTAAGAAGTCTCGAAACCCTTAAAACATGACCTACATTTCTTATTTCCTTGCATGACAAAACAGAGCCTATCTCCGCTCTTTTAACTGTAGCTGCAATGTCAGTTAAGGGAGACAAAGGAATTTCCCTGTGCCTCTGAGAAAACCTTAATGCCTCATCAGTTTCTTCCAAAAGATTTTCAATCTCCCTTATATTCACGGAAGGCTTTAAGGATAGAGCCTTTTCCTTTGTAAGAGAGCAAACCGCCTTGTCCGACAAAAGCTTTAATATTTTATTGTATTCCAGTACTTTAAGGTTTTTTTCTTCCATGTTTTACGCCTCGTTATTCCGCATAATTATACCATTATATTTTATCATTTTTAGTTTCTTTCGTCAACGATTATTTATGAAAAAAACGGGAGAATATCTCCCGTTTTTTAAAATTCGTCTATCGCCTCTTTAATTGTCTTTTTCTTCGCTTCTTTTCCGTGCTGGTCAACCTTCAGTCTGTTTTTCTCCCCGTGAGTCAGACATCCTGCACCACCTACACAGCCGCCCGGACAAGCCATTCCTTCTATAAAGTTCGCATCTATAAGACCTTTACTCTTTTTAAGAAGTGTCATCTTGCATCCTTCTATACCGTCGGCAGATACCGCCTTTAAGTCAAAATCAGAAATTCCGTGCTCCTTTAAGCCCTGGGCCACCGCATCGGCGAGCCCTCCGCAACGGGCGAAAATTCTGCCGAAATAGGACGCTCCCGAAAGCTCACTTTCGGGCAAAAGAGTTATATCAATATCTCTGCTGTCGAAAAGTGCCTGAAGCTCTTCAAAGGTTAAAACCGCATCCACAAATTCTTTTACGCCTTCTTTTTTAATCTCCGCTTTTTTAGAGGTGCAAGGGCCGATAAATATGACCTTTGCATTTTTCTCCCTTTTCTTTATTTCCCTTGATACTGTTGCCATGGGTGATAAATTGTGTGAGATATTTTCTTTCATATCAGGAAAATTCTTTTCAATAAAAGCCACAAAGGAGGGACAGCATGAGCTTAAGAGAAATTTCTTTTCGTAAAGCTCAACTGATTCTGCTCTGGCAACCATATCAGCGCCCAACGCTGCCTCTACCACCTCGTTAAAGCCAAGCTCATTTAAGCCCGTTACAACCTGACCCAGCTTTGCATAGGTGAACTGGCTGGAAATGGCAGGTGCCACCACTGCATATACCCTTTGGTTTTTTTCTTTCGCTTCTTTTAATATTTTTATAACGTCCAAAATATATGACTTATCCGAAATTGCCCCGAAAGGACACTGATATACACAGGCTCCGCAGGCAATACACTTATCGTCATCTATTTTAGCGGATTTATCTTCGTTCATGGAAATGGCATTTACCTTGCAGGCATTCTGGCATGGACGCTTTCTTTTTATAATTGCGCTGAAAGGACAAACCCTGGAGCAGGCTCCGCATTCCTTACACTTTGATTTATCTATATGCGCCACATGATTTTCGTCAAAGGAAATGGCATCAAATTTGCAAACGTCCTCGCATCTGTGGGCAAGACAACCACGGCAGGCGTTGGTTACATCATATCCGCCAACGGGACATTCATCACATGCAAGAGTCATAACCTCTATTACATTGGGATTTTCCTTATCTCCGCCCATAGCCAGTTTTACACGTTCAGCTAAAATTGCCCTTTCTTTATATACACAGCAACGAATGGTTGGTGTTTTTCCCGGTGCCAGATTATAAGGGATATCAAGAATGTTTTCAAGAAGTGTTCCGTTCCACGCCTGCTTTGCCACTTCTTTAAGCACCTTGTATTTCAAATGCTGTACTTTAGTGTCAAATTTTCTCATCAAAAAACTCCTTAAAAATAAATTTTATTCCCCTCACTCTTAAGCCCGACACATCACTCATTATAGCATAAAGCCACTTGAAAATCAATGAAAACACTTGATTTTCCATAACATTTCAGTTTTGGAAAAAGTAAAAAAGTAAATTTATACATTCAGCAAAGCTTACATTTCGCAAAAAATAACTTGACAGGTTTTGTAATTTGTGATAGAATATAAATACAGCTAAATACTGTGCAAATAATCTTCACGCAGGCGGATAATTCCCCTCTGCGGATTTTTTGTCGCACTTTATTAGCTTATTAGGTTAATTTATGGTTGAGGTGGTGCCTATGATTGTATAATGTATCGGAAATGAGTTTAATAAAAAAACAAGGAGGAATTAAAATGAAAAAATATACAGATGAAAACTATGATTTAATGGACGAAAACGAAAAATTTGC
>JAZNEB010000007.1:0-7649 GCA_045588365.1 Clostridia bacterium | reverse complement strand
ATAAAAGCAGCTATGAGTGAAGCATACGAAACCAAGCGTGTGTTCCTCAAAGACAAGTGCAAGACCTTTACTCTACAAAAGCAATTGCGAAACAAAGACCTTGACGGTCTGGGAGAGCGTGAAACATTCCTTGTCGTATATAAATATCTCGTTGATAAGTATAAGCTCACAGGAAACAAAGAAGATAATAAGCTTCGCCTTGAGGGAGCAGGATATGTTTTCAACGATGAGATTATCGGTTATATGCGTGAGGGTAAGTTCGTAAAAACAGATTCCGTTCTTGACGGGAACTCTGGTACATACAGACAAACTTCACGTACTGTCAATACTCATACACACGGCATTGAACTTCTTCACTCTGTCGATGTCATAAAGACAACTATCGGTATGACAACGCAGAAGACAAAGGTCATTCTTGAACGGCTTTTCCGAAAGAACGTACTTGTGCCTCACAAGCTGTTATCTCTCACAACGCCACAGTACTATGCTTTCGTTATTAACAACGAACATACTCTAAAAGCGGATTTTAGAGAAGCGACAGCAAGTCTTGTGGTGCAGATAGGATTCTTAGAACCAAAGACAATGCCTTTCACTATCCCCGAACAAGAGCTTTACCGTTATGACCCAACGGAAACAGATGTTGAAGAAATGCTGTCAAGTGCGTATAAAGATTACTCGTCTGCTATGATTGTCGAGGGAATACGCTCAAAGTCAGAAAGGTTGTTTGAACGCTATTGCGAACAGCAAACAGACATTGAATGGGTTTATAAGAACGGTGATACAGGTCAGCAGTATTTTTCAGTTGTGTATATTGATTCTCTACAAAAGCAATGGCTTTTCTATCCCGACTACATCGTTAAGAAAACAAACGGCGATGTTTGGATAATCGAAACAAAAGGTGGAGAAAGCGGAGGAAAGAGCAAGAATATCGACATTCAAGTTGAGAACAAGTTTGCTTCTTTCAAAGAGTATGCCGAGAAAAAGGGCTTGAAATGGGGATTTGTCAGAGATAAAAATGACAAGCTCTATATCAACAATACCGAATATACCGACAATATGCAAAATGAAAACTGGAGACCTTTGAAAGAATTATTCTAATATTTGTTATATTCTGGCGTATTCTGTCTATAATATAGTAGGGTCTTTTCACACCCTCCTCTCATATCTGTATCAACACAAACACAGACAGGGGTATAAATTAGAATGAACTAGATATAAAAGCGGTTCATTTGATTTGACTTCATGACAACACTATCATTGTTGAATGTATAAAATAGGTGTAAATTGATACATATTACAACATCAAAACCACTTGAAATTGGTTGTATATAACTCAAAAACAAAAGTGATGTTAGAGTGGGAATAAAAAATAAAAAAGGCTTGGAACGAAAGTTCCAAGCCTTTTTATTATTTCTTGCTTTCTGCTATAACCTTCTGTGCGATTGAATCGGGAGCCTGCTCATAGCCGTAAAAGTCGAAGGTGAAGGAGCCTCTGCCCTGGGTCATGGAGCGAAGGTCCGTAGCATAGCTGGTCATTTCGCTCATGGGAACGTCAGCTTCAACAATGCTCTTTCCTTTACCCTCTGCAGGATTGGAAGCAATAACTCTGCCTCGGCGTTTATTTACATCACCGAAAACATCGCCCATATAATCGTCGGGAATTGTAACCATCAGTTTTCCGATGGGTTCCAAAAGTACGGGTGAAGCCTGAGCCATACCCTCTTTATATGCAATGGAAGCCGCCAGCTTGAAGGACATTTCAGAGGAGTCAACGGGGTGATATGAACCGTCAACTAATGTTGCCTTTAAGTTAACAACGGGATAACCTGCCAAAGGACCTTCCAAAATGCTTTCCTGAAGTCCCTTTTCAACGGCGGGGAAGAAGTTCTTGGGAACTGCGCCACCGAAAATCTTTTCTTCAAAGATAAGCTCTTCGGTCTCACCCGGCTCAAACTCAATCCAGACATCACCGAACTGACCGTGGCCGCCTGACTGCTTTTTATGTCTTCCCTGAACCTTAACCTTCTTTCTTATGGTTTCACGATAGGGAACCTTTGCGGGAGATAATGTAACCTCAACGCCGAATTTAGCCTTTAATTTACTTACGATAATATCAAGATGCTGCTCGCCCATACCCGAAATTACCATCTGGTGAGTTTCAACTCTGTTTTCGATGGTAAAGGTGGGGTCTTCCTCCATAAGTCTTCTGAGACCCGAGGTAATCTTTTCTTCATCGCCCTTGCTCTTGGGAACGATAGCCATTGTGAGAACAGGACGGTCAAAGGTAATCTTCGGGAAGATAATGGGATTTGAAGTTGAGCAGAGCGTATCGCCAGTTGTTGTATAAGCAAGCTTGTTGAGTACTCCTATATCACCTGCAGAGAGGGATGCCGTTTCAACCTGCTTTTTACCTAAAAGAGTGTAGATTTTACCGGGTTTTTCCTGCACGTCTTTAGTTGAATTGTAAAGAGGAGTATCAGCCTTTAATGTACCTGAGCATACCTTTATGAGGGACATCTTTCCAACAAAGGGGTCGGCTATTGTCTTGAATACGAAAACTGAAAGAGGAGCGTCCGCCTTAACGGGGATTTCGGTGTCCTCGCCCTTTTTATCAACGCCCTTTACCACTTCGTCAGCATCGGGAGCGGGGAAGTAGTTAACAAAGGCATTGGATAAAAATCTTACACCCATGTTGTTTATGGCGCTTCCTGAATATACAGGTACGATAGAGCCGTCCTTAACACCTTTTTTAAGTGCAACTCTCATTTCATCCTCGGTAAATTCCTCTCCTGCAAAATAACGTTCCATCAGCTCGTCGCTGGTTTCAGCAACGGCTTCGCAAAGGAAGTTTCTGCAGCTTGCAACCTCGTCAGCTAAAGATGCGGGAATGGGAATTTCACCGTCATCGCTGGTGGGGGTGTAAGCATAAGCCTTCATGGTGATTATGTTTACATAACCCGTAAGCTTTCTGTCCTCAATGATAGGCATACGGAAGGGAGCTACACAGCGTCCGAATTTTTCCTTAAGCTCTTCTAAGGTCTTTGTGTAGTTTGCATGGTCATCATCCATTTTGTTTATGAAAACAATAACGGGAAGATTTGCCTTTTTAGCTCTTTCGTAAGAAAGCTCCGTACCCACGGAAACGCCGCTCTTGGCAGAAACAACAATCAATGCCCCTTCTGCAGCACGGATACCCTCGGAAACCTCTCCGGCGAAATCGAAATATCCGGGAGTGTCGATTAAATTGATTTTATAGTCTTTGTATATGTAAGGAGAGGTTACGGTGTTGATAGAGAACTTTCTCTTTATTTCTTCGGGATCAAAATCCAGAAGAGTTGTTCCGTCTGCAATCTTTCCCAGCTTATCAGTTGCTCCCGCACCGTATAAAAGTGCTTCAGCAAGAGTGGTTTTTCCTGCGTGGGAATGGGATAACAATACAACGTTTCTTATTTTGTCTGTAGCTGTGCTCATATATGTAGCCTCCTTGATTTATAATCTGTTACACATAAATAAATTACGTATAAAATATAAATTCTGCACAAAAAAGAAAAATCCTTTTTGGATTTAATGGGCAAATTACACAAAAATAGAAAAGTGAAAAATACAAAATGCACAGAAAATAAAGGAGCTCTAAAAAATACTTGACTTTTTTATTTTAATATATTATAATAATATGGCTTTGTTGTAGAACTATGACGAAGTAATAAAAAATAATCCTTGCGCTTATTAAAGCGCCAAAGACCGTGAGGAGGTGCAAAGAATGGCAGAAGTAATTAACAAGTACGAGACCATATTTGTCCTTGATGTGAACATGGGAGACGAAAAAATCGAAGAGCTTTCCAATAAGTTCCAGGAACTTATAAAGGCAAACGGTGAAGTTGAAAATGTTGACGTATGGGGCAAGAGAAGACTGGCTTATCCTATCGATTATAAGACAGAGGGCTACTATGTTCTTGTAAACTTTTCTTCAAAGCCCGAATTCCCCAAGGAACTTGAACGTATCTACGGAATTACAGAAGGCGTGCTTCGTACAATCGTAATTAAGAAAGAAGCATAAAGGAGAATTGATATGCTGAACAAAGTACTTTTAATGGGACGTTTTACGAAAGACCCCGAACTGAGGAGTACTCCTCAGGGTGTGTCTGTCTGCAATTTCCGTCTGGCAGTTACAAGAAACTACAAAAACAACGGAAACTATGAAAGCGATTTCATTGATTGCGTTGCATGGAGAAACACTGCGGAATTCATTTCCAAGTTTTTCAAAAAGGGAAATCTTGTATGTGTAGAGGGAAATCTCCAGTCAAGAAGTTGGGAACAGGACGGACAGAGAAGATATACTCTTGAAGTTATGGTAGACAACACATATTTCGTAGAAAGCAAAAAGGGACAGGAAGGAAGCGACTATCAGGGTGAATCCTTTGATGCACCTGTGGCTTCTTCAGCTCCGAGGGAAACTTTGTCATCCGACGATTTTAGTGCGATTGATGACGATTTGCCCTTCTAACTTATAATTAAAGGAGGTTAACGACATGGAAAGAGAAAGAGATGATAGACCTCAGAGAAACAGAAAACCCAGACGTAAGGTCTGCCAGTTCTGTGCCGATAAGGTTGAATTCATAGATTATAAGGACGTTGCAAAGCTTCGTCGTTTTGTATCTGAGCGTGCCAAGATTCTTCCCAGAAGAATTACAGGTACCTGCGCAAAGCATCAGAGAGAACTTACTGTTGCTATTAAGAGAGCAAGACACATTGCTTTAATTCCTTATTCTGCAGAATAAAAATTATTAAAACGGCGGTACTCCGTAGTGAGTGTCGCCGTTTTTTTCATTGCTTTTTGTTTTTTTAGTGATATAATGGGGTTATAAATAGTTTTAGCATAGATTATTGACAAAGGCTATTTCCACAAAGGTCTGAAAGAGGGATTTTATGAAAGAGGTTTTTCCCTGTTATTATGAAAAATTCAAATGTATCGCCGGGAAGTGTGAGCACAGCTGTTGCATCGGCTGGGAAATTGACATTGACCGGGATACAATGGATTTATATAGTTCTATAGAAGGAGAACTTGCCGAAAGAATAAGAGGAAGTATTGAGGGTGAAGTTCCTCACTTTATATTAAAAGAGGACGGGCGTTGTCCGTTTCTTAATGAAAAAGGGCTTTGCGACATTATATTAAAGCTGGGCGACGGTGCAATATGTGATATATGCTATCTTCATCCAAGGTTCAGTAATTTTTATGAAGAATTTACGGAAACAGGACTGGGACTTTGCTGTTGCGAGGCGGCGAGAATTATCCTGACGGAGAAAGAAAAGTTTTCTGTTTCCTTGCCTGAATTTGCGAAAGAGGAAAAGTTTTTCAAAGAGCGTCAGGAAGTATTTGAACTATTTCAGGACAGAAAACTTACTTTTTATGAAAGACTTAAAAAAGTAGCGGAAAAATATGGCGAGGAAATTGACTTTTCAAACAAAGAGCTTTATGATTTATATATGTCCTTGGAAAGACTTGATGAAAAGTGGGAAGAAGAACTTAAAAAGCTTGAAAATGCTGTGGACAACAGCATTTTTGAAAGAGAAGATACAGAGATTTTCTTCGAACAGCTTGCCTGCTACTTTGTGTTCAGGCATTTTGAAAAAGGTGTTGGCTTTGCTCTTTTGAGCTGCCTTCTGATAGGAAGAATATGCACCTTTCTTGAAAGCACTGAACAAATGATTGATGTTGCGAGAATGTATTCTTCGGAGATAGAGTATTCTGAAGAAAATATCGAAAAAATAATTTCAAAGCTTTCGGAAAGGTGAGGTAGATGGATAAAGAACTTTTAGATAGGATTGATGAAAAAATAGAGCTTTATGAGGATAGTCTTATAAAGGATGCGGTCAGCCTTATAAATATAAACAGCGAGCTGGGAGAGCCTTTTCCCGGTGCTCCCTTTGGAAAAGGAGCCAGAGAGGTTTTGGACAAGGTTATCAAAATGGGAAAAGAGGCAGGCTTTGTTACAAAAGATTATAATGTGGGAGTAATAAGCGTGGCTATGGAGGAAAAGGAGCCTGATGTTGGAATATGGGCTCACGGAGACGTTGTGCCTGCAGGAACCGGCTGGGAATACGAGCCTTACAATGCCACTGTTTTGGATAAAGAGTTTATAATAGGTCGAGGAGCGGCAGATAACAAAGGTCAGCTTGCGGCAATATTTAATCTATTTAAGATTTTTAAGGAACTTGGCGTAAAGCTTAATTACAATCCGGCTCTTTATGTGGGAAGCTGTGAAGAAACAGGCATGAAAGATTTGCTTGGAATAAAGGGAAATCCTGATGCAATGGGTTTTGTCAATGTATGTAAAGTGCCAAGGCTTTCTTTGGTTCCTGACGGGGGATTTCCCATCGGATACGGAGCAAGGGGAAATGCACGCTTTTATTTAAGGAGCAAAACTCCGCTGCACAATTTCTCTCTTACGGCAGGAAAGAGTGAAGATCCCGGAAGGGCAGAGGCTTTGTTTGAAAGCCTTGATTTTCAGGGTACTGTCAAGGATTGTGAAGTTATAAGGGAAAAGAAAATAATAACTTCTTTCAGCGAACCCCGTCATGGTTCAAGTCCTGATCCGTCGGGAAACATGATAACAAAAATAACAAATGGCTTGCTTGAAAGCGGATGCGTAGATAAAGCGGATTTATATATTTTGAGTTTTTTAAGAGACGTTTCTCTTGATGTTAACGGCAGGATGCTCGGAATATTCTGTGGTTCTGAACTTATGGGGGAAACATCGGTATATACACAGTCAATAAACTGTGAGAACGGGCATCCCGAACTTGAAATTAGGGTTAATTATCCAATTGAAACTACATATGAAAAGATGCTTGAAAAATTGACAGAGGTCTGTGATAATGCAGGATTTACTGTAAGAGGGATAAAAAGACATTCCCCTTATGTAAATGATGATAAAAATGAGATAGTCAGAAAACTTGCGGACATTGCCAATGAAATAAACGGGGGGAATGGAGTTCCCTATATAAATGGCTCAACATATGCTCATTATCTTCCAAACGCTTATATCTACGGAATGTCAGGAAATGTTGCCCCGGCAGGATTTAAGAGTGGAAGAGGCGGAGTTCATGGCATTGACGAGTCAGTATCGGTTTTAAGACTTAAAAAAGCCATGAAGATTTATGCAAGAGCACTTCTTATACTTAACGAAACAGAATGGTAAATGCCTGACTTTTTAATCCTGTCTTGACACGAGTAAGAATTATGTCGAATTAGTTTGAATGATGCCAAATGATGTTGAAAAATGAAGCAAAAAGGAGTTGAGTATTATGGCAGAAAAGAAAGAAAAAAGATATGTGAGCGATAATGCTCAACTTATGGCTGAATGGAATTGGGAAAAGAATAATGAATTGGGTTTTGACCCTAAAACATTAACGCTTGGAAGTAATAAAAAAACATGGTGGAAATGTGTCAAAGGCCACGAGTGGCAAGCTACTATATGTAATAAGCATAATGGTCGTGGATGTCCATATTGTTCAAGCAATAAAATTTTAAAAGGTTATAATGATTTACAAACGATTAATCCGATTTTAGCAAAAGAATGGAATTATAAAAAGAACAATGGATTAACACCTATGGATGTAATGCCTAATAGCGATAAAAGAGTATGGTG
>JAZNEB010000006.1:0-2867 GCA_045588365.1 Clostridia bacterium | reverse complement strand
AAAAAAACGGTTGTCAAGAGGACGGGAAAAGGCGAAAACTATCGTGTGGCGGCAGAGAAGTATCGGACGGAGGAAAACGGGAAGGAGTTTGACCTGGCATACAGTTTGGGACTGACGGGAGAAGAAATTACAGGTCTTGAGATTACTAACATTTCCGATGATGCGAGAATTGCCGCATATTTTGCAGGAAAAAGAGATGCAAGGGTACTTTCGGAGGAAAGAGCGAGTGCAGTCGAGTCGGAAAAGATAGTGAAGAAAGCAGGGAAGACTACAGGAGACGAAAGAGGACAACAGTTGTCCAAGGCGGAACACTATCATAAGATAGTTAAAGACATAGTAACTATGGATGAAGAAGAGACACTGTGGTATAAAGAAAAATTACCATTCATTACAATATCGAACAACACACCTAAACTGCTGAAGGATAAATGTGACTGTGAAGATTTACCGCTTATTATACAATTCCATTCCCTCTACCTCGAAACGAGAGAAAACGGAGTATTGGAAGGGAATTACCATAACCTGGGAGAGGAGGTTATGGGTAATATTTTCAATTACCTTAATAATGCGGACCTCATCCTTGAAGGAACTAATGGCAGATATATGGTTATTACACAAGTGCCGAGCAAAAAAATAGGAAATGCAATTGTGTCTGTAGAAATAAATTCTGTTAAAAATCTCGAAGGGAAATTTAAGCATTACAATTTAGTAGTTACCGCATTTGAATTAAAGAAAAACTACATTAAGAATTTATATTCCAAGGGGCAGATAAAAAGAATTGCATACAAAAAAGAAGCTCTTTCGCAAGTTAACCCCCAACTGCATGAATGGTTGGACGTTATTAACGAAATAGCTTCTAACACTATGATAGCACAAAAAAAATCAAGTGTCAATAGATATTCTATGAAGAAAGAAAATAAAAATACAAATTTAATTGAATCCAGAACAGAAGCCTCAAAAGATGACGGAGCTCCTGAACGTTGGAAAACTGACAGAATGGAGGAAACTAAGGACATAGATTTTTCAGTTAAAGGATTAACAGAGATTTTTAATAAGTTGAGGCATGACTTTGGAATACCGATTTCAAAAGGGCATATAGCTCAAAGAAATGCAAGAGGTATATATAAAAAAGATGCTGAAGCAATAAGAACCAAATTTGAAAACAACTTACCTACTGTTTCCCATGAGTTAGGACATCATCTTAACAAGAAATTTAATTTGACGAAGGTTTCCGAGAGTATAGAAAATGAACTTATTGCCGGTGCAGATGCTGAATTTCTTGCAGGGTATAAGGAAGAGCAGAGATTATCTGAAGCTGTGGCGGAATTTTTCAGACATTATCTGCAGAATGCAGAACTGGCGGAAAAAACTTATCCCAAGTTTAAAGGACATTTATTCTCTGTATTGGACGGGGAAACAGCTTCCCGTTTAATTGAAAATGCGGAAATTATAAATGCTTATTATGCCGAGGCATCAAAAAGCGCAGCTTCTTCAATTAAGCTTTCAGAAGAAAAGGGAACGGATTACAGAGAAGCAGGGGAAAAATTCAGAGATACCGGAAATACACTTTATCAGGCGTGGTATGATTCGAATCACAGTATTAAACGATTTACAGATGAAGTGGGGGACAGAAAGGCCTATACTTTTGCTACAAATGCGGCGTATTCTGATGCAAGAGCATATTCTATGGTAGTGGGAGATTTGTATACAGTTGACGGTAAAAATGCCGGTGGCGGTCTTATGAAAGCTCTGGCGGGGATAGATACAAAAAACAAAGAGGAATACATTGCTTTTGGTGAATATCTTATCTGTAAACATGGACCCGAAAGACTTTCGGAAGGAATGAATGTTTTTGCAAATGACATTCAGAACACAGAAGACTGGCAAATAACCCAGGCGGAGGCACAGAGGCTTGTATCAGAGGGACTTGACGGTGCACCTTTATCGGAGGGAGAGCAGGCTTTTTACTATGCCGGGGCAAGCGGTCTTTCCGTTACCGAAGCGGCAGAGCTTAACTCCTACCTTGACGTGGATCCTGAAAGGGCAATTTCCGCATGGCAGAAGGGAGCGGAGATGAGAAAGAATAATTTATCTGCTCCTAAGGTAAAAATTGAAGATACATTTGAAGATGAGAGTTCTATAGAGCTTGAAAAAAAGGTCGAAGATTATCCGTATAATGAACAGACTGTTTTGAAAGAATATAGTGAATACAGCGATAAAAAAGTGTCTGATTTCGCAAAAAGAGTTATTGAAGGGAAAGCTGATTCTAAAGAGCGTATAGAACTTAAAACTATATCAAAAAAAGCAACACAGAAGATAAAGGATATTTTAGGGGTTGATGTTTCTGGATTTAAGGTCGCTTTGGAAAAGCGTATTGCAGAGCATATACATAAAAGGCATGGGGAAAATGGTGTTGCAGACCAGAGCATGGCGCATCTGGAGGATTGGGAAAAAATACAGTATGTTCTTGACAATTATGACAACATAGAGTACGGAGGAAAAAGTCAAGCTTATGTAGCTCCGAAGGCTAATGGCAAGCAAGGTCCTGTAGATACAGTGATTTATTCTAAAAAAATAAACGGTACCTTCTATGTTGTAGAAGCGGTACCGATTACATCGAAGAAAACTTTATTCATAACATCAGCCTATATAAGCAAAAAAGGAGCTGAGCAGATTCCCAATGCTAAAAGCCCTGAGAAAACGTCCAAAACGCCCCCTGCTATTACTCCTACCTCCACTATACCACAGAAAAAAACGGTTGTCAAGAGGACGGGAAAAGGCGAAAACTATCGTGTGGCGGCAGAGAAGTATCGGACGGAGGAAAACGGGAAGGAGTTTGACCTGGCATACAGTTTGGGACTGACGGG
>JAZNEB010000005.1:0-10146 GCA_045588365.1 Clostridia bacterium | reverse complement strand
TTGAAGTATCAACCGACGGAAAGCACTATAAGGCGGTTCATCCAATGGGTAAGGAAGAAACGGGCTATCACCATGACAGAGTGGAATATCGCCCGATAAATTTAAGAGAAACAAAGATAATCATTAAATAAGGAGGATTTTTATGGGATTATTACAGCTTGAAAAACAGAGACGTGAATTTATCGAAGAATTCGACAGACTCTCGCCCTACGTTGATCACATGATTGACAGGGACATTGAAAAGTACAGAAAAGGACTTTTCTGTATAAAGGTGGTAGACGAGGCAGGAAAGCCCGTTGAAAATGCAATCGTGCGTGCAAAACTTAAAAGACACGAATTCAAATTCGGTGCAAATTCATTCATGGTAGGAATGTATAAAGACCCCGATATGCAAAAGCAGTGGGAGGAAGAGTATGCAAGACTCTTTAACTACACTGTTGCGGGCATTTTCTGGTATGAGTACGAGCCTGAGCAGGGCCAGTACCGTTTTGAAAAGGGTGCTCCCTACCTTTATCGTCGTCCCCCCATTGACGAGGTTATCGAATTTGCCAAGAAGTACGACCTTGATGTAAAGGGTCATTGTCTTGTGTTCCATACAGACACTCCCTACTGGGCATCCAGAAAAAAGAGAGATATGAAAATGCAGCTTGAACGTTTTTCAAAGGCTCTCGGCGAAAGATATGCCGATGAATTTGTGGACTTAGACGTTGTAAACGAGCTTTGCTACATTTACAAAAACTGCTATCCGGACAGCGCTGCCCCCACCTGGCCCAGAGATATGCCCATCTGCGACGAAGACGGACACATTAAATGGGCATTTGATATGGCAAAGCGCCACTTCCCCAACTCCAGACTTTTCTGGAACGAGCCTAACTGGCCCACCTTCGGCTTCAAGGGCTTCTTCGGAACCAGAAGCTACAGATACTTAGAGCTTAAGCAGTACATAAATCAGGGTATTCCCATAGAGGGTATCGGTATTCAGTGCCATCTTTACGAATCTGACACTAACCATAACGATATGCTTTGTGCATTCAACCCCTTAAGACTTATGGAAATGTTCAGAGTATATTCTGAATTCCGTCTTCCCATCCACATTTCAGAGGTAACTCTTCCCACCTTCTCCGAAGACCCCGAGTCCGAGGAAATTCAGGGCGAGCTTATGAAGAGATTATACAGACTCTGGTTCTCAACAGAAATGATGGAATCCATTGTGCTCTGGAACTTTGCTGACGGAACTTCCATGGAAGAATGGGGCAACAGATTAAAGGGCGGATTTTTACGTAAGGACCTTTCAAGAAAGCCCTCCTATAATGCTATTGACCAGCTTATCAACCACGAGTGGCAGACAGAAACCCAGCAGAAGTCAGGATCTGACGGAAGACTTTACTTTGAAGGTTTCTACGGGGACTACGAAATCGAAGTATCAACAGACGGTAAGCATTATAAGGCAGTTCATCCCATGGGTAAGGAAGAGACAGGATATCACCACGACAGAGTGGAATACCGTCCCATCAACCTTCGTGAAACAAAGATTGTACTTAAGTAAAATATTAAAAATTATTCCTATAAAAGCAAAACTCCGATAAAATCGGGGTTTTGCTTTTTACAATTATGGCGTTTTTAGGAAATGTTTGACGAAAATAGTCATTGATTTTTAATAGGAAAAGGAATATATTAAAGTCAAAGAGTGAAATCACTCGCAAAAAAGGAGGTAGAAATATGGCGCACATTATGCTTGATAAGCAAAGACGTGAATTTATCGAAGAATTTGACAAACTTTCCCCTTACACCGACAGGATGATTGAACGAGGCATCGAAGAGCACAGAAAAGGGCTTTTCTGCATAAGGGTAGTAGACGAAAAAGGACAACCCGTTGAAAATGCAATCGTACATGCAAAACTTAAAAGACACGAATTCAAATTCGGCTCCACACCTTTCATGATTGGAATGTATGACGATCCCGCTATGCAGAAAAAATGGGAAGAAGAATATGCAAATATATTTAACTACACCGTTTGCCCCGTTTTCTGGATGGACTACGAGCCTGAAGAAGGAAAATATCGTTTTGACAAGGGCTCACCTCCGAAAATGTACCGCCGTCCTCCGTTAGATGAGATTATGGAGTTTGTAGACAAGTATGACCTTAAGGTAAAGGCACATTGCCTTGTTTATAATACAGATACCCCTGATTGGGCGCCGGTTGACAGAAGAGAATATAAAATGAAGCTTGAAAACTTTGCAAAAGCTCTTTCAGACCGTTATGCTGACAGATTTGTTGACATGGACGTTGTAAACGAGCTTTGCTGGATTTCCAAAAACCACTATCCCGAATCGTTTAGTCCCTCATGGCCCAGAAATATGTCAATCTGCGACGAAGAGGACCATGTTGCATGGGCATTTGAACTGGCTAAAAAATACTTCCCCAAGGCAAAGCACTACTGGAACGAGGCAAACTGGGACACCTTTGGATTTAAGGGCTTCCACGGAAGAAGAAGCCCCAGATACTTAGAGCTTAAAAATGCTCTGCTTGAAGGGGTAAAAGTAGAGGGTATCGGTATTCAGTGCCATCTTTGGGAATCTGATACTAACCATAACGATATGCTCTGTGCATTTAATCCCCTGCGTCTTATGGAAGTGTTCCGTGTTTATTCTGACTTTAAGCTTCCCATGCAGATTTCTGAAATTTCACTTCCCACCTATTCTCTTGACCCCGAGTCGGAAGAAATTCAGGCAGAGCTTGCAAAGAGACTTTATAAGCTCTGGTTCTCAACGGAAATGATGGAGGGTATTGTTTGGTGGAACCTGGCTGACGGAACAAGTCCCTATGCCTGGGGTAACATTAAAAAGAGCAATCTCTTAAGAGAAGACCTTTCCAGAAAGCCCTCTTATACAATGGTTGAAAAGCTCATCAAAGAAGAATGGCATACAGACGAAGAAAAGAAGACCGCTAAGGATGGAAGAATTTTCTTTGAAGGCTTCTACGGAGATTATGAAATCGAAGTATCAACCGACGGCAAGCACTATAAGGAAGTTCGCCCCATGGGCAAAAACGAAACAGGATATCATCATGAAACAGTGGGCTACCGCGACTATAATTTAAGAGAAACAAAGGTTGTGCTTAAATAATAAAAAACAAACCTACTTTCTGGGAAAGTAGGTTTGTTTTTTTGTGTAAATTCACCCCACGCGAGGAAAATAACACCAAAAGCAAAAAAATCTTGACATATTTAACTTTATATGTTATAATATAACCTGCAGGGTTACTCGAGTAAAAATAATTGCAATAAAAAAGAAAAGGTGCTATAATGAACAAAAATAACGAATTTGAAGAAATAAAAGACAAGGGAAGTACATTATCCGTACATACAGGAGACCCTCTTGCGATAAAAGAAATGCAAAAGGAACTCAACAAGTGGGGCTATACCGACGGCAGAGGTGAAAAGCTAGAGGAAGATGGCATTTACGGCATAAACACATTTAATTCTGTTATAAAGTTTCTTCAGAAAACGGATATAAAATACTGGAAAATGCTATAGATGCATCAGTAAATTTAGAAAAATATGCCGTACTGTGGAATAATTGTAATCAGATGGTTATAGAAGCACTTGCTGCCGGAGGGATAAATATAGAACACCATTTAATACCGAACGATACTTTTGAAAACATATCTTGAAAAAGAGGGAGGATCATAATGAAAAAAGTGATACTTGCAATAGTAAGGATAGCAGTGGCAATTGTACTCGGCCTGTTACCTCTTACGTTGAGCATTATACATATATACAAACCGATTTCTTATGAATTGCATAAAAAATTTTTTTCCTGTATGTACGAATATTATTCTGCCTTTACTTATTTTGGCGGAATATATTATGCCGCATTAAATTTACTTTTGTTCGGGAAGAAGATGTCTTTTGCATTCTTCATAGGAATTTGTGGACTGGCACTATATCATATAGCTGAGTGGATTACTTATTTTTCCTATGCCATGATTGATGATCTGGGATGCGGTATTTTAGGATTAGTTGCAAGCTATCACTTTTTATCATTCCTTTTGTGTTTTGGGGTTGTAAGATTTTTGCAAAGCATAATCCGTCAAATTAAAATAAGTAAATCTGGTGGAGAAAACTACGATTCCATCGAGAAAGATGTAACCACCTACAAAAATAGGTTATGGAAATACCTTCCAAGCATATATATGCTCATTTGGGCAGTTGTAGAAAGTGCTTGGGGTGAATTGAATATAACCGGTGTATGGATTGCTATTTTGAATTTCATTCTTGCCTATGGCTACATTTTGCCGATAGTTCATCCGATTTATCTGGTGGTTTTAAGCTATCGGGAAAAGAAAAAACTTTATCTTTTCCCTCTTCTTGAAATGGGTATATTACTTATCCCTTATTTGCTGATTCCATTTTTACCGATATCCATAGAAAAACATATTATTTGTATTGTTATACTGTACGAATACTTTTTGACTTGCTTTTTATGGAGCGGAGTTTTCCTGTTGAGAGGTAGGAGGAAACAGCAAATAAACATCTGCGGAAGACAGAAAAATATAGAGGAGCACGGGTAAATGATAAGAAAAATTTTTAATACATTACCTTTTATAGCTATTGTGCTATATTACATAGTGGGAGGATTTATAAGATACCAAGATGGCCGTCCTGAAGCTTTTTTATATGATAAGAAGTATGGAGATATCCTTAAATTTGCAGTTATCATATTGCCGTTTTATCTTATGGGAATAAACCTGCCAAGAATAAAGAAAAGCGGTGTAGCTGCATATTTTGAAATGCTTTTGGTAGAGCTATTGTACGTTGTGGGTATATTGCTTGGAGACCGATATATACTTACCATTAATGCAGGGGAGTTGCAGAGATATTTTGGGATGCTGCATATATCTGGGCTTTTTCTGTGCTCAGTAATCTATGGTGGTTAATGTATTTTGCAATTAACAGAAAAAAAGAAAAAAAGAAAAAATATTTTGATTTTTTGCCCATAGTTATACTACTGGCGGAAATGTTCATTTATTTTATCACTGAAGCATTGAGGCTTACCGAGTTTAAGTTTATATGGCAAGATGAGATAACTACAATAATTTTGGCGTTTTTTGTGATAAACTGCCTTCTCGCCCCGATAATTTATCCTTTTTATCTTGTGCTGTTGAACAGACATGAACTGAAAACAAAAACGTGTCTGTTCAAAATGGCAGGAATAATGGTTTTATATAATTTGCTGTCTGCCTGCTTTATAAAGAGTGTATCGGGCGAGGCATCTGTTAATTTTATATTTGGCATTTTTGACATTGGGCTTTACCTTTGCGAGGGATTGACGTTTTTAATATCTTACTTTGGGGTGGCTTTATATTATAAAAGAAAAGCATAATAAATTGAAGCAGACAAAAAGTACCTAAAAATAAAAAAGAGCCGAACGGCTCTTTTTTTGTGCCGAATTTATTTTTCTTCCTCTAAATTTTCCAAAGCCACTTTAACGGCTTCGATTACAAAAGCAGTAAATGTGCAGTTTTTACCGATAATGGCTTTTTCCACCTTTGCAATTATATCGTTGGGAAATCTTATACACTTGTTTGTTGTGGGCGGAATGGACGGAATCTTAAATTTTTTCACTAAAATCACCTCTGCAATACAAGTATATATGCAAAAATATTTAGAGTATGCATAACAAAAGTATTGCAAAACGATAGGTGGTGTGTTATAATAGCTTAAGCGAAGCTAAAAAATAAAGCTCGACCGTTGGTCGAACTTTATTTTATTTCCTGCTCAAGATTTTTAAATTCCTCTGTATCAAAAAATTCAGTCAGGGAAACGGAAAGTCCGTCGCAGAGCATCTTCAGTGTAACAATGCCCGGATTTTTACTGTTACCGTATAAAATACTCTTAAGAGTTGACGGGGAAATCCCCGACTCTGTAGCAAGATGATTTATTGTCATTTTCTTCTCTTCGCATAAAAAGAGAATTCTGTTTTTAACAGCAGTATAAGTATCCATGTATATACTCCAAAGCTACTTCAGTTTATTTCCACTTCGTCTACGCTGTTTTCCAAAAGTATATTGATAACTTCGTTTCGTGAACGGTTTGACTCTGTAGCCAGACGGTCAATCTTTTCTAAAGTTCCCTCTTTTATGCGGACGGATATGATTTTATGCCCGTCCTCCCCTTTTTTATAGATTTTAATTGGTTTTATCATAAAAACCACCTCATATTATAATTATAACATAAACACACTATAATTATAATAAAGTGGAAAATATATGTCAACCCTTAAATCTTTTTATAAAAAGCTCTAAAAAGGCGGAGAACATAAATGCTGCGGACAAAATTTCCGATGCCGTAAAGATAAGCTCTTTAGCGGCGACAATATTTAAAGAAGAGCCCGAGTAAAAGAAGAAAAGGGCTAAAACCGTTATTATAAAGGAATAGATAATTCCTGAAAAAAGAATGAATTTCGTCTTTTTATTAAGCTTTTCCACGAAAAACCCCCCTTTTTCGTAAGTTTAACATATAAACAAAGGGGAATCAACGGACAAATTGTGGAAAAGAAGCAACATCTGTTACAAAAGAGTTAAAAATAGAAATGAAAAAATAAGCCCTGAAACCAAGCTTCAAGGGTTTTGAGTAAAGACTCCGAAAAGGGGTCTTTTTAATTTTTGTCCCGAAAATAAAAAAGCTTTGACAAAGCAAAAATTCGGTAGTATCATAGGCAATACTTTTCCGTGCACGGGGAAAGCCCAAAAGAGAGGACTTTGAAAATATGAACTTTTACGAGAAAAAGACCGACTATTTTATAAAAAGCACCTGCGACGGAATTTTTATAGAGGTCGGCGAAAAGAAAGACAAAAGGAAAATTTTAATAAAATACTTGTCCCTTAAGGGAGCAAAGCGGTTTTTCAGAGAAATTTATGAAAATTCGGCAAGTGCCTGCCACTTAAAGGCTATGGCACTGGATTTTTTAGAGGCGAGCCTGGAAGATTTTTCAAGGCTTTACTTGTAATTTTTGATTTTCTGTGATATACTTAGGCTGATAACTTAGGAAAAGAGTGAATTTATGGATTTATTTACTGAAAGACTCATGGCTAAAAAGGTCGAAGCCAAGAACTTGTTTATTTGTGTCCTTTTATTTGCCGCTGCACTTTTAATTTCTGCTTTCGCCTTTTTGTTTTTGCAGACAGTTTCAATCATTGTGATTGCAGCCTCCTTCGTAGGTGCCTATTATATAGCAAGCGGAATTTTATTTAAGGAAATCGAGTATTCCCTTACCAATGACGAGCTGGAAATAGACCTTATTATGGCAAAAAGAAAAAGAAAAAATCTGGGAACATATAATATAAAGGATTTTAATGAGGGCGGAAAATATGACGGCAGAAAAGGAGACTTTTTATGCCCTTATAAGGCAAGTGAAAACCTTTATTTTCTGAAAAACGAAAAGGTGTGCATTATAATAGATCCCAACGAAACAATGCTTCGTGCCTTTGAAGTTTATATGGGTCAGAGGTTTAAAAGATGAGCATAAAGGCAGGCTGTGATATTGTCCTTGTAAGCCGTATGAAAGGCTTTTGGGAAAAGGAAGCAAACCGGAAGTTTTTTTCCGATGCGGAAAAAAACTATATTTTAGGTAAAAATAATAAAGAACAAACCGCAGCGGGAATTTTCGCCGCCAAGGAAGCCTTGGGAAAGGCGCTGGGCTGCGGGTTAACGGGCTTTATTATAAAGAAAACCGAGGTTTTGCACAAAGAAACGGGTGAGCCCTACTTTTCTTTCAAAGAGGACCTTGATAAAAATGTAAGCCTTTCAATATCCCACGACGGGGACTATGCCATGGCATTTGTGGTAGTCGAGGAGAATTAGTATGTATAAAAATCTGGTTTCAAAAGAGGAAATGCAAAGAGCAGATAAGAAAACCATTGAAAAACTGGGCATTTCCGAAGAGGTTTTAATTGAAAATGCGGCACTTGCTATGGTGTCTGAGTGCCCCTTTGTTAAAAGTGCAAGGATTTTTTGCGGAAAGGGAAATAACGGAGCAGACGGCTATGCTTTAGCCCGCCATCTTTTCTTAAAAGGGGTGGATGTGGAGGTCATTGCTTTATATCCGTCGGACTCAAAAAATGCCCTTATTGCAGAGAAGATGGGAATAAAAATAACGCCTTTTTCCAAAATGGAAGACAAAGAGGCGGAGCTTTATGTGGATGCTCTTTTCGGAACGGGGCTTTCCAAGGAAATTAAGGGCGATGCGAAAACGCTCATTTCATATATAAACGAAAAAAAGGGAATAAAAATAGCCTGCGATATACCCTCGGGAATTGATGCGGATACGGGAAATGTAATGGGAGCGGCAGTAAAGGCAGATAAAACCGTAACCTTTGCATTCCCCAAAAAGGGGCTTTTCCAGTATCCCGGCGCTTCTTTCGCAGGAGAAGTGGTTATAAAGGCTATATCCATTCCCGAAGATATAATCCCCGACACAAAAAGATATCTGGTAAATAGTGTTACCCTGGAAAAAAGAGAAAAAAATTCCCACAAGGGAACTTTCGGGCACGTTTTATGTGTGGCAGGCTCCTTTGGTATGTCGGGGGCAGCATATATGGCTGGAAAAGCCGCAATTAAAAGCGGAGTAGGGCTTCTTACAATGGCGCTTCCCGAAATTATTTTGCCTACGGTAGCGGGGAAGCTTCCCGAGGCCATGACAAAAGGCTGCGCCCATAATAAAAAGACTTTCACCAAGGATGCTATAGAAGATTTAAGGGAAGAAGCTAAAAAATGCAACACACTTTTAATCGGCCCCGGTATTCGCAATACTGAGGAAACTGCATATCTTGTTAGAGAGGCAATAACCCTGTTCAAAGGAAAAAATATTGTAATTGATGCCTCTGCCCTTTTATGTTTAGCCGAAACTCCCGAATATTTTGAGGGTACCGTAATAACGCCCCATCTGGGGGAAATGGCGTGCCTTTTAGGCTGTGATGCGGAAGCTGTTCAGAAAGACAGGGAAAAATCCGCCATTACCTTTGCAAAAAAATATAATTGCTGTGTTATCTTAAAGGGAGCTTTAACCATTACGGCATATCCTACGGGAGAAGTTTACTATAATACCACGGGAAATCCCGGCATGGCGCAGGGTGGCTCCGGTGATGTTTTAGCAGGACTTTTAGCTTCATTTTTAGCCCAGGGAATAAAAGGAGCGGAATATAAAGCACCTTTTATTCACGGACTATCGGGTGATTTACTGGCAGAAAAAGCCGCAGAAGGAGCTTTTTCTGCCACCGACCTTATAAAAGAATTACCCAAAGCCATAAAAATTTGTATGGCATAAGGAAAATCAGGGCAGAATAGGAAGGGGTCGGAAATCTGCCGAAAAAAAGCCGCTTATATGCTACATAACTGGAAGAGGGCGGTTTTAGTCCCATAAACTGTAATTGACTCAACTTAAAAAAAGATGTATAATCATTATATTGGAAGATATATCTTTAGTGGAAAGAGGAAAGGTTTATGGAGACGAAAAGAATAGTAATATCCTTGGACGAACCTCTGCTTTCCGAAATTGATACCCTGGCAAAAGCAAAGGGGAAAAGCCGAAGCTTTATTATAAGAAAGGCGCTTTCCTCTGAAGTTGCCAGAGAGAAAGGGAAAATAAAGGAAGCGGAGATGAAAAAAGGATACCTCGCCATGGGAAATATAAATTTAGAATTGGCGAATCAGGGGATTATTGCCGATAACGAGCAGTTTCTGACCTACGAGCAAAAGTTATCGGAGAGTGAATGAATTGATAATTAAAAGAGGCGACCTTTATTATGCGGATTTAAGCCCTGTAATAGGCTCGGAGCAAGGTGGCGTGAGACCTATTTTGGTGGTGCAGAACGATGTGGGAAATAAATACAGCCCCACAATCATTGCCGCCGCCATAACGTCCAAGATAAACAAGGCACACCTGCCCACGCATATTGAGATAGACGGCAAAGTCTATGGCCTTACAAAAGATTCTGTAATTTTACTTGAACAGATAAGAACAATAGACAAAAGAAGGCTCAAAGAGCGCATGGGACGTGTCGACGATGATCTTATGAACAAGGTCGATAGTGCCATAGCGGTAAGCTTTGGGCTGCAATAAGCTACGAAGGGAGCACTTCCTTTC
>JAZNEB010000004.1:0-42655 GCA_045588365.1 Clostridia bacterium | reverse complement strand
AAAAATTTTTAAGCTCCTGCAAAAGAGCGACAACAGTTGACATTTTAACACATCCCATCCCCTTTGTCAACACTTTTTATCCCTTATTTATATACAAAAAGGACACCCTTTTTACCGGTGCCCTTGTGCATTTTTTTATTTTAAGTCAAAAAAGCTTTTTTATCCTTTTTAGCACTACTTCGCATACTATCCCTGTTATAGTGCCCATTATCACGCCGGATATACCTAAAACGGCCATATAATATAGGAAAGAAAAACTTCCGCTCATAACATAAAGAGCTATAAGCTGCCCCAGATTATGAAAAACCGCTCCCAGAATACTGACCCCAACAATTCCGAGTAAATCGTATTTCACCAATACCGCCATCACAAAGAACGAAAGCACTGCTCCTGCAATTCCATATATAGCTCCGCCCATTCCCCAGAAAAGAATTCCGCAAACAAAAGACTTAACCAAGGAAATCGCTAACGCATTTTTGCTCTCCCACATATACAAGGATAAAAGCACGCATATATTGGACAGCCCTATTTTAACACCTGGAAATGCTATAGGAAGAGGTATAAACTGTTCAAGATATCCGAGAACAATTGAGAGTGCAGATAAAACACCCACTCTCACAATATTTTTAAGTGAATTATTCATCCTTTTCTTTTATACCGCCTTCCACTCGGACTATCACACGGTTGGGCATACAGATAATTTCTTCTCCCGAGCGAGACACTTTCCCTCTTTTTATACATATTTTATCCGGGCAATCAGCATGACTCATATAAGCTTCATTATTATTTATTGTAAGTATATTCCCTTCCCCGATTTCTATTTCTTTTTTATCTTCTGTCAGATGATATATTCCCACTATCTCTCCATCAAGACTTACGGACACTCTGCCCCCTCTTTCTCCAAAGGAAGAAGCCGCCCACAAAATAAGAAATAATAATATGAGAAAAAGAGCCAAAACAAAATCTCTTTTCTTCAAGCTAACACATCCTTACAACTCTCTACCTTAACGGGAATTTTTCAGGAAGCATCACATGTTTCAAAAGGTACACCGCATCCATTTCATTATCAATTCCGTCTTTATTTACATCTATATAAATAGCCAGAGGATATTTATCCGGATTCTTTATAGCGAAAGACAGGTATATAGCATCCAGAGAATTGACAGTTCCGTTTCCGTCAGCATCCCCCGGTATGTTTTCCTCGGGACTTCCAATCACATTGATTTCTCCTGCCTTAACCTCAAACACCGCATCCAGTCCTTCTTTATCCGTCATACTGCCATTTTCTGCTTTGATTTTATATATTCCTTTTTTAGCAAGGTCTGATATTTTAAATCTCAAAGTTGCCAGAACTCCGTCAGAAACCGGCTTGACAGATTCCAAATTCCAGGAAAGCGTTGTTTCTTCTGCGGATAAAACACCTTCTCCCAGGCTTTCGACCGAAGAAGCCCCTACAAAGGAAAGCATATCTTTATCAAAATTGATATTTAAGGAAATCCCACCGATGTCCACACTGTCAGAAAGAATTACATCCACACAAACTTCATCCCCTGCTTTTGCGACAACATTTCCAAAAGAAACCGAAGGCTTTGGTGCAACCGTTATAACCCCGTTTTCAACCTCAAATTCTACCGCTTCCAAATCCTCATTCATTATTTCATAATAATCATTATTGTAGGAAACTTCGATTTCATAATCACCTTCAGGAGCATCTTTTGCGATATCAAAGGTTAAAACCGCCAAAACTCCGTTTCCGTAATTATTCTCAAAGCCTTCCATATCAGCCCAGCATAGAGTATAGGGATTATCTGAAAGGTCTTTCGTTTCGCCGAAATAAGATTTCAGCAAGCCGTTGTCTTTAATATCTCTTAAGGTAAGATATGTATCGTCGTAGGAAAGTTCCAGTTTCATTGCAACTATCCCCGGGTTATTTTCCATAATGAGGGATACTTCCACACTTCTTCCCGGTATGTCGCATCCTCCTACTACTTTAAGAGTGGCTTTTGCTTCATCCTCTGCCAAAACCGCTGCTGAAAAGAGAAAGGATAAAACCAACATCAAAGATAATATCTTTTTCACGCTACACCCTCCTTTCGTTTCATAAGTTTCATTACTTTTTCACCGTTACCTCTCTTGCTTTTTCGTTCCACTCTAAAGTGCAATCCAGATTTTCAGCAATAAATCTAAGAGGCAGATAAGTTCTGTCATCTTTGATATAGGGAGAAGAATCAATTTCCACTTCTTTTCCGTCTATTAAAGCGATATCTTTACCGATGGTAAGTAATATGACTTTTTCGCCTTTTTTTATTGTAACCTTTCTTGCTTCTCCGTCCCAGCCTACTTCAGCCTTTAATGCCTCGGCAATAAAGCGGATGGGAAGCATAGTTCTTCCGTTTACAATTTCAGGCGCTACATCATTAACTACCATCTGTCCGTTTAATAATGCCTCTTTTTTGTCAATGGTAAGAATAACCTTGACCTCATATAACTCTTTCCACTTGGCATAAAGGGTAGTATCTCCCTGAAGCTTAATCTCCGTAACGATAGTTTTTAATTCAGGCTCCATAAACCAGCCCGAAAATTTAAATCCGTCTTTTTCAGGTAAGTATTTATCCAGGCTGACAGATGTATTTAACGGCATAGTGAGTTCAGCCATTTCTTTTCCGCCGTTTGTATTGAATTTCAAGGTGGCATCCGAGCTTCCGCCGCCTCCGCCTCCACCTCCGCCGCCGGAGGTAGTTTTTTCAGTATAAACGACATACTCGGAAAAATGCGAAAGAGTAACCGTAACCTTCTTGGCTTTCTTGTCATAGGTTGAATTTATATTCACCGTTGTTCCGTCATCTTTAAGATATTTAACTTTTACCTTTGCAGAGCCTGAGGCTTCGTAAGGAAGGGATACTTTTGCTTTTCCCCCACCGAAAGAAACTCTTTCTTCCTCTCCGACTCCCGATACGGTAAGCTTGAAAACCCTTGAATTATTAAGCTTTTCCTTTGCTTCAACCTGACCCTCGTGAAGTTCCCCGTCGTCTGCTTCCCTGATGCTTATGTTAACGTAAGCATCTTCCGCATTGTCCGCCAGATGTGTAAGAGCCGCTTTATCAAAAAGTACCGAACTTTCCGTTAATTTAATCTCCAAAGCAGCTTCGTTTCCTGCATCAGAAAGAAATTCTCCCGGCAGTATTACGCTGTCAATATTTCCGTTTTCTTCTTTATTTAAATCAATGGTTATGCTTTGGGTTTCAGCAGAAAATTCCGTAAGAGCGGCATCTTCAACAATCAAGGTGCTTGTGCCAGAAGCCTTTTTAACCGACGCCGTTACTTCTCCCGATGCACTGAAGAAACCTTCTTCTTTGACCAGTTCCTTCTCTATGGAGTCTCCCATGATATAAACTTTATAATTTCCGCTTCTTTCTCCTTTGAAAAAGAAATTAGTGTAGATTACTTTATCTCCCGAAACAAAGGATTTAACTTTGGAAAAATCGAATTCAACCTTCCCCGAATCCTTGTCCTGAATTCCGCAGCTTTCAATTGCGGGTGTTAAAATTTCATTTTCAAAGTCTATATCTTCAAAGCTTATGATCTTTGGCAAAACTTCAAATTCTGCATATGTGTTTGCCGACAGATAATTTTCATTCCCTGACTGACTTATGGCTATTTTTGCCTTTCCTGCTCCTGTAATTTCAACCAAGCCATTTTCCAAAATCTTTGCCACATTCTCGTTTTCACTTTTATATGTAAGCGGGAGACCTGATGATGCCAAAGCATCTATATAAAACGCCTCATCTCCGTAGGTTTTATTACCTATAGCAGAAACATTTATCTCCTGAGTGGCTTTTGTTATTTTCGCCTTAAGAGGCTCTACGTCTAAAAGTGTATAATTAGTACTGTCTTTTCCAAAAAGAGCGGGCTTTTCTACATTTACGTTTATTCTTACGCCCTTTACATTTTCTGTTTCAAACGTTCCTGTTTCGGGATATTCTGTATAAACCTCGTCCCCTTCAAAAATCCCGTCTAAAAAAGCATCCTTCGAATCTATCGCAGCATCCTTTTTTCCGTCATAAACCTTATCCTTTGCTTTAAGTCCTTTTAATTTTAAGGGAGCCGGAGTAATTCTGAGCGTTGCAGAGCTTTCCCAGTCTGCATAGCCCTCCTTGGTTACTTTCGCAGTAACCACATATTCTCCTGCTTTTACCGCTTCCTTTTCTTCTCCGTCTACAAGGTAAGCAACAGACGCTCCGACGGGGAGATTTTTCACCTTTATGCCCTGAGCCTTTCCGTTATATACCTTTTCCGTATCTTCCAATACCATAGTATCAGGAAATTCAGATACCACATTTACCTTTCCCGAAACAATGTTCACATCAGACAAATATATTTCATTTCCGTTATGATGGTATTTAATCCTGACATCGGCTTTCACCTCTGTTTCTGCCGCTTTTCCTTTTGCTTCAAAAGTGAATTCCGCAATATCCCCATTAAAAACTGTATTCTCGGAAAATGCAAAAACAACCTCTCCCGTTTCTTTGTCAGTGTGGGACAAAGAAGCATTTTCTACCAGAAGCTTTACATCCGTAAGCTTTATAATTTTATCATCAAATCCGAGATTATAAAGATAGAAAGTGCTTATGATTCCCGTGTTTTCCAGAGAAACCTTAATCTTTCCCTCTTCCCCTTTTATAATTTCGGTATTTTCGAAAGTTACACTTATACCTTCATCTGCAAATATTTGTCCATGACAAAAAAACAGACAGAAGACAATCAGAGTACTTATTATTCTTTTGGAGATATTCACTTAAATTCTCCTCTCTTTCATAGAATTACCCTATGGTATCATAAACATTATACTATTTAAAGTTAAGAAAGTCAATTTTTTTCGCAAAAGAAAAAACGATGCGAGGCATCGTTTTTTTACACTTAAATTATCAGTCCTTAAGCATATCTTTCATGCTGTACATTCCCTTTTCTTTCCCTTTAAGGAATGCTGCTGCACGAAGTGCACCCTCTGCAAAAACTCTTCTTGATGCAGCGTGATGCTTTATTTCTATGATTTCATCGGGTCCTAAGAAAAGAACCTCATGCTCTCCTACAACTGTGCCGCCACGTACAGAGGAAATGCCGATTTCATTCTTATCCCTCTTTTTTCTTACAGAATGACGGTCATACACATATTCCCCTTTATTTGCCGCCACCTCCGATATTCCGTCAGCTATGGCAAGGGCTGTACCGCTGGGAGCGTCAAGCTTCTGATTGTGGTGCTTTTCCACGATTTCAATATCATAGTCCTCGCCCAAAAGACAAGCCGCTTTTTTAGCCAGATCAATAAGAAGATTGATTCCGAAAGACATATTGGCAGAGAAAAACAAAGGTATTTCTTCTGCTGCTTTTTTCATAAGCTCTTTCTGCTCAGGGCTGTGTCCTGTGGTGGAAACTATAACAGGCTTGTTATTTTTTATGGCAAAGCCAAGCAAATCTTCAAGTCCTGCTGCGTTGGAAAAATCTATTATAACATCAAATTCTTCCTTGCAATCCCAAAGAGATTTATATACGGGGAAATTTCTTTCTTTTTCCGTATAAGAATCAACACCGCAGGCAATTTCATAGATTTCAGAACCCTCAGAGAGATCGGAAATTTCAGTTCCCATTCTTCCGTTGGCTCCGTTTAACAAAATCTTTATCATAAGTACTTCGTCCTTCATATAAGATTGTGGTTGGAAAGTGCTTTCTTCAACAATTCAAGATTTTTTTCTTCCATATCGCAAAGAGGAAGTCTCAAAGGACCTGCATTATAGCCCATAAGTCTCATGGCAGTCTTTACGGGAATGGGATTTACTTCACAGAACAGGGCGTCAACGAGGTCAAGAGCACTGAGCTGTGCTTTAAGTGCCTTCTCCTGATTTCCGTTTAAGTAGTCCATAACCAGATCATGTGTGAACTTGGGAGCTACGTTGGAAAGAACCGAAATAACACCAATGCCGCCAAGAGCCAGTATAGGAATTATCTGGTCGTCGTTACCTGAATATATATCCAGTCTGTCTCCGCAGAGAGCTGCTATTTTTGCAACCTGAGAAATATCTCCGCTTGCTTCCTTTACTGCAACTATATTATCAATCTTGGAAAGCTCCGCCAAAGTTTCGGGAGCAATGTTTACTCCGGTTCTCGACTTTACGGAATACAAAATCATAGGAAGGTCAACCTTTTTTGCCACCTCTTCGTAGTGGATTCTAAGTCCCTTCTGAGTACACTTATTGTAATAAGGAGTTACGAGCAAAAGTCCGTCTGCCCCCATCTGTTCAGCTTTCTTTGAAAGCTCCACACAATAAGCTGTATCGTTGCTTCCAGTTCCTGCTATAACGGGAATTCTCTTTTTGGTATGCTCTATTGCAAAACGCATAGCCTCAATATGCTCCTCATCAGGCATAGTGGAGGGCTCTCCCGTAGTTCCGCATACAACCAAAGCATCTGTTTCATTTTTAATCTGGTCGTCAATTATTCTGCCAAATTCTTCATAGTTGATTTTTCCGTCCTCCGTAAAAGGAGTTATAAGTGCAACTGCCGCACCTTTAAAAATCGTGTGCTTCATTAAAATTTCCCTCCTTTGTCTTAGTCAAAGTAGCCCTTTGCCGCAAGGAGTTCTGCCAGCAAAACTCCGCCGCCTGCTGCTCCTCTCAAAGTGTTATGTGAAAGTGAAACGAATTTATAGTCAAAAATCGAATCTTCTCTGAGTCTTCCCACGCTGACTGCCATGCCGCCTTCCAGATCTCTTTCAGATTTAGTCTGAGGTCTGTCATCCTCTGCATAGTAATGCAAGAACTGCTTGGGAGCGTGAGGAAGATCAAGAGTCTGGGGCTCACCCTTAAACTCCGCCCAATCCTTTAAGATTTCTTCCTTGGTGGGCTTTTTGTCAAACTTCACAAAAACAGTAGCAAGATGTCCGTCAGTAACGGGAACTCTTATGCACTGAGCTGTGATTTTCGGAGTTTCTGCCATAAGGATTTTGCCGTCTTCTATATGACCCCAAACCTTCATAGGCTCAACTTCGCTTTTTTCTTCTTCTCCGCCGATATAGGGAATTACGTTGTCAATCATTTCGGGCCATCTTTCAAAGGTTTTTCCCGCACCCGAAATCGCCTGATATGTAGATACTGCAACTTCCTTGATTCCGTACTTCATCAAGGCGTTAAGGGCAGGAACATAGCTCTGAATTGAGCAGTTGGATTTAACTGCAATAAAGCCTCTTTTTGTTCCGAGTCTCTTTTTCTGATTTTCGATTATATCAAGGTGCTCGGGATTAACCTCAGGGATAATCATAGGAACATCCTCTGTCATACGGTGAGCTGAGTTATTGGAAATAACAGGAACCTCAAGCTTGGCATAATGTTCTTCCAAAGCCTTGATTTCATCTTTTTTCATATTTACCGCACAGAAAACGAAGTCAACACTCTCTGCTATTTTCTTATCATCCTTCTCGGCATCAAGAACAACTATTTCCTTTACGGAAGCAGGGATTTCTTCTTTCATTGCCCATCTTCCCTCAACTGCTTTCTCATAGGTTTTACCTGCACTGGAGCCTGATGCTGCCAGAACCTTAATATTAAACCAGGGGTGGTCGTGCAGCAAGGTTATGAATCTCTGTCCCACCATACCGGTTGCACCGATTATGCCGATATTATAATTTTTCATAATTCTACCTCCAAAATATAAATATACGCTCATTTTAATAATTATAACACACAAAAAAGGAAAAATCAATATTAAGATGTCCATAAAATCACTTGCTTGCGCCCTTTTTTATGTTATTTTTGTCAAAAACATTCTCTCTTTCAGTGTAATATAAACTATTGCATTTTCCGACATTTTATATTATAATATAAACAATATAGATACAGAAAGGGAGTTTTTTATGAGTAAGGCAGATTTGCTTTTTATAGAAAACGTACACGATATTTTGGAAAACGGAGTTTGGGATACTGACAGGCCTGTCCGTCCCCGCTGGGCAGATGATAACACCCCTGCTCACACCATTAAAAAATTCGGCATGGTGAACAGATATAATCTGGCGGAGGAATTTCCCATCCAGACTCTCCGTTACATAAATTTCAAGGCGGCTGTTGATGAAATTTTATGGATATGGCAGAAAAAATCCAACAAAATTTCAGATTTAGGTTCTAAAATCTGGGATTCCTGGGCTGATGAAAACGGCACTATCGGTAAGGCATACGGCTATCAGCTTGCCAAAAAGAGCATCTATAAGGAAGGAGAGCTCGACCAGGTTGATATGATGCTTTCAGAGCTTAAAAACAATCCCGGAAGCAGAAGAATAATAGGCAATATGTTCAACCACGAGGAGCTTCACGAAATGGCTCTTTACCCTTGCGCCTATTCCCTCACCCTCAATGTATCAGGTAATACATTAAACGCCATACTCAATCAGCGTTCCAATGACTTTTTGGTTGCAAATAACTGGAATGTTGCACAGTATGCCATTTTGGTGCATATGTTTGCCATTTCCTCAGGTCTTAACGTCGGGGAGCTTGTTCACGTTATTGCCGATGCACACATTTATGACAGACACGTTCCCATTGTCAAGGAAGTTATAGAAAGACCAATGTTTGATGCTCCCAGGCTTATAATCGACCCTGATATTAAAAACTTCTACGATTTCACTCCAGACAGTTTTGTTTTGGAAAATTATAATCACAGCGGAAAAGTAGGCAAGCTGCCTGTTGCTGTTTAAGGAGGATAAAAATGGAGCTTATTGTTGCAGTAGATAAAAACTGGGGAATCGGAAAAGGCAACGACCTTTTGTGTCATATTCCCGGTGATTTGAAAAGAGTTAAAGAAATAACCTGGGGACACGCCCTTATTATGGGTAAAAAAACACTGGAGTCTCTTCCCGGCGGAAATCCCCTTCCCGGAAGACCGCATATTGTTTTGTGCTTCCCCGAAGAAAAAACAGATAAGGACGTTATCTGGGTTCACAGTGTTGACGAAGCCTTAAAAGAAGCGGCAAAGTTCGAACGTGCCTTTGTCTTTGGCGGAGAAAGCATTTACAGATTACTCCTCCCCTTTGTTGATAAAGCTTACATAACAAAAATACATAACGCTTTTGATGCGGACAGATTTTTCCCGAGTCTTGATGATATGCCCGAATGGAAAATCACCGAAGAAGGTGAAACTTTAACTCAAAATGACCTTAGCTGGACCTACTATACCTACGAAAGAGTAAAATGAGAAAGGATAGATAGATTTGTCCCTTGAGCTTATATACGGACGTGCTAAAAGCAATAAAGGTGAATATATAATTTCCGAGGCCGCCAAAAACAGCGGCCTTATAATTGTGCCTGAAAGCTATACTCTTTTTGCAGAAAAGAAGCTGGCGGAAAAGCTTTCCATTTCAGGTCTTGGGGGTGCCGGGGTATATTCTTTTAACCGTCTTTATAATTCCCTTGCGGATTTCGGCCCCCTGGGCACTAAATCTTTAGACCCCTCAGGAAAGACAATGGCTATTTCCGTAATTTGTCAGAAGCTTAAAAATGAGCTTGGCGTTCTTAAATCAAGTGCTTCCCAGGTAGGCTTTTCAAAGGAACTTCTATCCCTTTTTTCCGAATTCAAAAGATATTTTATAACGCCCGAGAATTTAATGGAAGCCTCGGATAAAGCAGATAAAAATTTTTTATCTGCAAAGCTTAAGGACCTTTCTCTGATATTTGAAAAATACAACGAATTTATAGCCACAGGATATACCGACAGGGATGATGACCTTTCTCATCTTACGGAAATTTTGAAAAAGGATAAGCCTTTTATCGGAAAACACGTTTATATCGACCGTTTCTCATCCTTTAACCCTTCGGAGCTTTCAGTTATAAAAGAGCTTTTGCTCCAGTGCGAAAAAGTTACTGTTTCCTTGCTTTCTGAGGTTAACAGCTTTGAATTTCAGTTCCTTTCAACTCTTGAAGCGGGCGAAAAGCTTGAAGCCATGGCAAAGGAAGAAAATATCCCCGTTAATATCAAAACTTTTTCTTCTTCCTTTTCCAATCCCGAATTTTCTCATCTTGATAAAAATCTTTTATCCTTCGAGCCTCAGAAATATGAAAAGGAGGTTTCCTCCATCTTTCTTTTTGCAGCCAAAAACCTGCATTCCGAAATAGAGCAAGCGGCAAGAAAAATCCGCTCTCTTGTTATGACCGGTGAATACCGCTATAAGGACATCTCCGTGATAGTAAGGGATACTGCCACCTATTCTTCCGTGTTGTCTCCCATGTTTTCTTCCTTCGGTATTCCTTTTACGGATACAGAGACCGTGTCCTCCTCAATGCATCCTTTGAGTGTTTATGTAAACGCCCTGCTTGATACGGTAAATTCAAACTTTATGCCTTCACCGCTTTTTAAGTTTATAAAAAGCGGCTTTTCCCCTTTGTCTTTTGAGGAAGCAGATAAACTGGAAAACTACATAATTGCCACTGGCATAAAAGGAAGTGTCTTTGAGAGCGACGAAAAATGGACCTATCGCACAAGTCTTTATTCAGACTATGAGGTTTCAGATGCTGACAGAGAGCTTTTTACTGAAATAGACCTTATAAGAAAAAAAATTCTTCCTCCCTTTTCTTCCTTAAAGGAAAAAATCAAAGGAAAAATAAATGCCGTAACCTTTGCTTCTGCTTTATATGATTTCTTCGTGGAAACATCCCTTATAGCTAAAATCGAACAGCAGATTGAAAAATTCGAGGCATCAGGAAGAACTGATGAAGCTTCAAGACTTTCCAGTGTTTATGGCGCCATCATAGATGCCATGGATTCTTTGGTTGCATCTTCTTTTGATTTAACTCTTTCTTTTAAGAAATTTTCTTCGGTTTTCAAAGAAGGTATTGATGCAACCAATATGAAAATTCTCCCCTCTTCCATAGACTCCGTAAACTTTATAAGCGCCCCCAGAGCTAAAGGTATATCCTCTCCCGTTACTTTCATTTTAGGTCTTAACCAGAATGTTTTTCCTAAAGTTCCTGAACAGACGGGGATTTTAACCGATGCTGACAGAGCTATATTAAATGACCTGAATCTTGAGGTTTCCAAGGGCAGCGAATATTTTAATTTCGAAGAGCAAAGTCTTATTTACACGAGCTTTACTTCACCCGAGAGGCTTTTATTCCTGTCTTATCACTTAAAGGACCGCAGCGGTAAAAGCACCAACCCCTCTTCCGTTGTGAATAAAATGAAGGAAATTTTCCCAAGAATTACCGAAACAACGGACATTAACGGTCTTTCTTTTGATGAGCTTTTATCTGCCCCCATTCCCACTTTGACCCACACTCTTGATTCCCTGAATAAAATGGCTATGGGTGAAGAAATCGATTCTTCATGGCTTAAAGCCTACGACTGGTATATTAAAAACGGTACCTATCACCTTCCCCCTGTCCCTAATTCCTTCGGCTTTATGAAAAACACCACTCCCTTATCAAAAGAGATTACGGATAAGCTTTTTCACGACGGAATAACCACCGGCGTTTCAAAGTTGGAGGCTTATTCCTCCTGCCCATTTAAATATTACATGAGATACATATTAAATGCCAGAGAAAGAACCGTCGCTTCATTCACTCCTCAGGATACGGGAAGCATTCTTCACTCCTATATGGACTCTGTAAGCCGTTATATAAACGACAACGGGAAAACCTGGCAATCCGTTTCAGAGGAGGAAATCAAAGCTGTAGCCAAAGAGGTTACGGATAACATTATAGAAAACAGTTCCTTCTTTTTACAAAATTCAAAAAGAGCCTTATATCAGCTTAAAAGGCTTCAGAACCTTTCCTGCAAAATGCTCTTCTTAATAAAAAAGCACTTTGAATCAGGACTTTTCGAGCCTTTGGGAAGCGAAATCACCTTTGGCAAGGGAAAAGATTATCCCGAAATCAAAATCCCCACAGAAAGCGGATATATTTATCTTACAGGTAAAATTGACAGAGCCGACGTTCTGCATACAGAAAGAGGAGACTTTTTAAGAATTACAGACTATAAATCAGGTGGAAAGACCTTTTCCCTTTCTTCTGTTTACCACGGTCTTAATCTCCAGATGTCCGTATATATGCTATCACTGGCTGAAAGTACAGGCGCAAATCCTGCCGCCATGCTTTATTTCAAGCTTGACGACCCTGTTATCTCCGATTCTAAAACCCTATCCGAAACACTCAAAATGAGCGGTCTTATTTTAGACGACCCCGAGGTTTTAGATGCCATGGATAAAGCTCCGGAGGGAAAATCCAACTATTTACCCTTTGAAAAAAGAGACGGCATTTTTCTTTCCGATTCTCTGGCAACAAAGGAAAACTTTGATATGCTCTTCTCCCACGTAAAAAAGACCATAGCCAGATTATACAAAGAAATGAAAAAAGGGGATTTTTCCATTTCCCCCAAAGTCCTTGCATCAGAAAACTCTGCTATGTGCGATTATTGTGAATACAAAACAGTTTGCGGCGGCGGAAACTGCATTTCCCTGCCTAAACTTGATTCTAAAAACCCCTGGTCTTCTTTTTCCGCTGAAACGGAAGAGGACTTAAAAGACGGAGGTGATGAATAATGAAATGGACCAAAATGCAGGAGGCTGCCGTATTATCTCCTGTCAGCGACATTTTGGTTACTGCGGCTGCAGGAAGCGGGAAAACCCAGGTTTTAACCGGCAGAATATTAAACCGCATAACCAATGAGAACGCCGATATTTCAAAAATGCTCATTATGACATTTACCAATGCTGCTGCATCGGAAATGCGTGAGAGAATTTCCAAAAAAATTTCCGAGGCCTATTCTTCTTTTCCAAAAAACAAACATTTAAGAAGACAGCTGGCTTTAGTTGAAACTGCCGACATATCCACAATACACAGCTTTTGCCTTAAGGTTTTAAGGTCTTATTTCTATGCCATTGATTTAGATCCTTCTTTCAAAATTGCAGAGGGGACAGATTTAAATATTTTTAAGGCAGAAGCCCTTTTTGAGGCTCTTGACTTCTTTTACGAAAAGGATGATGAAAGCTTTAAATATACGGTGGATACTCTTTGCAGTGCAAAAAATGACAATGCAATCCTCGACTATGTAGATGAGTTATGGAAATTCGCCGACAGTGATCCTTTTCCCGAAAAGTGGCTTAATGATGCCAGAGAAAAGTATAATTCCCTTTCATCGGAAAAAGCCTTTTCCACCTATACTGACCTTTTGATAAAAAAAGCTCTTGATTATCTTAATTTTGCTAAGGAAAATCTTGAAAACGCCATAAGTGTTGCAAACGAAACCGAGGGACTTGAAAAATACAGCGAGGCATTTTCAAAAGAGTTTTATTATATAAACCATATTCTTTCCGGCGATATTTCCTGGGATTTTCTCTATAAGTCCCTTTCCCATTCTTTTGACCGTTGCCCTGCTCCGAAAAGAAGTGCAGACCCCTACATGAAAGAAAAAGCAAAAGACAAAAGGGATGCGGCACTAAAGGCCTTTTCCGATGCCAAAGGCTTAATTTCCATGCCCTTTGACGATGCTCATCATCTTACGGAGGCCATGAAAATTCAGGTCTCCGCCTTAGTTGATGTAACATTAAAAGCCATGGAGCTTTTTAATGAAAAAAAGAAAGAGAAAAACATTCTGGACTTTTCTGACCTTGAGCATCTGACAATTAAAGTTTTAACAGCTTTTGATGAAGAAGGAAATATAACTCCGTCAGAAATAGCCTGTGAAATAAGAGATAAATATAACGAAATCTATGTAGATGAATATCAGGACACCAACGAAATTCAGGAAACCATAATAAATATGCTTTCCTCAAAATCCAAGGGAAAGCCCAATGTATTCATGGTTGGCGATATGAAGCAGAGCATATATAAGTTCAGAATGACCAACCCTAAAAAGATTTTTGGAGAAAAAGCTTCAAGGTTTGTTCCGGTTCAGGAAAAAAACGAAGATGACAAGCATATAAAAATATCCCTTTCCCAGAACTTCAGAAGCAGAAAGGAAGTTTTAGACGCCGTTAATTCTGTTTTTGACCGTCTTATGTCTGAAAAAGCAGGAGAAATTGAGTATAAAGGAGACGAACGTCTCATTCCCGGAAGCGAATGCTATACTGAGCCCTCATTGACTCCTGCCATGAACTTAAACATATTAGCTTCCTCTTCCGGCACTCTTACCGGTGAGTCAAGAAAGCTCCAGGGTGAGTTTCTGGCAAAAAGAATAAAGGAGCTTATTGACAGTAAAGTAAAAATTTACGATAAATCCATAGATTCTTTCAGACCCTTGGAATACAGAGATATTGCTGTTTTAATGCGTTCGCCAAAATCTCAGGCTATATTTTTCGAGGAAGCCTTAGGGAAGGAAAGCATCCCCTATTTTTCCGTTACGGATTCATCCTTTTTTGAGTTCACGGAAATCAAAATTTTACTTTCTCTTTTGAGAATAATAGATAATCCTCTTCAGGACATAGACTTAATCAGCATTTTAAGATCACCCATCTTCTCCTTTGACGAAAATGAGCTGGCTCTTTTGGCGCTGAAAAGAAAAAATTATATTTACGAGGCCATAAAAGAAGAAGCCCAAGATGAGGTTTCAGGAAAAAAATGCAGATATTTTCTCCATAAATTAAATCTCTGGAGAAAGGAAGCTTCTGTTTTGAGCATTTCAGCTTTTCTGGAGTTTCTTATAGGGGATATAAACTACTTATCCTTTGTAGGTGCCATGGTACATGCCCAAGCACATCTTGAAAACATTGATTTGTTCTTAAATGCGGCAAAAAATGCAGAAGACTCTTCTTTCAGAGGACTTTTTGACTTTATTCAGTATATGGAAAGGCTATCTCTTTCGGGAGAAAGCGCCTCTCCCTCACCCTCCCTTTCCGATTCCATAAATTCGGTAAGGATTATGAGTATACACAAAAGCAAGGGTCTTGAATTCCCCTTTGTTTTCCTTTGTGCTTCAGAAAGCGACTTTAATTTAAGAGACTTAACAAGTCCTATGCTTATTCACAAGGACTTAGGTATAGGTATGGTGCACTTTTCTGCCCCTGATGAACACGGTGCAAGAAAAAAACTGACTCTCCCCATAGTTGACCTTATAAAATCCACCGCAACTTACGAGTCAGTTTCAGAAGAGCTCAGAATTTTATACGTTGCACTTACCCGTGCAAGAGAGCATATAGAGGTTATAGGCTCAGTTAATTTAAAAAAGAATCTTGACCACTATATCCTTCCCGAGAAAAGAGATGTAATCCATCCTAATTTGGTTCTTTCCTCCAAAAACTATTTGGACTGGCTTCTTTTAGTTGCACCCGATAACGAAAACATTGGTATAAATGTTATAAACTGCATTAAAGAAGATGAAATACCCGAGGAAGAAATGTCTTTTGATATTCCTAAGCCCATACCCTGCACGGAGGATATTTCTGAAGTTCTTGAATTCGCTTACCCCTATTTTAATCTCAGGTCCGTGAAAAACAAATATTCCGTAAGTGAATTAAAACGTTATTCCATGGCAGATACATTCCACGATGCAGACAACATTTATAAAAATTATCAAGTTTCATCCTTGCCTCAACCCTCTTTTCTCAATGAAACAAAGGTATTTACAAGTGCCCAAAAAGGTAGTATAATGCATTATGCATTGGAAAAACTTGACTTAAATAAAAAAAATGCAGAAGATGCCGTAAAAAGACTTAATCTTACCTCGGGTGAGCTTGAGGCTTTAGACCTTTCATCCCTGGATGCCTTTTTGAAAAGCCCTCTGGCGGAAAGAATGAGAAAATCAGATAAACTTTACAAGGAAGCTCCCTTCACATTAAAGGAAAGTCTTTCAGCAATTACAAAAAACGAAGCTGATCGGGAAGAAATTCTTATTCAGGGAATTATTGACTGCTATTTTTTCGAGGATGATAAAATCATTTTGGTTGACTACAAAACCGACAAGAATGTAACTTCAGAAAAGCTAAAAGAACGTTATGAAACTCAGCTTTCAATTTATGCCAAGGCTCTTGAAAAAAGATTTAAGGCCAGAGTTTCAGAAAAAATAATTTATTCATTTTCCCTTAACGAAACTATTTATCTTTAGAGAGGATTTTAAATATGATAGATAACAAAGAATACGAAAAATCATTAAGCAATTCAAACGAGCCTACCGCAAGAGATAATGCAAGGCGTGCGGCAAGGAGAGTAAGACGCAGAAGAAAAGGACCATCAAAAATTGTAAGATACTTGGTTTCCATTTTGGTTGTCGCCATGATATTTTACTTAATCTTCTCCTTTGGTTCTTGGCTTTTTGGAAATTTCAAGGACCTTTCTGAAAAGGAAGAAGCCCAGGACCCCGTTACAACACTGCAAAAAAGACTGGACGACCTTATCGCACAAAACAAAACACTGACCGACGAAATAGCGGAGCTTCAGGGACAGCTGGATAAATACAATTCCTTATACGGACCTTTGGACTCCCACGGCACAACTTCTACCTCTGATGCTTTTTCGGAGGAAAACTAAACATCTCTTAATTCATTTCAGAAAGGACAGTTTTTATGAGTATTTTTAATCCTGCAGATATTTTAATTCCAAAAAATTGTGATATGACTAAATGGAGCGTTGTTGCCTGCGACCAGTACACCTCACAAAAGGAATACTGGGACAAAGTAGCTTCCCTTACTGACAAGGTCCCCTCCACCTTTAACCTGATTTTCCCCGAAGCTTATCTTAATTCCCTTAACTTTGAAGAAAAAATTCAGGATATAAACGACTCTATGGTTGATTATTACGAAAAAGGAGTGTTCGGGGAATACAAAAACGCCTTGATTTTCGTGAAAAGAACTTTTAAATCAGGTCTTGTCCGCCACGGTCTTGTTGGTGCCGTTGACCTGGAGAAATACGACTATTCAAAGGACAGCACCTCAAATATAAGGGCAACAGAAGCCACAGTTGCAGAAAGAATTCCCGCGAGAGTTACAATAAGAAGAAATGCAAGCTTAGAGCTTCCCCACATTCTTTTACTTATTGATGACAAAAAGGATGCTGTTTTGGGAGAATTAAAAAATTGCTCTTCAGAAAAGATTTATGACTTCGATTTAATGGCGGATGGCGGCCACATAGAAGGCTATTTAGTTTCCGATAACGAAAAGGTTTTATCTAACCTTTTCTCCCTTGGCACAAATCCCCTTATTGCCGTAGGCGACGGAAATCATTCCCTTGCAGGAGCCAAAGCCACCTGGGAAGAAGCAAAGGTTAACCTTACAGAAGAAGAAAAAATAAATCATCCCCTCCGCTACGCTCTTTGTGAAATTGTAAATCTTTATGAAGATTCTCTGGTGTTTGAACCCATATACAGGGTATTTTTCGGAGCTGATACAGAAAAACTTCTGGATGAAATGAAAAAAACAAGCGGAAAATATTCATATACCGTTCCTTTTGAAACCAAGGATAAGAAAGGAGAAATAACTTTCGCCTCCGACGTACACATAACATCAGGTGCGGTAACTGAATTTTTGGAAAAATATGCATCAGAAAACGGCGGTTATATTGACTATATCCACGGCGAAGAAACGGCAAAAACTCTTGGCAGAAACGAAGGAAATATCGCTTTCTTCCCTGAGTGCCTTAAAAAAGAGGAGCTTTTTGATACAGTAAACACTTTCGGCCCCTTACCCAAGAAAACATTTTCTATGGGCCATGCCGAAGAAAAACGTTTTTATCTTGAAGCAAGGAGATTAAGAAAATGAGCGTAAGACTGCTTAAAGTCATAAATAAACTATTTCCCCTTCCTGTTCATCCCTTTAATCTGCAGAACGAAGGCATTACCACCTATGCAAAATGGCAGTACGAAAAGGGTGAGGAAACCATTAAATTTTATTTGGATTCCCCGTTTGTTGATAGTCCGAAGCATATGTTTTCGGGTAAATCTGTTCTTGATATTGGCTGTGGTGCCTGCGGAAAAACCATGTACTACGGAAAATGCGGAGCGGAAAAAATCACAGGAATGGATGTTGTGGCAAGCTATGAAAAAGAAGCCAATGACTTGGCAGAAGAGCTTGACCTTTCAACAAAATTCACCTTTGTTTCCGGGGACGCTGCAAAAACAGAGTTTCCCGACAACACCTTTGATATTATTATAATGAATGACGCCATGGAGCATGTGGCAGATCCTGTAGCCGTTCTTAAAGAAGCCTATCGCATACTTAAAAAAGGCGGCAGATTATATGTCAATTTCCCTCCCTACTACCATCCTATGGGTGCACACCTTACAGATGCCATCGGTATTCCCTGGGTGCAGCTTTTCTTTAGTGAAAAAACTTTGATTACCGCCTATAAGGATTTGGTTTCCAAACTCCCTGACGGAGAATCACGAATTAAATTCAGGATATCCGAGGATGAAAACGGAAAGGAATATTTTTCCTATATAAACAAAATGACTCTCAAAAGATTTAAAAGAATAAAGGCAAACTCCCCTTTCAAAGTGATATATTATAAAGAAGTTCCTTTAAGAAACTTCTTAACCATCTTTGCGAAAATGCCCGTCTTCAAAGAGTTATTTGTAAAAATGGCTGTTTGCATATTTGAAAAATAAAAAAGCTTGTCAGATTTTAATCTGACAAGCTTTTTATTTTATAAGTCCGATGCCTTTAAGCATTTTTTCTCTTTCGCTCAAATCCTCTCCTGATGTGTTTTTTACTTTTTTAAGTTCCATTACACTTTTTTGGGTTTTTCCCGAAAAAAGCATATTTGCTAATCTTTTAGCCTGAAAAACAGGTGTAAGATACTTTTTCCCCTTGAGAGCAGGATATCTTTTTATCAACGAAGTATAAGGAGGAAAAATCCTTCTTTTTATATACCTTAGTTTCCCTCTTGATTTAACCTGACTGTTTTTCATTCTGTGCGATTCAGTGCCGTAGGTTCCTCCTGTCAAAATGAAAAGCTCCATATTTTTCGTTAACTCATCATGCTCTCTTCCGTTAAACCAAACATCTGCTAAATCTAATATTTTTTTGTAAAACTTTTCAAGCCCTGATTCTTTCAAAAGACATATGAGCTTTTCTTTGTCGAATTCAAGTTTATCTTTCAAAATATATATATCTAAAAAATATTTTATGCCACAACCAGAGGTGATAAAATGTGTTGCTATATGGGATATCAAATGGAACATAAAATATTCTGCAGTCTGAATGTACTCATACGCTCCTTCCTCTTTCAATACAGAATAGTCCCAAATCTTATCCGAAACATCTTCTTTAAGATAGTCGCTTCCTTTTATTCTGAAATGCAATTCTAAATGTGTACCATTTTCAGAATATAAGGATATATCATGAAATGTCTTACTTCCCTTTACTTTCCAATTTTCTTTTTGCAGTATTTCCATAGCTTTTTCAAGCTCTTCCTCTTTAACCAGCACATCTATATCACAGCTTGTTCTCATCCAATCCCCAGGATAGTAGCTTCTTATACGGGCGCCTTTAAGACGAATAAAGTGGACTTTCGCACCATTTAAGATGTTGCAAACATTATAAATATCCTTTTTTATGCATTCATTTCTGAATATCGCAACTTTTCTCGCCTTTTTAAGAATCTTTCCCGCATCATCATCAGGAAGCTTGCCTGCTTTTTCAAGAGCATCTGCCAATAGATGCGTTAAATCGTGAGCCTTGGCTATTTTGATTAACTCACCTATAACAGCAGAATTCAATGATTTTATGATTTCTTCTTTTGGTTCTTTGCCCGTAAGCTCAAAATCTAGAAGTGAGAAGAAAACTTCTGTTATTTTCATACTATCATCCTTTCTGCCGTTATCTGAAATTATTTAAATAGCTTTATTACAGGGCTCGCAAGCAGACCTGTGGGCTCTAAATTATACTCATACGCCCATTCATCTCCTGCCGTACGCCATGCATTGGGTCCGAACCAGCGGCGGTATTCACTGTGCCAGTGAAGTGCTCCAAAAGTATTGTTTCTGTTTCCGAAGAAGGTAACTGTTACCTTGTGAGTTCCTTTTTTAAGGTCTTTTATTAAGGCGTTATACGGCTCAAATACAATTTTCTTGCTTTCGAGATTATCAACCTTTACGTCCAGAAGAGCGCCTGCATATTTGTATGCGTGTATATTCAAATCTCCGTCTTCCTTCATTTCCACATTAAATGTATATTCCAAATTTCCACCATAGAAAGGAAGTCCCTGAGTTGATATGTCTCCAAAACCGATTTTTTCAGTTTTGGGCACTAAAGTAGTTTTAGCTCCCTCTACTCTCACATTGAATTCTCCAAGAAGATAGAAATACTCTATTGTCGTTCTCTTTGCAACAGGTACAATAACAACAAGCTCGTTTACGCCTTTTTTAATCTTGGGAAGCTTCACCTTGCCGATGGATTCGTCAACATAATAGCCGATTACTTCATTCTTGACTTTTTTACCGTTTAAGTATATTTCACATTCTGACGCCATTTCAAGGGCTAAAACAGGGTCTTTCACTATAATTTCACTGTTTATCTTCATTTTGACCTTAACCCTGTGTGAGGGAGGCTCATTGGGAATTACCCAGGGCTGCTGGTTTATACTTGCCTGCCAGCCTATCTTATTTCTCACCTTGCCATAGCTCTTTAATATTTCTTCTTCAAAGTCATAATCTTCATCATCCAATGCAAGGCAAGCCATATCAAGCAAAAGTACGTTAGGCTCAAGACGTTTATAGCTTACTGTATCTTTTATTGTATAGGTTTTAACCAAAGTCTTTTGAGCTTCTTCTACTTTTTCAGGAAGTTCACTGTCGTTTGCACAAAGTTTAAGAAGCAGGCTTCCGTTAGAGAACATTGTGTAATCAACAATTGTTTTTCCTTTTTTATGGATAAAGTCAATGTATTTGATTTCGCCTGTTATTGTATCGTAGCAGACAGGGTAATATGTGCCGTCAACGGTGATTTTAAGTTTTTCTGAAGAATCAAATCCACCCACAGTACCTATACCTTTATACCATTTTTGGTGATTATGTGGGTATCTGTGTGCAATAAAGAGCCACTTATTATCCCCGTCAATTCTCATATTGTAAATATAGCGGTCATCTTCCACGCCCTTGGAATTTATAATGGAAACCGTTTTAACTACCTTCATTGCCACAGCAAGAGATGGCTTTGAGAAGGGAATATTTACTGAGCTTTCAAAAAGCTTCTTTGCTCCGTCGCTTTTAATAGCATCAACGTAAGAGGGGCAAGAGCCTACAAATATAACCTCTCCTCCGCCTTTTTTGAAATCTTCAAGGAATTTTACGGTTGTGCTGCGAAGGGTTATACAATCAGGAACTAAAATCACGTTGTATTCCATCTTGCCTATTGCTCTGGGATTTTCATTTTTCTGCTTTGGAACAAGACTTTCTGAAATAAAATCGAAGTCTGTATGAATATCCAAAAGCCAGCTCATTATATCCTGAAAATGCTTTTCTGCATTATCACAATCGTTTTTGCTCTGACTCTTGGGTCCACGAAGAAGCCAGTAGCTTTCGGCCGGATGAATTACTCCCACGCTGACATCAGCCTTACCACGGGTAAGCGCCGTATTAAGTCTTGCAAAATGGTCCTCTATGTATTTATATTCCTTATACCAGGGTGCCTGATAGTTTATGGATGCGGGATAATCTCTTTTAGCTTCTCCCTGCATGGAAACCCAGGAAAGATGCGGAACTCTTATAGTTACGCCAAGTGCTGCCTGCCAGTCTCCCTGATACTTATGCCCTCTGAAATCAAAAGTATAGTTGGTTACACCGTAAAGTTCGGAAAGCATAGCCTCCTTACCCTCCTGATGTACTATTGACTGACACTGCTTTGCCGTTGCTATCTCCTGTTCGTTACACAGCATATCAATTCCGGGGATACCGAAAGAACTGTAGGTTCTCATTATATCCGCTTCACATCTTGTCTGGTGCTCTAAAATCTGTTCGCCCATAACATGACCTGTAAATGCAATTCCATGCTCCTTACACCACTTCTGGCATCTCTCGAAATAGGAAAAATTTATGCATTTGGCCATAAAATCATAATATCTGTGGCGTTTTTCAGAATATTTATTTCCGGGAAGATTCCATAATACATAAGGAAGAATGTCAAAAATACTTTCTCCGTACATATCTTCATATTTTTCCTGAAGATTGGTGCTCCAGATAAGCTCAACCTGATTGAGCGAAGTGGGCGTTTCCAGTCTGTCGTTCATTTTGTTTCTTAAAAGAGGTTCATCCGCAAAAATCGAAGGAATTGTTTTGTCAAATTCATCTCCTACCTTTTCCTTGTATCTTTCGTAGGTGATTTCAATAAATCTTTCAACTGCAGCTTCATCAAGTATATCAAAATAAGCCTCGTCATTAAACCAGGCATCGTTAGGCGCTGTATATACATAGCCGTACCACTTCTGACCCTTTGCGGGAGCATCTCTTTCCACTCTTTCTGCGGATAAAAGGCAACCGTCTTCATCTAAAATGACGTCATAGCATACGGCAAAATAAGTCTTTCCCTCTTTAGTTGCTTCTTCTCTTGAAACATCATCTTTTATGAAGTCCTGAGCGTGGAAAACAATGTATTTCGCACGGTACTTTTTATCTTTAGTAACAAGTCCGCCTGCGGCTCCTGAGGGCCATCTGTCCTCGTCATAGAGCCATGCTAACATATTTTTGTCCTTTGCTTTATCAACACAGAATTTAATTCGGTTCATAAAGTCATCGCTTAAATAATCTAAAGACATTCCCGAACGCGGATGCATGTGAAAACCGCCGAAGCCCATTTCACCTAAGGCATCTATCTGTCTTCCCAAAACTCCCTCGTTAAGGTCGCAGTTCCATGACCAGAAAGGTGTTCCTCTGTACTCGGCGGTTGGATTTTTAAAAAGCTCTTTCGAAAGGTCTTTTGCAGAATTTTTCTTATAAAGCATCTTTATACCTCCCTTAAAATCAAGGCTAATCTCTTTGCCTTTAATTATATCATACATCATTATCAAAAGCAAGTTAAAAAACAATACTTAAAAAATAAAAGAGTGTTTTTTACAAACACTCTTTCAATATTTCTATTGCTTTTTCAAGCTCCTCTTTTTTTATGTTAAGAGGTGGAAGTAACCTCACCTTATTTTTAGCTTTGATTACTAAAACTCCCTTTTCTCTTGCAAGAGCAATAACCTCAGATGCATCCTTCTCGGTTTCAATTCCTATCATAAGTCCCATACCTGAAACGCTCTTGACTCCTTTTGCATTTTCGAGGGCAGAAAAGATGTAGTCGGACTTTTCTTTTACTTCTTCCAAAAATTCATCCGTAAGTCTCGAAACAACAGAAATTGCTCCTGCTGAGGCAATAGGATTACCCCCGAAGGTAGAGCCGTGGTCCCCTGATTTTAACACATTTTCCGTCTTTCCAAACATGAGGCAGGCTCCTAAAGGAAGACCGCCTGCAAGACCCTTTGCAGTTGTTACCACGTCAGGCTCTATGCCATAGTTCATGTAGGCGTACATCTTTCCGCATCTGCCGTTACCCGTCTGTACTTCGTCGCAGATTAAAAGAATGTCTTTTTCCTTTGCGATTTTGTAAAGTCCCTTTACAAAATCCGGACTAAGGGGCATAACCCCTCCCTCTCCCTGAACAATTTCAATCATGAATGCGGCAATATTTTCTTCCTCGGCAAGCTTTTTTGCTGCCTCCAAATCACCCGCTTCAATGTGCAAAAAGCCATCGGGCAAAGGCAAAAAGGATTTATGGAAAACATCCTGCCCCGTTGCCGCCAAGGTTGCAAGGGTTCTTCCGTGAAAGCTGTTTTTGAGGGTTACGATTTTTGAATTTTCTATTCCCTTATCCTCTTTGTATTTTCTGGCTATTTTAATGGCACATTCGTTTGCTTCTGCTCCCGAATTACCGAAAAACACCTTAGACGCTCCTGTCTTTTCGCAAAGCATTTTAGCCAGAACGGCACAAGGCTCTGTATAATAAAGATTGGAAGTGTGGGATAACTTATCAATCTGTTCAGTTACCGCTTTTTTCCATAAATCGTCAGAATAGCCAAAGGAATTAACTGCGATACCGCTTCCCAAATCAATATATTCTTTCCCCTCTTCGTCTTTGGCTATTGCTCCCTTTCCCTCAACTATTGCCAAAGGAAAACGAGCATAGGTATTGGACACATATTTTTCGTCAAGGCTTTTTATGTTCATTTGTTTTCACCCTTATCTTTTATAACCATCGTTCCTGCACCTTCGTCAGTCAATGTTTCAATCAAAAGTGCATGGGGCACTCTGCCGTCAAGAATGGTTACCCGTTCAACTCCCATATTGATTGCATCTATGCAGCATTCCACCTTTGGAATCATTCCGCCACAGATTATACCCTCGGCAAAAAGCTTTTTCGCCTCGGCAATATCCATGCAGTGTATAACCGAATCCGGGTCATCCTTATCCTTAAGAACACCTGTTATATCCGTCATGGAAATAAGTCTTTCAGCTTTAAGTGCTCCTGCAATAAAGGCTGCCGCCGTATCGGCATTTATGTTATATGTATTTCCGGAAAAGTCGCAGCCCACAGTGGAAACAATGGGAATGTAGCCCTTTTCAAGCAAGTCGCTTATGGGCTCTGTATTAACCTTGTTAATTTTTCCCACATAGCCGTACTTTTCGTCTTTCATGGTAGCATCAATCATGTGGCCGTCAATGCCTGATATACCCATAGCTTTTCCGCCTTTTTGCTCGATTAAGCTCACAAGACCCTTATTTATCTTTCCTGCTAAAACCATCTGCACAACATCAACGGTTTCCTTGTCTGTTACTCGAAGTCCATCCTCGAAAACCGATTCTTTTCCGATTTTCTTAAGCATATCGCTTATTTCGGGACCGCCTCCATGAACAACAACAACCTTTACTCCTATCAAAGAAAGTAAAACTATATCTTCCATAACCTGATGTTTAAGTTCTTCGTTTATCATGGCATTTCCGCCGTATTTAACAACCACAATCTTGTTATTGTACTGCTGAATATAAGGAAGTGCCTGAGTTAATATTTCAGCCCTCTGGGCATTTGTAACTTTAAGCTCCATTTTTATCCTCCAATCAGGTTCTGTAATCTCCGTTTATCTTAACATAGTCATATGTGAGGTCGCATCCCCATGCAACCGAAGATGCATTTCCGTCGTTTAATTCAACCAAAATATCAATTTCCTTTTCCAAAAGAATTTCCTTGGCTTTTTCTTCAGAAAAATCCACACCTGCTCCATCTTTGCAAACCAGAATTTTTCCCTTGGGTGAAGAAAAATATACGTCAACCTTATCTACATCAATATCTGCTCCGCTGTAGCCCAATGCACAGAGAACTCGTCCCCAGTTTGCATCTGCTCCGAACATAGCCGCCTTTGTAAGAGAAGAGCACACAACACTCTTTGCTGCAATTTTCGCAGTCTCTTCATTTTTAGCTCCGCTGACTATGCACTGCAAAAGCTTCGTAGCGCCCTCTCCGTCCCCTGCAATCATTCTGGAAAGGTGTACATTTACGGTATTTAACGCCTTCATAAAGGTGTTAAAATCCTCACCCTCAGAAGTTATTTCCTTGTTTCCTGCCATTCCGTTTGCCATAACGGATACCATATCGTTTGTAGAGGTGTCCCCGTCAACGCTCAGCATATTAAAGGTGTTTTTTATATCCCCTGAAAGAGCTTTTTTAAGCATTTCGGGGCTTATTGAAACGTCTGTTGTTATAAAAACAAGCATTGTCGCCATATTCGGATGAATCATACCCGAGCCCTTGGCTATTCCGCCCATTTTGCACTCTACTCCGCCTATTTCAAAGCTTACTGCAATTTCCTTTTTAACGGTATCTGTGGTCATAATTCCCTCGGCTGCATCCTCGGCATTATCTGAAAGCGAAGCTACAAGCGGTGCTATACCGTTTTTAATCGGAGTAATATCCAGTCTCTGACCGATTACACCTGTAGATGCAACGATTACATCATTTTTGTCAATATTAAGCTCTTTTGCCAGAAGCTCGCAGGTGGACTCTGCAATTTCAATTCCGTCAGCATTGCAGGTGTTGGCGTTTCCGCTGTTGCAGATGGCACAGATGGCATATCCATCCTCTAAATGTTTTTTTGTAACCTTTAAAGGAGCTCCCTTTACTAAATTAGTTGTATAAACGGCTGCTGCCGATGCTTTCTTTTCACTTAATATAAGAGATAAGTCCTTTTTTGTTCTGTTCTTTCTTACACCGCAATGTACTCCCGACGCCTTAAAGCCTTTAGGTGCACATACGCTTCCTTCTATTATCTTAATATCACTCATGTTAATCCTCCTGTACATCAAGAGATAAGGTATCTTCTTTTCCCAAGGCTATATTCATACATTCAATAGCTGCCCCGGATGCTCCCTTACCCAAATTGTCATATCTTGCAACCAGTATAATTCTGTCATCATTTCCGTAAACGGAAACCCTCATAAAATCTTTTCCCGAATATGCACCTGCCGATAAAAATCCGCCCTCGTCAGCCTCCTCGTAGGAAACCATTTTACCATTATACTTTTCCTTGTATAAATTTTTAATATCTTCTATTCCGCCTTTCAGAAGGTCTTTTCCAAAAAGAGGAACAGTAACCTCCATTCCGCTGTAAAAAGATGAAACGATGGGACAGAATATAGGTGCTTCCAAAATACCCGTTATGGCTTTCATTTCCTTTAAATGCTTATGAGTCTGAGAAAGACCGTATTGTCTGGGGGCAGAAAGCAGAGAATTTTCCTTTTCTTCATATTCTGCAATCATTTTTTTACCGCCACCTGAATAACCGGTTATGGAATGGCAGGTAAGATTTATATCATTTTTAATAAATCCGTTTTCTATAAGGGGATAAACCAAGGCTATAAATCCGCCTGCATGACAACCCGGAACCGCAATTCTTTTAGAGTTTTTTATCTTTTCTCTGTGATAATCCGAAAGCTCGGGAAATCCGTAAGCAAAAGCTTCTTCTGTTCTGTGCGCCGTTGACGTATCAATAACAATCACATTTTTATCTGCCATAGCTACCGCTTCTCTTGCCGCATCGTCAGGCAGGCACAGAAAAGTAACATCACTTTTATTTATAGCATCCCGTCTGGCATCTAAGTCTTTTCTTTTTTCCTCAGGGAGGGTAATCAAGGCTATATCCTCTCTTTTGCCAAGCCTTTCGTGAATTCTTAAGCCGGTTGTTCCTGCCGAGCCATCTATAAATACTTTTACTTTTTCGCACATAAATATCACCGCATTCTATCATTTTGCATAATTATAACATTATTCTTCCGATTATGCAAGGTTTTTTTGAATATTTTTTAATTTTTATGCATTATACCAGTTTGTTTATGCATATTCATTCATTTTTGTTTATTTTTATGTATAAATTTTCAAATTACCCATTACTTCTGATATTTTCTCATGCGAAACGAAATTTGCCAGACGGTCAACAGCCGTTTCCTCTCTGTTTAAAAGTGCCAGATACTGACCGTGGAAATATCTTAAAAGAGCCGATGCGGGATAGGACACAAGTGAGCAGCCCGCCACAATCAAAAGGTCTGCCCTTGATATATGCTCTATCGCCTCTTTTCCCACATTTTCATCCAGGGCTTCATCATAAAGGACAATTCCGGGCTTTATAATACCTCCGCAATCACAGTAAGGAATTCCCTCTGCCTTTTTTATATACTCTCCGTCATACTCCTTATTGCATTTAACACAGTAATTTTTATGTATGCTTCCGTGAAGCTCCAAAACATTTTTGCATCCTGCTTTACTTAAAAGAGAATCGGTATTGGTTGTTATTATGGCTTTAAGCTTTCCCTTATCTTCCATTTCCTTAAGCTTTTCGTGGGTTTTTCCAAAAACAAGGTCAGGGTGTAAAATGTTTTTTCTGTAAAAATCATAAAACTTTTCTGTATGCTCATTAAAATATCTTTCTGTAAGTATTTCTCCGGAATTTTCTTCTGTATGCAAAAGTTCGTTACTATCTGTTTCTTCCGTAACTCCCTTTCCGCTTAAGAAAACAATGTATTTTGATAAAGATATCATTAAACCTAATTTATCCATTTTATTACCTCTCAAAAATAAGGTTGCTTCCGCAACCTTATTTTAAGTTTATTTTTTACCGATTCTTCCCCAGTAACGGAAAACAAGCGCTCCCAGTATTCCTATTACGGCTATAACCAATGTCCAGATTTTGGACTTGAAGGACATAAATGCCATAAGTCCCAAAAGAGCACATATGCCGTAAATAATCAAAACTGCCTGTTTTACGGAAAAACCTCTGTCAATAAGTCTGTGATGAAGGTGTCCCCTGTCAGGCGACATAATGGGCCTATGCTCCTTAATCCTTCTGAAAATGGCGAAGCTTGTGTCGAAAATGGGAATTCCAAATGCAATAAAGGGCACTGCAAAGGAAATGATTGCATGAATCTTGAATAATCCCATAACAGAAACTGTTGCCATTACAAATCCCAAAAATGTAGAACCCGTATCTCCCATAAAGATAGAAGCAGGATTGAAGTTGTAGGGCAAAAATCCAAAGCACGCACCAACCAGAGCCGCTGTCAAAACAGCACTCACAAAATCTCCCTGCATCAGAGCCACACAAAATATGGATAAAGATGCTATGGCAGAAACCCCTGCCGCAAGACCATCAAGTCCGTCAATTAAATTAACCGCATTGGTAAGAGCCACAATCCATAAAATTGTAATGGGATATGAAAGCCATCCGAATTCAAATCCGTTACTTTCTAAAAACGGTAATATGATTCGGTCAATTCTGACACCCATAAATACAGGGATTGATGCAGCTATAATCTGTACAATCAATTTAAGCTTGGCAGAAAGATTGTATTTATCATCGAAAATTCCAAGTATAACTATTATAACCGAGCCGGCCAATATTCCCACAAACTCCCTGTCTATGCGGGCAAAAAGAAGAGTAGCCACTAAAAATCCAAAGAAAATTGCCAGTCCGCCAACCAAAGGAGTGGGTTTCTTATGAACCCGTCTGGCATCGTCCGGAACGTCAATAGCCCCGATTTTAACTGCCAGCTTCTTAACCGGCGGAGTTGTTGCAAATGCTATAACAAAGGAGATTATAAATGATAACAGAATCTTCAGTGTTTCTGACATTTTTATCCTCCTATCTTGCTACAAATCCTATTTTCTTATAGACCTTGGAAAGGGTTCTGTCCGCAACTCTTCCTGCAATCTGAGCTCCGTTTTTATAAACACTTTCTATATAGTCCTTGTTTTTTGCAAGGTCCTCATATTTTTCTCTGACGGGTCTTAACATTTCAATTACCGCTTCGGCAGTTTTCACCTTGAAATCGCCATAGCCGAGACCTGAAAATCTTGAAACTGCATCCTCAATGCTTTCGCCCGTTGCAACAGAATAAATGGTCAGAAGATTATTTACTCCGTCTTTACCCTCACGGTATTCAATTTTTGCCTCTGAGTCTGTAACCGCACTCTTGAACTTCTTAAGAATAACCTCAGGTGCATCTAAAATAGCAATATTTCCCTTTGGCTCAGATTTACTCATTTTACTGGTGGGCGTTGCAAGGCTCATGATTTTTGCACCAAGCTTTGGAATAACAGGCTCGGGAACCTTAAACACTTCACCGTAAACACCATTAAAGCGCTTGGCAATAATCTGTGCAAGCTCCAGATGCTGCTTCTGGTCGATACCTACCGGTACCTTGTCTGTCTGATAAAGCAAAATATCTGCCGCCATTAAAACGGGATAAGTGAAAAGACCTGCATTTATATTGTCCGCATGCTTCTGGGATTTATCCTTGAACTGTGTCATTCTTGAAAGTTCACCCATATAGGTATAACAGTTAAGCACCCAGGCAAGCTGTGCGTGATGAGGCACATGGCTCTGAAAATAAATAAGGCTTTTTTCAGGATCAATTCCGCAGGCAATATAAAGCGCCAGAAATTCCATACAACGGTTCCTGAGCTCCTTAGGGTCCTGTCTTACGGTAATACAATGCTCATCAACAACGCAGAAGCAGCAATCATACTCCTCCTGCATGGAAAGCCAGTTTTTAACAGCACCTATATATCCTCCGAGTCCCAGCTCTCCTGATGGCTGAATCCCGGAAAAAACTCTCTGTTTCATGTTTTCGCTCATAATGAGTCTCCTTTAATCAAAGATTATTAAGCACCTTTGCCATTATTCTCATACCCTTGTCTATATCTTCAAGTGTAGGCGTAGAATAATTGAGTCTGAACATATTACACTTTTTATCAATGTCAACCATAGCTGTTGCTCCGGGCACAAAAGCCACCTTTTTCTCTATGCATTTCGCCATGATTTCCTTGGTGTCATAGTCCCCGTCCATTGTGCACCAGAGGAAAATACCTCCTTCGGGCACTGTGTGTTTAATGTTTTTCGGGAAAAGCTCGTCCATAAGACGCATCATTAAAGCAGATTTTTCCCTGTACATATCTATGCTCTTATTTATGTGAGCATCAAAGTCATTTTCTTCAATGAATCTTTCCACCATCATCTGTGTAAGGCAGGGAGTGTGAACGTCGTTTGCCTGCTTGCAAACCACCATTCTGTCAAAAATATCCTCTCTTGCCACGGCATAGCCAACTCTCATACCGGGAGATATAAGCTTGGAATAGGAGCTTGCATAAATAACTCTGCCCGTTTTATCCATCGTCTTAATAGCTGGGATATCTTCACCTGTAAAACGAAGACGTCCGTAAGGATTATCTTCAAGAATATAAAAATCGTATTCTTCAGCCAGCTCCAGAAGCTTTTTTCTTTTCTCAAGACTCATGGTGATGCCTGTAGGATTCTGGAAAGTGGGAATTGTATATAAAAGCTTTACCTTTTCTTTTTTAAGAAGTGCTTCAAGCTCTTCTGTGTTGATACCGTCTTCTTCCACGGTTACACCCCTTAAATCACCGCCGTAGGAACGGAGAGCATTAAGTCCGCCAATAAAGCTGGGAGCTTCAACAGCAATCACATCACCTTCATTTATCAAAGCCTTGGCGCAAAGGTCAATTGCCTGCTGACCGCCTGTTGTAATCAAGCAGTCATCAATATCGTGCATGATCCCCTCTTTTGTCATTTCCGCCTTTACTCTGTTGCGTAAAGGAGCATATCCCTCAGTTACACCGTACTGAAGTGCAAGGTGTCCTTCTTTTTCTATAATTGAAGAAGCAAGACGAGCAAGCTCTTCCTTGGGGAAAATTTCCGCAGAGGGATTTCCTCCCGCAAAAGAAATGATATCCTTGCTTCCAACCATTTTGAAAATTTCTCTTATAGCAGATGCCTTAAGTGGCTTTACTCTTTCAGCTATGAAATCACTGTTCATACTATTCCGCCTTTCATTTATACATACCAGTCTATTTTACCACAAACTTACATATTTGTAAAGCTTTATTATACAGGAATTTTAAGGACAAGTTTTTCATAAAATCAAATAAGAAAGGAGTTTTCTCTATGAAGCAAGCTGCGTTTTTATTATCCCTGCTTTTTTGTTCCATGTTTCTTTTTCCATGTATCACAAACGAAGAAATACAAAAAAACGAGCCCTTAAAAACCGACCCTTACACCTCTTATCAGGAACCCACAATAAATGTTCTTAATACATATGATAATTCTGTATTTTCCATACCGCTGGAATCTTATTTAATCGGCGTTGTTTTGGCAGAGATGCCTGCCTCCTTTGAGGCAGAGGCTTTAAAAGCCCAGAGCGTTGCTGCCAGAACCTACGCTATAGATAAGCTTTCCTCCCCTTCCCACGAAAATGCCCATATATGTATGGACTCCACCTGCTGTTGCGCCTACATCTATCCCTCACTCTACGAAGGAGGTACGGATAATTTATCAAAGGTCAAAAATGCCGTAGAAGATACCAGAGGAGAAATTCTGACCTATGATAACCAGCCTATTTTGGCAGCATTTCACTCAATGAGCGCAGGAAAAACCGAAGATGCCAAAAATGTATGGGGCAAGGATGTTCCCTACTTAAAATCCGTGGATAGTCCCATGGAGGTTAATGCTGATAAATTTGAAACAGAGGTTTTTATATCACTTTCCGATTGGAGCGAAAAAATCAAAAGTGCCGCAAAGGATGCGACACTTTCTGATGTTTTTGATATTAAAAATATAGTATATACGCCCTCGGGCTATGTTTCCTCTATGGAAATAGGCGGCGTTTCCTTTAAAGGAAGCATGATACGCTCCCTCTTTTCCCTTCGCTCCTCCGCCTTTACCCTAAGCTTAAGCGACTCAGGCGTTACCTTTAAGGTAAAGGGCTTCGGCCATGGGGTGGGCTTAAGCCAGCATGGCGCAAACCTCATGGCAAAGGAAGGCAAAAGCTACGAAGATATCCTGTCTTCCTATTACACCGGCGTTACCTTATCCGTTTACGGGTAAAATCAGCCCGCACCGAAAACTGCATCCTTAGAGAATTTAACTTCAGTTACTTTAACATTTGTTACGTTATATACCAAATCTTCAGGAGTATCAAAGTATACCTCTCCTATATCGTAACGTTGTCCCTCCAGTGTATATGAAGATCCGTATGCTGTAAGTCCCCTGTGAACAATTGTTCCGTCTGAAGTTGCCAGATCATAACTTACCGTAAAGTCTGCCAGAAGATTGCCGGGTTTAAACTTTACTACGAACATTCCGTAGTTGCTTGTCTCATATCTCTTTGAAATATATGCAAGCTTCACACCATCTGCACCTGTACCGTAAAGCTTTTGTCCGAGAGAATAAAATTTATCTTTTAATGTCTCATAATTTCCGTTGCAATCTATATAAGGCATATCTATTCCGTAATTATCAAAGAAGGAGCTGTAGTCGGCACACTCGATATATTTCATTGCTTCACCGTATTGTTTTGCCTTCTCTTTCTGATTTACCAATGTCATTAAATACTCAAAGTCTGTCTGCCAGCCCTGTGATTTATATGCATAAACCTGGTCTTTTCTTACCGTACAAACCTCTGTAGGAGATTTAATTAACGATTCATAATCATCTAATCCGCCAAAATAGTACTTATTTGCATTCTTCAAAAACGCCTCGTCTGTTCCCATTGTTGAAATGGCATGCACCGCATTATGAATTTCATACTTTGTATGGTTTTGCATATAGCTTGCAATTTTTTCATCCAGTTTATCTCCGGTAAACCATCCGTTTTGTATAAATTCATTTTCAAGGCCTTTTTTTACGTTGATATAAGTAGCTCCCTTTTCTCCTCTTTCGCCGTCTAAAAGTCTGTACAGCTGCACAAAACCTTTCACATCTGCATTTCTGAGCAATGTGTAATCGGGTGAAAAGCTGTAATATTTATAATTTCCGTTAAGCTCGAAAAAGTCCCCTTTATAGCCTAAAAGATTTGCCTTTGAAACCTTTCCCGAATAAAAGTCAAAAACGTAGTATGAGCCTTTATCCTTATAGTTTTCTGTAGCAACCTCCAACACATTCTTCTCTGTAAAGGTTATGCTCCAGCCGAATTTCACTCCCCAGTCCCAGGTCAAGGGGAAATACAAAAGATTTCTGTAGTTAAGTATGGGATACTGCTCTTTAAGATTGTCGATTCTTGTTCCCAGAACAGTTATGGGAGTTGTGGCAACAGTTGCCATTCCACCCTTATCTTCATCGCTCTGAAGAGGATTTAAAAAATCGTCATAGCAGTCAACTTCTTCGGCCTTTTCAATGATATTTCCGGTTTCGGGAGTCCATGTGTTGGAAAGTCCCAGATACGCACAGTCATTATAAGTCATGGGGAAATATGTAATTGAATTATAGACAATGAAGGGATATTTCCTGAAATCATTATTAACGCATCTTCCGTTTACAATAATTCCGATTTCGGCGTGGCTTACATAAACTTCAGCAGCACTTACACCAAGAGGCATAAGAAGCGATGAAACCAATGTCACCAAAATTAAAAGTGTAAATATTTTTTTCATTTTCCTTCTCCTTTTTTATAATGTTATATGGCAGGGAATTCCATTTTCGTAGCAAGGATAGCTCTCCCCTAAAATAAGCGGTCTTGCATACTTTATAAATTCCTCAGACACACCATTTCCTCTTTCGTTTATCCACTCTCTGGGCACCATCTTTTCAACGTTGGCAATTTTTGATATATCCATACACTCAAATTCAATTTCATATTCGCTCTTTCGCTTATAGCCCATCATTTTGCCGGTTTCTCCGTTTATTGCCGCATTGAATGCTGCCTGTCCGTTTAACAAAGCTTCTTCTATGTCGGTCTTACTCTGAATGTGAGCGGCACATCGCTGGAATACGTTTAATTCCACGGCTCTTGCCTTTACTTTAAGCTTTTCTCTTACAGCATTTTCCAAAACCTTTCCCGAGCCGCTTAAGTATTTATGTCCGAAGCTGTCAACAGCGCCTGATGCCGTGCTTTCGCACACATATACACCTTCTTCGTCCTTAATTCCTTCCGAAATAGCAACTATAACCACCTTTTTCTTTTCGAGGCACTCTTTAACGTCCGAAAGGAAATTGTCCATAGAAAAAGGCACTTCCGGAAGATAGATAAGGTCGGGGGATGTGCAGGTATCATCCTTGGCAAGAGCTGATGCTGCTGCGAGCCAGCCTGCATTTCTTCCCATTATTTCAACAATAAGAACGCTTTCCAGATCGTACACATTGGTATCTCTGTGCATTTCCTTAATTGCGGTGGCAATAAACTTTGCCGCACTTCCGTAGCCGGGACAATGGTCGGTTCCTGCCAGGTCATTATCAATGGTCTTTGGAACGCCCATAATTTTCACATCTATGTTCTTCTCTCTGGCATACTCGCTTAAACGGTACACCGTATCCATAGAGTCGTTTCCGCCGATATAGAAAAAATATTTTATATTGTGCTTATTAAATATTTCAAATATTTTCTCGTAAATTTCATATCCTGCCTCTTCCTTGGGCATCTTATATCTGCAGGAGCCAAGATAGGCTGACGGAGTATGAATAAGCTTTTTCAAGTTTTCTTCGTTTTTGAATTTTTCTCCAAGGTCTGTAAAATTCTCTTTTAAAAGGCCCTCAATTCCGTTGACCATACCAAGGATTTTTCCTTCGAAGCCGTAGTCAAGTGCTCCCTTTATAACACCTGCCAGAGATGAATTTATGGCTGCAGTGGGGCCGCCTGACTGTCCTATTACAAGATTTCCTTTTATCATAGAATATCCTCCAAAAATTTAGTACAAAATCATTTTACCATAAAATAAAATAAATTCAAGATTTTACTTGAAGATTTTTAAAAATGTGGTAAAATATATTAAAGAATATATAAAGAGAGGTAGATTTCATGAAAGAATATTGCAAAGTTATTTTCGAGACCGAAGAAAAAGATTATTTTTGTGTCTGGTTTTCTGATATAAATTCAGGCTTCTTAAAGGAACAGGACCACATTGCCTGCTTCAGGGACGAGGACGTTTTCGATAAATTTACGGCAGCCAAGGGCATTTCCATCAAAGAAACCATGATTTTTGATTTAACTTCTCTTTTAAGCTTCGCTTTAGGCTCGGAAGATGATTTTGACGCCTCTGCCCTTCTTAATTTCTGGAATATATGCTCCGATTTAGCATTCAGCTTAAATTTAAGCTTTTTGGGTGATGACGACAACGAAACCTTATCTGAAATTTACGATACTCTTTTCTTTATCCAGACAGCCGACGAGGGCGAGGATGAGGAAGACACCACATTGACAGAGGATGATTTATCTGACCTTCGTGAAGTAATTGCTGATGGCTGCAAGATGATCATTGCTAACTTAAACGCCATATAATCATGAAAATCAAATTGATTTGTGTAGGCAGACTTAAAGAATCCTTTTTCAAGTCTGCCGCAGAAGAATATATAAAAAGACTGTCAAGGTTTCACAAGGTGGAAATCATTGAAATCTCAGAAGAAATAAGGCATGAAAACCCTTCCGAAGCAGAAATCGAAAAAGCCCTTTTTGAAGAAGGCAAAAAGATTTTAAAAGCCGTAGGCAAGGGTGCATACATCTTTTCTTTAGCCATTTTGGGCAGGCAGATTTCAAGCGAAGAATTTTCATCTACAATGGAAAATTTAAGCAAGTCTGGAATTTCCGAGGCGGATTTCATAATCGGAGGCTCACACGGACTCTCCAATGAAGTTTTATCCTCGTCAGATTTCCTTTTAAGCTTTTCAAAAATGACCTTTACAAAGGAAATGGCACGGGTTATATTTTTAGAGCAACTATACAGAGCGTCGAAAATCGAAGCCGGAGAAACCTATCACAAATGAGGCGATTAAAATGGAAGCAGCATTAAAAATTTCCTGTCAGGTTGTAATTATCTTCCTTTACATAATTTTAGGATTTATTTTTACTAAAGCTAAAAAAATTGATAAAGAAGGGGTCAAGCAGATGACTTCTTTATTGCTTATGCTTGTAACTCCCTGCGTTTTAATAGAGTCATATCAGGATAAAATTAAAGACTTTAATCTGGGTATCATAAAAGATCTGGGAATAGCTGCTCTTTTAACTGCACTTTTCCATCTTATCGCCATCATTCTTGCCACGTTTCTTTTCAGGAAAGAAGAAACGGGAAAATATAAAATAAACATATTTACTACCATCTACTCGAATTGCGGTTTTATGGGAATTCCCCTGCTTAAATCGGTACTCGGTAATAACGGAGTGTTTTTCGGCAGTGCTTACCTTGCCATATTCACCATTATAACCTGGACCCACGGCATTTACGTTTTTACCGGCGACAAAAAATCAATTTCGCCAAAATCGCTTCTGACAAATCCGGGTGTTATGGGCTCTTTAATTGCCCTTTCATTATTCTTACTTAAGTTTGAGCTTCCTGACCTTGCTATGACTGCAATTTCAGGAGTTGCAAATTTAAACACTCCCCTGTCTATGATAATACTCGGAACTTATCTTGCAAGCATAGATATAAAAAAGGCACTTTCAAGACCTACTCTTTATGCCGTATCTTTTTTAAGACTTATTTTTGTGCCTCTTCTTTGTCTGGCTTCAACTTTAATTATAAACTTCTTCTATCCTTTAGACCACACACTTTCCCTTTCGGTTTTAATTTCCGTTGCCTGCCCTTCAGCGGCAATAGCAGCACTTTTTTCCACCAGATTCGGCAACGATGCGGAATATGCCTCGGAAATTGTGGCAGTTAATACTTTACTGTCAATAGTTACAATTCCCCTTATTATGTTAATATCTGATTTATTCTTGAAATAATGAAGTCCACCGCTTCTTTATAATAAAAGTTCTATTTTATATATTATCATTTCGAAAAAATGCTGTTCGCATTTTTCATTGTATCGCCCTCCCCTTGGACGGTACGGATAATTCTCATAAAAAAATTTCTTCATTGAAATTTTTTAATAAAAAGGCGTTGCATCCAATGTGAGCAGCAGCCAAGGAGGTTTTATTTATGAACAAAAAAAGGTCAGTATCCATCAAAACTTTAGTTTTGTGTGCCGTTCTTACGGCGCTGGTTATTCTGCTCCAGCTATTCGGAAGCGGAATAAAGTTCGGAATGTTTTCCATTTCTTTAGTTTTGATACCCATTGTTTTAGGTTCTGCCTTAGCAGGTCCCTATGCAGGCGCATGGCTTGGTTTCATTTTCGGCCTGGTTGTGCTTTTATCCGGTGATGCAGGAGCATTTTTAGCCGTAAATCCTGCCGGAACAGTTATAACGGTGCTCGCAAAGGGTATTCTTTCCGGTCTTTTATGCGGACTTTGCTACCGTCTTTTAGCTAAGATAAACCGCCACGTTGCAGTTTTTGTTTCTGCGGCAGTTTGTCCCATAATAAACACAGGTATCTTCCTTCTGGGTTGCCTTCTGTTCTTTATGGATACAATCACTTTGTGGGCTTCTCAATTCGGATATGAATCAGCCGGAGCCTATATGATTTTCGGCCTTGCCGGAATAAATTTCATAGTTGAGCTTTTAACCAATCTTATCTTGGCTCCCGTTATCTTAAGACTTATAAAAATCGAAAAAATGTAACATACATAAAAAGAGGCGAATGCAATGCATTCGCCTCTTTTTTATTTTACTAAATCCGAAAACATATCCGGATAAAAGGGTTCATCCAAAGTAAAATGGCCGCCGAATTCGGGATTTTCATTTCCATCTATATTTATTTTAACAGCCTCTATTTTTTCTAATGCACAAAGAGAATATACTATTGACATAACCGCCATGGATTCTTTTGTGGAGCCGCCTGTGTTAAATTCAGAAAATTCGCCGGATAAATCGACGGTGCAAATTCCGTTTTCGCATACGGCAGAAAGCACCTTCACTTCCCCATCCACCGACTTTTCAAGTCCGGGATTTTCCGGTCCTTTTATTACCTCTTCAACTATTGCTTTTTCTATATTTTCAGTCTTTTCAAGGCTTCTCTCTTCAGGTTTAAGATACATAAAGTCACTGTCGGGAAAATAGAGCTTTACTTCCAATGTTTCAGTTTTCGTGCATCCGGATAAAAGTAAAATCAAAGTAAGTATCAATATAAATATTTTCTTCATCAAAAACGCCTCCTATATTTATATATATTTGCTTTAGTAAATAAAATAACCCGCTAATTTTCCATATTTTAGCTGTTTTTCCTTAAGCACTTTTCCTTAGAACCCGCGAGAATACCGGATGTTCTCGCATCCGATAGTATATGTAAATATCAAAATCGGCAAACTAATCTTTTAAATTGTAAGGACTTGACACGAGTAAAAACACAACAGAATTGTCCCCATTGTATTATATTATACAATCTGCAAGTCACTTATTATAAATCGAAACAAGGTGTTTTCCGACAGAAGCAGCAAAGTTCATTGCTTTCGGCAAAAGGTCATCGGGGAACTTGTCTAAGAACTTAATAATTTCAAAAGTCAGATCTCCATCATATTCTGCTTTTTTTAAAGATTCCATAATTGCTTCCCAGTTTAATTCTCCTGTATATGGCAAAATATGTCTGTCATCCAGATAATCATTATCCTGTACATGCAATGTTTTTAATACAGAAGGATTCATCTTCTTAATAAAATCCTCGGGCTCATATCCTGTCAATGCAGCATGACCAATATCTACACAAGCTACAATCCATGGCGAATTAATTTTTTCAACAATGCTGTTTAATTCGGCAGGACTCCCCAACTTGCCTATTAATCTTTTTCTTTTTATATCCCTGTAGAACAAATTTTCCACTGCAACATGTATACCAAACTTTTCACAGTACGGGATAAAGCTTTTATAATATTCAATATTATATTTTTCGAAATCAACACCGTCAGGAACTGTTATAGAATGTACAACTATATTTTTTGCTCCAAGAATTGATGCAGATTCCAAAGCATGTGTCATCCAAAGATATTTTTCCTCAGAAATATTATTTTCCATATCGTATTTAAGAGAGAACGGTGCATGAGCCTGATTGCAGACTATACCAACTTCATCAAGATGTTTTCTTAATTTTTCCGCATATTCCCTATAGCCATCACCTAAAATTTCTTCACATTCTTTATCATAATAATATGAATAATCTATTGCATCAAACCCTGCTTCCTTTGCCATTTCTATAGCCTTAAAATCACCAAACCTTTGGGCAAGTGTATATAATTCCACAGATAATTTCATTATTTAACTCTCCTTTTTTGATGATAGTTATCTTAGCTTCGTATATGACATCATTTATTCTCTAACGTCACATTTTTAAATCAAGTAACTCCAAAAAATCATAAATATAATAATCTGAAACACTTTTTATATCGTTTATATAATCTTCAGATGATGTGTCGTAAACACCGCACACCTTTATTCCTGACTCTTTCGCGGTTTTATCTGCATCATAATTATCATCAAGAAACAATATTTCATCAATAGGCTTTCCTATTTTTTCAGCTGCCATTTTGTATATATTAACATCAGCCTTGGTGGTGTTAAAGTCATCACACGACCACACGTTTGTAAACATATCATATATTCCCAATCTTTTAAGGCAAACATCCAACATTGAATGTGGACTTGCCGTCAAAACATTTAAATCAGCACCATTTTCTTTTAACTTTTTTAATGTGCAAATAACATTCTTCTTAGCTTCAATATGATATTTATATTCTTCTAATGCGTATGTATTCATCAGGGAAACTATTTCTTCCTCAGGCATATCAAGGCCAAGATTTTTAAAGTATTTAGCTGTGCCTTTATATCCCAAAGGAGTAATTATTTTTATTATATCACTCCCAAAAGCAATATTGTTTTCCTTAAGTATTCTTAACATCACAGACACAAAAGTCGGCATTGAATCAACTAATGTTCCGTCAAAATCAAATAAATATGTTGTAAATTCCATTTTACACACCCTCTGTTTTGTCAATTTTTAAAAACACCATCGTGTTCGTGTCAAGACCGGGACAAAAATATATCTTAAATTCATTTTATCACAAAAACCAATACAATACAAGAAAAAATCCGTGCAGCATAGCTACACGGATTTTTATATTATGCGAAGTAGTTAATATCGCTCATTTCAATGGGATGTTCAAGTTCAATGTTCTGATAGATATCAACGCCTGTTCCTGCAGGAATAAGCTTACCTATGATAACATTTTCCTTAAGACCCAATAAGGGATCGCTCTTACCCTTGATTGCAGCTTCTGTAAGAACTCTTGTTGTTTCCTGGAAGGATGCTGCAGAAAGGAATGAATCTGTTGCAAGTGCTGCCTTGGTGATACCAAGCAATACGTCCTTGCACAAGGGAGGATTGGTTCCCTTAGCTTCTGCCTCTTCGCAAGCTAAAATGTAATCCAGTCTTTCAACCATAGAGCCAACCAGCCAGTTGGTATCTCCTGCTTCCTCAACGCGAACCTTCTTCATCATCTGACGAACAATAACTTCAACGTGCTTATCGGAAATTTCAACACCCTGCTGACGGTAAACTCTCTGAACTTCCTGAATCATATACTGATGAAGCGCATCCTTACCCTTGATACGAAGAATATCGCCGGGATTTACGGGACCCTTTGTAAGTGCATCACCTGCACATACAGTATCGCCGTCCTTAACCTTAAGTTCAACACCGTAACGGATTGTATAGGTTTCGCTTTCGCCTGTTTCGTTATTTGTAACAATAGCTTCTCTCTTCTGCTTTGTTTCGCTTAACTTAACAGTACCGTCAATTTCAGTAATTGTAGCAAGTCCCTTGGGCTTTCTTGCTTCGAAAAGTTCCTCGATTCTGGGAAGACCCTGTGTGATATCGTTAGATGCGACACCGCCTGAGTGGAAGGTTCTCATTGTAAGCTGTGTACCGGGTTCACCGATGGACTGAGCTGCAATGATACCAACTGCTTCACCAATATTAACGGGAGCGCTTGTTGCCAGGTTTTCACCGTAGCACTTAGCACATACGCCAATCTTAGCACGGCAGGTAAGCACAGAACGAACTAAAATATCGGAAATTTCAGCCTTTTCTATCATCATAGCTTCGTCATCTTTTATGATTTCATTTGCTTTTGCAAGAACTTCACCTGTTGCAGGATCAACAATATCATAAACAGGAACTCTGCCTGAAAGACGTGAAGAAATGGACTCTATCATTTCATTGCCGTCCTTAATGGAGGATACCAAAATACCGTCCTTGGAATGGCAGTCTTCTTCTCTGATGATAACATCCTGGCTGACATCAACCAGACGTCTTGTAAGGTAACCTGAGTCGGCTGTCTTAAGAGCTGTATCTGTAAGACCTTTTCTTGCACCGTGAGAGGAAATGAAGTATTCAAGAATGTTAAGACCTTCACGGAAGTTTGCTCTGATGGGAATTTCAACTGTTCTACCCTGAGTATCTGCCATAAGACCACGCATACCTGCAAGCTGTCTTATCTGGTTTTTACTACCACGGGCTCCTGAATCTGCCATCATAAACAGTGAGTTATAGGGATCCAAGTTATCCATAAGAGCCTTGGTAATCTTTTCGTTCGCTTCTTCCCAGGCCTTGATAACGTGTCTGTAACGTTCTTCATCTGAAAGCTGACCCATCTTGAAGAGCATTTCAATCTTATCAACCTGAGCTTCTGCTTCCTTAAGATATTCTTTCTTCTTCTCGGGAACAACCATATCTGCAACGGAAATGGAAATTGAACCGATAGTTGAATAGTGATATCCCATGGACTTAAGGTCGTCAAGAACAACTGCTGTATGGGTTGCACCGTGCTTCTTAATGCACTTGTTGATAATCTTTCCAAGACCGCTCTTACCTGTGAGGGTAACGATTTCGTATTTAAGAGCGTCCTTTAAGATTGCATCAATTTCTGCCTTAAGCTCTTCTTCATTAAGCTTGGAAGAATCAACTACGGGAGCTTTTCTCTCTACAAATCCAAGGTCCTGAGGAACCTTTCCGTTGAATATCATTCTACCGATTGTAATATCAGTAAAGCCTTCTGTCTTATAGATGTTCTTTTCGCCTGTTGCCTTATCCAGAATTTCAACATCAAGGCATCTCTTTACCTTGATGGGAGCGTGAATTTCAACATCTCCGTTTTCATAAGCCAGCATTGCTTCTGTGGGGCTTGAGAAGAACTTACCTGCACCCTGCTCATCTTCTCTTTCCATGGTAAGATAGTATGCACCGAGTACCATGTCCTGAGTAGGAACTGTAACAGGCTTTCCGTCCTGAGGCTTTAAGAGGTTGTTTGC
>JAZNEB010000003.1:0-94514 GCA_045588365.1 Clostridia bacterium | reverse complement strand
AAAAATTTTTAAGCTCCTGCAAAAGAGCGACAACAGTTGACATTTTAACACATCCCATCCCCTTTGTCAACACTTTTTATCCCTTATTTATATACAAAAAGGACACCCTTTTTACCGGTGCCCTTGTGCATTTTTTTATTTGACGGAGAAACCTCTTATTCTTCTCCGTTTTCATCCTCCCTGACCATATATCGCTTTGTGACAGAAAAGCTGTTCATATCCAGAAGCAACATTATATATGTGTAACCCATAAGCAAAAGAATGAAGGACATAACCGACCAGGTGAACATAACCCACAAAATCAGATAAGCAATGGAAATCCCTGCTATAAGACAAGCCAGGTTCTGAAATATCTTTCCGAAGGTAAGAGCGAAAGCTTTTTTTATGGTCTCTTTTACTCCGAATTCAAATGTAACCGTAAGCATATGAAAGTATGAACTGAACACCATATATATAAGGAAGATAAAAATTGCAAGATAGATTGACATAAGCCCTAAGAAGTCTCCGCTTCTTGCCAGTTCAAAATAAAACCTTATATCAAGACAGATTACAAAGACAAAGGCTATACTTATAAGGAAGAAGCTGATACCTCTTTTCCAGAATTTCTTTGCATAACCCAACATATCGCTCCACATGAAAGCATGAACCTCTCTTGAATAATTCCTCAAGACATAGCATATTCCCATTCGCACGGGACCGTTTCCCAAAAAAGCAGGCAGCATAAGTCCCAACCATATGGCAAGAACTCCAGATATTTCCGATATGGATTCGGGCAGAGCCAAGCCTGCAACAAAAAAGTAGGCAACTATTGCGGGGAGGCTCGCAAAGAAATATACAAAGTTCAGAATTCCAAGATCCCAGAAATGTCTCCCTATTACTATAAAGTATCTTATGATTCCAGGCTTTTGCGCTTCTCCCTTAGGCACTCCAGGACCCGGGGTATCGTAATTGTTGAAAAATAACGGCATCGAATCTTCTCCTTTTTCTGTATCTTAATAAAGTATAACAAAAAAAACAAATAATTGCAACCACAAAGATTAAAAAACATTTTTTGTCGTAATTGTTACTTTTTTGACATATTTATGCTCTTTTTTATGTTCTTTCTTCCATTCTGTTGACTTTTGCATATATTTATTGTATCATAAACACTCAAACTTACTAAACTTTTTTGCCGGGAGGTATAAAAAATGAGTGAAATTAAAAAAATAGGCATTATGACAGGCGGAGGCGACTGTTGCGGTCTTAACGCCGTTATCCGTGCGGTTGTGTGCACAGCTGTTAATAAATACGGTCTCGAATGTGTAGGCATCAAGAACTGCTACAGAGGCCTTTACTTAGGCGAAAGCCAGATGATTCCCCTTACCACCGATAAGGTAGATGAAATTATCGGGGACGGCGGAACCATCCTTTACAACTCCAACAAGGACAATCTTTTCAAATATCCCAGACGTGATAAAAACGGACTTGTAAGAGGAGAAGACGGAAAACCCATTTACGATGACGTTTCTCATGTTGCAGTTGAAAACATAAAAAAAGCCGGCATAGATGCTTTAATCATAATCGGTGGCGACGGTACTCTTACCTCAGGCAGAGATTATTCCAGAATGGGCGTTAAGGTTATGGGTATTCCCAAGACCATAGATAATGACTTGAACACCACAGACCAGACCTTTGGTTTCGACACCGCAATCAACAGAAACATCGAGGCTATCAACTGCCTTAAGACCACAGCAAGAAGCCATCACAGAGTTATATTCTTCGAAACCATGGGAAGAAACGCAGGCCATCTGGCTCTCTATGCAGGTATCGCAGGCGGTGCTGATGCCATCATCATCCCCGAAATCCCCTATGATATAGAGAAAATCAAGAACAGAGTCAAGAAGGCTCTTTTAAGCAAAAAGAAATATTCTTTAGTTGTTGTAGCAGAGGGCGCTCCTGCTCCTGACGGAAGCACTGTTACATCCATAAAGCAGGACTTTTCTCCCGACGGCGTAAAGCTCGGTGGTATCGGTAAGCTTTTAGCCAAGACCGTTGAAAACATGTTAAATTCCGAACGTGATGATAACGGCTATGCCGTAAGCGAAGATATTTTGGACGTAGAATGCAGAGCCTGTGCTTTAGGCCATGTTCAGCGAGGCGGCGATACCTCCGCTTCCGACATTGTTCTTTGCACCCGTTACGGAAGCAGTGCAGTTGACCTTCTTATGGAGGGCAATCACAAGCACATGGTGGCTCTTCGCGAAAACGAAATGGTTCCCGTTCCTTTAGAGGTAGTTATTCCTTCCAACGACATTGACAAGAACTTTAAGCCCGTTGACCCCAACGGAGAGCTTGTAAAAATCGCAAAGAACATGGGTATTTCTTTCGGCTAATGAAATTAAGAGAGGGTGTTTATACACCCTCTTTTCTATTGACAAAACACGGTTTTCGTGGTTTAATATTTATATTACTTATAAGGATGGTTTTTATGAAAAATGCATTAAAGACAGTGGGCGTGGTTTTTCTTTTGATTTTTATAGCCCTTTGCTTCGGCTTCAACGCCTTTCAGAAAGGATATCAGATAACCCTTTCAAGCTTTCTAATCGGAACTACCCATAGTCTGGGTCCTGATTTCTCCCTTAAAATCACCGTTCCCGACCAGATTATGAGCGTTCTTTATGTGATTTTATGGGCTGTTATTCCCTATCGTGCCGAAAAAAAAGGCAAAAAATATATATTCCGTGGAATGATGATTTATTCTGCTCTGCCTTTTATAGGTCTTATAGGCTATTACTTTTTGCAAAAGGGCATGAAGCTTGGAATTTTAATGCTTATGCCTTTAATCTGGGGTTATCCCTTGTTTCCTATGATAATCACAAGAAACAGCATAGATGCCATTGTCTACCCTATTGGTGTGGCAATGTTCCTGTTTCCCGTCATCGCCCTTGTATCAAGGTGGTTCGCAAGGCAAATTCAAGTATGATAAAAAGCTCACGCAACGGCGTGAGCTTTTTTATTTCAGTATATCGTAAATTTCCGAAAGACTCTTTATTTCATAATCTATTTTTAAGTCCCGGGGCCTTTTCTCCCCCGTCGGGTTGTACCAGCAGGTTAAAATCCCCGCATTGTTACCGCCTTTTATATCACTTGAAAGGGAGTCTCCGATTATTATGGTTTTTTCTTTATTCACCTTACCGATTTTTTCAAAGCACTTTAAGAAAAATTCTTTCGAGGGCTTCTGGCATCCTAATTCTCCCGAAATGAAAAGTCCGTCTATAAGCTCCTCGAAGCCCGAAGCCTTAACCTTCATGGTCTGAGGCTTTACATGACCGTTGGTAACGATAAACTGTCTTACCTTTCCCTTGAGGCTTTTAAGTATTTCATAGGAATTATCCTGAATTACGAACATCTGCCCCAGATAGGTTAAATAGTTTTCGTTGAGCTTTTCAATATCGCAGGAATAGCCCACCTTTTTAAAAAACTCCTCAAAACGGAGGGAGAATACCCTTTCCCTTGTAATTTCTCCTTTTTCCATCCTTTTCCAGCAGGAATCGTTTATTTCTGAATAAAGGGAAATTTCTTCATCCGTAATATCAATGGAAAAATCAGAGAATGCTTTTTTAATGGCTTTTTTCTCGGACGCCTTGAAGTCCATTAAAGTCCCGTCAATGTCCCACAGGATTGTATCTATCATGCCTTACCCCTCTTTCTGTCCGGAAGCTGGGCAATTATTATAGCAAGGAATATACTTATGCAACCTAAAAGCTTTAATTTATCAACAGTGTTCTGGTCAGGCTGAACAATCATTCCCGAAAGAAGCGCAAACACCGATTCCAAGCTCATAAGCATTGAAGCAACCGTTGGATTTGTGTATTTCTGTCCTACAATCTGGCAGGTATAGGCAATTCCCGAGGACATAACTCCCGCCCACAAAATAGATAAAAGAGCATTTGAAATACCCTCTATTGTAGGCGTTTCAAAAATAAACATCAGTATGGAGGATAAAATTCCAACAACAAAAAACTGAATGCAGGAAAGCCTTATACAGTCAACCTTTGGGGAAAAATAGTCAATAATCAAAATATGTCCCGAAAAAATGAACGCACAGATAAGCACCATAAAAGAGCCAAGAGTAAACTGTGAAAACTTACCCGTTAAAAGATAGAGCCCCAGAAGTGCCAAAACTACACCTATCCATATTTTTATATTTACCTTTTTCCCGAAAAAGAGACCTGCAATAGGAACAATCAGTATGTAAAGAGTAGTGATAAAACCCGCATCCCCTGCAGAGGCGTCAAAATACATCCCGAACTGCTGAAAGCTTGATGCGGCGCAAAGGGCTATTCCGCAAAAAAGTCCTCCTTTTAAAAGGAGCTTTTTTTCTTTTCGGTCTGCCTTTTTATAAAGGCCGTCTTTCTTCTTTAACGAATCCATTACAAAAATGAGCGGAAGAAGCACTACGCATCCCACAAAGGAGCGTGATGCCAAATAAGTAAAGGGGCCCACCGAATCCATACCTATGCTCTGAGCCACAAAGGTGCTTCCCCAGAGTATTGCCGCGATTAAAAGCAGTATATTTCCTTTAAGCTGTGATTTCATTTATTTCTTTCCTTTCGCCTTATAAAAAAGCATTCTTTTCCACCCATTATAACAGAAAAGAATGCTTTTATCAACTGTTTTTATTCCCAAAGCTCCGCTTTGCCTGTGGATATTGCTGAAGCGCCCGAAGAAAGGGCTTCATAAATTTCCGCCTTGGTTTCGATTAAGCCCCCTGCAATTACGGGAGCCTTTACAGTATCTGTAATCCTTTTGATTTCACGGCTGACCAAAGCAGGCATAATCTCTATCATATCGGGATGGGCGCTTTTGATGGATTCAATAGCTGTATCAAAGGAATGAGAGTCCACAATGAAAAACCTCTGCACTGTTAAAAGCCCTAAATCCTTTGCCATTTTAATAACATTGGTTCGGGTTGAAATAATTCCGTCTGCCGAAAGGTTAGAAAGAACCTTAAGCCCCACTTTGTCCTTTCCGAGTCCCTCGGTGAAGTCCACGTGGATAAAAATCTTTTTATCCGCAGCGTGAGCCTCTTTGATTTTTTCTTTAAGAGTCAGCACATCCGAATTAAGAAGGAAAATATGAGACACCGGGCTCTTTAAGGCGTCGGAAAACCCATCATCATTTCTGACTGCGGCAATTACAGGATTTTTTTCAAAGCTCATAATAAACCTCCTTTAATTTTAATCAATTTTGGCATCGGTGGTTGCAATAAGGTCTGCCCCGGTGCCCAGGATATCCTTTACTATAATATCTCCCGTTTTTACGGATTTGTCAAGTACTATTTTATTGATTACCCCCATCAGCTCAAATAACTTTTCCTTGGGAACAGCGGCATTTGTTCTGACGGGAACCATAATTCCGTTTTTCGCCGCCACGGTGGTGGTGAGAGTTCTTTTAGGGCAGGTAAGCTCGTCAGTAACATAAGAAGCTCCCCTTTTGCAGGTGTGCCCTTCCATATTTTTAATTTCCGTTCCTTCATATTCCACCGAAATCAGACAACCCTTGGGACAGACAATACAGGTAAAATCTCTTTTCATTTAATCTCCTCCAATCCCACAAGGATTTCTTCGCCTTTAATTTTGCCGATAATATCGGAAGAAAGACATATTTCCTCCATTTCTCCGGGTGCTGCCTTAATCACCTTTTTGGAGTAAACAACTTCTCCCTTATCATACACATTTATAGCTGCATTCTTAAACACATTTGATACTCTTAAGTACATTTTAACATCCGTATTATCGGTTATTCTCTGGGGAACGGTATAGCGCACCTTTCCGTCGGTTTTCACCCTTATATCAAAGCTTTTTAAAAGCCCCTCTTTAACCAGTTTTGCTGCGGCTTTTCCTGCAATTTCCGCTTCCTCTGATGCAAAGTCAGCCAGGTCGTGAACGTGAAGCACATTTCCTGCCGCAAAAATTCCGTCAAAGCTGGTTTCTCTTCTCTGATCAACCAAAGCCCCGTTTGTTATGGTATCCATTTTTATTCCCGTGGATACGGTAAGCTCGTTTTCAGGAATGAGTCCTACGGACAAAAGAAGAGTGTCGCAGGAAATAAATTCCTCGCTTCCCTCTATGGGTCTTAATTTTTCATCCACCTTCGAAACGGTAACACCCGTAATTCTCTTATCCCCGTGGATTTTAGTTACCGTATGAGAAAGCTTCAAGGGAATATCAAAGTCGTTTAAGCACTGCTCTATATTTCTTGCAAGACCGCCTGAATATGGCATAAGCTCCAATACAGCCTTTACCTTTGCACCCTCCAAGGTCATTCTTCTTGCCATTATAAGTCCAATGTCTCCGCTGCCTAAAATAACCGCCTCTGACCCGGGCATATAACCCTTTATATTTATAAATTTCTGGGCGGCTCCCGCAGTAAATACTCCTGAAGGTCTGCTGCCTGCAACATCAAGCGCTCCTCTGGGTCTTTCACGGCAGCCCATACATAAAATGATGCTTTTTGCCTCTATTTCAAAAACTCCGTCTTTTTCGGAGGTTGCCCTGATTATCTTTTCTTCGCTAATTGACAAAACCGTCGTATCAGTCATATAAGGGATGTTTCTTTTTTCCACCTCATCCTTATAGCGCATGGCATATTCGGGACCTGTAAGCTCACTTTTAAATTTATGAAGTCCAAATCCGTTATGAATACACTGTTTGAGTATTCCCCCAAGGGTACTTTCACGCTCTAAAATAAGGATATTTTCTGCTCCTGCATCAAAGGCTGAAACTGCCGCCGCCATTCCTGCAGGTCCGCCGCCTATAACTGCCACATCTACTTTAAGCATCAGCCAGCCCTCCTTTTGTTCTTCTATAGTTTATTAGGGAGCCTTCTCCGTTTTTTGTTATCTCTTCATAAGGAATATCTCTGTATTTCGAAATAAGCTCCGTAACAGACGGCGAGCAAAAGCCTCCCTGACAGCGACCCATTCCGCTTCTTGTTCTTCTTTTAACTCCGTCTAAATCATTTGCCTTAGGATTTTGGGTCAGGGCTTCGATTATTTCGCCCTCGGTTATTTCTTCACATCTGCATACAATTTTTCCGAAAGCGGGATTTTCCCTTATTATCTCATTTTTTTCATTATCTGAAAGCTCACGGAAGAAGTCCATGGGCCGTCTTTTAGGGTTGAAGTTCTTATTTTCTTCCTTTTTAAGTCCCATAGAGAAAAGAATTTCAAGAATATACTCCGCTATGGCAGGAGAAGCAGAAAGACCCGGAGATTCAATTCCCAACGCCGAAACAAAGTTATCCTTTCCGAAAATTTCAAAATCACCCGTAGAGCCCACGGCACGAAGACCTGAAAAAGAAGTGATAATTTTTTTAAAATCCACGCCTCCGACACTTCTTCCCGCCTGATTTTTAACAAGATTTGAGCCTTCTTTTGTGGTGTCCAGGTCAAGCTTATCCTCTATATCCTCAGCTGTAGGACCGAGGATCAGGTTGCCGTCAACTGTGGGCGATACCAAAATTCCCTTTCCCTTTGAAGAGGGAGTTACAAAAACTGTGCTTTTTACAAGGTTTCCCAAGGACTTATCCATAACAAAGTACTCTCCACGTCGGGGATGAATGGTAAAGTCGGTTTTTTCCGTCATCTCTAAAACCTCGTCTGCAAAAAGACCTGCCGCATTTACCACATACTTTGCCTCTACCTTTTCATTTCGGGAGAAAAGTGAGAAGCTCTTTTCATTTCTCTCTATCTTTTCCACCCTGAAATTAAGCTTCAGCTCACAGCCGTTATCCATGGCATTCCCCATGGCTGCAATGGCAAGACCGTAGGGGCAGATAATCGCACCCGTCTTTGCCCAAAGCGCCCCGATTGCCTCTATACCTATATTGGGTTCTATATCCAAAAGAGCCTTTCTGTCCAGTATGTAAAGCTCGGAAACTCCGTTTTTTATGCCTCTTTCATAAAGCTCTTTAATGGTTTCTATGTCCTTGTCATCAAAGGCTAAAACCAGAGAGCCGTTTTTCTTATACTTTACTCCAAGGTCAGAAGCTACCTTTTCCATCATTACTGACCCTTTGACATTAAGCTTTGCCTTTAATGACCCCTCTTTAGCGTCAAAGCCTGCATGAACAATGGCACTGTTTGCCTTGGTAGTTCCCATTGCCACATCATTTTCCTTTTCAAGGACTATACATCTTAAATTATAGCGTGAAAGAGCTCTTGCAGTAAGTGTCCCCACAACGCCTGCCCCTATTATGGCCACATCGTACATTGAATCATATCCTTTCTTTTTATAGCACAAAAAAAGATACACTAAAACAAGGGACTAAACGTCCCTTGCTTTGATGTATCTCCAAATCTCCATCAAAATATTTAATTTCCTACATTATAATACAAAATTGCTTTCTTGTCAATTATTTTGAGATGGCCTGCTTTATAATCTTTGCCGCCAGCTCATATCCTGTTTTGCCGCCGTCTATGCAAAGGTGATAGTTTGTCATTTTGCCCCAGGGTCTTCCTGTGTAATGCTCATAATGACGGCTTCTTCTCTTGTCTGAAGTTTTAATAAGCTTTTCTGCTTCCTTCAAGGTTATTTTTCTTTCCTCCATAAGTCTCTCCGTACGGGTTTTCATATCCGCATACATGAAAACATTGAGACAGTCATAGTCCCTTAACACATAGTCAGCACATCTACCCACTATAACGCAGGGACCTTTATCGGCGATGCTTTTTATAACCTTGCTTTCCGCCATATATATCTTATCTGTAAGGGTATTTCCTGCATCTGTAAAATATCCCCCGTAGCCCATTGCCGCCACGTTGAAAAGCATACTTGAGGTTATCATCTGTTCACCGTTTTCGATAAACTCCGCATCCATTCCGCTTTCCTTTGCCGCCAGGTCAACAATAGCTCTGTCGTAAAAGGGCACTTCCAGCATTTCTGCAAGTAAACGTCCTGCTGATCTTCCTCCGCTTCCTATCTGTCTGCTTATTGTGATAATAGTTTTGTTCATAAATTATGCCCTCCTTATGATTATAATTATTTGCTCTTTTTTACCAGTATATCACAAAAGAAAAAAAACGTCAAATATAATCTCTTTACAAAACATAAATTTTATAGTATAATTTATAATATAAAGATATATCTTTTCTCCAGGGAGGTGCTTTCATGATAGGTAAAAAAGAAAACGCTTTAGGCGATATTATCATAGAAGAAGCGGTTATTGCACGCATTGCGGCAACCGTTGCTCAGAACAGCTACGGTGTTGTAGGCATGGCTTACCGTTCCACTGCTGACGGCGTAGCAAGTTTATTAAAAGGCGAAACCGTTTCAAAGGGCGTTAAGGTTTCCATAGACGAAAACAACGAACTTTCCATAACGCTGCACATTGTTACACAGTACGGCCTCAACATTTCGGCAATTTGCGAAAGCATTACTCACAATGTGCGTTATCAGGTTTCAAAAATGACTGAATTTTCAGTTTCCGATGTTACTATTTGTGTGGAGTCCATAAGGGCAAATAACTGATAAGGAGCAAACATAATGATACAAAATCTTTCTGCTCCGGTTTTTGCCTTAATGATAAAATCCGGTGCAAATAATTTACTCAATAATAAAGGTCCTGTTGACGCTTTGAATGTTTTCCCCGTTCCTGACGGAGATACGGGAACAAATATGTCCCTGACATTCAAAAATGCAGCAGATAATATTCCCTATGACAGCAGCAGCTTTGATTCGGTAGCTCAAAGCGCTTCCTCCTTTACCTTAAGAGGTGCAAGAGGCAACTCGGGTGTTATTCTTTCCCAGATTATGAGAGGAATTTCCACCTCCTCCAAGGGCAAAAAGGAGGTTTCTCCCAAGGATTTCGCAAGATGCTTAAAGGAAGGCTGCGACAGTGCTTACCGTGCGGTTATGAAGCCTACTGAGGGAACTATTCTTACGGTTATCCGTGCCATGGCGGATGCCTCTTTGGCATGTTCTGACAAGGAAGACTTTACGGAGTTTTTTGAATTGGTAGTTGCCGAAGGAAACAAGATGCTTGAAAAAACCAGGGAAATGCTTCCCGCCCTTACAAAGGCAAACGTTGTGGATGCCGGCGGAAAAGGTCTTATGGTCATTTTCGAGGGTATGCTTTACTATCTTAAAAACGGCGAGGTTATCGCTCTTTCTGAGGAAGCAAAGGAAGTTGGAAAGCCCGCTTCCGCCCAGGCTACAATAAATACAGACGACATTAAATTCTGCTATTGCACAGAATTTATTATAGAAAAATCCTCTCCCGATTTAAGTGCGGACAAAATGAAAGAGGCTATCCGCAAAATCGGAGACTCCATGGTTGTAATTGACGATGATGATATTGTAAAGGTTCACATTCACACCAACAATCCGGGCTTTGTGCTTGAGTATGCTGTTAAATTAGGTCAGCTGGCAACAGTAAAAATTGAAAATATGAAAAAACAGCATTCGGAAATTTTGGAAAAGGAAAATGAGCCTTCCGAGGAAATTAAAAAAGAGGAGATAGTAGCTCCTCCTTCAACTGCTTCTTCCGTCAGCTTGAAAAATGCCGCAATTTCTGTGGCTGCAGGCAGCGGAGTTGAGCAGTTATTCAAAGATCTGGGCGCCTTTGTCATTTCGGGAGGTCAGACTATGAATCCCAGTACAGAGGATATATTGTCTGCAATCGAAAACATTGATGCGGAAAACATTTTTGTCCTTCCCAATAACAAAAATATCATTATGGCAGCCCAGCAGGCGGCAGAAATTTCAGAGAAAAACATTTTTGTAGTTCCCACAAAATCCATTCCACAGGGTATAAGCGCCATGGTTTCCTTTGATGCCCAGTCGGATGGGGAAGCTCTCAAAGATGCCATGACGGATGCTGCCAAAAATGTTACCACCGGTCTTATTACCCATGCTGTAAGGGATACCACCTTGGACGACCTGGAAATTCATGACGGTGATATTTTAGGCATGATTGAAAAGGAAATTGTTTCCGTTGGCAGTGATGCAACAGAAACCGCCAAGGACATATTGAACAGAATGGTTACCGAAGACAGCGAGCTTATTACCATTATATACGGTGAGGATTTAGATGAGGCGGAGGCAGACTCCTTAAGAGAATATGCCGAGCTTAAATTTTCCGACTGTGATGTTTCCCTTTATAAAGGAAACCAGCCCGTATATTCATATATTTTATCAGCAGAATAAACTTTACGGCACTGTGATACAGAGTATTACAGTGCCTTTATAAAAGGAAGATTTTATGTTAGATGAAAAAATCACCACTCTTAAAGGGGTTGGACAAGCCACTTCCAAAAGTTTGGAAAAGCTTGGCATTTTCACACTCAGGGATATGCTTTATCACTTCCCGTTCAGAAATGAGGACCGCTCGGAAATCAAAAAAATCGCAGAAGTGAAAGACGGAATGTCCTGCCTTATAAAAGCCACTGTTTTTTCTCAGCCTGAGGTAAAAAGGATTAAGAAAAATTTCTCTGTTTACACAGTAATTTTAAGAGATGATTCAGGCTTTATAAATGCAGTGTGGTATAACAACAAATACATAATGAAAAATTTTACCGTTGGTGCTACCTATAATTTTTTCGGGCAGATAAAGGTGTCCTACGGCAAAAAGGAAATTATAACTCCCGTATATGAAAAGGCAGATAAGGCTCTTTCCACCGGGAGAATTGTTCCTGTTTATAACACCACCTACGGCCTTTCCCAAAAGACACTGCAAAGTGTGGCAAAAAAGGTTTTAGACCTTTGTCTTCCCGAAATCGAGGAAACAATCCCTGAGTATCTTAAAAAGGATTTGTCTTTATGCTCCCTTTCTGATGCTCTTTCAAACATTCATTTTCCCAAAGACTCAAATGCCTTTTCAAAAGCCCGTGAAAGACTGATTTTTGAGGAATTTTTCCTTTTCAATATGGGTATGCGCCTTTTGTCCGGCAGAAGAAAATCCCTTTTGGGAATTCCTTATGGAAATACGGATTTTTCCCCCTTTCTTAAAAACCTCCCCTTTGAATTGACCGATGCGCAAAAAAGGGTTTGCTCAGAAATTGCAGGAGACCTTTCATTAAAATCCCCCATGAACCGTCTGGTTCAGGGTGATGTTGGAAGCGGCAAAACCGCAGTTGCCGCCGCAGCCTTATATCTCACTTATAAAAACGGTCATCAGGGTGTAATGATGGCTCCTACAGAGCTTTTGGCCCGTCAGCATTTTACATCCTTAAAGGAAATGCTCCCGGATATTCCCTTATGTCTCTTGTCGGGAAGCACCAAGCCTAAGGAAAGACGGGAAATTATCGAAAAATTAAAAAACGGAGAAATTAAAATAGCCGTGGGAACTCATGCTCTTTTCTCAGAGGATGTGGAATTTTCCGACCTTACTTTGGTTATAACCGACGAGCAACACAGATTTGGCGTGAAGCAAAGGGCTGCTCTTGCCCAAAAAAGCAATGCTTCCCCACATATACTGGTTATGACAGCCACTCCCATTCCCAGAACTTTAGCCCTTATATTATACAGCGATTTGAATATTTCCATTATAGATAAGCTTCCTCCGGGCAGAATTCCCGTCAAAACCTATGTGGTGGATGAATCCTACCGCCAGAGGATTTATTCCTTTATAAAAAACAACGTGGAGGAGGGCCATCAGGTTTATATAGTTTGTCCCATGGTGGAGGAAAGCGATTCTATGGAACTAAAATCAGTTTTAGAATTTGCCGAAAGCTTAAAAACCGATATTTTCCCCCAAATCCCAATAGGTATTGTTCACGGAAAAATGAAAAGCATTGAAAAAGATGAGGTTATGTCTTCCTTCGTTTCAGGAGATATAAAAATTCTCGTTTCCACCACCGTTATTGAAGTAGGGGTCAATATTCCCAACGCCACGCTTATGGTGGTGGAAAATGCCGAGCGTTTCGGCCTTGCTCAGCTCCATCAGTTAAGAGGACGTGTGGGACGTGGAAAAGACCAGAGCTTTTGTGTCCTTTTCTGCGACAGCAAAAATTCCGAAACCAGGGAGAGAATGGACATAATGGCAAAAACCACCGATGGCTTTGTAATTGCCCAGAAGGACCTGGAGCTTCGTGGTCCAGGTGAAATTTTCGGTACCAGACAGCACGGACTTCCGGAAATGAAAATCGGCGATATTGTAACTCACTCCGATATTCTTAATTCTGCCAGCAATTATGCGGATTTTGTTCTTAAAAAAGACCCCCACCTTACCTCTCCCGAAAATTTAACCTTAAGAAAATCCGTTGCCCGCATGTTTTCCAAAAAGGGCGCTGAGGGAATGTTTAATTAAAGCAAAAGGAAGTAAACGAAAGTTTACTTCCTTTTTTATACAAACAAAAAAGGGACTTTCAAGTCCCTTTTATCAGCAAAATTATTCAGCCTTACGGTTAGCGAAGCACTCACTGCAGTATACAGGCTTGTCGTTCTTGGGAACAAAGGGCACCTTTGCTTCCTGACCACAAGCTGCACAAGTAGCTGTGTACATCTCTCTGTTTTCTCTCATGGAAGCCTTCTTAGCAGCTCTGCAATCCTTGCAACGCTGAGGCTCATTCTGAAAACCTTTCTCTGCATAAAATTCCTGTTCGCCGGCTGTGAAAACAAATTCGTTTCCGCAATCCTTGCATACCAATGTCTTGTCCTGGTACATGTTTGATCTCCTCACTTTGAAAAAAATAGTATAAATTTAACCCCGACCGGAGTTGCACCGGTCCCCTGCTTTCACAGTAGGGCATATTACAAAATCAATTGCGCTCTTTCGAAATATTCTCCACCTTGTGGCGAATTCTCTGAAGTGCATTATCTATGGCTTTAGCGGGTTTTTTAAGATATACGGCGATTTCCTGATAGGATATCCCCTCTAAATAGTACCCCAGAACCTTAAGCTCAAACTTACTTAAATGGTCCTTTATTTTCTCCCCCATATGACCGAAGCGCTCTTTATTTATTAAAATTTCCTCGGGATTGGGGACTGAGTTTTCAAAAATCATATCTATAAGCTCAGCATCGCTTTCTTCTTCAAAAAGAGGCTGACTTAAGGAAACGGAGTTATTTAAGGGGCTGTGCTTAAGACGTGTTGCTGCTTTTATTGCCGTAGCAAGCTGACGCTTTATACAGGTTTCAGCAAAGCTTTTGAAGGGAACATTAAGCTCTATCTTATAGTCTCTCGTTGCTTTGAAAAGTCCGATTAACCCTTCCTGAATTAAATCTTCCTTATCCGCACCCACTAAAAAAAAGCGGAATGCTTTCTGTCTTACCAGTCCGATGTACCTTGAAATAAGCAAATCCAGAGCCTGATTATCACCCGAGCGACTCTTTACAAGAAGCTCCTCATCTTTAAGACTTTCATAATCGGATATCGGCACTGTTTTTCCTCCGTTCAATATTTAAAACACTAAAAACAGTATAATTCATAACCATTTCTTTGTCAAGTGAAAAATAAAATTTAATGCACCGAAAAACGACTTTTTTCGCTTTCCGGTGCATCAGCTTAAATATTTGCAGCTTTTTTAAGAAGCTCTGCCTTGTCTGTCTTTTCCCAGGGAAGTCCCTCTTTGCCCATATGTCCGTAGTTGGATGTTTTCTTATATATGGGTGTTCTTAAATTCAAGGTCTTTATAATACCGTAAGGTCTTAAATCGAAATTGTTCATTACGATTTCTTCTATCTTATCTTCCGAAAGAACTCCCGTCCCAAAGGTATCAACTCTTACAGAAACAGGCTCCGCCACGCCGATGGCATAGGCAAGCTGTATTTCGCACTTGGAGCAAAGACCTGCCGCAACTAAATTCTTGGCAACGTATCTTGCCATGTATGCAGCACTTCTGTCAACCTTGGAGGGGTCCTTTCCCGAGAAAGCGCCACCGCCATGGCGTGCATATCCTCCGTAGGTATCCACGATAATCTTTCTTCCTGTAAGTCCCGAATCACCATAGGGTCCGCCTATTACAAAACGACCTGTGGGATTGATGAAATATTTCGTGTCCTCGTCAATCATACCCTTTTCAATGACAGGCTCAATGACATATTTTTTTATGTCTTTCTTTATGGTTTCCAAGGTTACATCTTCCGAATGCTGAGTAGAAACAACAATTGTATCTATTCTCTTGGGATTATCAAATTCATCATACTCTACTGTTACCTGTGTTTTGCCGTCAGGACGGAGGTATGTAAGAATTCCTTCTTTTCTGACATCAGTAAGTCTCTTGGATAACTTATGAGCAAGATAAATGGGAAGGGGCATTAAGCTTTCAGTTTCAGAGCAAGCGTAACCGAAAATAAGTCCCTGGTCTCCCGCCCCGCTGTTTTCGTCATTGTTATCACCCACGCCCATGGCTATATCAGGAGACTGACCGTGGATAGAGTTCATAACAGAGCAGGTATCCGCATCAAAGCCCATGGCAGAATCGGTATAACCCACTTCTTTTATGGCTGCTCTGACCAAAGGCTGAACATCTATTACAGCCTTACTTGTAATTTCTCCCATCAGCGTAATCAGACCTGTTGAGGCTGTGGTTTCACAGGCAACTCTGGAATCAGGATCCTTTTCCAGATAGGCATCAAGAACGGTATCCGATATAAGGTCGCACAATTTATCAGGATGTCCTTCGGTAACTGATTCGGATGTAAAAAGTCTTCTCATGGGGTTTCACTCCTTTGTATGGAAAAGCCCGATATATACGGGGCTTTTATCTTCTGTTTTCCTACACAACAAAAAAATCTACGTTTAGTAGATTTTTGTTACAAATCGTACAGTGGGAAACTGACTTAATTTATTTTTATTAAAGAACTTACGCCATTTTGTTGAAACGCTTTGCAAGAGCTGCTTTCTTTCTTGCGATTGTGTTCTTGTGGAAAACGCCTTTTGCAACAGCCTGATCCATTTTCTTAACTGCGTAAGTAACTGCAGCTGTAGCAGCTTCCTTATCTCCTGCAACGATGGCAGCATCTGCCTTCTTAAGTGCAGTATGGATAGCAGACTTAATCATCTGATTTCTGAGTGTCTTCTTGCTTATAACAAGAACTCTCTTCTTTGCCGATTTAATATTGGGCATTAGTTTCACCTCCAAAGCATGAATTTAATACATTTGGGTTAGAACTTCAAATAATCCTGAACGGTTGATCACTTTCGTCCTTTGTATTTTTAAGCAAAATACATTTTATCACACATTTTCTAAAAAAGCAATAGTTTTTTTACGAAAATTTAAATTATTATTTTTCGGCGCTTACATTTTCCTTTGGTAGATTTTGCCGAATATCCTTACAGAAGAAAAACCCGAGTGGCTTAAAACCACTCGGGTTTAATCTCACGTTATCTGGAAATTGTAACCTCTTGTGTCTTTTCGTTCCAGAATACCTTCGCTTTAAGGCTTTCTGCTACGAAACGAACAGGAATGTAGGTTCTGTCATTTTCAATATGAGCTTCGGAATCAAGCTTAACCTCTTCTCCGTTTACTAAAGCCACATCGGAATCGATTGTAAGCTTAATTTCGGTTGCGCCGTCGTTGATTGTAACTGTTCTGGTTTCTTCATCCCATGAAACCTTAGCGCCCAGGTTCTCTGCAACGAATCTTATGGGAAGCATTGTGCGGTCCTTGGTGATTTTGGGAGCAACATCGTTTGTCTTTTCTTCACCGTAAACAAGCGCCTCTTCTTCACCGATTGTAAGAATGATTACATTTTCTACAGAAGCTGTAACAACCTTATATTCTCCGCTTACTGCTTCAATTGTAAGCTTGCCTGTCTCAGCATCGTAAGTTGCAGGAACGGTATTTCCTTTTTCGTCAACAACTTCAAGTGTATTTGCAACCTTGCCTTCAGGAACCTTATAATCAACTGTTATCTTAGCCTTGGAAGCAACATCTTCATTACCCATAGTTAATGTAACATCAATCTCATCGCCGTCAGCTTTTACAGAAATTTCAAGTTTATCTGTAGCCTTAGCGTCCTTTGTCATTTCAGCAAGAGCTTCTGCATCAATTGCAACCTCTGCTCCGTCAAGGGCAACCTCAAGGCCAGCCTTCTTATCGGCAATATCTTCTGCTAAAGGTGCAGAAATCTTAACTGTTGTAACCTTCTTGCCGGAAGCAGTTGTGTCAACTGCAACGCTTGAGCCTTCTTCTACCTTTTCTGTATTAACCTTGGTTACTGTTGCGGTAGAGCCTGTAACAGAAGTGGAAACTGTTTCCTTGTCTTCTGTTGCGGGAGGAGTTGTTGTAGACGCAGGTCTTTCTTCTCTGGAAGATGTGCTGGAGCCTGAAGATTCTATAACCTTTACTGTAGCAGAAAGAGCTCCGTCAGCATCGGAAGAATCCTGAACTGCCACATAAGTAGCATCAGAAAGTGTAACTCCGCCTTCAACTATATTGGTAGCGCCGGAGAATGTACCGGAGATTGTATATTCGCCCAATTCTTCAACTTTGACATCTTCGCAAGTCATCACAAGGTTGTTTGAGAAAAGCTCAGCTGCCGCCATAGCTACAGTAACACCTTCTGCAACATTAACTCTCAAAGTGATGGTTCCTTCTCCGTTATCGGAAGGAACGTCCCATGTGAAGAGCTCTTCATCAGCCACTAACATATCGTGTGTCATCGTTTCGGGCATAATCAGGCCATCATCATATGCTATAGTAATATCAAAATAGCCTTCAATTACAAGAAGGTCAAGAGCTGCCATATATTCAGCCTTCAAAGCTGCCTTATCCAATGCATCACTGTTTTCAACAGCCTTGTCTATTTTTTTCTCCATAAGTGCCTTTGTGTTGTTGAATTTTGTCTTTACGTTGGCAAGATCAACAACTGCACTGAAATCAAAGTAATTTCCGCCGGATGCCTGTGTAGCATTAAGCTCTGTGGTTTTATTATACTTTGTTGTGCCTGCCTTTCTTACCATAATGTCGGTTTCAACACTACAGTTGATTGTAATGCCTTCTGCAATCAGACTGCCGACGGTTACCGCACTTACGCTTCCAACCATACCAATAACCATAAGTACAGTTAAAAGGATTGCTATAGATTTTTTCATCATTAATCACTCCTTAAAAATTAGCAAAACCTTACAAGGTATCGCTTCTATTATATAACCAAAGTTACCCTTTGTCAAGATAATTTTAAAAAGCTTCGCAAAGTTTTGCGAAGCCTTTCAAAATATAAATCCCTACCTTATTATATATTATACATTGTGAGATATTTTTTTGTATTTTCAATCATCTCATCAAAGAGCTTTCTTGCTTCAGCCAGAGGAAGTGTCATAAGCGGGTCATTTACAAAAGCATCAAAAGCAAGATTTACGTTTCTTGTAATACCTGCCTCCACAATCTGCATCTGTGCCCCTGCATTTCTTGCTATAAGTGTATAGATATTCTGAGGAATTTCACCTGCAAATACGGGTCTTACTTCATCCGCACGGAAAACGGAGTTTGTTTCCACAACCGCACCCATGGGAAGATTGGGAATCTGTCCCTTGTTAGGAACGTTTACGTTTGTAACCAGAGGACTTATACCAAGAAGGGCTTTCATCTGATTTACGCCTTCTTCTCCTGTATTTTTAATTACAACCTTTTCCTCGCCGCTCAAAAGTCTCTTGGACTTGGCAAGTCTGTTCTCCAGGTCGTACTTTCTCCATTTAACGCTGGTAAGACCGAAATTCCACTTTTTCTCCACCATTTCGGGGTCCTTAAGATACCATGCTCCTTCGCAGAATTCTGCCAGATGACGGTCCCCTGCCGCAGCAATAACGCCGTATCTCAAGAAAAGGTCCATCTTCACCTTGTCCTTTGTGAGCCACTGCTTGTTAATCCAGTTTACATCACTGTTTTCAGCAAGACCCTTGTCAATGTTTTTCTCACAGAATCTTCTGTATATGGGCATAAGGTCAAGTTCCTTATACTTTGCGGAGTTGAGCCATGTAAAGTGGTTTACACCAATAACGTTTACATTGATTTCTTCTCTTATAGCGGAAATTCCTGTTTCCTCTTTAAGCGCTCTTATAAGGAGGCTCTGTGTTCCGAAAACCTCATGGCAGCATCCGAACGCCTTGATTTCAGGGAAAGTTCTGTACAATGTATTTACACAAACCGCCATGGGATTTGTGTAGTTTATTACCCATGCATCGGGACAGTTTTCTTTTATTGCCTTTCCTATAACCTCAAACATAGGAATTGTGCGGAGCGCTCTTATCACACCGCCTGGACCCGTTGTATCGCCTACGGGCTGATAAATTCCGTACTTTTCGGGAGCGTGTACGTCCGACTCCATTTCATCAAAGGTTCCGGGAAGAATTGATATTACAACAAAATTTGCATCCTTAAGAGCTTCATCTATTGTCTTAGTGGCATGATAGTTCCACTTGGATTTAGCCCCCTCCGCATCGTTGTATTTGTTTCCTATTATTTCATTGGCATAAGCAGCTTCAAAATCAATATCATAAAGATATACATCTCCGCTCATGGCATCGGTGGATGCAAGGTCGCTCATAAGACCCCACGCCCAGCCTCTTGAACCGCCGCCTATGTATGCTATTTTAACATCTGTAGCTACGTTGTTTTCCACTTTCATTTTTACTACCTCCGTTTCACAGGCTTATTATATCACCATTTTCTTGCAATTTCCTTTGTTTTTTTGTCAACTTGCTCTCATTTCTTTGTTTTTTTGCTCTATTTTAAATTTTTTTCAAAAAACTGTTGACAAATTTCTTTTGGTGTGTTATATTAACAATAACGATAATGATTATCATTATTAGAAAGGAGGACAATGTGAATACACGAAACAGTATTAAACGAAACAGAATACTCGAGCTTTTGAGAAGTGTTACTTGTCATCCTACCGCCGAGTGGATTTATATGTCCCTTAAAGATGAAATCCCCGAGCTTTCTCTTGCCACTGTTTACAGAAATTTAGAGCAGCTGGCAAGCAAGGGAATTATACAAAAAATCGAAGGCCAGGAAAAAACCGCTCATTATGACGGAAACTCTTCCCCCCATTTTCACCTTTCTTGCACGGAATGTATGAAAATTTTTGATATCCCCACAGATTTCATCCGCCTCCCGGTTGACGGCATCATAAAAGATGCCCCCTTTGAGGTAACAGATTACACCGTAAGTTTTCGAGGCATCTGCCCCGATTGCAAAAAATAAAATGAAATAATAATATAAAGAAAGAGGTAATTTTTATGGCAAAGTTTGTATGTTCAGTTTGTGGTTATGTTCACGAGGGAGATTCCGCTCCCGAAAAGTGCCCCGTATGTAAGGTTCCTACAGAAAAGTTCAAGGTTATGGAAGAAGGCGCAGCTTTAGCGGCAGAGCATGAATACGGCATTTATGCAAAGACAGTAAAAAACAACCCCGATATATCTGAGGAAGATAAGAAATATATCTTTGAACAGCTTATGGCTAACTTCAACGGCGAATGTGCAGAGGTAGGTATGTACCTTTGCATGGCAAGAATAGCTCACAGAGAGGGCTATCCCGAAATCGGTCTTTACTGGGAAAAGGCTGCTTTTGAAGAAGCAGAGCACGCTGCAAAGTTTGCAGAGCTCTTAGGTGAGGATTTAGAGCCTAACATGAAAGCTACCACAAAGGATAACTTAAAGTGGAGAGTTGACTGTGAATACGGTGCAACCCAGGGTAAATTCGACTTAGCTTCCTGTGCTAAGAAAAACGGCCTTGACGCTATCCATGACACCGTTCACGAAATGGCAAAGGACGAAGCTCGACACGGTAGAGGTCTTGAGGGATTACTCAAGAGATATTTCTGATTTTGAGACAAGACGAAAGACAAGACCTATAATAGGTCTTGTCTTTTTGTGTAAATTGTAGTATACTGATGTTATAAAATATAAAGGAGAGAAAATTATGAAAAAGATTTTATCATTACTTCTTGCATTATTGCTTCTTGCAACTTTAGTTTCCTGCTCAGGCATCGGAGAGGACGAGGCAAGAAAATCACTGGAAGGCTTTTTTGACTGCGTTGTAGCCCTGGACATAGAAGGAGCGAAGGCATACGTTGACGATGCTTCCGTATTGGATGAGGCTTTTGAAGGCTTGAGCCCGGAAAAGATTTACGAAAACATACCCGCAGAACTCGAGAAATATTCCGACGGCTTTGAAACCATTATCGACATTGCTATTGATAGGGCTACCTCTGCTATGTCCTATGAAATCAAGGAAACCGCAAAAAAAGATGAGGGCTTTTCCTTTATTGTGGATTTCACATATCCCGATGAAAATACAGATTATGAAGAGCTTCTCACGGAAAAATTTGACCAGGATGTAATTGTTAATCTTGCCCTGGAGCTTGTAGAAGCAGGAGTAATAACCTTTAACAGTTCCCAAGAGGAAATTTTCGATGCTGTTATGCCCGAGATTTTTTCTCTCATGGGAGATGCCTTAGAAGAAATGGAAATTCCCACCACAACAGACAGCTTGGAAATTGTTGTTGTAAAAAAGGACGGAAAATGGCTTATCAGCACGGAGGCAAGTGATTTATAATAATAAAAGGCGGTTGAGTTTTGTGGCCACCACAAAACTCAACCGCTTTTTTGTTACAATCTCAAATCTCTTTCGCCGTTTTTGATTCTGTTTACCATATCTTCTATTTTCTTTTCCATGGGAGTTCCCGAAAAGAGTTTCATATGCTCAGCTATGACCTTTTCCCCTATTTCTCTGGTCCTTGGTGAGGCATAATCTATAAGATATTCAGTAAACGTCAAAATTGCATTGGGAATACAGAAATTGTGCACGAACTTACTCTTTGCCACCTTCATAAATTGCTCGCCTGTTCTTCCTGCTCTGTAGCAGGCGGTACAGAAAGAAGGAATTGACCCTCTTTCGCACATTTCATATACCACGTCATCAAGACTTCTTGAATCATTTATTGTAAACTGTTCTTTTTCCGCCATGGAATTGGCTTTCTTGGACTTGGAATATGCCCCTACGCCAATTCTCGTGCCCGCATCTATCTGGGAAACGCCGTAATTTAATACCTCGCTTCTCACCTCGTCATTTTCCCTGGCTGTACATATAAGTCCCGTATAAGGAATGGAAAGTCTTAAAATGGCAACCAGCTTTTTGAAGTCTTCGTCAGACACCTGATATTCGGGATTTTCCGCATAGGGCGTATCCTTTGCGGGAGTTATTCTCGGGAAGGAAATGGTGTGAGGCCCTACTCCCCCGAAGGTTTCCTCTAAATGAATAGTGTGATACATAAGACCCATAAGCTCAAAACGCCAGTCGTAAAGACCGAAAAGAACACCAAGTCCGCAATCGTCAACCCCCGCCTCCTGAGCTCTGTCCATTGCGTAAAGTCTCCAGCGGTAATGCCCTTTTATTGTTCCCTCGGGATGCACCTTTTTATAAGTTTCATGATGATAGGTTTCCTGGAAAACCTGGAATGTTCCTATCCCCGCTTCCTTGAGCTTTTTAAGCTCCTCCACCCTTAAGGGCGCTGCATTTATATTGGCACGGCGGATTTCTCCGTTTTTCGTTTTCGTGGCATAAACCTTTTTTATGCTGTCCACCATGTATGAAACCTCGGTATGAGGCGATTCGCCATATACCAAAATGGTACGCTTCTGACCTTCGTCAATCATGATTTTAACTTCTTCTTCAATCTCATCCATGGTAAGGGTTTTCCTATGCATGGAGCTATTTGAGGAACGAAATCCGCAGTAAGTACAGTTATTGGCACACTCATCACTTAAATATAAGGGTGCGAAGAACACTATTCTGTCCCCGTAAACCTCGTTTTTAAGCTTGTTTGCCAGAGCAAACATTTCACCTATGGTTTCAGGATCCTTGTTCTGGATTAAAATTGCCATTTCATCAGGCTCTAACCTTACACATTTGTCAGCCTTTTTAAGGACCCTTCTGACTTCCTCTTTAGACGGATTTTCATGAGCGTTTAATTTTTCCCATATCAGATTGTCATCAATAAAGTCCTTCTCCATTTCGTCGTAGGGCCTGAAATCCTCTTTATATTTTTCCAAAAAATTCATAAAAACACCCTTTCAAATAAAAATTCCTTATGCCTCGGCATAAGGAAAGACTTATCTTTTAAAGCCTTTCCCCTAAGCTTATGCTCCAAGGTCAGTAAATAGTTGGGGCAATAAGGTCCGAAAAAACGAGCCCTACCGCATAAATATAATACCACGAAAATCAAATAAAGTCAAGAAAAGTAAGGGATACTTCCCTTACTTTTTATGTTCCTCTATAAATTCCCTGAAGTTTTCATAAACCGCTCTTTCCCTGGGGCTTTGCAAAAAGCAGGTTTTCCCTTTGGTTGCCAAAAACACCTTTTCCCTCTGATAAAGCTCCTTCATCCGCTCATTTCTCTTTTTGGCGAATTTTTTCGGAATATCGCAAAGCTCTTCAATTTCGTGGGCAGTTTTTATTTTAAGTGCCCACAAAACCGATGCGGGAGATAAAAGCTTCAATGCAAAATTATATGCCGAGTCCTCCACCACATCCCATTCCTTTTCTGAAAGAACGTTAAAGGTGGTAAATTTTCCGTCGAAGCTGTCGTTGGGAAATTCCGTGTGTCCCATTACGATATGCCCCACTTCATGAAGCAGAGCTATTCTTAAGTTGCTCTGACTTAATTTATCGTTATAAAATATGACAAAATCTTTTTCTCTTTTATAGGTAAATGCATCATTTCCAGAATATCTTGAAAATGTCTCCTCATCAAGAAGCTGGTCATAAAGACTGTACTTTATGTGCTTTATATTAAGATAATCCAGCGTGGCACTTATAGGCAGAGGTAAAGCTCTGATATCAGCTCCCAATAAAATGTCCCAATCTCTCCCGAACAAAATCACTCATCCTTTTTCACTTGAAAGTTTTATCCTTTTGTGCTATAATACTATTCGATAAAGCTTTTTACAATTCTTTCAAGCAGCACAAGATCACCGGGGGCCACCTTGTCATTTACCATGTTGCAGATGCTCTGTCTCAAATTGGATGCCTGACGCTTGGTTATTCTTTTATGCAAAGTCTGATTTGTCTCCTTCGGAGGATCCTTGGTAAAATATTCCACAGGAACCTCTAAAAATGTGCAGAGCTTGTTTAAGTTTACATTCCTGGGCTTGGAACGGCCTTTGAGCCAGGAGTCAACATTTCCCTGAGAAATGCCCGTGGCTTTCTGTATGGAATAGGTCGTAAGCTTTTTCTCCGCCATTATTTTTTTGAGTTTTTGCGAAAATAACATGGTTTCACCTTCATAATCGTATTATACTTTCATTATAAGACCACATTTGTCAAAAGTCAATGAAACAAACGACAAAATAGCTTTTTTTGTGATTTTGCCCATTTTTTCAGGAGGATTTTTATGAATAAGTACCTTATACCCGATGAAATTTTCAGTTCAATAGATGACCTTTCGGGAGAATTTTTCAAGGAAAAAGGAATAAAAGGGGTTTTTCTCGATATAGATAACACCCTTGTTGATCCCCATACAGAAAAGCCCGATGAGAGAGCTAAAAGATTTTTCGATTCTTTAAAAAAATCCGGTATTATTATCTGCCTTATTTCCAATAATAACAAGGACAGAGTTTCCCGATTTAATGAGGACGGATTTTTATCCTCCCACCGTTCAGCAAAGCCTTTAACCTTTGCATACAGAAGGATGCTTAAAAAAACCGGATTAAAAAAGAAAGAGGTTGCCGCCATTGGCGACCAGTTTTACAGCGATATTTTGGGAGCCAATCTTTTGGGCCTTCATACAATATATGTGAGCCCCATTAAAATCGGGGGCGAAGGAGCATTTGTTCACTTCAAGAGAAAGCTTGAAAAAAATGTAATAAAAAAGCTTGGAATATAAGCTTTATTGGGTATTTTGTATAAGTTTTCATCCCCAAAAGCGTTTTATGTTATGAAAAACGACAGTTGAAAGAAACTTTTAAAAGTTGTATAATAGTCTTATATAATCTACTATTCTGCTCATAAGAGAGGTTTTTTTATGTATTCTAAAGAAGTTGTGATTAAAAATCAGGTTGGCCTCCATGCAAGACCGGCAACATATTTTATTCAGAAAGCAAATGATTTCAAAGAAGAAATCAAGGTTATAAAGGATGAGAGAGAAGTTAATGCCAAGAGCTTATTGGGAGTTCTTTCCCTGGGTATTACAAGAGGTTCTTCCATAAAGATTTCCGCAGTTGGCGAAAACGAAGTTGCTGCCGTTGATGCACTGGTTGCACTCATCGAATCAAATTTTGAGTAATTGAGTAATATATGAAAGGGCGACCTGGTGGTCGTCCTTTTTTGATAAAGAGAGGTGGTTTCTGTGAATTTAAAGGAAAAGCTCAATCTTCTGCCCGAAAAGCCAGGGGTTTATCTTATGAAAAATAAGGACGGGAAAATTATTTATGTAGGAAAAGCCAAAGTATTAAAAAATCGTGTGAGACAGTATTTTCACGAAAGTGCAAATCACTCCCCGAAGGTTTCGGCAATGGTTATGAACATCTCCGATTTCGAATTTATTATAACCGCCACGGAAAGAGAAGCTTTTGTTTTAGAATGCAACCTTATCAAAGAACACAGACCTTTCTATAACATATTATTAAAAGACGATAAAACCTATCCTTTCATTAAAATTACAAAAGCTCCCTACCCTGAAATAGAGTTCACCAGAAAAGTCCAAAATGACGGGGCGGAATATTTCGGGCCTTATACAAGTGCATTTTTCTGTCGGGAGCTTATAGATGTTACCAAAAGAATTTTTGCTCTCCCACAGTGCCACAAAAATTTCCCGAAGGATTTCGGAAAGGAAAGGCCTTGCCTTTATTTTTCCATGGGACGATGCATGGGACTCTGTACGGGTAAAATAAGCCGTGAGGAATACGAAAAGACCATCCGCGAGGCGGCTTTATTTATAAAGGGCAAGCACAAAAGTCTTATCTTTCGCCTGACCGAAGAAATGAACGAAGCGGCAGATAAACTTCACTTTGAAAGGGCCGCTTCCTTAAGGGATAAGATAAATTCCATAAAGCATGTGTCAGAAAAGCAAAGTGTAACCATTTTGAAAAATGCCGAAGCAGACGTTTTTGCCTTTGCCGCCAGAGACAATGATGTGGCTTTCTGTGTGCTTTATATAAGAGACGGGAAAATGACGGGCAGAGAGATTTTTTCCTTTGAGGGAGCCAGCGGCATAGATGACAAAATTCTCATGGAGGAGTTTCTTTCCCAGTATTACAACAAGGAAAACGTGGAAATTCCGAAGCTAATTGTTCTTTCTGACGATGCCGAAGAGACAGCTATGTTAGAGGAACACCTTTCCTCTGTTAAAGGAAGCAGGGTAACTGTCAGAAAAGCGGTCAGAGGTAAGTTTCACGAGCTTGCAGCGATGGCAAAGCAAAATGCTAAAAAAAGCCTCAATGATATTTTTGAACAGCGGCAGAAAATGTCTTTAAGAAAAGGCGCCGCAGGAGATTTAGGAAAGCTTTTAGGCATGGAAAATCCCCCCTTAAGAATCGAAGCCTATGACATTTCTCACAGTGCAGGAACAGATGCCGTAGGTGCTATGGCAGTTTTCCAGGACGGTAAATATTCCAAAAAGGACAGCCGTCTTTTCAAAATCAAAAGCGGTGTGGGCGGAGATGACTACGCCTCCCTTTACGAAGTTCTTACCCGACGCTTTGCACACGCCTTAAAGGAATATGAAAAAATAGAAAAAGGGGAAATGGAGGAAGATGCGGTTAAGTTCGCTCTTCTTCCCGACCTCATCTTAATGGACGGAGGATTGGGGCAGACCAATCTGGCAAAAAGGGTCCTTTCAGAAATAGGTCTTTCCATTCCCGTTTTCGGTATGGTAAAGGATGAAAAGCACAGAACGAGAGGTCTTGTTTCAGAAAAAGGAGAAATAGCGATAAACCCTCAAAGTGCTTCCTTCAGGCTTATAAGTGCCATTCAGGATTCGGTTCACCGCCTTGCCATCGGCTATCACAGGCGCCTGTCCCAAAAATCCATGGTTAAAAGCCCCCTTTTGTCCTTAAACGGTGTAGGAAAAGCAAGGTACGAAAAGCTTATAAAAACATTTAAATCGGTAAATAAAATGAAAGAGGCATCCAGAGAAGAGCTTATAAAGGTTGCAGGAAAAACCGCAGGGGAAAGTGTATATCAATATTTGCACAAAAATCAATAAATTTTCAAACTTTTTCTTTACTTTTTGAAAAAATATGATATAATACACTGGAAAATGTGCTTCATTGGCACAAAAAAATTTTTGGAGGGTTTTATATGACAAAAAGATTATTGGCACTTGTTGTATGCTTAGGTCTTGTTGCAGCTTTGGTTGGTTGCTCCAAAGGCGTAACATTCAACACAGAAGACTGGGGCGACATGGAAATCCGTGTTGCAGGCTACAGACTTTTCAACGATGACCCCTTAAACTATGAGTTCGCAGAGGGTGCAGAAAAGTTTACAGAAGAATATGGCACTAAGGTTTCCTTTATGATTGGCGGCGGCGACGGAACTGGTGATGACCTTGTTGCAAGCATCGTTGCAGGAGACCCCTGGGAAATTCAGTACTGCTTCGGTATCTCCGTATTCCCCTTAACTTTCACAGAAGGTTTATACACTCCCATTACAGAGTATATAGACTATGAGAACAATGACATGATTGACGAAGTTACTGTTGAAGGCGCTAAGTGGATGGGCGAATACTACGGCGTAAGCTCACTTCCCATGCAGGAAACATTCTACCTTTCCTACAACGAAACATGGATGAAGGAGCTTGGTTTAAAGACTCCCTATGAGTATTATCTTGAAGACAACTGGAATCTGGATTCCTACCTTGAGCTTAACGCAGCTGCAAAGGCACTGGGTGCAATGTCTGCTACTACATGGGCAAGACCTCACGTTGGCGGAATGTATATGTCCACCATGGATACAAAAACAGGCGAAGTTACCGTTACATATGACAGCCCCGAAAACTACGAATGGCTTAATTTCTGGGGAACACTTATGTCCGACAAGAGATATGAAGCCTTTGGCGGCCCCAACAACGGCAAACTTGTTTCCACCAGACAGCTTATTATGAGAGACGAAGTTATGCCCGACCTTATGAAGAACAATCTTTCCGAAGAGACTTCTGACGTAGTAAGATACATCCACTTCCCCAACATGGATGGTGAAATCGGTGTATATCTTACTGACTCTCACTTCCTCTTCCCCTTGGGAATTCCTGAAGAAAAGCTTCCCTGTGCATTTATGCTTGCTTGCTATATGACAAACGAAAAGAGCGTACAGGCTGATGCAAGATATAAGGAAAACATGGTTCCCGAAGACTATGAGCTCTTTAAGAAAAACCACGCAGAAGCTTATTATCTTCCCAGACTGTTCTATACAGGCGTTCATGCAATCGGTGTAGCATTCAGAAACGATATGGTTCTTCATAACAAGGACGTTGCAACACACATTGCAGAAAACACAGAAAGCTTAAAGGCTAAGGCTCTTGAATTCAACAGAAAGTACGTTGAAGGCTTTGAAGGCTGATTAAAGAAAAATAAAAGGACACCCGATGGGTGTCCTTTTTCCGTTCCTTATATAGATAAAAAAGACTTGCTTGTTGGCAAGTCTTTTTCTGGAGCTATTAACCGGAATTGAACCGGTGACCTCATCCTTACCAAGGATGCGCTCTACCATCTGAGCTATAATAGCAAATATTAAACTGACGAATTATATTATAAGATATAATCAGGTTTTTGTCAAGTTTTTTTTCGATTTTATTGACAAATATAAGCCTTTATGCTAAAATTTCCCCGAGGTGATTTTTAATGAAGATTCTTTTTCAGGGCGACTCCATAACCGACTGTGCAAGAAGCAAGGAAAACGACATCTGGAAGGGTCATGGCTATGCCACGATGGTAACAGGCAGACTAAACTATGACCATCCCGGAAAGTTTCAGTTTCAGAACCGTGGTATCAGCGGAAACAGAATCATCGACCTATACGCCAGAGTTAAATCCGACATTATAAATTTAGAGCCTGACGTAATGAGCATTTTAATCGGCGTAAACGACGTGTGGCACGAAATCGGCAGCAAAAACGGTGTCAGTGCCGAAAAATATGAGGTAATTTATGATATGCTCATAGATGAGGTTTTAACCGCTCTTCCCAATATCAAAATTATGATTATCGAGCCTTTCTTGGTTAAAGCAGCCTCAACCGAAAATAACTGGGACTATTTTTACCCGGAGGTTCGAAAAAGAGCTGCTGCAGCCAAAAGAATTGCCGAAAAATATAATCTTAAATTTGTTCCTACTCAGGATGCGTTTGATAAGGCTGTTTCCCTTTGTCCCGAGCCTTTCTGGACCAGAGAGGGAGTTCATCCCACAGAAGCAGGACACGAGATCCTTGCAAGGCTCTGGGTTGATGCCTTCCACAGTATAATAAAATAAAAAAATCGGTGAAAATTCACCGATTTTTTATTTTGTTATTCTTCGGAAAATGCGTCCTTACCAAGTCCGCAAACGGGGCAAACCCAGTCTTCGGGAACATCTTCCCATGCTGTACCGGCTGCAATACCGGAATCGGGATCTCCTGTTTCAGGGTCGTAAACGTATCCACAGGGGCAAACATATTTTTTCATAATTACATCTTCCTTTCTTATAATACTAAAGAGGGTGCTGTGTAGATTCTTGCTGCATACTCAGAATCCAGAGAATAAAGTCCCTTGGAATCGTTGCCGAAAAGCTGGAACTTTTTAATCATATCGTCTGCATTCTTTTCTTCCTCGCACTGCTCTTTAACAAACCAATCCAGAAACTGCATGGACCTGAAGTCCTTTACATTATATGCTGCTGCATAAATGTCGTTTATAAGACTTGTTACATACTGTTCGTGCTCATAACCGAACTTAAGAGGATCAATAAGCTCTTTCATAACCTTATCAGGCTTTGCCACTTCCTCCAGAGTTACCTTTTCGCCGTTATTCTGAAGATACTTAAGCATAATCATAGCGTGGTCTCTTTCCTCCTGCGCCTGAATCATATACCAGTTAGCAAAGCCGGAAAGACCTGCTTCTTCATAGAAAATGGAAAAATCCAGATACAAATAAGCTGAATATAATTCTTTATTTATCTGCTGATTGATTAATTCCGATACCTTTTTATCTAACATTACCTTCACTCCTTATAATTATTCTTACCCATATTTTACTATATAATTCAGCCAAAGTCAATTATTTTCAGTAACAAAAAAGGCGGCTTTTGCCGCCTTTTAATTTTTATTTATTTTTAGAATTTTTAACTACAAGCTTTGTAAGTGCAAAGAGTGCAATTACGTTGGGAAGTACCATTAAGTAGTTAAAGAAGTCTGTAAGCTCCCAAACAAGGTCGTTTTTAAGAAGTGAGCCTAAGAATATGAAGCATACAGCAATTATAGAATAGATTAAGGTTCCAACCTTGCTGTTCTTTGTAAGATACTGGCTGTTGATTTTACCGAAGAAGTTCCAGCTTAAAATTGTTGTAAATGCAAAGAAGAAGAGGCAAACTGCAACAAATCCGCTGCCTACACTGCTTAAGAATGAGGGGAATCCTTCTGTCATTGCCACCTGCATCGCATTGGTCTTGGAAACCTCCTGCCAAGCGGTGCTTCCGTTTGCATAAAGAACTGTGATTACAACCAAAGCTGTCACTGTCAAAACCACGAATGTGTCAATAAACACACCTATCATAGCAACCACACCCTGGTCATGGGGCTTTTCTACATTAGCTGTTGCGTGAGCGTGGGGAGTAGAACCCATACCTGCTTCGTTTGAGAAAAGACCTCTCTTGGCACCCTGGCTGATAGCTGCTTTAAGAGCCGCACCGAAGGTACCGCCGATGATAGCCTGAGGGGTAAATGCATACTTAAATATCATACCGAAGGTTCCGGGAACATCCTTGATGTTTGTTATGAGAACTACAAGTCCTCCAAGCAAGAATAATGTTGCCATAATGGGAACGATCTTTTCTGCTACGGATGCAATTCTCTGAATACCGCCGATGAAAATGATTACGCAGATTGCTGCAAGAATAAGACCTGTAATCCAGGGAGCAATTCCGAATGCGGAATCAAAGTTTTCTGCAATGGAGTTAGACTGTACCATTGAGCCCATAAAGCCCAGCGCCAGTATGCAGGCAATAGCAAAGAATGCAGAAAGGAATTTTCCGAATCCGCCGGTAAATGCACGTCTTATGTAGTATACGGGACCGCCGTGAATTTCGCCATTTTCGTCAACTTCCCTTGTTTCCTGAGCCAATACAGCCTCGGCATAGATTGTTGCCATACCGAAAAATGCGATAACCCACATCCAGAAAATAGCACCGGGGCCACCTAATAAAATAGCACCTGAAGCACCAACGATATTACCGGTACCAACCTGTGCTGCAATGGCTGTTGCAAGAGCCTGGAATGAGCTTAAGCCCGACTTCTGCTTTCCGCCAAAGAGGTTTATGTTGCCGAAAACCTTCTTCATTCCTTCGCCAAAGCAACGAACCTGAACGAAGCGTGTTTTCACTGTGTACCAGATACCTACGCCTACCAAAAGGATTATCAGAAGATAGTCCGTAAGCCAGCCGTTAAGCTTTACAATAATGTTAAGTAATTGATCCATGAGTTTTTTCCTCCCAAAAAAATAAGTTATGGATTAAACACCCATAACTCCAAAGAAAAAAGACGTAAAAGTAAATCTTTTTCGCTCTGTCCTTTTGCCTGAGAGTTTCGGCCTTGGCCTTGCCCCTTCGGCACCCAAAAAATGAGATTCTCCAGAGTTCCCTAGACTTCCAGTTTTATCCTGAAAGCTTCAACGGGTATTTAATTAGATGCAGTATAACACAATACGACAAAAAAGTCAAGGGTTAACCTTGACTTTTTATTTTTATTTATTTTCGCCGCTTTCTTTTCTTATCTGAGCACGCTTGATTTTGCCGCCAACGGTCTTAGGAAGCTCTGACACAAATTCAACTATTCTGGGATATTTGTAGGGAGCGGTTGCCTTTTTAACGTGATTCTGAAGCTCAGCAACAAGCTCATCAGAGGGAGTATATCCCTTGGTCAGAACAACCGTTGCCTTTACTACCTGTCCTCTTACGGGGTCGGGAGCTGCGGTTATGGCACACTCCAAAACAGCAGGATGCTCGATTAAGGCACTTTCAACCTCAAAGGGGCCTATTCTGTAGCCCGAACACTTTATAACGTCATCGTGTCTTCCTACAAAATAGAAATATCCGTCGTTATCGGCCCAGGCAACGTCCTTTAAGTTATAGTCTCCGCTGCCCATTGCCTCCTTAGTCTGCTCTTCATTTTTATAATAGCCTACAAAAAGACCAACTGGAGGATTGTTTATAACATCGCATATAACAATTTCTCCCTCTTCACCCTTCTGACACTCTTCACCTGCTTCATTGAACAGACGAAGGTCATATATGGGCGAAGGCTTGCCCATAGCACCGGGCACAGGCGGGAACCACTGAAAGTCCGCCAGAAGAACTGTGCCTTCGGTCTGTCCGAAGCCGGTTTTGATTTCTCCGCCGGTAACTTCCTTCCAACGGTTAAATACTTCCGGATTTAAAGGCTCTCCTGCTGTTGCCCAGTTTTTAACTGAGGATAAATCAAAGCTCTTAACGTCCTCCTGAAGCATAAAGCGATACATAGTAGGAGGTGCACAGAAGGTGGTGAGCTTATATTTTTCCATAACGGAAAGAAGATTTTTCGGTATAAACTTATCCATATCATAGCAGAAAATGGTGGCTCCGCAAATCCACTGACCGTAGATTTTACCCCAGCCGAACTTAGCCCAGCCCGAGTCTGAAACGCTCATATGAAGCTTGTTTTCTTCAACTCTCTGCCAGTATTTTGCGGTTACGATATGTCCCAGGGGATGCAGATAGTTATGCATAACCATCTTGGGCATACCCGTTGTTCCGGAAGTGAAATATATCTGCATAATGTCTTTTCCGCCTGCGGAATTTTCCGTTCGGGGAAAAACTTCGCTTTCCTTCATAAATTCCTTATTGAAATTTATCCAGCCTTCCTTTTCACTGTCTCCCACCATTAAATAGTGCGAAACCCCGGGCATTTCACTTCTGGCAAGATTAATCTGCTCGTTTACATAATCGTCCTTAATGGAAATAATCATTGATGCCCCGGAGGCATTTGCCCTGTAGGCAATGTCCTTTTTGGTAAGCTGAAGAGTTGCCGGAATAAAGGTTACACCAAGCTTCATAAGACCCACTGCCGAAACCCAGTATTCCCAGCGACGGCGAAGAATTAAAATGGCAACATCGCCCTTTTTAAGCCCAAGAGACTTAAAATAGTTTGCTGCCTTTGATGAAAGGCGGCTCATATCCTTATATGTAAAAACTATCTCTTCCCCATTATCGTTGCACCATAAAAGTGCTCTGTTGTCGCCCTTTTCTTCTGCCCAGCCGTCAACTATATCAAAGCCGAAATTGAAATTATCGGGGTATGTTACTTTATAGTTAGCTTTAAAATCCTCGTAGGATTCAAACTCGGTTCTCGGTAAAAATTTTTCAAGCATAATATCCTCCTACTCGGCAATTACAGTTAAAAATCTTGCCTTAACGTCTCCATAGCAACGCTGTCCGTGCTTATGGGTTGGATTAAAATAGATACAGTCCCCGGGATTTAAGATAATTGAATTATCGTCAAAAACAAGCTCAATCTGTCCCTCTAAAACCATATTGAATTCCTGTCCGGAATGACTTACCAGTGCGGCAGGCTCATCTGACGGCTCCAATGTTACCAGTAAGGGCTGCATAATCTTTCCCACATAGCGGAATGCCAGATCCTCAAAATGATAGCCGGGATAGCGCTTTATGTCCTCGCCCTCCCCACGGCGGACCACCTGATAGGTGTTAAGTCTGGCAGAACGGCCGGTTATAATCTCTGCAAAGTCCACCCCGAATTTATTGGCAATGGCATAAATGGTGCTTATGGGAATGTCCTCTCCCGATTCTTCATATTTTTTATAGAGCTCAACATCGAAGGAGAGCTCACTGCAAAGTTCTTCCACGGTGTATCCGCAGGCTTCACGAAGCCCTTTTAATCTTTCCGCAATTTCGTTTATTTCTTTGTTCATAAAAACGCCCTCCTTTTTTAATTTAATTATTATAACATATTTTTTTTGCCATGTCAATTTATAGAAGAAAAACCTATAACTTTATTTTCTGTGGAATAATTTTTTTGTTGAGATTACGCAGAAAAATTGATTTTACACTTTTAAAAAGAAAAAACAATGCCTTATTTAGCATTGTTCCTATACTCATTGATTATTTCTATATTTCTTAACAATAGTTCCTTTTCTTTAGGTGTAAAGGTTTGTGTTAATTCTGCAACTTTCTTCACAAAATGGTTGCTTCCAGATTTGTTATTCAAATCTCCAAAAAGCAAACTGTCTATTGATATTTCAAGAACATTTGCAATCTTTACCAATGTTTCAAGCGAAGGTATTCCTTTTGCTCTTTCTATTTGTCCTATAAAAGTAGTTGAGACATCCAATTTCTCTGCTAATTGCTCCAATGTATATTTTTTCTCTTTTCTTTGTTTCCTAATCTGGTTTCCTAATAATTCATAGTTCAAAACATTAACACCTACCTTTATTTTAATTTTAACACTACACACTTATCATTAACAGAATACAAAATCTTAAAACATTAACTAAAATCTGTATTTTCTATTGACAGTTATGTAGATTTCTGTTATAATATGTCATAACAGGAGGCGATGAGCTTGAAAAACAAGTCATTTTTTTCACAAATTATGCTATTGATTATTTTGTCTGTAATTTGTGTAGTATTGACTGTTGGCATTGCCCTTTTAGTCGGTTCTTCTAATACAACATTGTTTGATTTTGAAAACCTTAATTTTTCTAATATGATACCTGTCTTAATATTAGGTGGTTTCATTAGTTGTGTTGTTGTTGGAATAACTGTTCTTTTTGTGGCTAGGTCAATATTTTATAAAGTTAAAAATTATTTATCAGAAGAAGATAAAAACGGAGGAGATAAAAAATGAAATGTACTAATCACCCAGAAATTGATGCACAAGGAATGTGTGCATACTGTGGCAAACCATTCTGCAAAGATTGTCTTGTAGAAGTAAAAGGAAGAATGTATTGTAAAGATGACCTTGGCAATGTCCTTGATGAGGCAAAACAATCAAGTGGGGGTCAACCAACTATTAATATTACTAATTCAAATGAAAGCACAAACACCAATACTAATCTCAATGGTGGTTTTGGATTTGGTCCTAGAAAGAGTAAAATGGTTGCATTGATTTTATGTATTTTAGGTTTCTTTGGTCTTGGTGGTCTTCACAGAATGTATGTTGGAAAAGTAGGTAGTGGTGTTTTGCATTTCTTTACATATGGTTTATGTGCAATCGGAACAATAATTGACCTTATTTCTATCTTGTCTGGTGGTTTTAGAGATAGTTATGGGTATCCTTTGGTCTAAATACAAACAACTATCAAAAATAAAAAGACACACCTTACATTCTTTGAGTGTAGGGTTTGTCTTTTTTGTTATATTGGTCTTTTTAACAAAGATTTTTTCTGTGTCTTTATGCCCTATAAAAAGCATTTTTGGTATTTCTTGTTTTGGTTGTGGTATGACAAGAGGGTTCATATCAATCTTAAATTTTGATTTTAAAACTGCATTTGAATACAATGTTTTGTCTATACCTTTATTTGTAGCTATTACTCTATATTGTCTATTCTTTTTAATAGATTTTTTTCTTGATAAAAATTATGTCTGCATTATTGAAAAACAACTTGCTAAAAAATATATGTACTTAATATATATAATAATCTTAATAATGGCAACTGTTTTGAATAATCAAATATGAATTATACTCCAACACTTTTGACCATTTACCACCCCCTTATACTTATTAATTTTTCTAAAAAACTATACTTTTTAGGGGGTGAAATCAACAAAAATAATGGTGTCGGAAAATCTTCTACAATTTTCCGACACTTATAGATGACACTTATATAATAAGCGGTAAAAATTGTTTATGTTGTTGTTAAATCGGCATTTCTAACAGTTTTTATAAAAAAATGTCCATCTTTTATAAAACATCGGCAACTGTTTATAAAAGGGCAGGACAGAAATTATAAAACCCATATGCTGATTTTATAAAGTAATCAAGCAACTTTTATAAAATATCCGCATTAATTTTATAAAAAGTCGGTCAATGATTTATAAAACTCCAAATATTTTTTATAAATCTTCTGCAATCTTTTATCAAAGAGCAAGCATTTTTTATAATCGGTTTTATAAAATCTCTAATATTGTTTATAATGTGTGGAACTTTACAACACAACCAATTATGCATATAAAAATGCCTTTACAATTCAATTTCTCTCTGAGATTTCAACGAAAAGTCCGTTTTACAGAAAATCGAGTTATAGGAAGAAAAACCTATAACTTTATTTTCTGTGGAATAATTGGTTTGTTGAGATTACAAGAAGAAATTGACTTTTTACATAAAAAATCAAGAGAAGATGAAACGGACAATTTTTCGTCTGTTTCATCTTCTCTTATCATTTAAATTCATTCTTTTCTTTTACATTTGCCCATACAAGGGCAACTACCCAACCAAGATAAGTCCACCCCAGAAATATGTTCAACAATAAAATAGCCGTCTTTTGGGGATGTTGTTTGTTATTTGCAACAATTGAAGGAATGAAATATACATATATTGCTAAAGCCAGCAACGCCACCCAGAAAAGCACCACCAATAATGTCCAAGGCATCAAAATCCTCCTTTCCATAAAAAAATGCGCCTACCGAAGCAGACGCATAAAAAACGCAAACTCCGATAGTCGCCAAACTAATTCTATGCATAATGATTATATCACAAAGATTATTGAATATCAAGATAATTTTGTAAACCCCAACACTTACAAAAAAAGGCTCCCTTGTGTAAAGGGAGCTGTCAACGAAGTTGACTGAGGGATTGTTTTATTTCATTATCAATAAACATACATACTCCCTCAAAGTTTTTATTTATATCAAGATTTGATATTCTTATAACTTTTAATCCAAATTGTTCTAGAAAACCTGTTCTCAAAGCGTCATTTTCTATACCTTTATCGTCATAATGCCCGGATCCATCCAATTCAACAACAAGCTTTGCTTTGGCACAGTAAAAATCAACAATATACTTTCTTATAACTTTCTGTCTTATAAACCTAACGGGGTATTCTCTTAAGTAATCATACCAAAGATGCTTTTCTTCCTTTGTCATATTCTTTCGGAGTATCTTTGCAAGCGGTACAATTTCTTTATTGTGCTTATATTCCATTACAATCCCTCCACCACCTTCGGTGGTCCCCCTCCCTTTACACAAGGGAGGCTTTTTTAGATTATATTATCATTTTTAATGCTTTTAGTCAACATAACCTCCCCTTTTAAATTGATTACTTATAAAACTCTAATTTTTTTGTGATAAAAAAACCTTTGTGCTTCGGCACAAAGGCTTTTTTCTTATCCTATATTCTTTTCAAGTCTTAATTTATCTGCAATTAAGGCGATGAATTCCGAATTTGTGGGCTTTCCCTTTAATGTGCTTACGGTATAGCCGAAAAGCTTGTAGAAAAACTCCTCATTTCCTCTGGTGCAGGCAACCTCAATGGCGTGGCGTATAGCTCTTTCCACTCTTGACGCCGTGGTTTTATGTCTTTTTGCAACCATGGGATAAAGCTGTTTTGTAACAGCATGCATAAGCTCATTGTCGTGAACCGTCATCATAATGGCATCTCTTAAATACTGATAGCCCTTTATATTGGCAGGAATTCCCACATCGTGAATTACACCTGTTACCTTTAATTCCAGGCGGTTCTCATCTTCTTTTATATTGTCTTCCTTTTTATAGGAAAAGCTGTTACAAAGCATTTTTACTCTTTCAAACAAAGTTTCATAAGATGCAGGCTTGGTCATATAATAGTCTGCTCCGTATAAGGACACCATATTTGAAACATATTCTCCCGAAAGGGCGGAAAGCACCACTATTGCAGGCTTCTTCGCACATTTTGAAAGGGCCTTTAAAACACCGATTCCGTCCATTACGGGCATTACTATATCAAGTATTATGGCATCGGGAGAAAGGAGGCTTATTTTCTCAAGTCCTTCTTTACCATTCTGGGCAAAGCCCAGAAGCTCAATTTCCGTTTCCCCTTTGCTCTCTATGTAGCCTCTTATTCCTTCCTCAATCTCCTTGTTGTCGTCAATTACCAAAACCTTTACCTTTTCACTCATTTTCTTACAAATCCTTTCTTCATTTAATTTCATTTTTCTTCTGTTTTTTATTCTTTCCTTGTCCTAATTGCATTTTACCATAAATTACCAATTTTTGCAAGAAGTTTTTTCCATTTTTTACCAATTTCGTTCGACAAGAAGTGCCAAACACAACAAAGTGGTTGGCACTTCGATAACGTCCGTAGCCGTTCAAGGCAGAGGACGTTACAACAGAAAAATGCGAATTAGCCCCAGCCAGCGAAACTCCGCAGGCACCAAGTGCCGAGGAGCTTAAGTCGGCGAAAGGTCGTAAGACATTTTTTCGGCTACTTTTATCTTCTTTTAACGCTCTACATAAACGCCAAATGCAACAAAGCGTTTGGCTCCCGGGCATAAAAAATAAGCCTTACCGAAAGGTAAGGCTTATTTTTTTATTACTTAAGCAATTCTTCCATAAAGAGAATGTTCTGCTCCAAAATGTCTCCGTCTTCTCTGGTTCTGCACTTTGCCTCTAAAGCTATTGTGCCCTTGTATCCGATTTTGTTAAGCTCCTCTATGATTTCCTTTATTTTTACAGAGCCTGCGCCAAGGTCGGTTTCAATTACCTTATTGTGGTGAAGAGTTAAATAGCCGCCGTCCAAATCCTTATAATCCCCTTCTTTAACCATACGATAGTCCTTAACGTGAGCGTGGACTATTCTGTCGGCAAACTCTGAAATCATAGGCTCAAGATCCTCGTCAACAAACTGGATATTACCGAAGTCCGCAACCATACCCACGTTTCTGTCAACTTCATTTATATACTGCTTGAAGTTTTCCATACCATTGAAAATGAAGCCCTGCTCCTCGTTTATAACCCTTACCCCGATAGACTGGGCATAGTCATAAACCTCTCTTACCGCCTTTATGCCTTTTGCAAAATATTCTTCCTTGTGGGAATATACCTCGTCGGGATTTTCCCAGGAAAAAGCGATGGTATGATGAAGATAGGGCGAGCCTAAAATTGCCGCAATCTCCGCATATTTTTTAAGTGCCTCAATTCTCTTTGTGGGGTCTTCTGTCATAAGCTGAATTCCCACGGATACGCAGGGGAAGGTAATTCCCTTTTCGTCGGCGTATTCCTTAAGCTTTTTTGCAAACTCAATATCGGGAGTTGTAAGCTCCAGATGGTTTAATATCTCAAGCTTGGAAAGTCCGTGCTCCTTGGCAATGTCAACCATTTCAAAAAAGGACTTTATTCCCTTGTAAGGGATGGTGTATAATGCTAATCTCTCTCTCATAATTACCCTCCAACATTTTATTCACGACCATTTTACCATAGAGGATTAAAAAATGCAAGGAAAATCACCCTTTAACTTCGCCGAAAACCACCTGTTTTTCTTCGTCCTTTGCTAAAATGTCAAATATCACAAGTGAATTTTTTCCCTCTTTAATGAAAGGTGCAGGGATAAAAAGCTTATTGTCCGAATTTTTTATATTCCAGTGTCTTCCCAGATTTATCCCATTGATAAAAGCAACTCCACGGGTAAAACCCTTTAAGTTTACTACTGTATCATAAACCTTTTCGGCAGTAATTTCATATTCATAAAATGCAGGCTCGTTTACCTTGGCTTTTCCCTTGTATTCTTTGGGCAGTGTTTCAAGAGGCAGTGAGTGCACCATAAAGCCCGATAATGTATGATTTGCTCCATATAAATTATCGTGAAGAATGATATTTCCCACCAAGCCCTTATAGTCCTTAAGCTTAGTTCCAAAGTTTACTCTGCCTAAATTTTCCACCAATATCGAAAGGCGATGCTCTCCGGCTTCTGCTTCTACGGTTTTCTCTATGCTATAACGCTCCAGAGTCTTTTTATATTCCCCGTCAATATAAATATGAGCCACGTCGTGAATTTCAGGAAGATTAACTATCCCTTCATTTTTATCCACGAAAATATCCGTTTCGTACACTATGTAACCATATCCCTGGTCGTAAAACTCCATAGACATAGGCATTACGGATTTTTGTGTTTTTACATAAGCTCCGCTTTCTGTAAGAGAAGCCTCGCCGGTCTTTATACACTCATAAGGGTAAAGAACTGTATCCGTGGCAGAGTTTTCAATTGTCTTTCCCATCTCATTACAGATTACTTCCTGCTCTGCATAATATTTTTCTGTTCTTCTGCCGCACTCATCCAAAGGAGCATCCACATCATAGCTTGACATCTGCACTAAAAATTCTTTTCCGAAATCAAGGGCTCCGTTCATAAAGCCAAAGGTTGTACCTCCGTGGAACATGTAGAGATTAACAAGCTCAGCATATTTAAGGGCACTTTTAACCGATTCTTTTACTTCATCAACATTTCTTCGTTCAAACTTGGTTCCCCAGCGCATTCCCATTCCGTTCCATAGCTCCATTACAGCACCGGGCTGGTTCTTCCTGAAAGCCTTTAACCTTCCCACACACTTTTCTGATTCATTACGGTAATTTACCGACGCCAAAACTCCCGGGAGCGTACCTGCACGAAGAAGGAAATTCGTCTCCCCATCAGAGGTTATAAAAGGGCAATCTATTCCTCTTGCCAAATAGAAGTTACAAAGCCACTTTAGATAACCTTTGTCGTTTCCGTAGCTTCCGTATTCGTTTTCTATCTGCAACAATATAACGTTACCACCATGAGAATGAAGTCGGGGCTTTATTATTTCACACACCTTTTCAAGATAAGGAGTGCAAAGTTTTAGGTAGCGCTCGTTTTTACATCTTAACTCAATATCACGGTATTTAAGTATCCACCAGGGAAGACCTCCCATATCCCATTCGGAGCATATATAGGGGCCGGGACGTACAATGGCGTAAAGTCCCATATCATTTGCCATATCTAAAAACTTCCCGAAATCAAGTGCTCCCGAAAAGTCGAAGTTTCCCTCGGTTTTTTCGTGAAGATTCCAGCATATATAAGTTTCTACACAGTTACATCCCATTTCTTTAAGTTTAAGAAGTCTGTCCTGCCAGTATTCGGGAACTATACGGAAATAGTGTATAGCTCCTGAAACTATCTTGGTTTTTTCGCCGTTAATATAAAAATGTTTCTCATCATAGCTTATCATAAGAAGCCCTCCGATATAGATTTTTTGAGTACAGTATAATAAATAAACACTGTAATTTCCATACATAAAAGTGATTTTTATATGGATAAAATTGCTTTTTTGTTTGACAGATAAAGCTTTTTATTATATAATTCACTAAAGCTTTAAGCAGATGCGTTAGTATCTGCTTAAGCCAAGGGGAGTCTGTCCCCATAAGGCTTAAGGAGGTTTTTTATGATAAGCTATTATGGAAAAGGGTATTTAAACACCGATAAAAAATCCGAGGACTATCTTTCTGTAAATAACTTCGGCTATACAAAAGAAATCGACGTAGATGTTTGTATCAGACGTGAGTACGGCAGACTGGACTATCAGATAATATACATAGATAGAGGCGAAGGCCGTTTTTTAGTTGATGGAGAATTGACTGATATTAAAAGCGGGCACGTGGTTTTAATCTGCCCCGGGGAAAAAAACCATTATGAATTTCTGAAGGGCTCTTATACAGATTATTACTGGATTCACTTTACGGGCAAGGGAGTCGCTTCTCTTCTTTCAAGGCTTAATCTTTCAGAAAAAATCTTTAACGTAGGAGATTTTTACCCTTTTAAAAAAACAATGGAGGATATGGCAAAGGCAGTGGCATCAAAGGATTTTACCACGGAGGATTATTTATCCTCTTCTATCTATATGCTTTTATCCCTTATATCAAAAAGAGTTCACTCTCCTGAAAATCCTATGGATAAAGTAATTTTATATATGCAAAGCAAAAATATGAATGAGATAAATAATTCGGACCTTGCTAAAATGTGCAATTTAAGCGAGTATCATTTTCTCCGTTCTTTCAAAAGTCTAAAAGGAATGACCCCACACCGCTATATAGCAGAGCTTACCAAAAGCAAGTCCATAGAGCTTTTATCAGATACAACTTTATCCGTATCTGAAATTGCCTCGTCCTTAGGCTTTTCCGACAGCCTTTATTTCAGTCGCTTTTTCAAAAAAGAAACAGGGGCATCTCCAAAAAACTATATAAAAACAAAAAAATAAAAGTCCATAGGACTTTTATTTTTTAATTTATTCTTACTTCAAAAACCCGGATTTCCTCTGCTCCGTTGGTTTTTTGGAATGTGATTTTAACTCTGTCGCATTCTGTTGGCTCAATATCAACCCTGCAAAGTCGCACATTGTTATCACGGATTTCTTTTTCCAAAACGGTTTTTCCTTTTAAAGAAAGCTCCACCTTAAAATCCTTTACCAGTTCAGGGGGTATTCCCTTTCTTTGCATATTTCGTCTTTTATCGGACAAGGTTATTTTTATGGGATAGGCAAAGCCCGAATCAAAGGTCAGCTGAACTAAAGATACCTTCGCCTTTTCCTTTAATTCAAAATTAAGCCATTCTCCATTTTCCGATATTTTATCCGAATGCCAGGCATTTTCCCCCTCGTTTGTGGGACGGCTCACTTTATTTATTACTGAAGATGGTTCATATCCTTCTTTTTCTGATGATGCCGTAACTTTCGAGGTAAGAGCTAAATCCCTTTCATCCTCGTTATAAACTCCCGGGATAAATCCGTCGTCCTTTAATATAAGCTGCTGAAGCTCCTTTATGTGAGAAGAAAGCTCACGGGGCAGGCAATTATACTTTTTCATAAGGCTGACCGCCGTTCCCACCGCCTGACCGCCTACGGAGCAGGTTCCCATAATTCTTGTACTTCCAAGAGCCATTCTCGTTGTACTTATATTTCTTCCTGCCATCAAAAGATTTTTTATATTCTTTGAATAATAGCATCTCCAGGGGATTGTATAAGCACCGGGAAAAGCATAAACTTCACTTGGCAAAATGTGAAAATCCAAAAGACCGTTGGCACAGTGAACATCAACAGGCCAGCCGCCGTATGCAACGGCATCTGGGAAAATGCGGTTTTCAAAAACATCGTTTTCGTTAAGGAGGTAATCCCCCACCAAACGGCGGCTTTCTCTCATACCGGGGAGCATGCCCACCCATTCAAGCTCGTAATATTGGGCGCCGTGCTCTCCTCCGTTTTTAAGATGGTCCCACATACCGTAAACATAGGATAAAAGCTCATCCTTTATATCTTCATACTGACCCACAAAATCATCACCTTCGCCCATGAGCTCTATCCACCAATAGCCGTAATCAACCGACGTATTGCTTCCCGTGGTTGCACGGGTAAAGGCTTCGGGATCACTTGCAGATGAAGCATCTACCGTATGGAATGCCGAGTGAAGTCTGTATTTTAACTGTTCCTCTGTGAGCTTTTTAGCGACTGCAGGGGGATTATAACTTACAGGATTATCTCTTTTTACTGCCTTAAATAAAATGGTGTTTCCCATTCTTTCATTATTTGCCTCTTCGGGAGCGTGAGGCTCTGAATATTCCGCCTTGCTTTCGCTGCCCTCTTTATATTCTGCTCCTGCAAAATAGCCCAAGGTTCCGTTTCCCGTACAGTCTGCAAAAAATTCCGCCTTTATTTCTATATGAAACTCAGTTGTTCCCTGATAACACATTACAGAAACTATTTTTTCATTCTCCGTTTTGCAATCTGTCATACTCGTATTGTAATACACCGTTAAATTCGGTTCTTCTCTGGCAATTTCATATAAGGTCATATCCCAGAGTGCATAGCTGAAGTGGTCGTTCCTGCTTTTGTTTTTTAATAATATTTCGTGTAAAATACCACCTTCGGTAAGATGTGGTTTATGACCGTTTTCATCGGCTCCGCATATATGCATCCTGATTTCGCTTGAGGCGTTGCCACCAAGAACGGGGCGGGCGTGAATTAAAACTGTTTTTACTCCGTGTCTCGCAGCAGCCAAGGCTGCGCAAAGCCCTGACATACCGCCACCTATTACTGCAAACTCGTATTCTTCGTATCTTATTTTTTTCATATCTACAGTTCCACCCCTTGTCTTTTAAGAGCTTCTCTTACCTTTTCTGCTCCAAGCTCTCTTGGAGAAACACCTTCTTTGATGCTTAAAGCCTCACTGATTCCTGAAGGGCCTCCGCCAACAACCAAAACATCGGTTTCTTCTATGACATCTATATTTTTTGCGTAGTTAAATTCCATCATTTTTCTCCTTAAATTATCTCATCCAAAACACCCAAATCCCATAAAAGTCGGGACAAGACATATTTATCTCTTATATCCTTTGATGCCTTTATGGTAAGGGGCAAAATTTCCTCGTCTATATTTATGTCCTCTAACTTAGATGGCAGACCTGTTTTTTCAAACAATGCCAAAAGGTCATTATATGACGGCAATTCCTCTTTTATCATGGTTAAGATAGATTCCCAGTTATCAATTATCTTTTTAAGTCTTTCCTTATGCTTTTTTTCATCATACTTCTTTTCTTTTTCCTCCAAAGCAATCATAGCTTCGGCTCCCTTGCCCAAAAATTCCCTGAGCTTTTCACTCCAGTCATAAAAGCTGAAGCTTTCTGCATAATTTTTTGCTTTTTCGGCGTCGGGAGTTATTAAAGCGAGCTTTTCATAAAGACCCGCTGCAATCAAAGTTCCCATAGCACACTGAATTCCGTGGGAATCTGCATAAGTTCCGAAAGATACCTTTCTCATATCCCATACATGGGATATATAATGTTCTATTCCTGAAGCAGGTCTTGAAACCCCTGCAATATTCATGGCTACACCTGTCGACACCAAGCCCTCGAAAACTGCCTCTACCGCTTTTTTATCCTTTTTAAGAAGGCCTCCTGCATTGTCAACACACTTTTTAAGAGACTTTCTTACAAGGTCGGCTATTTTTTCGCAGTAATACTCTCCCGTAATGAGGTTTGCTATTCTCCATTCCAAAATGCTCACATATTTTGCAAGCATATCGCCAAGACCCGACTGCATCATTTTTATGGGAGCGGTGCACAAAATATCCGTATCTCCAATAATAGAGTCGGGGCACTTGCTGTTTAATGAAATTTTAAGTCCCTCCATGGTCATGGAAGAGCTTCCCGATGCATAACCGTCCATGGAAGGTGCCGTTGCAACTATTATATAGGGCTTTCCCGATACATTGGCTGTTATTTTACTTATATCGTTTATAACTCCCGAGCCAACGCCCAAAACCAAATCACATTCCTTGGGAAAGTTCATTATGGCAAGTCCCACATTGGCTTCGTCTGGTTCTAACTCTTCGCTTTTAAAAATGTATGTAAATACCTTTATTCCGCTTTCTTCTAAAAGCTTCTTAGCTGTTTCTCCTGCAACAGCATAGGTGTTTTTATCTGCGATAAGATAAACCTTCTTTGCGTTATAATTTTTTGCTTCCCCGGGCAGCTTTTTAATTGCTCCCTCTCCTGATATTATCCTGCAATTAAATACATGCTCCTTTTTGCAGGAACATTCTTTTCCGTTAATATTGTCCAAAAGTTCAATACTCATAAAATCACCCCATATAATAGTATCACAAATCAAAAAATATTCAATATCTGTTATTTATATTGACAAAATAATCATAATTTGATTATAATAATGATAGAAATGAAAAAAAGGTGATTATATGTCTATCTACGAAAGAGAACAACAGTATATAAATCTTTTATCAGAAAGGGATTTTTCAGTCAGGGAGCTTTCCGAAAAGCTTTTTATAAGTGAGCCCACGGTAAGAAGGGATATAACAGCCCTTGAGAAAAAGGACATCGTTTTTTGCAAAAGGGGAACTGTTAAATTAAAAATTAACTATGCGGATAAAAGAATTCCTCTTTTCATAAGGGACTTAGAGCATCAGCAGGTGAAAAAGGAAATTGCATTAAAGGCATTATCTCATATAAAAGACGGTAACGTCATTATGCTTGATGCCTCCACAACTGCATATCACCTTATTCCCCATCTTGCCTCATTTAAAAACATTCTTTTAATTACAAACGGAGCGAAAACTGCCTTGGATGCCGCCGCTCTTGGCATAAAGACCATTTGTACCGGCGGTGAAATGACTCTCGAATCTTTTTCTTATATAGGGCCTGATGCCGAGGCGACTTTAAGAAACTATAATGCGGATGTGGCATTTTTCTCCTGCCGTGGATTAAGCGAGGACGGTGTTGTCTCCGACAACTCCATCCTTGAAAATGTAATGCGGAAAATTATGATAACAAATTCAAAAGAAAGCTATCTTCTTTGCGATAAATCCAAATTCGGTAAAAAATACTTAAATACACTCTGCAACAAAGATGATTTAAGCGGTGTTATAACAGAATAAAAAAAGACGAGGAAAGTAAAGCTTTCCTCGGCTTTATTCAAGTCCAAATTAAGAAGTTATCTCTTTTTTAACTGTGTAAATCTTTTATGTCTCTATTGTTTTTCTCCACATTTATGACAATATATACTGTCGTTTAACAAATCACTTTTACACATCCTGCATTTTACAATTTTCTCGTATTCTGGCTCATTCATCTGGGCAATAGATATATAATAAAAAATTATTCCGGGTGTAATCAAAAATAGCGGAGAGAGAAAAGTTTCATAAATAACCATACCAAGTATATAATCGGCTAAAATATGTATAATAAAAGTCGCATATCCTAAAATTTTAATTCGCTTTACAGAAAATTTCTCTCTGTAAAGCCTTACGGCAATAATTATATAGAACAAACTGTTAATAATATTTAAGACACTCTGCAATATGCGTACCGGTTCATCTAATATATAATATATACTCGAACCGATAGAAGAAAGACCATTTATACTGTAAAAAAGCAAAGCCGCAGAAAATAAACAACAAGCCCTTTTGTTGTAATAAAAAATCAGATAAATGATAAAGAAAATCAAAAATATATACCAAAAAAGATTCACTAAACTAAAATAATAAATGCTTATAAAATATTTTGTAACTTTAATCAATTCCCATGCAAACCAGGCAACGACTGCCCACCTAATCACCTTATCAAAAACAGTTTGCTGTTTGTGCAATACAAGTGTTGCCCTTTCTCCCGAAGAAAATGCCTGTATTCCAAAAATCAATAAAGCAAGCCCATAGCAACCTGCGGAATAAAAGATTGAACTGTACCTGATGCTGCCATAGCCAAAACTGTCGTAAGAAGCCCTGATAAAAATCAAAATCTGTAGTAATATCAGAATGACGCCTGCTATTATACGGAATATTCCTCTTTTCATAATTATACCTCCTGTTTTTCTGTCGGTTCACCACATTTGCGGCAATAGTTAGCATTTATAATCAATCTTTCGCCACATTTATCACAGCATTTATAAGAAAACAATACATCCGAGTAGTCAACAACTTTATCCATAAAAAGGATTACAACGGTTGCAAAAAGAGGAGAAATCAGTAGACCTAAAAAATAATATGAACAAAAGGATCTTTTCTTTGCTTTTGCTATGATTCCCGGAATAACAGACCATAACAGCACCCCTAAAATAATTGGAAAATAATTCATTTCACTCTCCATTTCACTCTCTCCTTTATCTATAGTAACATCATTTTAGCACAAACAGGAGTATTGTGCAACACATAGTTTATCTAATTTTCCATATTCCGTCATTCTACTTATAAAACAAAAGCCGAGGAAAGTAAAGCTTTCCTCGGCTTTTTAATAATTCCTTTTTTATTACAGATTGAACTTTTCTTTTGCTGCTGCCAATGCCTTGTCAAATGTTGCCATCATTTCGTCAACATTTTCCTTTGTGAATACAATGGGAGGTGCAACAACGATTAAGTCGTCGTTGTTTCTCATTATAAGACCGTTGTCATAGCAGAAGTCGTTGATAAATGTGCCAACGTGGTAGTCGGGATTTAAGGGAACAAGCTCACCGTCTTTGGTGTAAGCAAGCTCGATGCAAAGCATAAGACCGAGTCCTTCATAGCCTGATACGAAATTGTATTTAGCCATGAGCTTTTCGATTCCCTCTTTGATGTATGCGCTTAACATATTACATCTTTCAACAAGCTTGTTTTCTTCTATGTAATCAAGTGTTGCGATAGCTGCTGCACAAGCAAGGTTGTGAGCACCAAAGGTGTTACCGCTTACAAACTCATTGCCGGGCTTTTCACGGAAGGAATCCATAATCTTCTGCTTCATAGCGCAAAGACCCATGGGCATCATACCGTTTGTAAGGGACTTAGCTGTTGTAAGAATGTCGGGAGTTACGCCGAAGAGCTCAGATACGAACATTGCACCGCTCTTTACGATACCAACCTGAACTTCGTCGAAGATAAGGATAATACCAAATTCGTCGCAAAGCTCTCTAACCTGCTGTAAGTATCCCTCGGGAGGAACAGGATAACCTGAGTTGGAACCGGGAAGGGGATCCATGATAAGGCAGGAGATTGTCTCAGGATCGTTGTCTATTATGAGCTGTCTCAAATATTCGATACAATCCATCTGGCAGTTAGCCTTTTTCTTGCCTAAGTGGCAGTGCTTACAGTTAGCACCCTTTGATCTTATAACAAAGGGATTTACCATGGGCTCATAGTTCTTTCTGAAGTAGTCAAGGCAGGTAAGAGACATTGTTGTAACAGTTGTTCCGTGGTAAGAACCCTGTCTTGCAATTACCTTATATCTCTTGTCGTCCCCTCTGTTTACGTGGTAGGAACGAGCCATCTTAACAGCCGCATCGTTAGCTTCGGAACCGCTGGATACAAAGAAATAAGAGGAAAGGCCCTTGGGCATAACCTTATCAAGTCTCTTTGCAAGCTCGATTGCAGGCATACAATAGTCATCACCGAAGTTGGGGAAGAAGTCAATCTTCTTGAACTGTTCGTTCATTGCATCCATGATTGCCTGATTGTTGTGACCGCAGATTGTGGTCAAAAGTGAACCGAAGGTGTCAAGATAGCGATTTCCGTGAATGTCATAAACATAAACGCCTTCGCTTCTGTCGTAAATCTTGGGATGCTTGTCGATATCTGCATTTACTGCGTAGTGTGTGCAAACGTGTTTCGCAGCATATTCTTTTATTTCTTTAATTTCCTTATCTGTATACATGGTGTACCTCCTAAATAAATTATTTCAAAATTCCCATTCTTGATTCTATGTAAGAGATGCTGTCAAGAACCCAGCCTGAGAAGCATGCAGCATGGTCGATATAGATAAGTAAAATGTCGGGCTCGTCATCATACCAGAGACCGCCTGCATATTTACCGTCCTTATCCTTAACCTTAACCTGCGTTTCAACAACGAAGTCGATAAACTTAACAGCAGCTTCCATTGCTCTCTCATCTCCTGTGAATGAGTAGTACATAGCACAGCCGAGCGCAGCCTTACCGCTTCCCCAATAGCTCCATGTATCTTCAGCACAGGTGAAGAGGAATTCCATGTAACGCTTGGTATATTCTAAATACTTTTCATCCTTTGTTATCTGATACAAACGATTCATAAGTATCATTGCGAAACCGCATTCCCAGTAGCACTGCTTAAGTTTCTTGTTGTCGATGAATTCGCCGCCGTCAGCTTCTAAAGCAAGCTTTCCGTCGGGAGTTGTCATATAGTAAAATCTGTTTGCATCGGGCTGGTCATTAAGAACCTTGATGCACCAGTCAGCACACTTGTTTGCCATCTCTAAGTCATTGAAATAGATAGCTGTTGTTCCAACCCATGCAGTTGTCATCATACGAGCCAGGGGCATACCCTTGTGAAGGGGATATCCTCCGCAGGGCATAGCCAGAGTCTTTAAGAAATTGTAAACGGGATAAGAAACATCGAAACGGCCAAGGCGATGTGCACCCTGACAGGTCCATGCATGCTTATACACGTCAACATTGTTTTCTGTATCATTGGGGTCCTCTGTAAGTATAAGAGAACCATTTTCACGAAGACGGTTGTCTCTTATCCAGGACAAAAGGCGATGAGCCTCTTCATTATTTCCCACAAGGTTCCAGGAATATGCCTGCTTGTGGAATGCATCGGGAACATAACCGTCCCATATGTAACCGCCGTCTTCCTGCAAAAAGCCAAGCTGGAAATCAACTGCTTTGCGGATAGCCTTGCGGCCTGCTTCAAACTTAATCTGTAATTCTGCTTTGTTCATTTTAATACCTCCCATAAAAATATAATTTATAAAATAACCCTTAAGAACAATTGCATTATACACTATTGTAAAACGTTTTGCAATAGTTTTTTGAAAGTTTTTTGAAAAATTTTTTCTTAAAATTAAAAAATTTCCCTGTAAATCCGCTACTTTCCGCTTTTTACGGGGTTTTAAGGGCATTTTTGTCTCAGATTATTTTTCCTTCTGAACTATTATTTTTTGTTAAACGTTTTCCATTTTCTTACTTTTTATTTGACACCTCATTTTTAGTGTGATATAATTGTTCTTAAGCATATGCTAAAAGGTAGGATAAATTATGGAACAGAAAAGAATTACCATAAAAGACATTTCCGAAAAACTCGGTGTGTCCTACGCCGTAATAAGCAAGGCACTAAACAATAAAAGCGGTGTAAACAAAGAGCTTCGGGAGAAAATTTTGAAAACAGCAGATGAAATGGGCTATCGCATTAACAAGGTTGCCCAGAGTATGGCACGAAATACCATTGTTATCGGAGTTGTTATCCCCTCGGACGTGCATGACTACTTTTCTTTTATGAAAAAGGGGCTTGACAGGGAATTTGAACGGCTTTCCGATTACAACGTAGAAAAGCGCTATTACGTTATAGACAACCTTTATTCCAGTATTGATACCGTCAATGCCCTTAACAAATGCATTGAAGACGGAGTTCAGGGCATTATTTTATGTGAGTTCTTCCCCTTTGGTCTTGACAAAATTTTCGGAGAGCTGGAAAAGAGGAATATTCCCATCGTGTTAATTGGCGACTCCCAGTCCACCACAAACAAATATCTTTGCTCCGTTCAGGTAGATGCCTACCGTTCGGGCCAGATGGCGGCAGAGCTACTCCGGCTTTTCACAAAGGAAAATGCCAACGTGGCAATTTTCGTAGGAAACAAGGATAATGTGGAGCATAAGCTTAAAATCCAGGGCTTTATTGATGCACTTGATACCTTCGGTCTTAATTCCGTGGGCGTTTACGAAACTCACGACGACGATACAATCGCCCTTCATCTTATTAAAAAAATTCTGGGGGACTCCAAAAATCTTCACGGGCTTTATTCTGCTACAAGCAATTTCGCCTCTATAGGTAAAATCATTAAGGAAGAAAAGCTTGATTTGAAAGCGGTCTGCACCGATATTGACAGTGCGGTAGTTCACTATCTTAAAGAGGGAGTTGCCCAGTGCACCATATTCCAGGATTTGGAAAAGCACGGAAGAATTGCGGTGCGCCTGCTCTATGAACATATAGCTGAGCACAAAAAAATTGAAAAGAAAGTATATATAAATCCTCTGGTAATTTTAAGAAGTAACTTAGATACTTATTTAGATACTTAAAAAAAGGACTTCGGCAGCCAGGCCGAAGTCCTTTTTTTTGCTATACAAACAATCGAAAATAACGTGAAAAGCAAAATGCCTCTTGACAAATATAACTTTTTATGTTATAATATTAACTGTGAGGTTAACTTTGCAGGTGTGACGGTTCGAAACGCCACCCGGAAAAATTTGTTGCTAAAGGCAACGGGATATGTTATAATTAAGGAGGTACAAAATGTACAGAGAAAACAGTATAGAAGCATCAGAGCTTAAAAGCGATGATTTTAAAAAGCTCAAAAAGGAAAATGAAGAGCTTTATCCTCAAACCTTTAACTCTGACGCCGTAAAGGGCGTGCAGAGCTTCTTGAATGAAGAGGGTTACACCGATAAAAGCGGCGAAAAGCTTTTTGTTGACGGAAGATACGGAGCCAACACTGCCAATGCGGTAATGGACTACCAGAGAGAAAACGGATTATCCGTGGACGGAATTGTGGGCGACGAAACCTGGGATTCCATTTACAGGAAAAAGAAGAAAAAGGAAGAGCGGAAAGACAAAGCTTCTGCCGAAAATTGTTGGGGCAAAAATGACGAAAAAATCCCCGATGTATGGAATACACCACAAATTGAGAATTTCCCTCTTGTAAAGGGAATCGGGCAGGAGACCCGAGGCAAGAACGAGCAGGAAAACAAGATAAAGCCTTGGGGACCTTATGTTCCCGGAACCGAATGGGATATCTGGGGGACGTATGTACCGGAAGGAGAAAAGACACCCTTTAATAAAAAAGGGGGAAATAAACGAGGGTTAAATACGCCCGATGCAAGAAGAAATATAGAGCTTTACAATTATGCTCCGGGGGAAACAGGAAAAAGCAGAGAAAATAAAGATATATCCTATACTCTTATGGATAATAAAACTGTGGATGAATATTTTTCAAATATAGAATTGAAAGAAAGACAGACGAAAGAAACAACAAAACCTGAAACAAAAAAGGAATTTTCGGAGGCAAAAAGAAAACTAAAATCAATAGCAACTAAACAATATCCTATTATATTGGGAATGAGAGGGTTAGGTGGAATAGTAGGAAATTTAGGAGTGGATTTATACTTAAATGCTACAATTAATCAAGTTACAGATAATAAAGATTATATCAATGAAATGGCTGAAAAACATGGTGTTCCGGCCGAAATAATTGGAGGTATAATATTCAAGGAGCAGCTTACACAAAATTCTCCTGATTGGGGAGTTTATATATGGCATGAAATTGATGGGAGCGAGCATTCGACCGGTTTGGGTGCTATTCAAATAGGGACGGCTAAAGCTGCATGGAAGGCATACAACCCTTCCAAACTCGAAGGTATGGATGATAGCGCCATTATGCGTAAGCTGATTACAGATGATAAATTTAACATTGAGACAATTGCATTGGTTCTTCTGATGGAGGCTAAAAATAGCGGAGTCATCAGGGATTATAGCGAAACGGGAAATTTAACTTATGAGAAGTGGGCTACCCCGATTACTCTATATAACGGAAGTTCTGAATACGCTAAAAAAGTGCAGGAATATCTGCCGTATATTAAAACATTATTAAAATGAGAAAAGGGGATTTTTTATGGGAAAAACACAGAGAATGGTGCTTAATATAATGCCATGCATTGCGGAAATTATCTTTCTTTTATTGAGTGCTTTCGGGCTTTATGCCAGCGATAAAAGAATGGATATTTTCCCGTTCAATATAGTCACATATAGCGCTCCGTTTTTTCTTGTTTTATGCATAATCTTGTCCCCTGTATACCTTGCCCTATTGAATCAAAAATTTTTTCGAAAGGGTATGTATTTAAAGACATATTTTAATATGCTGGGTGTCTTGATATTTAAGCTTGTTATTTTGAATGTGATTTTTATGCTCTTTCTGAATTCACCAATAAATATTCCGTCCTTTATAGAAATGATTATACATATAGCTATATATGATATTGTCGTGCTGACTGTAACGCTGGCTTTCATATTTCTCGTTCATGAAAAGATATTCCACAAAATTATTAAAAAACTCAAAAGTGTTTTGAGGTGAATTTATGAACTTTGTAAAGAGGCATAAGGTTCTAACTGTTTTTATAGTTCTTTTATGTATTATGTTTTTGTTCGGAGATAATTTACTTTCAAAGGGACTTGATTGGTTTCATCGCAGTATGGACTATGAAAGGGAACTGGAAGTAGGGCATGACTTTACGCGTGTGTTCTACCGTGACGGAACATACAGGATAAATTATCACAGTGGCAGATATAGCTTTGACTATGTAGTTGATGATGAGCTTGTAACCATATTTCCAAGCATAATTAACAGCAGAGACTCGAGCTTAAAAAAGTACAATCTATACATCTGGTCAGAAGAAGGATATGTAATGCTCGAAAAGGGAAATAAGGCCACTTTTTACCTTTATGAAGATGTGGTTTTGCCCGATGTGGTTCTTTCAGATGAAAGGGTCAGCGTCATAAGAATTAAATCAAAAAAAGAAGTGCCTTTCAGGAAAGTGTTTACCTCTTTTTTTGAATACATGAAAATTCTGAATATGTAATGCTTGAAAAAGAGAAGTGCCGTTCAGGAAAGTATTTACCACAGTTTTCAGAAGACCCAAAGAATATTAATATTGCTAAAAACAAGCAAAGATGCCTCTATATTTAATGATAAGGTTTAATAAATAAAGGGGGCAAGGGGGATTGCGAATTCCCCCTTAACGTACAGAAAGAAAAGGGCGTAAAATTACGTCCTTTTTTATTTTGTAAATTTCAGAAAAAAGTTTTTGAAATTACGAAAAGCAATTTTTTCTACCAGCCCGTAAGGATAGTTTTTTGAAAGCATAGCATCAAGAAGCTTATATACTTCTGAAGAATCAGAAAGGCCCTGGGGCGTTTTTTTAATTCCGTCAAAGTCGCTGCCGATGCCGATATTTTCTTCGCCTCCCAGTGATAAAAAATGCTCTATATGCTTTATTACTCTATCAATCCCCGGCTTTTCGCCACCCAGAAACTCGGGACAGAAATTAACTCCGCACACACCGCCTCTTTTTACCAGGGCAGAAAACTCTTCATCGGTTAAATTTCTCCTGTTATTATGTACCGTTCTGCTTAAAGAATGGGTTGCACAAAAGGGCAGAGAATAATACTCCAGGCTTTCAAAAAAGCTTTTGTCGGACATATGGGAAACGTCTAAAATAATTTTAAGCCTTTCCATCTTTTTAAGGGTTTCTTTTCCAAGGGGAGTAAGCCCCTTTGCTCCCATACATCCGCCGCAAAGGCAGTTGTCATTATTCCAGCAAAGCCCCATAATTCTTACACCAGCATCATAAAATCGTTCTACGGACTCAAGCTTAAAATCTATCTGATTTCCAAGGCCCTCTATTGCAAATATGGCAAAAATTCCTTTTTTCTTCCCTTTATTTATACGGGTACATATTTTCACATTCTTTTGCTTTTTGCACTCACCCTTAAAATAGCAAAAGGCAGAAAGCATATCTTCTTCCCTTAAATCCCCCTCGTTAAAGAGGGCAAAAACCTGAAAAACTTTTTCATAGCCTGAAAGATTTTTTATATTCACCTTTAGATTTCCGCTTTCAAAACCAAGTCCCTTTTTATACATTTTAATTAAGGTATCGCAATGAGCATCAAAATAGGAATAAATAATACCACCCGCTTTCAGTTTATTATATTAAAACGCTCATCCTCTGATGAGCGTTTTTCTTTGCTTTTAATTATTCTTTAAGGCCTCATGTTCAAGCTTTATATATTCCGAAGTTTTCCATTTACCCGTAACAAAGATATATGTTGCAAATATCACTTCTGTAATATATGCCATGCCAAGAGCTAAATGCACACTATAGATTCGTGTTTCGTAAGGTAATAAAGAAAACAGAACATAGGCATATATCACATACGAAACTGCATAGATGAGTGTTGATATAAACATAAGCCTTCCTGAGCCTACTGCCCTGAAAATCCCGTGAAAAAGATTGTTGAAAACATTGAAAAACATAAGCGGAAATAAAAACCTTATCATGTTTACGCTTACCTTAATACTTTCTGCATCTTTTTCAGGGTCTAAAAACAAAGCAGTAAATTCATCGGCAAAAAGCATAAATAATACCATTGTTATGCCAAAAAAGACCAGTCCCTGTGTTACTCCGATTATTATGCCTTTTTTTATCTTATCAATTTTTCCCGCACCCATAGTCTGAGCAACAAAGGTGGTGTTTGCTTTGCCTGAATTCTGATATATTGCGGCAATTAAGCTTCTTGCTTTATTGGCTACCGCATACCCCGAAATAGCCGCTGTTGCACAGGTATTTGTAAGAGGGGAAACCAATGCCGTACAAGCATACATTACCATTTGCTGGAACATAGTAGGCATTCCGTAGTCTGCAGAATTTATAAGTAATACTTTGTTTATCCTCATGCCACTCAATTTTATTCCCATATTTTTAAGCATTTTTATATAAATACAAAAATAAATAAGTGTGGTAATTAAAGACGAAATCACAGTGGCCAAAGCACTGTATCCTATTCCTTTATTTAAGACAGATAAAAACAAATAGTTTAAGGCGATATTGAGAATTCCTGTTATAACCGAAAACAAGAGAGGAATTTTTGTTAAGCCCATACCGTTTGAAATATATGTAAAGCCCCAGTTAAACTGGAAAACCAAATATCCCCAAGTATATATTTTGAAATAAATTTCTGCATTTTTATAAACTTCCTCATTTACGTTCAGGATATCGAAAATTTGCTTGCAAAACAGATTGCATACAAGAGATATTATTAGTGCAAAAACAGCTTCAAGCAAAAAATTCATTTTGATTACATTCAGCATTTTACCATATTCATTTCTGCCGAAAAGCACAGAAACATATATTCCTATACCAGCAAGGTATCCAAAGAAAATAGAATTCAACAATTCAATAAGTTCTGCGGTAACGGCAGTTGCTGCAAAAGCCTCACTGCCTATAAGCTTACCAATCATCATTGAATTGATAAAATTATACGACTGTGAAAGAAGTGCTGATAAAATAAGCGGAATTGCAAACATAAGATATTTTTTCTGCATATTCCCTTCATACAGTTTTTCAAGCTTTTTCATCCGTTTCCCTCCTTGACTTTTGCCTTTGAAATAAGTATAATTAAAAAAAGATAAAAAATCAATATCGGCGAAAAGTTTTCAGAATAATCAACAATAATCAAAAGAGGTGTTATTGTGTATCAACAGGAGCGAATGGACGAGATACTGAAAATACTCAAAAAAAATCATTATGTAACAGTTGACTATCTTGTAAAAGAAATCAAATACAGTCCTGCGAGTATAAGGAGAGATTTAACTCTCTTGCAACAGCAAGGTCTTATTACAAGGAGCCACGGCGGTGTTACATACAAAGATGCCAATATTACTCCATTCAGATTCAGGCAGCACAGTATGAAATCCGCAAAAAATGCTATTGCCAAAAAAGCTGCATCATTAGTAAAAAACGGCAATGTTGTTTTTCTTGATGGCTCGTCGACTACTCAGTATATGGGACATTTCCTTACCGACAAAAAAGGTATAACTGTAGTAACCTGCAATATGCTTCTTGCGGATTTTTTAAGCGAGCACGGCATAAATACTTATTGCACAGGCGGAAAAGTCGTGGAATATCCCGGAATTTTAGGTGGCAATTTAATGCTGGAATCATTGTCAAAATATAATATTGATATTGCTTTCTTTTCTTCAACCGCATTTAATTCCAAAGGACAGATTTTTTCATTAGGCGAAGGCGGTATGTTTAATCTTCAAGCATTTAGAAAATATTCAAACAAGCTGGTATATCTTTGCGGAAGCGATAAATTTGAAACCGAAGGGAAATTTATCGGACTTACACTTTCTGATATTGATTATTTTATAAGCGACAAAAATCTTCCTGAAAGCCTGAAACAGAATTTTAATAAAACAACATTTATATGCACAAATTAAATAAAATAAGCCCGCCATAGGCGGGCTTATTTTATTTAATTTTCTCTGCCTCGGTGAGCATATTTTCAATATATATTCCATACCCCTTTTGTGGCTCGTTTACGAAAACGTGGGTTACTGCGCCGATGAGCTTGCCGCTTTGAACTATGGGGCTTCCGCTCATTCCCTGAACAATTCCTCCTGTCAGAGAAAGAAGCCTTTCGTCTTTAACTTCAACCAAAAAGTCCCCTCTTGCTCCGTAGAGCTTTTTGATGCTTACGGCATAGGGGCGAACCTCCCCTTCTATTATTGCCGAGTACAAAAGGGCTTCTCCGTCTTTTACCTCGCCCTTTAATCCAGGCTTTACTTCGGTTTTATTTTCTTTTTTAATACCACTTGAATTAGAAACAAGTCCTCTTTCGGTGTTATCCACTATATATCCCAGAATTTTTTCATCCTCGGGAAAGCTTCCGCAAATTTCACCCGGAGTACCCGGCTCCCCTTTTGTAACGGAGAGTATTTCGCAATCGGTAATGTACCCTTTTCTTACCATGAAGCTTCTTTCGGCTTCAGAGTCGGTTACCGAGTGTCCCAAGGATATCATTTTACCGCTTTTTTCATCGTAAAATGTAACCGTTCCAACCCCCGCTATACTGTCTCTCACCCACAAGCCGATTTTTTTGTTTCCCGAAGAATCAATTTGAGGCTTTACTTTTGTACGGTTTATATTTCCGTCTCTGTCAAAGGTGATTTCAATTTCACCCTCTGAATTTTTTATAATTTTGGTAAAATCAGCGGCTCCGTTAAACTGGATTCCGTTTGCCTCAAGGATAATGTCTCCCCTTTTAAGCCCCGCTTCCTTTCCGGGGCTTCCCTCCTCAAAGTCAATGCACATAAGACCTTTGGAAAAAAGCTTTATTCCCACTATATCTCCGCCAAGAATATACCCTTTTTGGTCAAATGCCCAGGCAGACACGCTTTTTTCTTTTATATGAAAATCACAAATTACATAGGATAAAGTAATTATGGCTAAAATAAATGAAAATTTTCGTTTCAAAAAAAATCACGCTCCGTTCAAATTTAATTTGCCCGAAGCATTTGTTTTTATAAGATTAAATTTTTAACAAAACAATTAAATATCATTTGTAATAAATCCCATTTTTTATCCTTTTAAAAAACGGATTTTCCTTGACAATCGGCAAAATTTCTTTTATAATTATGAGTGGTTTTTAAGTTTTAATCCCCGTTTAAGCCGAGAGGGCCAAAGGGAACCTGCGGCATATAGATATAAAACTTAATATAACGGGATGTAGCGCAGTTTGGTAGCGCATCTGCTTTGGGAGCAGAGGGCCGCAGGTTCAAATCCTGTCATCCCGACCAAAAAAAGGAAGAACCCGCCAAGGGTTCTTTCTTTTTTATGTTAATGCAAGGATTTGAACCTTAAGAAGGTTTTTGCGTATAAAAACGATTAAATATCGTTTTTAGCAAAAAGCTGCGATGTCCGGTACCGAAATGCAAAGCATTTGGGTGGACAAGCTGGGCAGATTGCAAAGCAATATGCTATCCTGTCATCCCGACCACGTCGAAGCAAAGGTGAGCTTTGCTTCGATTTTTTATTCTAAAAAATTCTTCCGCCCGCTCCCTTGCTTCTCCTTTTCACAAAAAGTCTCGCTGACGCTAACAACTTTTTGTGTGTTTACCGCCCGCCAAGGGTTCTTCCTTTTTTATGTTAATGCAAGGATTTGAACCTTAAGGCATATGCCGTGAACACCCAGACAAATTACCTCGCAGTTCCCTTGATTATCGGCGAAAGCTTTTTATAGATTAAAAGAGTTATTATGGCAAGAACAGTTCCCTTTGCTATATTAAAGGGCGTAATTACCGTAAGCACCATAGTAAAAATAGCTTCCTTTGTTAAGTTGAGATTGAAAAGATTGGAATAAAAAGGAACCATTACATAAAAATTGCTGTATATTCCCAAAAGGGTATATGTTGCTGTGGCTGCCACAAAGCCCATAACAGCACTGCTTTTTGTTCGGTTTACCCTGTAAGCCAGACCCAAAACGAATACAAAAACTCCGTTAAGTACAAAATTGGAAAGTTCTCCCACATAGCCTGTGGAGGAGATAAGGCAATGGAGCAGATTTTTTATAAGCTCCACAAAAACCCCGCAGATGGGCCCCACCGCCAGGCTTCCTATAATTGCAGGAAGGTCGGAAAATTCAATTTCCAGAAAACCTCCCACCTTAAGTCCCATAATGCTTCCAAGAACCTGAAGCACAAAGGCAAAGGCGGAAAGCATAGCCGTAATTGTTATAAATCTTGTCTTTTTCATAAAAACCTCTTTCCGGTCTGAATGGAAAATGCCCTTTTGCAAAACGCAAAAGGGCATACTTAAAAGCAACTTTTTGTTCCTTTATCCGGACTTTACCGTCGGTTTGGGAATCTGACCCAAATCAGCTTTCGCTCTCGGACTCGTAGGCTTAAATGCCTCTTTACCGCCGGTGAGGAATTCCACCTCGCCCCAAAACAAACCTATTTTTTATATTTTATTTAATGCTTGATAAAATTATCTTTGTGAGCTCAACAGGATCAACAATCTTGCCATCCTTATAAACTCTCATATTGCCTGATGCAATTTCGTCGATTAAGATAACTTCATTATTATTATATCCGAATTCGAACTTTATGTCCCAAAGGTCAAGTCCCATGGTCTTTAAATCGTCTGCAACGATTTTTGTTATTTTAAGAGTCTGCTCCTTCATGCTCTTAAACTGCTCTTCTGTCATTACACCAAGAGCAGCAAGACCTTCACTTGTAACTAAGGGATCGCCCTTTTCGTCATTCTTGAAGGTACATTCAACATATCCGCCGGGAAGAGGAGTTCCGTCAGCTATATATTCGCCGTATCTTCTTATAAAGCTTCCTGTTGCAACAAGACGGCAGATAACCTCAAGTCCGTGGCCGAAAACCTTGCCGGGAAGAACTTCCATTGTTGCTTCATCTATATTGGCACTTACATAATGTGTCTTGATGCCTGCTTTTTTCAAAAGCTCAAAATAGTGAATGGAGGTTTCAAGATTTGCCTTGCCGATACCCTCGATTGTAAGACCTACTGTATTTTCGCCGGGATCAAAAACCCCGTCTTTACCTGTGCAGTCGTCTTTGAACTTAAGCATTACATTGCCGTTTTCCAAAGAGTAAACGTCTTTTGTTTTTCCTTCGTAAATTTTCTTCATACAAAAATGCACCCCTCTATCAATTTGAGTAAAATAGCCTTAAATTTAAATTCCTAGGCCATTTTATAACATTTTATCATAAAAATCTTCTTTTGCATAGTGTTTTTTTGAAAAAAAGTGAAGAATAATTCCCCTATTATTTTATTTAAAAAAACACTTGACATTCATTTTTTCTTGTGGTATACTATTTGAGCACAACAAGCAGAAGCTTCCACTTCTCACCGGCTGCCATAGCAGATTCGGTAAATACTTATGATTTTTTTCATGTGTATTTTTCTGTGGTGGGATTCTGCCGCAGATTTTTATTTTTTCGGAGGTGTTTTTTATCAGTATCAAGGAATTGATGATCAATGAAGAAATTACGGCAAAAAGCGTAAGACTCATAGGTAACGACGGAGAACAGCTGGGCATTTTGGACCTTGCCGAGGCGCAGGCTCTTGCAGACGAAAAGGAGCTTGATTTGGTTTTGATGTCTCCCGGTGCAGAACCTCCCGTTTGCAAAATCATGGATTACGGCAAATATCGTTTCGAGCAGATGAAGAAAGAAAAGGAAAACCGTAAAAACCAGCACATTGTTGATACAAAGGAAATCAAGATGACTCCTTCTATTGACACCCACGATTTTGAGACCAAGATGAATCATGCTAAAAAGTTCTTAAACGGCGGAGATAAGCTTAAGGTTACCATTCGTTTCAGAGGACGAGAAGTTAATCATTCTTTATTGGGACAGCAGCTTCTTGAGAGGGTAGCAGACACACTTTCTGAATGCGGCAACGTTGAAAAGAAGCCCAAGCTTGAGGGACGTAACATGTTTATGATTATATCCCCCATTGAAAAAAAGTAAATAAGGCGACAGAATTTTGTTGCTTTAGATAAAAATCTAACTGAGAGGAGTTTATTACTATGCCCAAGATTAAAACGCACAGAGGCGCAGCAAAGCGTTTAAGATTAACCAAGAACGGCAAAATCAAGCGCGGAAAGGCTTTCAAGAGCCATATATTGAACAAGAAGAGCACTAAGAGAAAAAGAAGACTCAGAAAGGGCGGTTACTTAAGCATTCCCAATGCAAAGGTAATGAAGACCCTTATTCCCTACAAATAATAGCAGGAGGAAGAAAAGATGGCTAGAATAAAAGGCGCATTAAGCGCAAAGAAAAGACATAAGAAAGTACTTAAGCTGGCTAAAGGATATATCGGTGCACGTTCCAAGCAGTACAGAGTTGCAAAGCAGTCTGTAATGAAGGCTCTTGATTATGCTTACATCGGAAGAAAGAATAAGAAGAGAGATTTCAGAAGAATCTGGATTACCAGAATCAGTGCAGCTTGCAAGATGAACGATATCAACTATTCAAGATTTATGAACGGTCTTAAGAAGGCTGACATCGCTCTTAACAGAAAAATGCTTTCTGAAATTGCTATAAACGATCCCGCAGCTTTCGCTGAGCTCGTTGCAAAGGCAAAAAGCGCACTTGCATAAGTGAAATAAAAGCGAAGGATTTCCTTCGCTTTTTTATTTAAGCCGAGGGGAGCCCGTCCCCACAAGACTTAGGAGAAATCATATATGTTACTTTTATCACCCACTAACGATAAAATTAAATATATCAAAAAGCTTTCCAAACGCTCTTTCCGTGAAAAGGAAAATTCATTTATAGTGGAAGGAAAAAGAAGCGTTTCTGACGCCATAGAAAACGGTGCTGAAATTTCTTATATAATTGTAAGAGACGGCGTCCTGCCCGAATTTCCCCAAGATATTCCCGTTTTCTCCACGGATGCAAAAACCTTTTCTGATATTACGGATACGGAGTCTCCTCAGGATATGCTGGCGGTGGCAAAAATAAAAAGTCCTTCCCTTCTTAATATATTAAAAGGAGAACCTGCTCTTATTATCTACCTTGACCGCATTCAGGACCCGGGTAACTTAGGCACAATTATAAGGACCGCCGATGCCAGAGGTGATGCGGCAGTTATTTTGTCAAAAGAAACTGTTGATTTATTCAATTCAAAAACTGTCCGTTCTACCATGAGCTCAATTTTCAATCTTCCCATTATGAAGGATGCCGTAACGGAGGATGTCTTCCCGATTCTTAAAGAAAATGGGTACAGGATAATCTCAGGAGCTTTAGAAGAAGATTCAAAAGACCTTTATTCCTGCAATTTAGAGGGAAAATGCGTCATTGTTATAGGCAATGAGGCAAACGGTGTTTCTCCCTACGTTTTGGAAAACTCAGATGAAAAATGCATAATTCCCATGAACGGAAAGGCAGAATCCTTAAATGCCGCCGTTTCCGCAGGCATTATGATGTATGAGCATTTAAGACAAAATTAAAAAAAGCTTCGTAACTTAAAGTTACGAAGCTTTTTTTTATTCAAGTCCCTTAAGCTCTGCCTCGTTTATGTTATCGTCTATAGGCTTTGCTTTTCCGTTTCTTAAAATTTTAATTTCCTCTGCATGAAAATCCTTTAAGTCAGAAGATTCATTACCTTCAATTTTTACGGTAACTATCTTTCTTAAAAGGGCAATCTTTTCAACAGTTCCCTTCTGTCCCCCGGGAATTTCAACCAAAGCTCCCACCTTGGGCATAACCTTAGTTAAATCCTCATATGCCTCCTGCTCATATTTAAGGCAGCACATAAGTCTTCCACAGCTTCCCGATATTTTTGTAGGATTTAATGAAAGTCCCTGCTCCTTTGCCATTTTGATGGATACGGGAACAAAGGAATCCAGATATCCGTGGCAGCAAAGGGTTCTTCCGCAGATTCCTACACCGCCAACCATTTTAGCCTCGTCCCTGACACCAATCTGGCGAAGCTCAATTCTTGTGCGGAAAACACCTGCCAGCTCCCTTACCAGCTCACGGAAGTCAACTCTTCCGTCTGCGGTGAAGTAAAAGAGCATATTGCTTCCGTCAAAGGCACACTGAACATCCACAAGATTCATCTCCAGCTGATGCTCAATGATTTTTTCTGCACATATTTTATATGCCTCTTCTTCTCTTTTATGATTTGATTCGATTTTCTTTACGTCTTCTTCGTTAGCTTTTCTTAAAACCTTACGCAGGGGCTCTACCACCTGACAGGGCATAACCTCGTGGTTTTTCTGTGCCACAGTGCCATATTCCACGCCACGGGCAGTATCAACGATGACGTATTCGCCCTCTTTACATTCATTTCCGTCAGGATCAAAAAAATATATCTTTCCTGCAGGTCTGAATCTTACTCCAACAACTCTAACCATGAATATCCTCCCACAATGCAAGCAGAAGATTTGTTATCCACAAATCGTAGTTTGCATTTTTTGATTTATCGTTTTTAGACTCCGCCAGTCTGTAAAGAGCCAGGGCGGCTCCTTTTTTACTTATCTTTGAAGAAAGGTTACTGATAAGCTCCTTCTTATCCTCGTTAATCAATTTAGAAGAACCCTCGGAATATGCCGATATATCCCTGAAAAAAGACAGAACTATATCAAAAATCAAAGGCTCTTTATCGGGGTTTTCCTTGAAAAAGTCCGAAAGGCGGAAAGCACTTAATCTGCTTTCACCAAAGGAAGAAAGGAGCTTTAAGGTTTCTTCTCTTAAAGAAGAAAATTCCTCATCCTCCGAAAGTGCTACGGCTTTTCCTATTATTCCCCCTGAAAATTCCGATAAAAACGAAGCTTTTTCGCTTTTTTCGGGATAGGTATTTTTTATAAATTCTTCAATTTCCCTTATAGGTACGGGATTTAATGAGTATGAAGTTGCCCTTGACCTTATGGTAGGAAGCAAAGCCGAGGGGTTTTTGACTGCCAGAATTATAATCCCGTATGGAGGCGGCTCTTCAAAGCTTTTGAGCATTGCATTCTGAGCTGCCGTCTCACAAAGGTCTGCCTCGGGAATAAAAATTATCTTCTTTTCCGAAATCAAAGGCTTTATATAAAGGTCTGAAAAAGCTTCCCTTATCTTTCCCACGCTGATGGTCTTTTTTCCGCTTTCAGGAACCACCTCCATATAGTCGGGGTGGTTTTTAGTATGATGCTTAATGCAGGATGGACATTTGCCGCAGGGAGCATCATCACTTTCGCAATGGATAGCCTGAGCAAAGTATCGGGCAAGGGTTTTTTTACCTATACCTTCGGGACCCTCAAATATATTGGCGTGAAAAACCGTATCGTTTTTTATGAGATATTTAATTCGTTTTTTTATATCCTCATGTATCATACTCAATAACCTGTAGTATCTCCAAGTGAATCGTCATTTTCTATCCACTGGGAAACCAAAACCTCAGTAAATGTATCATTGGTATTTCTGACAATTACTTTCTCAATACCTGCATTTATTATCATTCTTTTACACATTGCACAGCTGCTGGCATCGGGCACAAGCTCTCCCGTTACGGCATCCCTGCCCACAAGGTAAAGTGTTGCGCCAATCATGTCCTTTCTTGGCGCACTTATAATGGCATTTGCCTCCGAATGTACGCTTCTGCACATTTCATAGCGTTCACCTCTGGGAACATTGAGCTTTGCACGGCGGCAATAGCCCAAATCAAGGCAGTTTTGTCTTCCTCTGGGAGCACCTGTATAACCCGTTGAAATTATCTCGTCATTTTTCACGATGATAGAACCGTAATTTCTGCGAAGACAGGTTCCTCTTTCCAAAACAGTTTGAGCAATATCAAGATAATAGTTGTGTTTATCCCGTCTTTCCATTTTTCTCACTCCTTAATCAGATACTAATGCATCTGCTTAAAAACTTTACTGTACATCTCTGTAAAATCTTCAGTTGCTTCTTCTTTTTCTTCTGCATTAAAATCTTCTATGCTGTAATCCTTTCCCTCTATTTCCGAAAGCTCTTCTTTGAGATTTTCGTAAATATCCACCGGGGGTTTTATCTGTGCTTCTTTTAACGTTACACCTTCCATACCCAAATGAGCGGCTTCCTTTTTTAAAACCGGATAGATTTTATCCATCAGTGCTTTTCCGCTTCCCATAAGGACATGCTTTATCATAAGTCCCGCAACGGGAATTTTTTCATATTCAGGGCAAAGGGTTGCACAAACCAAAGCAAAGCTCTTAACGTCATTTAATATATTTTCTTCCGTAGCTTCACAGCTTTTGATTTTAGATTCAAGTCCCGATATAACACACTTTAAGCCCTTGTAGGAAACCCATATATCCTCCGTTTCAAAGCCTCCCAGAGAAAGGGGCTTGTCAGAGGTATGAAGCTTATACAAAACCTCGGCTAAGTTAACTATGAATTTAACTCTCTGCTCTGTGTAAAGATTTGAAAAATCTTCAAAGGAAAGACTTACAAAGCCCTCAGGGACGCTGGTTTTCACGGAAATTATATTATTTCCCTCCTGATGACTTATAATTTCAGGCTTCAATACCTTTTTGCAGGAGGAGAAAATTTTATTTAAATCTTCTGTCTCCAGAAACTCAAAAACCTCGTCCGCAAGCTCAGAGCGGTGGCGCACATACTGAGCAACCAGCGCAAAGCCTCCATCCTCCTCACTTGCCAGATAGACCTTATCATAGGCAGTATCCATTTCAAAGTTTTTCTTTACGCTTATCATATGGCATTTTCCCAAAGGAAGGTTGTCTTCAGAATATTCCTCGCTTTCAAGATGATAATAACGCATAACCATAACATAAAAAGCGATGATCTTTTCCAACAGTTCCTTTGTATCGGGTTCTTTGTCTTCAGCCCCATGGTTTTCCGCCAGATATGCCGAGTAGCGCAAGTCGTCTAAAACTCCCTTTTCGTACCTGCTTATTACACCGTAGGAATATGCCTTTCCTATCATATTTATAAGAGTCAGATCACCCGGGCGGTCAAAGGCAATATCGTTATCGCCACATATTACGGCAAGAAAGGTATTTAACGCCTTTTTATATAAAATTGCCGCTTTTTTCGGGAAAGTCTTGACCAAGGCCTCCGCCTCTATGCAATTTTTTGCAAGAAGCGGATTGACCTTCATGAGACTGTCATAGTTTGTTTTCATTATAATCTACCTTTCTCCAAAGAGAAATCTTATTTAGCAACGATATTTACAAGCTTTCCGGGAACAACGATTACTTTCATAATGGTCTTTCCTGAAAGAGCCTCTTTAACCTTTTCATCGGAAAGTGCCACTTCCTTCACGGTATCCTCTGATGCATCTGATGCCACCATAATCTTGGCTTTTATTTTTCCCTGAATCTGCACCGCAAGCTCAACCTGATCGTCAACGGTCTTTTCCTCATCAAATTTAGGCCAGGTGGTATCGGAAAGAACTCCGCCGAAGGAAAGCTCTTCCCAAAGCTCTTCGGTAATATGGGGAGCAAAGGGATTTAAAAGTGTTATGAGTGTCTTATATTCTGCTCTTGTAACACTTCCCTTTTTGTAAAATTCGTTAACAAGTGCCATCAATGCAGCAATAGCCGTATTGAATTTAATCTTTTCAATGTCCTCGGTAACCTTTTTAATGGTCTTGTGCATGGAGGTTTCCATATCGGAAGAATAGTTATCTCCCTCTTTAACCATTTCCTTTAAGTTCCATACTCTGTCCAAGAACTTATGGCAACCGGAAAGTCCCTGAGTGGACCAGGGTGTTGCCTGGTCGAAGGCACCTATAAACAGCTCATAGGTTCTGAAAGCGTCTGCACCGTAGGTATCAACCATTTCGTCGGGGTTTACAACGTTTCCTCTGGACTTTGACATTTTCTCGCCGTTTTCGCCTAAAATCATACCGTGGGAGCTTCTCTTTGCATAGGGCTCCTTGGTGGGAACAACGCCGATGTCATACAAGAACTTATGCCAGAATCTTGAATAGAGCAAATGAAGTGTTGTATGCTCCATTCCGCCGTTGTACCAGTCAACGGGCATCCAGTAATCCAGCGCCTCTTTAGATGCAAGGGCATCATTGTTCTTGGGATCTGTATATCTTAAGAAGTACCAGGATGAACCTGCCCACTGAGGCATGGTATCGGTTTCTCTCTTAGCTGCCTTTCCGCACTTGGGACAGGTGGTATTTACCCACTCCTCACAGTTGTTAAGGGGAGATTCGCCGTTCTGACCGGGCTCAAACTTCTCAATATCGGGAAGTGTGAGAGGCAGATTTTCATAGGGAACGGGAACATATCCGCACTCGTCGCAGTGAACAATGGGAATAGGCTCGCCCCAATATCTCTGACGGGAGAATACCCAGTCTCTGAGCTTGAAGTTTACCTTCTTTTCTCCTAATTTGTTTTCTTCAAGCCATGCGATAATCTTCTTCTGGGCATCTCTGCAGGAAAGACCTGTCAAGATTCCCGAATTTATCATGGTACCTGTTTCAACATCGGTAAAAGCTTCCTTTTCGATGTCGCAGTCTCCGTCTATAACCTGAATAATTTCTATGCCGAACTTCTTTGCAAAGTCATAGTCTCTTGTGTCATGAGCAGGAACCGCCATAATTGCACCTGTTCCGTAGCTCATTAAAACGTAGTCGCTGGTCCAGATGGGAATTTTCTTGCCGTTTACGGGATTTACCGCCATAAGGCCTGAAAGCACAACGCCTGTCTTGTCCTTGGCAAGCTCTGTTCTTTCAAACTCTGACTTCTTGGCAGACTCAGCCTTATATGCTAAAACCTCGTCTATGTTGGAGATTTTGTCTTTATACTTTTCTATATAAGGGTGCTCGGGAGATACAACCATATAAGTCGCACCGTAGAGTGTATCGGGACGGGTGGTATAAACTCTTAAACTGTCGGCAGTTCCGTCAATGGCAAAGTCCACCTCTGCACCCTCGGAACGGCCAATCCAGTTTATCTGCTGAGCCTTTATTCTCTCGGCGTAATCCAGCTCGTCCAAATCGTCAAGAAGTCTTTGTGCATATTCTGTAATTTTAAGCATCCACTGGCTCTGCTGTTTCTGGATAACTTCTCCTCCGCAGCGTTCGCACTTGCCGCCTACAACTTCTTCGTTGGCAAGTCCGCACTTACAGCCTGTGCACCAGTTAATGGGCATTTCCTTTTTATATGCAAGACCCTTTTCGAACATTTTAAGGAAAATCCACTGGCTCCACTTATAATATTCGGGGTCTGTGGTATTTATTTCTCTTGTCCAGTCAAAGGAAAAACCGATGGACTTAAGCTGACGCTTGAAGTTTGCAATATTCTGGGCTGTAATTATACTGGGGTGAATGTGGTTTTTGATTGCATAGTTTTCTGCAGGAAGACCGAAAGCATCCCAGCCGATGGCGAAAAGAACATTTTCCCCGTCAAGTCTTCTTTTTCTTGCCACAGAGTCAAGCGCCGTATAGCTTCTGGGGTGTCCTACATGAAGTCCCTGACCGGAAGGATAGGGGAATTCAACCAAAAGAAAGCTCTTTTTCTTGTCTTCGCCTGTCTTCGCAACGAAGGAACCGTTGTTATCCCAGAAATCCTGCCATTTTTTGTCTATTTTCTTAAAATCGTACATTTTCACTACTTCCTTTCAACCTTTTGTTATTCTTCTTTAGGTGCATCAGCCCAGAGCCATTCCAGGCTGTAAAATTCTCTTGCTTCTTCGGAGAAAATGTGAATTACCAGATCTCCGTAGTCAAGTAATATCCATTTTGCGCTTTTATAACCTTCTATTCGCAAGGGGTCAAAGCCCGCTTCTCCCATAGCCTCCTCCACATAGTCGGAAAGAGCCTTTACATGGGGGCCTGATGTTCCCGATGCGATTACGAAGCTGTCCGTAACCGAGGATAGATTTTCCAGGGAAAGCACCGTTACGTCTATTCCTTTTTTATCCTCCAGTACTTTTTTCACCAGAGCTGTTTTTTCTTTAATTTCCATTTTTTTAATCCTTTCGGCTTTCAATAAGGAAGTTTCTTGCCTTTACGGTATCCGTATGCAAAAGTCCTCCCTTTTTAATTACATAATTTATTGTTCCCTCCATGGCCAAAATAAGTGCCATGTCTATATCGGTAAACGCCAAAGCCCTTGCCTTTTCCAAAAACTCAAGTCCGCATCTTCCGGGTTCAATCATATCCGATAAAAATATTATCTTGGAAAAAAGAGACATATTCTCTTTTCCCGTGGTGTGATAATAAACTGCGTCAAAAATTTCTTCGTCCGAAATTTTGTACTTATCTTTTATAAGATGCGCTCCCACATAAGCGTGAAGAAGCGAGGGTTCTTTTTTTGATACGTCATCAAGCTCTATTTTATAATAAGCGGAAAGCTCATAAAGCTCTTCATCTGAAAGATTTTTAGCACAGTCGTGCAAGAGCCCCGCAAGATACGCCTTTTCGCCCGAAAGCCTGTAATGCTCAGCCAGCTTCCCGGCTGTTTCCGCCACTCCCATTGTATGGGTGAATCTTTTTTCCGCAAGGATTTTTTTAAGCTCATTTATAAGTTCTTCCATTTTATCACCTGTAAAGCTTTTTGTCCCTTATATATTTTTCTGTCTTTTCCGGCAACAATTCTTTAACGCTTTCTCCTTTTTTAATTTTCTCCCTTATACCGCTGGAGGAAATTAAAATCGGCTTTATATTTATTCCCAGAAAAGGCGGCAAAATATTTTCGCCCTCTCTTGTAAACACTATAAATTTGCAAAGGTCCAAAAGCTCCTTATATTTGTGCCAGGAGGAAAAAACCTTATACTGGTCATCACCTATAATGAAATACAATTCATCTCCGGGATAAAATTCCTTAAAAGCCGTAATGGTTTCAAAGGTATAGCATCGGGTTTCCTTTTTAATTTCAAAATCAGAAACCGAAAAGCCTTTTATATCCTCTGTGGCAAGATAAGTCATTGAAAGCCTGTCTTCACATGATGCTTCAAGCCCCTCCTTATGAGGACTTTTGCCGGAGGGGATAAAAATCACTTGGTCCAAACCTTCCTTTTCCATGGCAATTTTTGCAATTTCAATATGTCCCTTGTGAATGGGGTCAAAGCTCCCGCCGAAAAGGGCAATTTTTCTCATTTAAGATACTTCCTCTTTTCTTTTTCCCTGTGGGGTTTATATAAAACGAAAACCCTGCCTATACACTGAACAATATTGGAGTTTGTAGCTGCCGCCACCGTAACCGCCGCACTCTTTGTGGGAATGTCGGCATTTTCCAGAATTTTTATTTTTATAAGCTCATTAGCCTCCAGGGCTTCATTCAGGCTCTGGCACACGGTTTCGGTGATGCCGCCCTTTCCTATCTGATAGGTTGCGCCAATCTGATTTGCCGCACCTCTTAAAAATGCTCTCTCTTTACTGGTTAACATATGATACCTCAATCCATATAATCAAATTCAATATCCAAAACTCTTACTGTGTCTCCCTCTTTGCAGCCCTGTTTAACGAGCTCATCAATAATTCCCCGTCGTCTTAAGGTTCGCTGGAAGTAGGCAACAGATTCATCATTTTCAAAGTTGACACTGCCCACGAGTCTTTCAACAAAGGGCCCGTCCACATAATAGATTCCGCCCTCTTTTGTAACAAGAAAATCGTCAGAAAATTCTTCTTCCAGGTCGTATGCCATTTCGCTTTCAAACACAGGAACGGGAGGAAGCTCCTTTAACTTGCTTTCCACATAGTTAAGCAGTGGAGTAAGTCCCTGTTTTGTTGCTGCCGAAATCAAAAAGCAGGGGATGTCCCTTTCTTTAAGATAAGCTAAAAATTCATTTTTCATATCCTCGTCATAGACAATGTCGCTTTTATTTGCCGCCACAACCTGAGGAAGATTTGCAAGGGAGGGATTGTACAAAAGAAGCTCATTATTTATATCGAGAAAATCCTCTATGGGATTTCTTCCCTCGCTGCCTGATACATCAACCACATGAATTATAATCCTGGTTCTTTCAATGTGTCTCAAAAAGTCATGTCCCAGTCCCAGTCCCTGGTGAGCGCCCTCAATTATTCCGGGAATATCCGCCATAACAAAGCTTCTGCCCTCGCCCATAAATACCACTCCTAAATTAGGAGCTAAAGTGGTGAAGTGATAGTTTGCAATTTTAGGCTGAGCCTTTGTTACCATGGACAAAATCGTGCTTTTACCCACATTGGGAAAGCCCACAAGTCCCACATCCGCAATCATTTTAAGCTCAAGAATAACCGTCTGCTCTTTAGTTTTAATTCCGCTTTTGGCAAACTGAGGAGCCTGTCTTACAGGTGTTGCAAAATGCTGATTCCCAAAACCGCCGTTGCCGCCCTTAGCCACAACAACCCTCTTGTTTTCACCCGTCATATCCGCCAGAATTTTACCTGTTTCCTTATCTCTTATCAGGGTTCCCTCAGGCACGCCTATAATCAAATCCGCACCGCTTTTACCAAAGCACTTTTTAGCTCTTCCGTCTTCACCGTTTTCGGCGAAATATTTTCTTTTGAATTTAAAGTCTGCCAGAGTGTTCACTTCGGGATCAGTAACGAAAACAATATCTCCGCCTTTTCCTCCGTCTCCTCCGTCAGGACCGCCTGCAGGCACATACATTTCCCTGCGGAAAGAAACAAGTCCGTTGCCGCCGTTGCCCGCTTTTATTAAAATTTCCGCTTTATCCTGAAACACTTGTCATCTCTCCTTTTTTAGCATACTATATCTATATTATTTTATATTAAAACCATGATTTAGTCAAGTAAAACAAGTATATTTATGATAATTTTGTGAAAAATAATTCTATTGACTAACATGAGCGAAAGTGCTATAATTTTCATATAATAGTTTTGGAGGTGTTTTAATGGACGCGGACAGTAGTCGATTATGTTTTTTTAATATTGCATCGTCGGAATGCGTCCATGTCTCTGCATAGGTAACTATGCAGCATCTTTTGTCGTCTTTCCGGCTTTGCGGAAAGGCGGTTTTTTATGTTTGAACAGAATTTTTCAGAAACACTGGAGCTCTTACTTGCAGAAAGAAGATTTCAGGAATTAAAGGATTTTATCAAAGATTTAAACGAAGTTGACCTGGCGGAAGCCCTTGAAGAAGTAAACGAGGATTTGGCTGTTAAAATTTTCCGCCTCATTCCAAAGGAGCAGGCGGCGGAGGTTTTTGCCTCCATGAGCTCTGACCTTCAGGAGAGCATTGTTACTGCCATCACCGACAGGGAGCTTCAGAACATCTTGGATGAGCTCTTCTTGGATGACACCGTTGACCTTTTGGAGGAAATGCCCGCCAATGTGGTTAACAGAATTTTAAGGCACACCAAGGCAGAAAAAAGAAATGCCATAAATCAGCTTTTAAAGTATGACGAGGATTCCGCAGGAAGCTTGATGAACACCGAGTTTATCGACCTGAAAAAGGAAATGACCGTTAAGGGAGCACTGGTTCATATAAGAAAATTCGGAGACAGCGTCGAAGATATTTCAACCTTTTATGTAACCGAAAAGAACAGAATTCTTTCGGGTGTTCTTACCTTGAAGGACATTATTTTAAGCCCCGAGGACACCTTGATAGAAGACATTATGATTCAGAAAGCCGTGTTCTGCCAGACCACAGACGATAAGGAAGATGTGGCGGCAATGTTCACAAAATACGGTCTTTTGGCTATGCCCGTGGTGGATAATGAAACCCGTCTTGTGGGTATCATCACCGTTGACGATGCCGTAACGGTTCTGGAAGAAGAAACCACCGAGGACTTCGAAATTATGGCTGCGGTTACACCATCGGAGGATTCGTATCTTAAAACAGGAGTGTTCCGCCACTTTACAAACAGAATTCCCTGGCTTTTGATATTGATGCTTTCTGCCACGGTTACAGGTGCTATTATCGATTCCTTCGAAGCGAAGCTTTCAAATCTTGCCTTTTTAATTGCCTTTATCCCCATGCTCATGAATACAGGGGGTAATTCGGGCTCTCAGGCTTCAATACTGGTTATAAGAAGCCTGGCTCTTGGGGAAATAAAGGGGCTTGACGTTCTTAAGGCATGGTTTAAGGAGATCAGAATTTCCCTTTTGTGCGGAATCGTTTTAGCTTTGGTGAATTTCGCAAGAATAGTCCTGGATAAATATTTTATCGGGAAAGATTTTCCTTTAGATACAGTAATTTCCATGGCTCTGGCAGTAAGTATAAGTCTTTTTGTAACGGTTATTTTTGCAAAATCTATCGGTTGCCTGCTTCCCATCGGTGCAAAGAAAATCGGCTTTGACCCTGCTATTATGGCTTCGCCCTTTATAACAACCATAGTTGACTCCGTTTCACTTTTGGTTTATTTTAAGGTTGCACAAATTATTTTTAAGGTTTGATGCATAAAAAACTCTCCTTAGGACATAATTTATGTTGTAAGGAGTGATTTTAATGATGATAGCAGATATAGTTGCATTGGTGCTTGTAATTGTCGGCGCCGTGAACTGGGGTTCCATCGGCCTTTTCGAGGTGGATCTGGTAGCCACTCTTTTCGGCGGACAGCTTGCTTTAATGAGCAGAATTATTTATTCTCTCGTAGGTCTTGCAGGCATATGGTGCATAACCCTCCTCTTTAAGGACAGAGGCGTTATCGCAGACGACAGAAAATAATGTTTGGCACCTATCGGCAGAACGTGGAGTCTGCCGATTTTTTTATTGCATTGTTTTCTCCCCTATGGTATAATTAAAGTGCAAAAGAAAGGAGCCATATCTATGAAAAAATTTATAAAAGCCATTGTTTTTTGCGTTACCGCTTTATCTTTCATTTTCATCCTCTCCTCTGCAAAAGAGGTGGAGGTTAAAATCCCCGACTATGAGGTGCATATAGACGGCGGCTCCATTTACTTTTATGATTCAATCTATCCTTTCTTAAACTATAAGGATATTACATATTTTCCCATGACCTATGACTATTGCCATGCCTTGAATCTGGCTTCGGGTTATACAGAAAAGGACGGGCTTTTTATAGCCCATAACCCTTATTACGGAAACAGACTTATTTATCCCTTGCCCATTTACGAAACCACAAGGAATAAAAAAACATATATGGCAAAGATTGCCGAATATCCCATTTATGTAAACGGACGGAAAATTGACAATTCAAAGGAGGAATACCCTCTGCTTAATTTCCGCAACGTTACATATTTCCCTCTGACATTTAGCTTTGCTTCAAATGATTTTTACCTTGATATATCATGGGAAAACAATTTACTGTCCTTAAAGACAGGCTCTTACCGAAAGTCGGGGGGACCCTACTTTTCAGGGGGTGTTTATAAGGAGGATGAGGGAATATATCTTTCTATGGCAAAAAACACCCAAATCCCTCTTTCGGACGGCTCCTTTACTCAGGAAAACGAGCTCTGGTTTGACTTTATCTCATTTTCTACAGGGGAAATCCAAAGGGTTTCATCCTTTGATGAATCCGCCGCCGTAAGCAAGGGCAGGGCAAAAGCCGATTTGGATATAAAGGACGGCAAGGTGATGTTTGATGGGGTAATTCTTTCTGACATCGAAGCAAGAACCGATGAGGAAATTCAAAAAACCGAGGGATTAACCCAGAGCATTTCAGGCTCTACCATCACAAAAAATGGCGTAACCTTCCTTGAGGCAGAACGTTTCGTAACCGAAATAAACGAAAACAATCAATACTGGTCCCGTAATCAGTATCTTTATGTAATTACAGATAAAGGGCCGATACTTACAGGCTCATTTATGACTCCCTATGAGGCAGCCATTATGGACGGGGACATATACTTTTCAGCTAAAAGCTACGGTCAGACGGTCTCTAAGCATTATCGCTCTGACTTTAAGCTTTATAAGATTTCAGACGGGAAGCTTTCTCTGATAAACGAAAGCTTCCCTGACTATAATTCAATAAAGCTTTTGGGTTTGGCAAAGGGCGTTCTTTACTTAAAATGCGAGTGGGCGCCTTTCCCCGGAACCGACTCAGGGCACGAGACTTCACCCGTAAACGACGGCTATTTCACCTTTGACGGTAAAACCTTTACGAAAATCCATCCCTGGATTTGTTCTTCCGAAGATTTACTTACTCCCCATGGGGAAATTTATGTTGTTTCACACTTAAGCCCTCTTTATAAGCTTCCTATTGGAAATGAAAACTGAACTTGAACTTGAAATAAACCCCGCCATTCGGCGGGGTTTATTTACACTTCGACTTTCGCATTGCTCATGCAATGCAAAAGCTCCGGCAAAATTGCTTCGGCAATTTTTGCCTTTGACAAGTTCCGCTTTTGCCTTTACATCTGTAATCCCATAATCCGTGCGGACCGATGCGATTCGACTTTCGCATTGCTCATGCAATGCAAAAGCTCCGGCAAAATTGCTTCGGCAATTTTTGCCTTTGACAAGTTCGAATCGCTTCATTGGATATTAAAAAGGACGCCACCCTAAAGGGTGTCGTCCTTTTTGGTATGCCCGATGCGATTCGAACGCACGGCACATGGCGTCGGAGGCCATTGCTCTATCCAACTGAGCTACGGGCACATATTATTTTTCAGCACTGTAATAAAACTCCCGCCCGTCAGACAAGAGAATTCTGTAAACCGCACCTGCCTTTGATTCTGAAAAGACTCCCTCATCAATTACAGGCAGATAGCCTGTAGTTACAGAGGTTATCCTTTGTCCCCCTACATTCTCCTTTATAAGCTTGGGCAAAACGGATATCACATGAATGTTCTCACTTTTTCCTTTATCCGCCTCGGCTATATAAAAAAGGGAGCCTTCGGCATGAGCCTGACCGTCTTTATTTTCCACGGTTATACGGCTTTTAAATACCTCAAAGCCCTTATGCATTGTTCTGAAAATATAACCGTTTTTATATTTTGTTCTTACAGTATCTTTTAGGTCAAAGCCCATGGAGGAAAGCCATTTTTCCGCCTCGTCAAGACTTTCTATTTCCTTTTTTTCTCTAATTTCAAAGCTGTTGCTTTTTATTAAAACCTCTCGGCTTTCCGTGTAAAATCTGTTTCCCTCTTTAAGATAGCCCTGACCTAAAATATCGCTTAAAAATTCAGCCTGATTTGCCATGGAATTCTTTACTGTTACAGAGCCTATTTCGGGAATTTCCGGCTGAATGAGGTCTTCGGAAACCTCTATACCCCTGTCAGAAAGAAGCTTTATGGTGTTTTCAACGGTGTTTTTTTCAACAGCAAGACTTTCCTTGTGTAAGGAGACATTCCACACCATAAGAAAAAGGTCAATGACTAAAAACATCATTATAAGGGCTGTTTTCATTTTCGGCCAGTTCATAAAAAGTCTCCTTTCTAAAGCCAAGGGGAGCCTGTCCCCATGAGGCTTAATCCGAAATAACAGTTCGTTCTCCGTTTACAACGCCTGACCAGACAGGTGATAAAACGTCCTTTTCTCCCGTCTCTTCATAGGATAAGAACATATCATTTATCCATACGGGATTTTCGGAATCCGCATTATCCAGCGCCACTTTATCTATGGCACCGTAAATATTCATAAGCTCATTCTCTCTGTCTGTCTTTTCATACTCTCTCAAAATCATGCGGAATTTTACGATGCTTCCGTCCTCTACGGTTATTTCTGCCGCATGGCTCATTTTTTCATGTTCATTTTCAATTCTTGTGGTAATGGGAGTTCCCTCAAAGTAATAGTCAAATCCGAAATTCATTTCTCCGCCGCTTTCAAACAGAAGGTCCTTTGAAACGTTCATGCTGAATTTGTCCCCTGCTCCCGAGCTTCTGTAAACCTTTCCTGAAAAATGAATTGCCCCATTCAGCGCTCCGTAGAGAGACTGTCCCCCCTCCAAAGGAATTCCGAAAGAAGGCGTTAGCGCCTCAAACTCTATAAGGCCGTTTTTATATATTTTAAGAGATGAATCATTTTCAAGATAAACAACAGTTCCGTTTTGGTCCACATAACGCCTTATGGAATCGGGGTTATAACCGAACAGGGTTACTATCTCCCTTGGAATTTCTTGCCCCAGAGGATTTTTACTTAAAATTTCCTCTCCCGAGGACACCGCTGTAGATGCAGAATCCAGAACCAGGAAGGAGTCCAATAAGGTTTTAGTCTTTACGGGTGCATCGGCATCTTCGATATCCATATTCATCTGGAGCGCCAGCATACAGCTTCTGTCCGCACTTACGTCCTTGGCGGATTCTTTAAGTATGTCAATGAGCTTAAGTGCCCCTTCGTATCCCACGCTGTAACGCATAACCGACTGACTTTCATAGTCTATGGCTAAAAATTCCACACTCTGACGTCCTGCAGGAAGAATAAAAAAGTCCCTTACCGCCGAAAGTCCCGATAGTGCACGGGTTTCCTTTATTCCCGATATCTGCCCGAAAAACTGGGGAGTTACTGCAACGGGATAGTTTATATAGGCATACATAACCTGCTCATTCAACATCTGGCGGACGTTTTCCTTTGTAAGCGAAAGAGTCGATTTAACCTCAAGCTTTCCTGAAAGAAAATCATCCATAAATGTTTCTATTTCAGAATAGATACTGTCAAAGGTTTTATCACCGTCATAAAAAACAGCACTGGAGCCCGAACCGTCGGCAATTACTATCTTTCTTGCCTTTCCCAGATTTTCCATGGGAAGCGAATATTCATTTTTGAAAATTCCTTTAACTAAAGGCCATTCTTTTACATTAGCAAAAAGGCTATAGCCTTCTGGCCATAACCTTTCAGTAATCCATGTTCTTGAAGTCAGATAAAGGCTCGTAAAAACGAGCAATATCAGAATAAAGCTCTTTATTCGTTCCTTCATAGATTCACTCCGTCATCTTATCCATCCGTTAATCAGGCTTTTTATACTGTTGAACCAGCCCAAAGACACCAGATTTATCTTGAAGAATACTCTCTGCACCCTTAAGTTGTCGCTTGTAACTGCCTGAACCGCCAGATTGTTATCGCCGCTTTCAAGCTCTACATTAAAGCAGAACAGACCGCTTGCTCCAACTGTTGTTGCAAGCACCTTTCCCTCTGCATCTGTCTTGGGATAATAAAGTCCGTCCTCAGCATTATATGTAAGAACCGTAACCCTGCAGTAAGGATCGGCTACTCCCGAAACGGGATAAACACTCTTATTACTCTGGGACTGGGCATTTTCAGGCTTCTTTATAATGAGAATGTTTGCCGCATTTCCCACGTCCTTATAGGCAACACCCGATGCAAGGCAGACTGCCGACATGGACAAAAGCATTATTAAAACCATTAAAACACAAAGTATTTTCTTCAATATCGGCACCTCCCCTTTATAGTGTATTCTTATTATACCATACTATTGTTACAGAACCATTACACGCCAATTACTTTTGAATAACATCTTAAGAGACTCCACCTTAGCTTAAACAGGAAGGGCAATTGTAACCTCGGTTCCCTTGTTTTCCTGGCTCTGAAGTGTGATTTTTCCCTTATGCGCCTCTACTATTTCCTTGGCAATGGCAAGGCCTAAGCCCGTTCCTCCCATGGAGCGGCTTCTTGCCTTATCAACCCTGTAAAATCTTTCAAAAATTCTTTCTGTATCCTCTTTGGGAATTCCTATACCGTTATCCTTGACCTTAATATAGAAATAGGACTCGTCTTTTTCCGTAGAGACCTTTATCCGTCCTCCGTCTTTGGTATATTTTATGGCATTTCCCACAATATTTACCAACACCTGCTCAATTCTGTCCTTGTCTCCCAAGATATTTTCATTATCTTCCTTTATCTTTCTTATTATAACCTGATTTCGCTCTTTTGCCTGAATTTCCATTCTGTCGCAAACAGAAACCGCAAGTTCCGACGGATTAAAGGGCAGACGCTTCATTTCCTTGCTGTTATCGAGTCTTGATAACGCCAAAAGGTCGTGAACCAGTCTTGTCATTCTGTCCGCTTCTTCATTAATTACGTTTAAGAAATGCTCCTCGGTTTCATCATGTTCATTTAAGGAAAGGAGCGTCTCGGCATAGCTTTTAACAACGGTTATGGGCGTTCTTAATTCATGGGAAACGTTTGCAACAAACTCACGTCTGGCATCGTCCAATTTCTGCTGACGGGTATAATCGTGAAATACCGCTACCACACCGTCAGACTTTCCGCTTTTAATGAGCGGAGCCAGATAAACCATAAAATGCTTGTCCCCAAAGGTTATGCTCTTTTCCATAGGCTCCGGAGAAAGATATAAAAACTGACCTAAATTAAAGTCTGTACCCAGCTTTTCAAAGAATGGGTCAAAGGTTATTTCTTCATTTTCACCGATTTCCAGCATTTTTCTTGCCGCAGGATTTATATGAATGAGATTTCCGTCGGCATTAAAGGCAATAACTCCGTCGGTCATATATAAAAGCACGGTTTCAACCTTGTTTTTTTCTGCCGCCATCTGCACAAGTCCCGTTTCTATTGCCTCGGACATATAGTTAAAGTCCCTTGTTAGACTTCCGATTTCGTCTGTGCCCGTTATTTTGATTTTACCCGTAAATTTTCCTTCCGCCATCTGGGAAGCAGAAATACGGAGTCTCTTTAAGGGAGCAATTAAATTGGAGGATAACAAAAATCCCAAAAATGCAGAGATTATAACCCCGATTAAAAGAGAAAGAAGCATGGTTTTAAGAATGCTTTTCATAACCTCGTGCATTTCAACCTTGGTGTCCGTTACATATATGATGTATTTAACCTCTTCTCCGTTTTCGAGAGGCAGGGCATAGTCCATTATATCCCCATATCTGTTTGCCCTGTTTCCCACTTTTCCCGACAAGGCAGAAAGTACATTTTCCGTTATTTCATAGCTTAACGAAAGCTCCTTTCCCGAAAGGGAATAAAGAGGCTCCGCATCATAGCCCGAAAGAACATATAAATCACGGTAGGAGTCTATTCCTATTCTTACAGAAAGCTTCTCTAAAAGGGCGACAAGCTCATCCAATGACACATAAGATGCACTTTCAAGCTGCTCGGTCATGCTTTCGGTAAAGGTTGCCTCCTGCATATCCGTTACAAATTCTTCATGATAATAACGGGAAATTCCCGAAGCGGAAAATATGGCAACAAAGACCATTACACTTACTGTAAGTAAAATGAATAAGGTCAGGATTTTCCACTGAATACTGCTTTTAAACATAATTTTTATTCCTTTGAGAAGTAATAGCCCACACCACGGCGTGTCATAATATATCTGGGCTCGGAGGGGTCTTCCTCGATTTTTTCACGAAGACGTCTTACTGTTACGTCAACAGTTCTCATATCTCCGTAATATTCATAGCCCCACACCTTTTCCAAAAGAGTTTCTCTTGAGAAAATTCTTCCGGGAGCATCTGCCAGATATTTTACAAGCTCAAACTCACGGAGAGTCAGCTCTATAATCTTACCCGCTTTTTTAAGCTCATAGCTTTCGGTATTTATGGAGATTTCCCCGATTTTTATGGTGTTTTCTTCATTTTCGGGTACGCTGGGAACTACCGTTCTTCTTAAATTCGCCTTGACTCTCGCCATAAGCTCACGAATGGAAAAGGGCTTTGTTACATAGTCATCTGCACCCAGCTCAAGACCTATAATCTTATCGATTTCCTCGGTTCTTGCTGTGAGCATAACTATCGGAACTTCGCTTTCTCTGCGGATTTTTTTGCACACCTCAAACCCGTCCATTTTGGGAAGCATTACGTCAAGAAGGATAAGGTCAGGATTTAACTTAAGCGCCAGATTCAATCCCTCTTCTCCGTCCATGGCAACCGCCACCTTATAGCCTTCCTTTTCAAGATTTATTTTAAGGATTTCGCCGATGGCCTTCTCGTCGTCAACCACCAAAATTTTCTTTTCCATAACGTGTCCTCCTTAATAACCCAAATTCTCGTCTACTATAATAACCTTTATTCGGTTTTTTACTCTCTGATGAGCGTGAATTACATAGCTTGCACAGATTCTACCCTCAGAAGCACAACCCGTGCACATATTTTCATCTTCTGCACCAAGACATATTCCCGTTTTCGCACAGTAGGTTTCGCAATTTAATCTCTTTGCATTTTTAGGGGCAGCTATGGTCTTAACCCTTTTTTCAGCCTCTTTTAAGTTTTTTACAATCTTGTTCTTTCCTATAATGCAGATAACCGATTTTGGACCGAAAAGCATTGCAGAAACTCTGTTTGCGTTTCCGTCCACATTGTAAAGCTCACCGTTTTGGGTTACTGCATTGGAGCTTACTATATAGCTGTCGGCAAAAAAGCTCTTTCTGAAAATTTCCTCTATTTCGCTTCGGTCAAGCCCCTCTTTATATCTGTCAAGAAATTCATAATCGCCGTTTCTGAGCAACTCTAAAACGCCCACCTCATTTAAGGTTACGGACCCGCCCACCGAAACGGTTTCGCCTTTTTTAAGAAGACTTTCCATAAGGGCAAGTGCCTCTTTTCTGTCCTCTACAAAAAAGGCTTCCATATTGTTTTTTCTCAAAGCTTCAAGAGTTTTTTCTATCATGACGAAAGCTCCTCCCAACTTCTTTCAACTACTTTTACCACATCTGAATTCACGGATTTTCCGCCCTTTTCAAGATGCAGGAGATATTCTATATTTCCGTTTTGTCCTTTTACGGGTGAATGGGTAAGTCCTGAAACGGAAAACCCCACCTCTTCGCTGAATTTTATTATATCATAAATTACGTTTATCTGTACCTTTTTATCCTTTACCACGCCTTTTTTTCCTACAAAGCTTTTCCCTGCCTCAAACTGTGGCTTTATAAGGCACACCCCCGAGGCATCATCTTCTGTCAGGTCAAAAAGGGGTTTTAATATCTGCTTTAATGAAATGAAAGACACGTCAGCCGTAAAAAATCCGGCTTTTTCTGAAAGAGTCAGGTTTCTTATATCGGTTTTCTCCAAATTTTCCACTCTTTCATCTTCCTTGAGCTTTTGGGAAAGCTGTCCTTCTCCCACATCTACGGCGTAAACCTTTTTTGCTCCATCTAAAAGCATTATTTCCGTAAAGCCCCCTGTGGAAGCTCCCGCATCGAGACAGATTTTATCCTTTGCGGAGAGATGAAAAACCTCCATAGCCTTTTTAAGCTTAAGAGCACCTCTGCCCACAAAAACCTCCGCTTCATTTAAGGACACCTCTTCATTTTCCACATTGAAGCTTGGCTTTGTTATAACCTTTCCCGAAACCTCTACCTTGCCTTGCAAAATGAGCTCCTTCGCCCGGTCCCGCCCTCCTGCCATGGAGTTTTTGACCATATATAAATCAAGCCTCAAACTCTACACCTGCTTTTTCAATTATAGTCTGTGCGATGGATTCTGCATCCAAATTATATTTTTCAAGAAGCTCTCCCGTTGCCCCGTGCTCCAAGAATTTATCGGGGAAGGATAGAATCGTTCCGTCTTTTTTAAGGCGGGATAAAATGTTTTCACCCATGCCGCCACGGGCAATATTTGCTTCAACGGTAATGAGCTTTCCTGTTTTATCAAAGGATTTTCTGATGGCATCAAAATCGCAGGGATAAACTGTGGAAAGCTTTATTACTTCTACAGAAACGCCCTTTTTTTCTGCAATTTTTGCTGCATCAAGACAAATTTTCGCCATTATCCCCTCGGCGCAGAGTGTAAGGGACGTACCCTCTTTTAATACCTCCGCTTTTCCGAATTCAAATCCCGTTTCTAAAAGACCTGAATCCCTGCCCTTGGGATAGCGTATTGCTATGGGGCCTGAATGCTCTTCCGCAGCATATTTAAGCATTTTTGTAAGCTCCGAAAAGGATGCTGCCGACAAAACCGACATCCCCGGAATGTTGCCCAAGTAGGATAAATCGTAAATACCCTGATGGCTGCAGCCATCGGAACCTGGAAGTCCTGCTCTGTCAAGGCAGAATACCACATGAAGATTGTTCATTGCCACATCATGCCATATCTGGTCATAGGCTCTCTGAAGAAAGGTGGAATAGGTGCAGACCACGGGAGTAAGCCCTTCTCTGGCAAGACCCGCTGCAAAGGTAACCGCATGCTCCTCTGCAATTCCGCAGTCGAAAAATCTTTCGGGAAAGCTCTCAGCAAAGCCTGAAAGACCGCAGCCTTTTGTCATTGCAGGAGAAATTACCGTTAATTTTTTATTCTTTAAAGCAAGGAGAGATAAATCCATGCCCAATGCCCCGGAAAAATCCTCCTTTAAGCTGTGGGTTATTCCCTTATCCACCTCAAAGCCCGAAACACCGTGGAATTTGGAGGGCTCGCCCTCTGCATGGGAATAGCCTTTTCCTTTTACGGTTTTTACATGAAGCAGCACAGGTCCCTCTGTCTCTTTTGCTCTCTCTATGAAAAATTCCAGTTTTTTAAGGTCGTGTCCGTCAACAGGGCCTATATATTTAATGCCCAGACTTTCTGTGAAAATGTCAGGAAGAAGAATTGTTTTTATACTGTTTTTAACTCCCGACAAGCTTTTTTCAAGTATTTTTCCGAAACCGTTCATTTCAGATAATGCTGATTTTACGTTTTCTTTCGCCTTGTTATAATTTTTGCTGGTTCTGACCCTTGTCAGAAGATTGGAAATAGCTCCCACGTTTTTTGATATGGACATTCCGTTATCATTTAATATTATTACAATGTTCTTTTTTGTGTGTCCTATATTATTAAAGGCTTCGTAGCAAAGACCGCCTGTTAAAGCACCGTCTCCTATTAAAGCTACTGCCGTTCCTTTTTCTCCCTTTATCATTTTTGATGTAGCAATCCCGTCCGCCATGGATATGGACGTGGAGGAATGTCCCACCGTGAACAAATCCGCATCGGATTCCTCTCTTGAGGGGAAGCCCGAAAGTCCGCCGCTCTGTCTTAATGACGCAAAATCCTTCATTCTCCCCGTCAGTATCTTATGGACATAGCTCTGATGTCCCACGTCAAAAATAAGTCGGTCGTCTTTGCTGAAATCAAAGGCTCTGTGGAGCATGAGCGTAAGCTCAACTACCCCTAAATTGGACGCCAGATGTCCCCCTGTTTTGGAAACAGAGTCAATCAAAAAGTCCCTGATTTCAGAGGAGAGCATGGAAAGCCCGTCAAAATCAAGGTCTTTTAAAAATTCGTGTGTTATATTTTCATTTAGAAGATTTTTTATTTCCATTTTTCTTCGCATCCTTTTCAAAGATGGAAAGCGCCTTTGCGGTCATAAATACAATATCGTTACTTTTAGAAATGGCGATGCCCTTACCAAAGGCTTTTCCCCCTACTGTCAAAGAAGCCACGGCGGCAGTAACCATAATTCCGCCCCAGAAAGCCTCGTTTGTCCCCTTCATAAAAAGCATAGAAACTATAACAGCTGTTGTTGAGCCGCTGACAATACCGCAGATATCTCCGATTACGTCGTTACAGATGTTGGAAACACGCTCCGCATTACGAAGAAGATTTATACCCTTTGCCGCACCTTTTACTTTCCTTGCCGCCATAGAATGAAAGGGCGCTTCCTCTGCTGCGGTTACCGCAGTTCCTATAATATCGAAAAGAACACCCACCAGGATAATTACAAAAAGTACAGCCAATGCAATGTACCAGGAGGTATCCTCCGTTATAGCAACCTTGGATGCCAAGTTAAAAAGAACTGAAATGGTAAAAGTCAATGCTGTGCTAAGTAATGCCCATCTTAAATATTTTCTTTTCTGCTTATCTGCCTTTGCCTGAGAATCCTGCTTACTACTTCGGACAGTATCCAAAAAAAATCACACTCCATTTTTTAGTGGTGGCAATACGAAAAGTAAATTTTGCGGCATAGGTTCGGTTGGCTTTCCCAAATGAATCCTTCCCCGTCGCCGATGGAAGCGGTTTCCCTTTAAATCCATTCCCGTCAAGTCGCCTTAAACGGTACCGAATTGCCACTAAGTCCGCACTACAATCCTTTTTGTATCACTTTAGTACAGTCTAGAAGTTTTCCTTCACAGTCAAAACCATCCCTATCCTCTTTTGCAGATATGCTTTCAAGAAGCTATAACCTCCGCTTCTCGGCCAAGAAGCGATTGTCTGTCCGCTATCCTACATATCCACTCAAGGCAGGCTACGCTACCCACAGCACAAAGAATGCACTGCAAAGCAGGTTTAATCCTTACCCGTAGGTAAATTGTGTCCGCATTACCCACAAAGTAAAGTCTCCACGGGAAGAGGGTCATGCGCCGCATGCCATTGCGGTCCGCCCCCAGCCCTTAACTCCCAGCATACACCCCCGACCGGCATCGAAAGCATACACAAGGAACTTCATCGATGTGCCCTTAAGCGGCTTTTTACGACCGCCTTCGAAAATGGCAAGAGCTGACTAGAATACTGCGCCACCTTCTTTATTATATCATAAATAAGAAAAAAGTAAATAGGGAAATTGAATTACCCCTAAAGGTTGACACAAGGCCTTAAAACTGATATAATAGTTGTTGAATTTTGTCATACGGGCGAATTTTTGCCCTTTTAAGAAAGGATTGTACTTATGAAAAAACGGTTTTTTGCATTTTTAGTGCTTTTTTGCTTTATATTATCTTTTTATTCTTATGCAATCACCCCCGTTTATCCTGACTATACATACAGCGAAACTGTTACCCCCGGAACTATCCGTTATGTTTCGCAGATAAGGTCTTCTGACGTTTTCTATCCCGAATACTGGGGGAGATTTGCAGGCTATGCCTACAACGAATGCGGAACCGCTTCCATTTCCATGGCATTATCTGCTATCGGTATAGATAAAACTCCCGAGGATTTGGGCAACTACTGGATTTCCAAGGGCTATACCTGGGGCGTTCCTTTCTCAACGGTTTTGTCAGACGTTCCCCTGGCCCAGGGCGGCGAAACCTACGACTTTGAAATGGCTTTCAAGCGATATATGGAAGGCGGCGGCTATTACAGTCCCGTGATTATTTATTTCACCGCAGCTACAAATCCCAACAGAACGGGCAACCGACACTTTGTTGTGGTTAATGAAAAAAACGAGGACGGCTCATATAATGCGGTTAATCCCTCGGATAAAAGCATACTTAATTTAAGAATTGATAAAACTCAGGGCGGTTCTTTATTTGTAAAGGTTTTCGGCAAAAAGGGCACTACCCAGGGGTATATCACAGAATTTGATTTCCGTTCTGCTCAGTATTATAACCCGAACTTTGTACCTCCCGTAAAAGAGGAAGAGGCAAAGGAGGAAGTTATCCCCTGTCCCGACCTTGCTTTCCCTATGGCAACGGATGTAACGGAAGCCACCTCACTTCCCTCCGATGTTCCCGAAATAAGGTTTTTAGATACAGGTGATGATACCTATACCCTTTATGTGAGAAAGGCAGCTTCCGAAGGAAAAGAGGCGGAATTTGACAATGCGGAAGAAACTCTTACGGTTTTGACCTTTACCATAGGCGACGGCTTTACTGCAAGAAATCAGGACGGTACTATAAGCGTATTTCTAAAAGACGGTCTTTCCCTTGGCTATCTATATAGATTTTACGTTATGTGCCCAAAAGGAACAGGAAGCACCTTATCTGCCTACGGCTACGCTGAATATTGATAAATATATAAAAAGAGCGCAGTGAAATTCACGGTGAAATTCACTGCGCTCTTTTCTTTTAATAAGAACTGTTTGAACATTCAATAGCCTTTGGGACGTCTGAACACCGTCGTAAATACTTTCCTAAACGGCACTTCTCTTTTTGATTTAATCCTTATGACGCTGACTCTTTCATCTGAGAGAACCACATCGGGTAAAACTACATCTTCATAAAGGTAAAAAGTGGCTTTATTTCCCTTTTCAAGCATTACATATCCTTCTTCTGACCAAATATATAAATTATGCTTTTTTCCATCAGAACCCTCATAGTCTTTTATGCTTGGAAATATGGTTGTCAGTTTATCATCAACTACATAGTCAAAGCTGTATCTGCCGCTGTGATAATTTATTATGTATGTTCCGTCTCGGTAGTGCACGCACTTGAAATCAGGCCCCACCTCTAACGACATTTCATAGAGCATTCTATCAGAAACCCAATCAATCAATTCAGAATATAAATAGTCTCCAAACATAAATATAATGCATAAAAGAATTATAAAAACAGTTAAACCCTTGTGTCTCTTTACGAAGTTCATAAATTCACCTTACCTTACTGTGTTAAAATATACTATGCGCCAATTGGAGTCTTGCGTTGTTTGCACATATGACTGTTTGCGTTGTTCCGCTTACTCAACGTCAAATTCAAAGCTTATAAGTCTTACTCCGAAAATTTCTTCTGCTTTATCAGGAGTAATATAATGTCCTCCGCTCCCTATTCCTCCTGTAGACTGGAAATGCAACTCAGTATCGACAGACAAATCCAAATTATATATTGCGTTGTGCCCCTTTGCTTTTTTCATATACCAACGAGCAGAACCGGCGCTAAAACTAAGCCCCGTTATCTTTTCAATATCTAAAACATCTATATACTGTCTTAAATTTTCAGATTCTTCTTTCCCTCTTAAATTTAATACAGTAATTCCAAGGCTGGTGCTTTTAGCTTCCTCCTGCCCTTTTAAATAGATACAATATCTGGGTTTGAATCCGTCATTTGTCGAAAAGCCTATACAATCAAATTCGCAAATCGCCGTACCGGATAGTGTTTTTTCTTCCCCGTAAAGAGTATATGTTAATGTATATGAAATTTCTTTCCTTGTAATTTCAGTCATAACCAAAACCACCAATTGAGCTATTAATACAAACACTAACACTCCTGCTATGATTAAGATATTTTCCTTCCTTTTCATGCCTATTACTCCTGTTCTTCTTTCTTATGGCCAAAATCTGGTCGTACTTTCCTCTGTGAATTATATCATAGCCGGGAAAAATTGTCAAAAAAATATGCCCCTCAAAACACAAACTAACTTCAGCGTTTCAAGGGGTTACAGGGGTTTAAGGGGGCATAAGGGGGAATTCGCAATCCCCCTTGCCCCCTGAATTTATTAAGCCTTATCATTATGCTCGTTTTTAGCAATATTAATATCCCTTGGGTCTTCTGAAGACTGTGGTAAATACTTTCCTAAACGGCACTTCTCTTTTTGATTTAATCCTTATGACGCTGACTCTTTCATCTGAGAGAACCACATCAGGTAAAACCACATCTTCATAAAGGTAAAAAGTAGCCTTATTTCCCTTTTCAAGCATTGCATAACCTTCTTCTGACCAGATGTATAGATTATTCTTTTTTTCATCGGAACCTCTGTAGTCATTTATGCTTGGAAATATGGTTGTCATATCATCTTCTACGTAATAGTCAAAACTGTACCTTCCGCTATGATAATTTATCCTGTATGTCCCGTCACGATAGTGCACACACTTGAAATCCGGTCCTACTTCCAAAGACATTTCATAAAGCATTCTGCTACGAATCAAATCCAACCCTCTGTCAAGTAAATAGTCGCCAAACATAAACATAATGCATAAAAGAATTATAAAAACAGTTAAAACCTTATGCCTCTTTACAAAGTTCATAAATTCACCTTACCTTACTGTGTTAAAGTATACTCTTACTTTATACGGATTTATTGCCCCTGACATTTGAGATATTTTGGCCACGTCATTCGCTACTGTCCCGGTACGTATATCCAACTTCCATTTGCCGTCTTCGTCTTTGCTTAATGTCATCCATTCTGTAAAATCGTATGTATCCTCAAGCATTGCAGTTATAATCCATTTTCCTTCTTTATTCTTATAACCTTTTACATGAATTGTAGCTTTATGTATTGAATAATATAAGTCCGGAGTATCAAAAGCAATTCCTTCTAAGTCCGTATCTATAGTCTCTCCATCAGAATTTGCTATAGCTTTGTCCAATGCATTGAGATATACAGGGTCTTTCACAATCAATTTAGCAATATCCGACTCATTTCCCATCATCATTGTTGTAGGGTTATCCTGTAAAGAATGTTCAAGCATATATGCGGAAATGGGACATTTGAACCAGTCTTCTAAAATTTCTTTTGCTCCTGTTTTCCAAATTTCTCGTTGAGCCTCTTTTTGAAGGGCATTTATGGTTTCACCTTTTATTTTTTCGGCCTCCTCGTCAATTCTGGCAGATTCTTGTATGAATTTAATTAACCAATTATTCTCTTCTCCTTCGGTTTTACTTTTAATTTCCTCCTGACTTTCTCCGCTTTTTTCTGTTTCGCTCAGAGCGTAACCGTAAAGCCCTATATTATTTGAGACGAGCTTATTCAACTCATTTTCACTCCGCTCCACGTTTGTTTTAGCCGGGTTCTTAACCTCATCAGGCTTATATATCCCCCAGGACTCCCATTCGGTTCCGGGAACATACGGGCTCCAGGGCTTTATCTGTTTTTCAGGCAAGTACCTGCTCCACGGCTCCTCACTTTTTTCTGAAGCTTTTTTCCCTCTGTTTTTCTGTTCACTTCCCGTGATATGAGGTAAATTCTCAATTTTGGGTGTATTCCACACATCAGGGATATTTCCGTCATTTTTCTCCCACCAATTTTCGGAAGAAGATTTGTCTATCCGCTCTTCCTTTTTCTTCTTTTTCCTGTAAATGGATTCCCAGGTTTCGTCGCCCACAATTCCGTCCACGGATAATCCGTTTTCTCTCTGGTAGTCCATAACCGCATTGGCTGTTTTGGCTCCGTATCTGCCGTCAACATATAGCTTTTCGCCCTTTTTATCGGTGTAACCCTCTTCGTTTAAGAAGCTTTGCACCCCTTTCACGGCATCGGAATTAAAGGAAGCAGGATAAAGCTCCTCATTTTCTTTTTTGAGCTTTTTAAAATCATCACTTTTAAGCTCATCTGTCTCTATTGTATTTTTATACATTTTTCCTCCTTAGATTATATCATATTTTTACTGTCATGACAATATCCTTTTGCAGGGAACGTTTCGAACCGTCATACCCCGCAAGGTTAACCTTACAGTTAATATTATAACATATAAAGTTATATTTGTCAAGAATTATTTTTGCTTTATACGTTATTTTGTCTCTTGTAGCACAAAAAAGAACAGGCTAAACGCCTGTTCTTTTTGTATTATTCAAGATAGAGTTTTATTTCGCCCGATTCTCTTGTTTTATTTAAATCTATTACTCTCTGGTTTTCCGAGCCTCTGAATTTAAGCCTTATATTATAAAGCTCCTCTATAAATTCTCCGTCAACCAAAATGTCTATAAGGGATAAAAGCTTTTCGGTATCTTCGGTATAAACCTTTCCGCCTGAAATTAAATCCGTATCGTAGGTATAGCCCGTATAACACCAGATATCTTTATCGGGATAGGTCTTTTTCACCTTTTCTATAAAAGGCAAAAGTGCCTTTTGATTTACCTTTTCCATGGGCTCGCCCCCAAGGAGAGAAAGGCCTTTTATATAGCTTGGACTGAGCATTTTCAAAATTTGCTCCTCCGTCTCCTTTGTAAAAGGCTCACCCGAATTAAAATCCCAGGTTTCTTTATTGAAGCAGTTTTTACACCTGTGAGTGCAACCCGACACGAAAAGGGAAATTCTTACCCCCTCGCCGTTGGCTATATCGCAGTTTTTTATGGCAGAATAGTTCATTATAAGTGAAGTACCCTTTCCTTGATTTCCTGAGTTCTTCCCTGATTCCAGTACTGCGAGCCGATGTATCCGCAGGTACGGCGTGCTACATTCATCTTGCTCTGATCACGGTTTTTGCAGTTGGGACATTCCCAAACTAATTTTCCGTCATCGTCCTGAATCTGGATTTCTCCGTCGTAGCCGCAAACCTGACAGTAGTCGGACTTTGTGTTAAGCTCAGCATACATAATGTTGTCGTAGATAAACTTCATTACGTCCAGTACCGCAGGAATGTTGTCCTGCATATTGGGAACTTCTACATAGCTTATAGCACCGCCGGGAGAAAGTGCCTGGAACTTGGATTCCAGTGCAAGCTTTGAAAATGCGTCTATATCCTCTGTTACATGAACATGGTATGAGTTTGTGATGTAGTTTTTATCGGTTACGCCTGAGATTTTGCCAAATCTCTTCTGCAGACATTTTGCAAACTTGTAGGTGGTGGACTCTAAGGGAGTTCCGTAAAGTGAATAGTCGATATTCTCTGCTTCTTTCCATCTTCTGCAAGCGGCATTCAATGCTTCAAGGACTCTTAAACCAAACTCTTCGCCCTCTTTTTCCGTAAGCTTCTTGCCAGTTATTGCATATACACACTCCCAGAGACCTGCAAAGCCTAAAGAAATTGTGGAATAGCCACCGTGTAAAAGCTCGGTTATGGGCTGACCCTTGGGAAGACGGGCTATCGCACCGTACTGCCAGAGGATGGGAGCCGCATCTGACAAAGTTCCCTCAAGACGGTTGTGGCGGCACTGAAGCGCTCTGTGGCAAAGCTCAAGTCTTTCCTCCAGAAGCTCCCAGAATCTCTGCTCGTCTTTGTTCTCAGCTCTTGCGGAGCAGGCAACGTCAACTAAGTTGATGGTTACAACGCCCTGATTGAATCTTCCGTAATATTTGGGATTTCCGTCCTTATCTACATAAGGAGTCAAAAAGCTTCTGCAACCCATACAGGTATAGCAATGACCCTCACCGTTTTTATCCTTTTTAAGGTCAAGCATAATCTTTTCGGAAATGTAGTCGGGAACCATTCTCTTTGCGGTACATTTAGCCGCAAGCTCGGTAAGATACCAGTAGGGAGCGTCCTCTTTAATGTTATCTTCTTCCAAAACGTATATAAGCTTGGGGAATGCGGGAGTAACTAAAATTCCCGCTTCGTTTTTAACGCCCTCGCATCTCTGACGTAGAACCTCCTCGATAATCAGGGCAAGGTCTCTCTTTAACACGGGGTCTTTAGCTTCGTTCAAGTACATAAATACTGTTACGAAAGGAGCCTGACCGTTGGTGGTAAGAAGTGTAACAACCTGATACTGAATGGTCTGAACGCCTCTTTTGATTTCATCTAAAAGGCGGCTTTCAACAATTTTGGAAATCTTCTCATCTGAAAGGTCAATAGCTGCATCTTTAAATTCCTGTTCAACCTGACGGCGGATTTTTTCTCTTGAAATCTGCACGAAGGGCGCAAGGTGTGTAAGGCTTATGCTCTGACCGCCGTACTGATTACTTGCAACCTGAGCGATAATCTGAGTTGCTATATTACAAGCTGTTGAAAAGCTGTGAGGCTTTTCAATCATAGTTCCGGAAATAACTGTTCCGTTCTGGAGCATATCCTCTAAATTTACAAGGTCGCAGTTGTGCATATGCTGAGCGAAATAGTCCGCATCGTGGAAGTGAATCAATCCGTCCTCATGCGCCTGAACAATGTCCTGAGGAAGGAGAATTCTCCTTGTTATGTCCTTGCTCACTTCTCCTGCCATATAGTCTCGCTGAACGCTGTTTACTGTGGGATTTTTGTTGGAGTTTTCCTGCTTAACCTCTTCGTTGTTGCACTCTATAAGGGAAAGAATCTGATTGTCGGTTGTGTTTGCAACTCTGGCTAAGTTTCTTATAAAGCGGTAGCGGATATATCTTTTTGCGGTTTCGGGAGCACCCTGGAGTATAATGTGGGTTTCAACAAGCTCCTGAACCTCTTCCACGCTCATGGCACGGCCTATGTCTCTGCAGTAATCCTCAATAACCAAGGATATATAGTCAATCTGTCTGTCAGTAAGCTCCTTGGGGCCTGTAGTGGCAGCATTTGCTGCTTCTATAGCCTTTTTGATTTTCACTCTGTTAAATTCTTCTTCTGCTCCGTTTCTTTTAATAATTTTCATTTTTACTTCCCCTTTTATCTTAAGCTTTTTCAATCAATATATCGGTAAAATCAATTATAATATAAAGCCTTTATATAAGTAAAATATTTTTTGTTGCATTTGCAACAATTTTATGATATAATTCTATATATAGTGGTTTTTTATTTTAAAAGCAACAATATATAGGGGGTAAAAAATCTATGCCTTTTAGTGAAAAAAATGCCGAAAGAAGCCTTAATACGCCATTTTTCGGCACTCTTAACAAAGAGCAGTTTGAGCTTTTTAAAAAAAATGCATCTCTTTCTATATCCTACTATATGCAAGGGGAAGAAATTATAAAATATTCACGTCTTCGCACCTCCTTTGCCGCCATGGTCGCCGACGGAAAGGTGAGTCTTAAGGCTTTTGACGAAGCAGGAAATCTTTTAGATGAGGAAATATTGAAAAAAGGTACTGTTGTGGGGGAAGTTTTCGGCATGTCTCCCTTGGGCGTCAACTATGTTTTAAGTGCAAAAAGCGACTGTAATCTGTATTTTTTCAATCCCCAATCCATATTTACTCCCTGGGGAGGTAAAGCAAATGAAAAGCAGATGGAGTTTTTAAGCTATTTAATGTCGAGGGTTTCTCTTCGCCTGGAAAAACGGGAGGAGAGGCTTTTAATGTTAAAAAAATCCACAACCAGAGAAAAGCTTTTAGCCTTTCTTAAATCCGAGGCAAAAAGGGCAAACTCCCAGTCCTTCAGAATTAAAATGAGCCAGACGGAACTTTCGGAGTATCTTCTAATCAACCGAAGCGCCCTTGCCAGGGAAATATCCCGCCTTAACCGGGAGGGAGTTATTAAGTCAAATGGCAAAAACTTTACCCTTTTATAAAAGTCATTAAAAATCCCCTTGACATACTTTTCAGTTTATGGTATAATTCATAAGGTCATAAATATAGGGGTATAGCTCAGTTGGTAGAGCAGTGGTCTCCAAAACCGTGTCCCTATGTTGCAAATTCTGCATAATAAAAACTTAATATGGCGCTCTTTAGGGGTATGATGTAATGGTAACATGCCGGTCTCCAAAGCCCCGTGCCTACAATTGAATATATTGCTCTTTAGGGGTATGATGTAATGGTAACATGCCGGTCTCCAAAACCGTTCTTGAGGGTTCGAGTCCTTCTACCCCTGCCAATATATTTGGCTCAAACACTGGGTTTGAGCCATTT
>JAZNEB010000002.1:0-3349 GCA_045588365.1 Clostridia bacterium | reverse complement strand
GTCATGGTGATAGCCCGTTTCTTCCTTACCCATTGGATGAACCGCCTTATAGTGCTTTCCGTCGGTTGATACTTCAATTTCGTAGTCTCCGTAGAAACCTTCAAAGTAAAGTCTTCCGTCAGAGCCCGACTTTTGCTCTATGTACGTATGCCACTCGTGATTTATAAGTCTGTCTATGGCTTTGTAAGATGGTTTTCTCGAAAGGTCGGGTCTTAAAAGGCCGCATCTTAAGCTGTTTTCCCACTCTGTTTCACAAGTTCCGTCAGCAAAATTCCACCAGACGATACCTTCCATCATTTCCGTTGAGAACCAGAGCTTATATAATCTTTCAACCAACGCTCCCTGGATTTCTTCAGCTTCAGGATCATCCGAATAGGTGGGAAGTGAAATTTCAGAAATCTGCAAGGGGAGACGAAATTCCGAGTATACTCTGAACATTTCCATAAGTCTTAATGGATTAAACGCACAAAGCATATCAGTATGGTTATCGGGGGATTCCCACAAATGGCACTGAATACCAATTCCTTCAATGGGAACTCCACTTTCTATCTGCCTTTTTAATTCTAAGTATCTTTGGCTTTTGTTTCCAAAGAATCCTTTAAATCCGAATGTAGGCCTATTCGCCTCGTTCCAGTAAAGTTTTGAATAGGGAAAGAGCCTTTTTGCCAAATCAAATGTCCAAGGAACATGATTCTCCTCGTCGCAGATGGGCATATCCCTGGGCCATTCGGGAGAAAAACTGTCCGGATAGCAGTTTTTGTAAAGATAGCAAAGCTCATTTACAACGTCTAAGTCCACAAATTCATCGGCATATCTTTCTGAAAGAGCCTTGATATAACGGCTCATGGTCATTTTTAAATCTCTTTTTTTCCTTGATGCCCAGTAGGGTGTATCTGTATGGAAAAAGAGGCAATGACCCTTTACGTCAAGGTCATACTTTCTGGCAAATTCAATTACCGCATCAACGGGAGGGCGGCGATATTTATATACAGAATCTTTGGTGAATCGATATTCTCCTTCTTCGGGCTCGTACTCCTGCCAGTACACTCCGGCTGTGGTATAGTTAAATACATTTGCGTACTCTTCCTCCCACTTTTTTTGCATATCGGAGTCTTTATACATGCCTACCATAAATGAGTTTGCACCGAATTTGAATTCGTGTCTTTTATGCTTTGCACGCACGATTGCATTTTCAACGGGCTTTCCTGCCTCGTCAAGTACTCTTATACAAAAAAGTCCTTTTCTGTACTTTTCAATGTCTCTTTGAATCATATGGTCAACATAAGGGGAGAGCCTGTCAAATTCTTCTATATATTCTCCGTTTTTTGTTTTTGTGTTTTCCATATATTCCACCTCATTTTAATTGTAACACGTAATTTGTTTTTAAGTAAAGAGAAAAAACAACTTTGCACTATAAAAATTCACACAAAAAAAATAGCGCAAGTTTAAAAACTTGCACTATTTCATCTCTATTCGATTTAATCAGATGGCACGAACTACCTTGCCGGAACGAAGGCAACGAGAGCATACAGATATTGTTTTGGGAGTTCCGTTAACAATTGCTCTTACATTTTTTACATTAGCCTTCCAAGTTCTGTTGCTTCTTCTATGAGAATGGCTTACTCTGATTCCGAATGTTACGCCTTTTCCGCAAACATCACACTTTGCCATTAGAAACACCTCCATTTTTATCATTAGCTATACTATAATAGCAGATATTTTTTCTTTTTGCAAGAGTTTTTTTAAATTTTTAAAATTTTTAGCCACTTTTTATAAATTTAACGGCTATTATTATTAATTTCTTCCAAAATTAGCATAATAGAATTATAAATATTTACAAGGGATAAACTAAATAGTATAATATTTATAGGAATATTAAGTTTTTAAGAAAGGTTGATTGTATGAATTTTTCCCTTATGCATCCTGCCGACCAGCTGGTACTCATTATGGAACGTATATATTCTTACGGCATGACCACCACTTCGGGAGGAAATTTATCCATTTTGGACGAAAACGGCGATATCTGGATTACTCCTGCGGGAATTGACAAAGGATCTCTTACCCGTGATGACATGGTAAGGGTTACCAAAGACGGAGAAGTGATAGGAAGGCACAGACCCTCTTCCGAATTTCCTTTCCACAGCATTGTATATAAAATGCGTCCCGATATAAAAGCGGTGCTTCACGCTCATCCTCCTGCACTTTTAGGCTTTTCCATTGCAAGAAAAATTCCCAATACCAATATTATTCCCAATATAGATTCCATTTGCGGTCGTGTTGCCTACGCCCCCTATGAGCTTCCCGGAAGCCGTGAGCTGTCGGAAAACATCGCCGGGGTTTTTGAAGAGGGCTTTGATTCCGTTATGCTGGAAAACCACGGTATTGTTGTGGGAAAGGAAGACCTTTTCAAGGCTTTCGAAGCCTTTGAAACATTAGATTTCTGTGCCAGAATTGAGCTTCAGGCATTAAAAATAGGAAAGGTCAAGGCTCTTACGGATAAGGAAATTGCTCTTTCAGAGGCTAAAAACAATTTGGAATTATCAGAATTCGTTCCCAAAATTGTAAAAAGCTCGGAAAAAGAGGCGAGAAGTGCCATGTGCCGTCTTATCGAAAGGGCATATCACCAGAGGCTTTTCACCTCTACTCAGGGTACTTTTTCAGAGCGTACCGAGGACGGCGGCTTTATTATAACACCTTTCGGCAAGGACAGAAAGTATTTACAAAGCGAAGATTTAGTTAAAATAAAAGGGGATATGAAGGAGCTTTCCAAAAATCCCAGCAGAAGCGCCCTTTTCCACAAGGCTGTTTACGATATGCATCCTGAAATAAATTCCATAATTTTAGCACATCCCCCGAATTTAATGGCTTTCGCCATTTCCGATGCAGATATGGATTCCCGCATTATTCCCGAAAGCTATATAATGCTTCGTGATGTTAAAAAGCTTCCCTTCGGCTCCACCTACTATGAGCCCGAAAAAACTGCAAAAGAGGTGGGTATCAAAAATCCCGTTACCTTAATTAAAAACGAATGCTGCGTGGTTATGGGAACATCGCTTCTCAACGCCTTTGACCGTCTGGAGGTTGCAGAATACAGCGCCAAGGCAATTATAAACGCTTCATCTTTAGGAAGCCTGGTTAAAATAGACGATTCGGAAATCGAAAGAATTATAAAAGCATTTAAGCTTAAGAAATAAAAAAATAGTGGCCTCAAGGCCACCACCAGATAAGGAAGTATTGGTTTTGAATGGCTATTTTCCGCTTATACTGCACAAAAAAATCCCGAAATACGTGAGTATATCGGGATTTTTTATGATTTGTCTAAACAAAAAATATCTCAATTCAAAACTGC
>JAZNEB010000001.1:0-33377 GCA_045588365.1 Clostridia bacterium | reverse complement strand
GCTTCTTCCGTTTCAAATGGTGCAAGCGGAGTAAATAAAACCTCTGAATGTCCGTCAGGGTAAGTTGTGCTTATATAATTTTGCACACTCTTTGTTCTGCCAGCCATGGGGTTATTCATATGACTGTACATTATTTTATGAAGTTGTAAGATATAGTTTTTGGAAATTGGAATCGCATCAAAATTCTCGTGGATGATATTAAGAGCATCTCTGTATCCCGCAATTTCTTGTTCATTACGGGTTCTGGGAGACGTCTTTTCTGCTACAAGTTGTTTAATACGTGTATTTGTTGTAACGATACCTTCAATTGCATTGGAAGACTCTGTGCTTTGTACCTTTGCGATTTCCACAAGTTTTTCAAGCTCTTCCGGGCGCACCTTTAAATAGAAGTCCTGTTTTCCAGCTTCTTTATATATTCCAGCTACAAGACCGAGAAGTTCAGAATCCCATTTATGTTCTTTGATTATCGAATAATTAAATATTCTCATGCCCTTAACCTCCTTTCTTTCCCTTAAATATTATCACATATTAAGGGGATTGTCAATATATTAAGAAAATTTACCCTTATTTATTATTTGTTTTTAAGGTAAAGTCACTCTTTAATATAATACGAAAACAACCGATGCAAAGTGCATCGGTTGTCATTTCAACTTTTAATTATGTATAAGATTATTCCTCTAAATTCTGTATAATTTCTTGAATTAATTCCAAAGTATTTGGTTTGGCAAACTCGATAAAAAACGCATTATCTACATCTTCATCAAAAAGTAATGATTCAAGAACACTCAAAGCTATTACCTCATTTGCATATTCATCATTTAATTCAAGCAATTTTTCAATATAATGAAATGCACTAGCAATCGCTTGCTCTTTGCCATCAGATATTTGTGCCTTTATAAAAGGCACAAATAGCATAACTTCACTTGCCCTAACCGGCAAACTCAGTTAATTTCATCTTTGATGAACTCATTACACAACAATCATTTACCAAATTCAACAAAATTCGTTTTTTTCATATAATGAAAGTGTGTGGAGCACAAATCTATCAAGAAAGGATCGTGTCAAATGGAAATCTATACCACACCAAATAATCCTATGAGAAATGGCTATGGCTATATGTTCAGCCAGTTAAAATCCTCTCCTCCGCAGATGGAAGATAATACAACCTCTGATTGTATGGGAAAACTGGGCTATGCCTTTGTCCCCGTACAAACCTTTAATGATATATATTCACCGGGGGAGGGCTTGATGGCAGGAACCATATTCCCTGAGCTCAACAAGCCCTTCGGAGTTTATGGAGCGGAGGTATGACCATGGATAAGAAAAGTCTTATGGAAGAAATCAAATCCTACGATTTCGCAGTAGTAGAGCTGGCACTATATTTAGATACACACCCCAATGATAAAAAGGCCTTAAGAAACTATATGGCTTTTTCCGAAAAACTTAAAGAGCTTAAAAAGAAATATGAATATAGCTTCGGTCCCCTTACCATAGAGGGCGTAAATTCAGCTGACAGATGGACCTGGATTGACGGCCCCTGGCCCTGGGAATAAGTAAAGGAGGAAAATATATATGTGGCAATATCAGAAAAAATTGCAGTTCCCTATAAATATTAAAAGACCAAACCCCAACCTCGCAAGCTTCATAGTTTCCCAGTACGGTGGACCCAACGGCGAACTTGGTGCTTCCCTTCGTTATTTGTCTCAGCGTTATTCAATGCCTGACGATATGAGCAAGGCTCTTCTTACCGACATCGGCACCGAAGAACTTGCACACCTTGAGATGGTGGGAACCATAATTCACCAGCTTGCCAGAAATGCTACTACAACGGAAATAGAAAACAGCAATATGGCTCCCTACTTCATAGACCACGGCAGAGGTGTATATCCCGTTGCCGCTTCGGGTACTCCATGGTCTGCTCAGACAATAAATGTAACTGCCGACCCCATTGCTGACTTAACAGAAAACCTTGCAGCAGAGCAAAAGGCCAGAGCGGTTTATGACAATATTTTAAGAGTTTCGGATGACCCTGACGTTAATAATGTAATCAAGTACCTTCGTCAGCGTGAAATCGTGCACTTCCAGCGTTTCGGTGAAGCATTAGACAGAATTCAGTGCGGTGATACAAAGGCTAAAAAATTCTATATGACCAAATAAAAAAGTGTGCCGCAGGCACACTTTTTTATATTTTCAATGTACTTAAATACTCTTTCTGTTCTTTCGTTATCCTGAAGCTTTCTTTCGCTTTTTGTATAGTCTTATTATGGGTCCAGGAGTCAAGAATCTTCCCTTCAATTAAAGGCAGAGTGCTTTCATACTGCTTGGCTAAAGCCGTGGCAAAGTACCACGCCCTCATCATATTTATATAATACTCATCAGACTTTATTCCCGCCACCAGATAAAGATAACTTTCTTCAAAATCCTCATCCAGATAAAGACTCATCAAAAGGTTGATTCCGTACCTCACCATATAGACTTCTTTCCCCGAAATCCACTTTTTTATATAGTCCAGAAGCTCCTTTTTATGCTTTTTTAAGACCTTCGGTTTCATACTGTCGCTTGTCGCCCAGTTATCCACATAGGGCAAGAAAGTCTCCAGCATTTTTATGCATTTATGAAAATCCTTTTCCCGTTCAATCAAAAAAGCGTGAAGATTATTCTCTTCAAAATAATAGTGAGGCAGAGAATTTAAAAAATCCTCATAGTCATCTAAATCTTTGGCATACTTTCTTAAAGCCGGAATTCTAATTCCTATAACCCTTTCTTTTGGAACATTCGGAATTAAAGATGAACTGAATTCCCTGTATTTCTCATCACCCATCTTAAAAAGCTCTTTTATTATTTTCTCTTTCATTTTCCCACCTCTTTATATGTTACGGCTTATTATATTCTCCCTTTCATAAAGCTCATAAATTTTCAGTGTATCTTCCTCTAAATTTTCTTTGAATAACTCAATTTTACGGATTCTGCTGTTTTCATAGGTCGTATAATAATAAGTCCCCTTTTTTAAGTTGCAGCAGGAAGAGTAGTTTGTCTTTTCAAAATCCTCTCCTATCCTCACGCAGCCTTTTATTTGATATACCGAGTATAAAACATGAAAAAACTGATTTACAATATCTTCTTCTGTCCCTGAAAACACAGAATTTAATTTGATATAGGCTGCCCTTACAAACCGTGATGCCGAAGATAAATCCCCGGGAAGTCCCATAGCTCCCATTCCCCTGCTGTAGGCCTCCAACCTTATTTTATCAGAAAATTTATTTACAGGCTCCTCATTGGAAAGAGACATGAAATTATTCAGATTGAAAAGCTGAATATCAAATGTGGGATTATTGGTAAGAACCCCCAAAGGATTATCATAGAAAAAAATCCCATTTTTAGTCTGCTCCAAAACCACAGACCTCTCCCTGTCAGAAATAAGCCAGTGTAAAGGAGAAGGAGGCATACTTTCCGAAAATTCTTCATCTGTAATATTTATATTTTTTATAAGCTCCTCCGCTTTAGCTACATCCTTACATTTACACAAAATCCAGGGAATGAGCTCAAAAGAAGCTACGTTCTCTTTTTCTTTGTTTTCCGGATTATAAAAAGCATTATCGGCAAAACGCAGTGCTGCAACATAAAGCCCCGCTTCGTTTACTGCATCAAAATACAAAGGATAATTACTTAAGGTCAAAGCCGTTCCTATAAAAGCATAGTGATGGCTTTGTACCACGCCGTTCCTGAAGGTGAATTTGTAATTTCTCGGTGTAATTGTAATTTTTTCGCCGAATGTCTTTTCATAATCCAAGTTTCGACCTGAATATCCGTCGCCAAAATTCAAGGAAATCGCTGTACACATAAGATAACCGCCTTTTTTGGGTTATTTTATGTAAATTAAATTCTTTTATTCTACCACACCATTTTACCACCGGCATCAAAAAAAGTAAATATTGAACTGTTGACAAAAATACAATTTAATTCTATAATTTAACTAACTTAAAAAGGAGTGATGGTATGAGCAAAAGAGAAAAGGCAACAGAGCTTTTTTTAGAAGGCTATAACTGTGCCCAGGCAGTTTTTGCCGCTTTTTCGGAGGATTTCGGGATGGATAAGGAAACAGCCCTGAAGCTCTCCTCCACTTTCGGAGCGGGAATGGGCGGTCTCAAAGAAGTTTGCGGAGCTTTAAGCGGTGCCTTTATGGTTCTTGGCCTTGCAAAGGGCTATACCCTTTCTGATGCCACAAAAGAAAAGGCCGAGGCTTACGGAGCAGTAAAAAGCCTTGCCGAGGAATTTAAGAAAAATCACGAAAGCCTTCTTTGCCGTGATCTTTTAGCAAAGGTAAGTGCTCCCGATTACAACCTTCCGGAGGAATTTAAAAAACGTCCCTGTGCCGTTTTAGTGGGAGATGCCGCAGAAATTTTAGAAAATTTTCTTAAGAACAATTAAAAAAGATGAGCGATGCTCATCTTTTTTTAATAGAATACTCTTCTTGCGGTGTAATAATCTGCTCTTGTCATAGCCTCTATGCAAACTGTTCTTCCTGTATATGGGGCGTGAAGATAGTATCCGTTACCCACATAGATTCCAACGTGGTGAATTGCTCTGCCCGCCTTTTTGAAGAACACCAGATCTCCGGGCATCAGGTCTTCCTTTGCCACAAAGATACCGTTTTTAGCCTGGTCTGCCGCCACTCTGTTAAGTGTAACTCCCATCTGGCGATACACATACTGAACAAGACCGCTGCAGTCAAATCCGTTGGGATTAGTTCCACCATATACATATCTTACACCGATATACTGCTTCGCAAGCTCAACCACCTGCTGCCCCTTGGTATATGTAACATCTGTAATGGGGGCTGCAATTACTGTTCCTGTTGCAATTTCATTTTGTGTCCTTATATAGTTTGCATTAACGTAACCGATATCTCCTACATTTACCTTGTACCAGTCGCCAGTTCTCTCTAAAAGAACAACCTCACTTCCTGCTTCAATTTCAGTAATGATGGGAGCACCGGAGCTGGCGTTTTCCCTGACATTAAGGCTTGATGCCACAACAATACCGATAACCGTTTCGGCGTTGGCTACAAGCATACTCAAAGCAAGAAACACAGTTGTCATAATTAAAGTTATATAAGACTTCCTGAGTTTCTTATCAAACATAAAATCCTCCAAATAAATCCTTTGTCCCGGGGCTTAAAACATTGTTTTCACTAAAAGCATTAAAGCTCAAAAAAATAACCCCTTTAAGACAATGTCTACTGAGATGTTGGCCTTATTATAACATAAATATTTCTATTTGTCAAACTTTTTTAACATTTTCGTTATATTTTACCTTTTTATCCAATTAAATACAAAAAACTGTCAGAGAATGTTCTCTGACAGTTTTTACCTTAAATTTATTTTCAGTTTCCTTCAATGGCAATGTCTTCTTCAATATGCGGAAGCTTATCTTCCGGATTGAAGTAACGTATAAGGTTTCCGTCAAAATCCATAACTACGATATAGGGGTAAGACTGCATCTGCATATTCTCATCATAGTCTCCCATAAGGGCATAGAATAAAATTCTGTCCTCATAAAGGCTCAGTCCTGCCACATCCAAAAATGCTCCGCCTGTAAGATCTCTTATATCGCTTCCGTCAAGATTCATTCTGTATATGTGCTTATCACCAGGACTTATATAGAACAAATAATCTTCAAAAACATTTACCTGTGCTCCCAGCGTTTCATGATTGATATCGGAAATTTCACCCTTTGACATATCAAGCTTGTACATCTTATAAGAATCGGTAGCATCGGTAAAGAAAATATCTTTTCCCGATACGTTTATATTTGTTACCGGCTGTTCTGCCAGTACCACAGATTTAAGGGCCGCAGAGGTTTTAGCCTCCGTATTTGCCATAGTGTCCTTTATCTTGTTTATCAAAAGAGAATTTATAGTGGGATCATAATAAATTATATTGTTGTCTTCTATGGAAAAATGTGTTGCAGGAGCACTCAGCACAACCTCAGCCTCTCCTCCCTCTACAGAAACCCTCTTCACTATTCCTCCGTAATTTGAATTAGGCTCTAAAAAATAGATGTAGCCGTTTTTAAACTGGGGATAATATGCACTGCCCTGATAAATCAAGACATCCTCTCCGTTTTCTTCATATCTTTGTATAGCTTCACCTAAAGAGTCATAGTAGTATATATCGCCCTTGTATTTTGAAAAGAACGCCACTGATTTTTCTTCAAGAATTTCAGTCTCTCCTGTTTTCATGTTTGTCTTTATAAACATTGTTCCGTTAATGTCAGAGTGATAAAGCCAGTCGCCGTCTGTTACTCCTATGGCAGAATTAAATCTGTTGGAAAGGCCCATTTCTGTCTTTTCTCCTCTTAAAATAAAAAACGCACAAATTAAAACCAGAACTACTGCTGCGGCAATCATAATTCCGTAAATGCGTGTTTTGGAGAATTTAAAAGCCGCCTTTTTTTCCTTTTCCTCTTTTATTTCTTCTTTAACATAGTTGACCTCAGCAAAGCTTTCCCTGTCAACAGCCTCTTTTTTTTCGCTAAAATCCTTATTCTCGTCCATAGTCTTTCTCCTTTAATTTAATACCCTTAGATTATACCGAATTTTTCTCAAAAAATCAATAATTAAAAGTAAACATTAAGTTAACTTTCCTTATAAACTATTGCCAGTATTTTCTCATACACCTCTTTGGATGCTGCCAGAACAGAGCTTTTTTCAAAGGAAGTCATCTCTTTTCCTGAAAAGTCGGTAACTATGCCTCCCGCCTCTTTTACTATCAAAGTCCCTGCCGCATAATCCCAGGGGGATAAAATAGGTTCAACGAATGCCCCGAATGAGCCACGGGCAACATTGCATAAATCAAATGCTGCACTTCCAATTCTTCTTATATCTCCGAAATTAAAAAACAAATCTGCAAAAAGAGACACTGTATCTTTTCCTAAGGTTTCCCTGTAATAGGGGGCTGTTCCCATACCTACCAGAGCATCCTTTGCAGGGATTTTAGAAACCTTTATTGCCTCGCCGTTAAGATAAGCTCCCTTGCCCTCCTCTGCATAAAAATATTCATCGGTATAGGGATTATATACAGCTCCGAACACTGTTTTTTTATCCTTTGCCAAGGCAACGGAAATCACGCTTGCATTAACACCGAAGGTAAAATTCGCAGTTCCGTCAATGGGGTCGATAATAAAGGTATAGCCGTCCCCCACTTTATTTTCATCTTCTCCCTCTTCCTCCGCCAGAAAAGCAGCCTCGGGAATAATTTTTGAAAGCTCTGCCTCCAAAAACCTCTGAACCTTAACGTCAAACTCAGTTACATAATTGGCAGTTCCCTGCTTTTCGGATACTTTAAAGCTTTCATATTTTGCACTAAGCATAATTTTGCCTGCTTCTTTTATTACTTTTTCGATTTTCTCCTTCACTACTCTCATCCCTTTACAATATGTTTCTGTCAACTGTAATAACGCAAAAATAGTTTTTGTCTATTTCTTTTATTTTTGCCTCAATAGCATTCTTAAGCTCACTTTCGGATATTTTTTCACCCACGGGAATTCCCACATCGAAAATCAGATTGGAATGGGTCTCTCCCTTTACCATACGAAAGTCGTGCACCCCATATCCGGGATTTATTTCCGCTACTATTTTGACTGTAGCTTCCTTAAGAGCATTTACTTCCCGGTCATCTGTTATAATGGGGTCTAAGTGGATAATCATGTCTATATTCATTTCTTCCTTAAAGTCCCTCTCAATATTGTCGATTAAGTCGTGGCTTATTAAAACATCCACGTCGCTTTTTACCTCCACATGAACCGAGGCAAAATATTTTTGAGGTCCATAGCTGTGCACCATAAGGTCATGAATTCCGTAAACTCCGCTGTAGGACTGGAGCTTTTTGGAAATTGCGGAAATAAGATGCTTATCAGGAAGCGTTCCCAAAATGTTATCAAAGGTTTCCTTAATTGTGGTAAAGCCTGTGTACATAATGAAAAACGCCACCAAAATACCAAGATATCCGTCTAAATTTATATTTGTAAGGGCATAAAGAATGATGCTTGAAAGCACCGCAAAGGTTGAAATGGCATCATTAAAGGAGTCCTTGGAGTTGGCATTTAAAACTGAGGAATTTATAATTTTCCCGATTTTTCTGTAGAATACACCCATCCACAATTTCACAAGAATTGAAACGCATAAAATTATTATCGTAAGTATATTGGCTTCCTTTATGGCGGGAGTAAATATTTTCTCTGCCGAGGTCTTTAATAAAGTCAGGGAAATGCCTATTATAATAAAAGCCACTCCCAGACAGGAAATATACTCAAATCTGGCATGACCGTAGGGATGTTCCTTATCTGCAGGCTTATCCGACACCTTAAAGCCTATTAAGGATATCAGGGAGCTTCCTGCATCGGACAAATTATTTGCCGCATCTGCAATTATTGCCACAGAGCCTGATAAAAGTCCTGCAATACCCTTTAGGGCACAAAGCAAAAAGTTGCATATTATCCCTGTATATGATGCGAAATTTCCGTATTTTGTTCGATTGACGGTGCTATTTCCCGCATCCTTACCGAAAAATATTTTAAGCAGTAGCTCTGTTATGATAATCACTCCCGATAAAACAAAAAATTCATTAGTATATTATATACCAAATTTCAAAAATGTCAACTTTTCATAAAATAATGCTTTATTTTTCTTCATTTAAATGATATAATATAGTGATTGATATTTTAAGGGAGTTGTTTTCATGAAGAAAAACAGCGGATTTGATCTTGAGGAATATAAATCCTGCTTAAACTGCTTAAACGGAACGGAAATATCTGACGGAGAATTTATTCTTTGCAAAAAGCACGGTCTTGTGAAAAGGTCAGGGGATTGTAAGCACTTTGAAATTGACCTCCTTTCTTTAAGGCCAAAGAAATTAAGACGCTTAAAACCCTCTTTCACAGAGGATGATTTTGAAATATAGGAGAATTTATATGATTTATTTAAAATACGGATTTTTGGGCCTCATTCAGGGCCTGACCGAGTTTTTGCCCGTTTCAAGTTCGGGACATCTTGCCATTTTCAAGGAATTTTTCGGCGAGGATTTTTCAAACCTTGGTCTTACATATGACATCTTACTTCATCTTGCTACTCTCATTGCGGTTTTCGCAGTGTACTATAAGGACATCTGGTCTTTGATTACAGGATTTTTCTCTCTTGTAAGAGACATTTTCAAAGGATGTGTAAATCTTTCTTCAAACCCTGACCAGAAGCTGGTTTTATATCTTTTAGTTGCGTCAATTCCTGCTGCTTTAGTGGGCTTTTTACTGGGTGATTTTATAGAAAATCTTCCCTTTATCGTAGTAGGCTTTGCACTTTTGCTTACAGGCATCGAGCTTATTTTATCAAACCGTATAAAAGAGGGTAATGTAAGTGGCGAAAACATAAAGCTTAAAGAATCCATTATTCCGGGACTTTTCCAGGGCCTTGCCATTATCCCCGGTCTTTCCAGAAGCGGAAGCACCATAACCGGCGCTCTTTTAGCAGGCTTTAAACGTGAATTTGCGGTTAAATTTTCTTTTATAATGTCAATTCCCGTAATTTTGGGCTCTGCCCTTTTTGACATTTTAGATATCTTAAAAGGTGAGGCAACCGCTCCCCTTTTCGGACCTACCTTGATTGGTATGCTCATTGCGGCAGTTTCAGGCTATCTTTCAATCAAATTCATGATTAAGCTAATTACCGGCAAGAAATTTCACTATTTTGCATATTACTGCCTTATAGCAGGTGCATTTGTTATCCTGTGGCAATTATTTCTTTAATGGAGGAATGAACTATGGCACAGCAGCGAAGAACCATTAAAAAACAAAATCTGAAAAAAGAAAAACCCATAAAAGAGGAAGCTCCGAAAAAGACTAATCTTTCCTCCTCTACCAAAAAGGAAATTGCCTTTGTAGTGGTTGTCTTTCTTTCCATTTTCCTTATTTTGGGAATTTACGGAACAAATCTCTTTGAAAATGAAGCCACTTCAAGCGTGGGTAAAATCACAGGCTCTTCCGTTATAGGTCATGCGGGAGTTTTGATAAAGTGGTTTTTCATGGGTCTTTTCGGCCCCACCTCCTATATGCTCCCTTTACTTTTGGTGGCAGCAGGATTTTTCATTATTAAAACCAGAAATTCAGAAAAATCCAAGACCTTCGTTTATGTTTCAGGGGTTATTTTTATATCCTGCATTTCTGCGCTTTTCTATATTTTCCAGTATGCTCCCACGGATTCAACCTTTAACTTAAAGGATTTCTGGATTTCGGGCACAGAAAACTTCGGTGGCGGTCTTTTAGGCTCCGTTTTAGCTTACCTGTTTGTGCTTTTTGCAAAGCAGGTGGGTGCCACCATTATAATAATCGGAATAATGCTCATTTCCTTTATCGCCATGACTGATTTTGCCATAACCAGAAAGCTGGCGTCTTTAGTGAGAATGGCTAAAGAAAGCGGCAGGAAGAAAGCAGAGGAAGCTGACATCAAAGAGCCTCCTTTAGGACAGACCTTTATGCCCGAAGAGGAAAGCCCCAAAAAAGGCAGAAAGACCCGTCATACAGATGCGGCGGAGGAAATTGTTCCCTCTGAGCCTTATATCAATCTGACCGACGCTGTTGATGCTCTTCCCTATACGGGAGAAAAAACATCTAAACCTGAAGATGCTCCCATTAACATCTTTACGGACAAGCCCAAAAAGGCAGAAAAGGAGTTTAAGCCCTTAAATCTCCCGAAAGACATTAACCCCGAGGACTCAGAAGACCAGGAAATAACTCCCGACGGAGAAATAATCGTAAAGCCCAAGCGTTTAGAGGGTGAAATTCAAGTGGAAATAAGCAGGGAAAACACCATAATTCCCTATAAATTCCCCGAAACCACCCTTCTTAACAACTTAGACCCATCGGAGGACAGAACAAATCCCCAGGCTCTCCGTGAGCTTTCCGTAAAGCTTGTCCAGACACTTAAGAGCTTTAATATTGATGTAAAGGTTCTGGAAATAAGCAAAGGCCCCGCCATAACCCGTTTTGAGCTTCAGCCTACGGCAGGCGTAAGGGTAAGTAAAATAACAAGCCTTGCTGACGACATTGCTTTAAGTCTGGCTGCAACTGCAGTAAGAATCGAAGCTCCCATCCCCGGAAAGGCTGCAATCGGTATAGAAATCCCCAACGAAAGCATTGCTACTGTTTCCATAAGAGATGTGCTTGAGTCCAAAGAATTCACAGAATCCAAGTCCAAGCTTTCATGTGCTCTGGGACGTGATATTGCAGGCAAGTGCATTGTGGGCGATATTGCAAAAATGCCCCACGTTTTAATCGCAGGCGCTACCGGAAGCGGTAAGAGTGTATGTATAAACTCTTTAATAGCAAGTATTCTTTATAAGGCTTCACCCAATGATGTAAAGCTTATTATGATTGACCCCAAGGTGGTTGAATTAAATGTTTATAACGGTATTCCTCACCTTTTGATCCCCGTTGTAACCGACCCCAGAAAGGCTGCAGGAAGTCTTAACTGGGCAGTTCAGGAAATGACAACAAGATATCAGTTCTTCGCAAACGAGGGAGTCAGAGACATTAAGGGCTATAACGCTCTTATGGAGGAAAAAGGAAGACCCCGTCTTCCCCAGATTGTTATAATTATTGACGAGCTTGCAGACCTTATGATGGTTGCTCCCAAGGATGTAGAAACTTATATCTGCCGTCTTGCCCAGCTGGCAAGAGCCGCAGGTATGCATCTTGTAATTGCAACCCAGAGACCTTCTGTAAACGTCATTACAGGTGTAATCAAGGCAAATATCCCCTCAAGAATTGCCTTTGCGGTTTCAAGCTACGTTGACTCAAGAACAATACTTGACACCAACGGAGCTGAAAAGCTTTTGGGCAGAGGTGATATGCTTTATTATCCCATGGGTGCAAACAAGCCCACCCGTGTTCAGGGTGCATTTATATCAGATGCCGAAGTAGAGAGACTGGTTTCCTTCGTAAAGGAAACCTCCCAGGCCGTTTACGACGAGGATGTTTTGGCTCAGCTTGAAAAAGCAGGAGAAGGTGCAGATTCATCTTCCGAAGAAGACGAATCAAAGGAAGCAGATCCCCTTCTTGCCAAAGCTATAGAAGTGGTGGTTGATGCAGGACAGGCTGCAGTATCACTGGTTCAGAGAAAGCTTTCTGTAGGATACAGCCGTGCAGGAAGATTGGTTGACCAGATGGAAGCACGAGGAATTATCGGCCCTCACGAGGGAAGCAAGCCCAGAAAGGTTTTAATTACCAAGGCTGAATATCTCTCAATGCTTGAAGGCGCAGGGCTTGACGCTTCACCTTCTGATTCAGAAGCAATTCCCGAAAATGACGAATTTATCGCCGAGGATGTTTACATTCCCGCCGATGACGAGGATGAGGACGATTTTATTATCGCTCCCCCTCAGAATGACTAATTTGACTTAAGGATAAATTTATGAACTACGATTTTCTTCCAATTTCAAAAGAAGATATGGACTTAAGGGGCTGGGACGCCCTTGACTTTCTTTTGGTAACGGGTGATGCCTATGTGGATCACCCTTCTTTCGGTCATGCCATTATCGCAAGAACATTGGAAAGCGCAGGCTACAAAGTGGGCATTTTAGCTCAGCCCCGCTTTTCAGACGAAAAGGATTTCTTAAAATTCGGCAGACCGAAATACGGTGTTATGATTTCAGGCGGAGTTATCGACTCCATGGTAAATCACTATACTGCAGGGAAGAAAAAACGCTCCGATGACTGTTACAGTCCCGGTGGTGTTGCAGGATTACGTCCCGACAGATGCATTATAGTCTATTCAAACTTAGTGAGAAAAGCCTTTGGGGACATTCCCATTGTAATCGGCGGTGTTGAAGCGAGCCTTCGACGTTTCGCCCACTACGACTACTGGTCTGACAAGGTGAGACGAAGCATTATATTTGACAGCCGTGCAGATGTTATATCCTACGGTATGGGCGAAAAGCAGACATTAGAGCTTGCCGCCTGCCTTGAAAAAGGCTATATAAAAGACAACATTCCCGGCACTTGCGTCGTTTCCGATAAGCCAAGGAAAGATTCCATTATCCTCCCCTCATTCGAAGAGGTTTCGGAAGATAAAATACTTTATGCAAAGGCGGCTTTGATCCAGTATGAGGAGCAGGACCCTATAAGGGGCAAAACCCTTTGCCAGAAGCACAAAGATAAATATTTAATCCAGAATCCTCCTGCTATGCCCCTTTCAAGAAAAGAGCTTGACAGAACCTATTCACTTCCCTTTACAAGAGAGTACCACCCCTCATATAAGGAAAAAGGCGGTGTCCCTGCATTAGAGGAAGTTAAGTTTTCCATTGCCTCCTCAAGAGGCTGCTTCGGCTCCTGCTCATTCTGTGCCCTTACCATGCATCAGGGCAGGATTGTTCAGTCCAGAAGCGAAGCTTCAATTTTATCCGAAGCTAAAAAGATGACCTTTGACCCTGAATTCAAAGGCTATATCCACGATGTTGGCGGTCCTACCGCAAACTTCCGCTACCCCGCCTGCGAAAAACAGCTTAAGGACGGAACCTGTAAGGGTAAGGAATGTCTGTTCCCCGCTCCCTGCAAAAATATAAAAGCGGACCACAGTGAATATCTGGGGCTTCTTCGAAAATTAAGGGAAATTCCCGGAATTAAAAAAGTATTCATACGAAGCGGTATCCGCTATGACTATATGATGCACGATAAAAGCGACGAATTTTTTAAGGAGCTTTGCACCCATCATGTTTCAGGTCAGCTTAAGGTTGCTCCCGAGCACATATCAGATAATGTCTTAAAATATATGGGTAAGCCGGGAAGAAAGGTTTTTGAGCGTTTTTGCGAAAAATACTATGACATATCAAGAAAAATCGGCAAAGAACAATATCTTGTGTGTTATTTAATGTCAAGCCACCCGGGAAGCACCCTGTCCGATGCCATAGAGCTGGCGTGCTTCTTAAAGGAAAAAGGAATGAGACCCCAGCAAGTGCAGGATTTTTATCCCACTCCCGGCACTCTTTCCACCGCCATGTTCTATACAGGTCTTGACGTAAGAACCTTAAAAGAGATTTATGTGGCAAAGACCTACGAGGAAAAGGCTATGCAAAGGGCGCTTTTACAGTTTACACGTCCCGAAAACTATAACCTTGTAAGAAAAGCTTTGATAAAGGCAGGCAGAGAGGATTTAATCGGCTCTGGTCCAAATTGCCTTATACGAGAGAAAACAGAAAGAAGGTATAACAAAAATGATGATTTTAGACGGAAAAAAGGTATCGGCGAGAATAAAGGAAGAAGTGGCAAAAGAAGCCCTCGCTCTGACAGAGGAAAAGGGAATAAAGCCAGGTCTGGCAGTAATTTTGGCAGGAAATGACCCTGCATCAAGAGTTTATGTAAACAACAAGAAAAAGGCCTGCGAGGAATGTAACTTCCATTCCGAGGAATATACCTTCCCCGAAACCGTTACTGAAAAAGAGCTTTTAGAGCTTATCGATGTTCTTAATTCTTCTTCCCACATTCACGGCATTTTAGTTCAGCTTCCTCTTCCCTCACACATAGATGAGAAGAAGATTATAAATGCTATTTCAGATAAAAAGGATGTGGATGCTTTCACTCCTGCCAATGTGGGTAAAATCATGATAGGCGACTATGACTTTCTTCCCTGCACTCCCGCAGGAGTAATGGAGCTTATAGCTGAATCAGGCATAGAAGTTTCGGGAAAAGAGTGTGTTGTTATAGGAAGAAGCAATATTGTAGGAAAGCCCCAGGCAATGCTGCTTCTTCATAAAAACGGAACTGTTACCGTTTGCCACTCTAAAACCAAGGATTTGGCTGAGGTTACACGCCGTGCCGATATTTTAGTTGTTGCCATAGGCAAAGCTAAATTTGTTACAGGCGATATGATAAAAGAAGGCGCCGTAGTAATTGATGTAGGTATGAACAGAGATGAAAACGGCAAGCTCTGCGGAGACGTGGATTTTGAATCTGCAAAAGAGAAAGCAGGTGCAATCACCCCCGTTCCCGGCGGTGTAGGTCCCATGACAATTGCAATGCTGATGAAAAACACATTAAAAGCTGCAAAATTAAAAAAAAACAGCCATTGAGCAATCGCTCAATGGCTGTTTTTTGGTATAAACAATCCGAAATAAGGAATAATCAGTTTAGAAAGGACTGATTATATGGCAAAAAGATTTGTTTTTAATGAAACCAGCTATCACGGTCAGGGAGCCATTCACGATATACCCTGCGAAGTGAAAAAACGTGGCTATAAACATGCTTTTATAGTAACCGATTCCGACCTTTTTAAAACAAAACTGGCAGACAAGCTTTTGGATATACTGGATAAATACAATTTAAGCTACACTCTTTTTTCTGAAATAAAGTCAAATCCCACCACCGAAAACGTAAAGGCAGGTCTTTCGGCCTTTAAGTCGTCAGGTGCCGATTATATAATCGCATTAGGAGGAGGAAGCTCCATTGACGCAGGGAAAGCCATATCCATAATTGCAACCAATCCCGAATATTCAGATGTTTTAAGCCTTGAGGGACTCAATAACACAAAAAACAAATGCATCCCTCTTTTTGCTGTTCCCACAACAGTAGGTACGGGGGCTGAGGTTTCTGTTTACTATGTATTATCAGACAGTGATTCCAAACAAAAATTCGTTTGTGTGGACCACGGCAATCTGCCTCAGATTGCCTTTGTAGATCCCGAAATGATGTACTCAATGCCAAAGGAATTATTGGCTTCCTGCGGCATGGATGCCCTTACTCACGCCATTGAGGGATATCTTACAAAAAATGCCACTGTTTTTTCCGATATGTTCTGCCTTAAGGGCATAGAGCTTATCTTCTCCTCCCTAAAAAAAGCTTACGGCGAGGATAAAGAGGCATTTTCCAATCTGGCTTTAGGTCAGTATATAGCAGGGATGGGCTATTTAAATTCAGGTCTTGGTCTGGTTCATGCCATGTCCCACGCCGTAACATCCCTTTATAAAATTTCTCACGGAGCTGTAAATGCCGTTATACTTCCTTTAGTTCTGGACTTTAACAAAGATGCCGCAAAGGAAAAATTTTCAAATATAGCAAGGGCCATGGGTGTTAAAAATTCAGATTCTCTTTCTTTAGAAGAAGCTGCAACGCTTATTATTGAAAAAATTAAAAATCTTACCTCAAGCCTTTCTATCCCGGAAAATTTAAGGGATATTTTAGCAGAGGAGGACATTTTCTCACTTTCCGAATTCACCTTGAACGACCCCTGCTTAAAAGGCAATATAAAGCCTGTAACCAGAGAGAATATATTAAAGCTTTTTGAAAAGTTATTATAAAAAAACTGCTGAATAAAATTCAGCATTTTTTTGTTATCTTTCTTCTCTGAAATAATGCAGTCCCAAGGATGCGGGAGGCTGATTTTCCTTTTTGTTTCTCATACTTGTGATTACAAGAACCACGATGGTAACAAGATACGGAAGAGTTTTTATAACTTCCTTTTCCGCATTGGAAAGTCCCGTTATATAAACGCTGGCAATATAAAGTCCGCCGAATATAATCGAGCCTAAAATTCCGAAATTAGGCTTCCAGAGTGCGAAAATTACAAGAGCAATGGCAAGCCATCCACGGTCTCCAAAGCCACCGTTTGTCCAGGAGCCGCCGGTATAGTCCATAATGAAGTAAAGACCGCCCAGTCCTGCAACGGCACCGCCTATAATTGTTGCAGCATACTTATATTTAGTAACGCTTATTCCCGCAGCATCTGCCGTAGCGGGATTTTCGCCTACCGCACGAAGATGAAGACCAATTCTGGTCTTTTTTAAGATAAACGCCGAAACTATAGCGATTATAATTGCCGCATACACCAAAAATCCGTAGGAAAAGAAAATTGTTCCAACACTGCCCGTCTCTTTGGCAAAGGGAAGTGTCATCTTGAAAAAGTCAGCTGTGGTTTTAACATTTAAGTTTCCGCCCTGACCTAAAATCTTGGTGATTGTTCCTCCGAAAAAGTCTCCGAAGCCCACACCGAAGGTGGTAAGAGCAAGACCCGTTACGTTCTGATTGGCTCTTAATGTAATGGTCAGAAAGCTGTATATCAAAGCCAGAAGAGCCGAACCCAATATAGATGCTAAAAGAGGAATTAAAATGCCCAAAAATGCATTGGGTGTAATCCCTGCCTTGGAGCATGCCAGTTCATAGGCATAAGCCCCGATAACACCGGCACTTCCGCCCATATACATAATACCGGGGATACCCAAGTTAAGATTTCCCGACTTTTCTGTTATTATCTCTCCCGTTGAGCCGTAAAGCAACGGAATGCCCTGCACAATTGCAGAATTTAATATTGTAGCAAACATCACTTACGCCTCCTTGTGTTTTCCACGAAAACTTATTTTATACTGAACGAAGAATTCGCTTCCTATAATAAAAAATAAAATTATACCTGTTATAATTCCCGATATGCTTGTGTTGTTAAGTCCGCAGCTTGAAGACACTTCGCTTGCCCCTCTTTCAAGGAAAATTATAAGGAAGGAAACAAGTGCCATAATACCGGGATTGAATTTTGCAAGCCAGGAAACCATTATAGCTGTAAAACCAAATCCGCCAACCGTATTGGTAGCAACAGTCTGGTGCTGACCTGCAACAAGTAAAAAGCCCGCCACACCGCAAAGAGCACCTGATAATGCCATTGTACGGATAATAACCTTTTTAACATTGATTCCTATGTATCTTGCGGTATTTTCACTTTCGCCCACAACGGAAATTTCATAGCCATGCTTTGAGTATTTAAGATATATATACATTCCGACTGTTAAAAGCGCAACTATTATTATGTTAAGTAAATAATCTCTTCCGAAAATTCTGGGCATCTTAGGTCCTTCTATAGTACCTATAACGCCTGAACCCGATTTTATTGTAATAGCTATAAAAATTGCAACTGCCTGTGTCGCAACATAGTTCATCATAAGGGTAAAAAGGGTTTCATTTGTTCTGAACTGTGCCTTGAATATGGCGGGAATTATTCCCCAGATGCACCCTGCCGCAATGCTTCCTATAAGCATAACCGGAAGGAGAATATATCCCGGAAGTGTTTTTCCAAAAAACATCATAATTGCCGCAGAAACCAAGCATCCCACCAACGCCTGTCCCTCTGCCCCAATGTTCCAGAATTTCATCTTGAATGCAGGTGTTACAGCAAGGGATATACAAAGGAGCATCGCCACAGGCTGCAAGAGGTTAAGGGTTTTTCTCACTGTCCCGAAGGAGCCTTCAAACATAATTGCATAAATCTTAAAGGGGTCAAATTTCGTAAGCATCATTATAACCACCGAGCAAACAATGAGAGCAAGCAAAATACTTACGGCTCTTACCAGACACGCCTTTAAAAGCGGCATATCATCACGTTTTGAAATATGTATGTTATGCATTAAATTCACCTCCGCCAAGCTTTGTCATTAAAAGTCCTACCTCTTCCTTGGTAGAAGTTCTTGCATCTAAGATTCCGCTTATCTTTCCTCCGCAAAGAACCAAAATTCTGTCGCAGAGGTCAAGTAACACGTCAAGGTCTTCTCCAACGTAAATAACCGCAACTCCCTTTTCCTTCTGGTCATTTAAGAGATTATATATGGTGTACGAGGAGTTTATATCAAGACCTCTTACGGGATAAGCCACCATAAGTACCGTGGGACTTGAAGAAATTTCACGACCTACCAAAACCTTCTGCACGTTACCTCCCGATAATTTTCTCACAGGAGTATTTGCATCGGGAGTGGCAACCTCAAGCCTTTCAATAATTTTTTCCGCCAGGTCCTTGGGAGCCTTTCTTGAAAGGAAAACACTGTTTCCTTTTTTATAGCTTCTGAGCATTACGTTATCAACAATGTCCATGTTTCCGACCAGACCCATCCCCAGTCTGTCCTCGGGAACAAAGGAAAGTCTTACGCCCATTTCCCTTATCTCCACGGGAGTTTTGTCCTTCAGGTTCTCGGTTTCTCCCGTTTTGGGTTTTTTATATAAAACACTTCCCTCTTCCATGTGGGCAAGACCTGCTATAGCTTCGAGCAGTTCTCTCTGTCCGCTTCCCGCAATACCCGCAATACCCAAAATTTCTCCTGATTTTGCAGTAAACGAAATATCCTCCAAAACTTTAATTCCCTCACGGTTTTTAAGGTTTATACCTTGAACCACAAGTCTGTCTTCGGTATCTTTAGGCTCTTTTCTTTCTATGTTAAGCTCAATCTTTTTTCCAACCATCATTTCGGTAAGGGCTGTTTCTGTGGTCTCCGATGTATTGACAGTTCCTATGTATTCTCCCTTTCTTAAAACCGCCACTTTGTCCGATATTTCCATAACCTCATTAAGCTTATGGGTAATTATTATAATAGCCTTGCCTGCTTCTCTCATTACCTTAAGGACACCAAAAAGCTTTTCCGTTTCCTGAGGGGTCAAAACCGCCGTAGGCTCGTCCAGTATTAAAATGTCCGCACCTCTGAAAAGCACCTTGATAATTTCAACCGTCTGCTTTTCAGATACTGACATCTCATATATTTTCTTTAAGGGGTCAAGGCAGAAGCCATACTTCTCATCTATTGCTTTTATTTTTTCAATATACTTGTTTTTATCAAAGCCTTCTTCGTCTTTAAGTCCAAGGATAATGTTTTCCGCAGCATCAAACACATCAACCAATTTAAAGTGCTGATGTATCATTCCTATTTTATAGTCAAAAGCATCCTTTGGAGATGTAATTACGGCACTTTCACCGTCAATGAAAATTTCACCTTCATCAGGAGTATATATTCCCGAAATCATATTCATAAGTGTGGTTTTTCCGCTGCCGTTTTCACCCAGAATAGACAAAATTTCACCCTTGTTCACCGTGAGATTTACGTTTTTGTTTGCCACAACGCTGCCAAAGGTTTTCGTTATATTCTTAAGTTCAATTGCTGCATTTCCCATCATATCACTCCTTAGCAATAGTTAAGACCTTAATAACTTATATTATAACAGATTAGCCATTTTTCGTCAATAAATTTATGGTGAAAAAATAAGAGCAGGAATTATCCTGCTCTTAAATTATTAAATAATTATCTTATTTAATTGTGATTCCGTCGATGTTGATATCGAAGTAGGGTGCAGATCTGAATACAGATTCAGCGAATACACCGTCGATAATAACTTCTGTTTCACCTGTGAATGTGCCGTCGTCATCAACGTCAGCAAGGTAAGTTGTAACAGTTTCACCGTTAACTGTGAAGTTAGCTGTATCGAATACTTCGATTTCGCCTTCGATTAAAGCCTTCTTAACTTCTTCAAGCTTAGCTTCTGTGCCTTCTGCTGCAACTTTGTCGTTGAGACCAAGTATCTGTACAACGCCTTCAGCAAGACCGCCGCAGAAGTCCTGAGTGATAGCTTCACCCTTAGCAACTGCTGTGATCATGTGCTCAAAGTAAGGCTGCCAGTTAATCTTAGAAGAAACGAGTGCTGTGTTGGGGCCCCATTCTCTTGTATCTAAGTTGTAAGCAACATCGGGAACCCCTGCTTCTTCACAAGCCTTGGGAGCACCCTCAGAGTCAGCGTGCTGGCTCATAAGTACGCAGCCGTCAGCGATTAAAGCGTTAGCAGCTTCCTTTTCAAGAGCAATGTCAAACCAGGAGTTTGTGAACTTAACATCCATTGTAGCTGTGGGGCAAACAGATCTTGCGCCAAGGAAGAAGGATGTGTAGCCGGACTTAACCTCTGCATAGGGGAAAGCACCAACGTAACCAATCTTAGCCTGGTCAGCTGTGATTTCGCCGTTTTCGATCATTTCGTTAAGCTTAAGACCAGCAGCAACACCTACTAAGTATCTGCCTTCATAGATGGAAGCAAATGCGTTGTAGTAGTTGGGAAGGTTTTCTGTATGTGCCTTTACGCCTGTAGCGTGGCAGAATACAACGTCAGTAAATTCCTTAGCTGCCTTGATCATGAAGTCTTCATGACCGAAGCTGTCAGCGAAGATTACGTCGCAGCCTGCTTCAACAAGCTCAGCAGCTGTTTCGTAGCATTCGTTGCCTTCAGGAACGTTTACCTTTACGATAACCTGATCGTCTGTAAGACCGAGAGCTTCCTTAGCTGCCATAGCTGCATCCAAGAAGTTCTTGTCATATGTGGAGTTTTCATCATGTAAGAAGATGAAACCAACCTTGATGCCTTCAGCATCAACCTTTTCATCAGCTGTTCCGCAAGCTGCGAAGCAAACCAATGATGCAAGCGCTAAAACGATTGCGAGTAACTTTTTCATTGTTTTTTCCTCCATAAATTAAATTTCGCCGAAAATATCTTTTCGGACTACACTAATAATTTATCAAATTTAAGAAAAAAAAGCAATATCCATTTGAAAACAAAATAAACAAAAGTGTAAAGGCTTTTTTGTCGAAATTAGACAATAACAAAAAAAATAAGCGGTTTTGTCTTAAAACCGCTTATTTTTTATTCATTTTCAAATAAAGGCGTGGAGAAATATCTTTCTGCCGTATCGGGAAGAACCGTTACTACCGTCTTTCCTTTTCCAAGCTTTTTGGAAAGCTTAATTGCCGCCGCCACATTGGTGCCGCCTGATATTCCGCACATTATTCCCTCAAGCCGAGCCAAATCCTTGGCTGTCTCTATTGCTTCTTCATCAGAAATTATGCATATATCACTGTATATCTTTTCATTTAATATGGCAGGGATTATTCCGTCCCCTATACCCATCTGGATATGTGTTCCGATATTTCCCCCTGCAAGTATTGCAGCATTTTCAGGCTCAACCGCCCATATTTCAATATCGGGATTAGCTTCTTTTAAAACTTCGCCGATACCCGTGATGGTTCCCCCCGTACCTATTCCCGAACAAAAGCCGTGGATAGGACCGTTTACATCCTCCAAAATCTCAACGGCGGTATATTTTCTCTGTGCCTCGGTGTTCGCCTCATTTTCAAACTGCTGGGGAACATATACGTTTTCATTTTCCCTCTCCATCAAAAGAGCGGTGGCAAGACACTTTTCAATACATTCGCCGATATTACCGTCGTCGTGAATCAATATAACCTCAGCCCCGTAATGCCTTACAAGCTTTCTTCTTTCCTCACTTACGGAGTCGGGCATAATTATTTTGGTTTTATATCCCATAACAGCACCAACCAAAGCAAGACCTATCCCCTGATTTCCGCTGGTAGGCTCCACAATTACGGTATTTTCGTTTATAATGCCCTTTTCCCTTGCTCTCTTTAACATATTATAAGCCGTACGGGTTTTGATTGAACCGCCTACATTAAGGCCTTCAAATTTTACTAAAATTTCCGCTCCGCCTTCCGGTGCCATTTTACCGAGACGTATAATGGGAGTCTTCCCGAGAGCAGAAAGTATGTTGTCATGAACCATCATTTATTCCCCTTTTACAATATCTATCCTTTATTATAACAATCTATGACCTTTTGTCAAGCAAAAGAACGAAAAGATAGTCTTTTCGTTCTTTTAGTCTTTTATTATTTTGTGGTTTCAGCCTCTACCAGTCTTGCTGCCCCGTAACGCTCTCTTAATGCATTTTTCTGAATTTTGCCCGTAGCATTTCTGGGAATATCCGCAAAAACTATCTTTTTGGGTCTTTTATATCTGGGAAGACCTAAGCAGTATTCATCCATCTCTTCGATTGTGGCACTTGCACCCTCTTTAAGCTGGATAATTGCCGCTGTGATTTCACCAAGTCTTTCATCGGGAAGACCGATTACACCTACGTCGGATATTTTTTCGTTGGCTCTCAAAAAGTCCTCAATTTGAACGGGATAAATATTTTCACCGCCGGTTATGATAACGTCTTTCTTTCTGTCAACAAGATAGATAAAGCCGTCTTCATCCATCTTTGCCATATCTCCAGTGTAAAGCCAACCGTCAGAGGTTAAAATTTCCCTTGTTGCTTCGGGGTTTTTATAATAGCACTTCATAACCCCGTCGCCCTTTAAGCAAAGCTCACCAACCTCGCCTTTTTTTGCTTCGTTTCCTTCGTCTGTGATGATTTTTACCTGCCAGGTATAGCCGGGAACACCGATTGCTCCTACCTTATGTATGTTTTCCACACCTAAATGTACCGCACCGGGACCGATGGATTCCGAAAGACCGTAGTTTGTATCATAGTCGTGGTCGGGGAATACTTCCTTCCATCTTTTTATAAGTGAAGGAGGCACAGGCTGAGCACCTATATGCATAAGTCGCCACTGGGAAAGATTGTAGTCAGAAAGGTTAATCTCCTTTCTTTCGATTGCATCTAAAATATCCTGCGCCCAGGGCACCAATAGCCACACTATAGTTGCCTTTTCATCTGACACTGTTCTTAAAATCCATTCGGGCTTTATTCCTTTTAGTATAACTGCCTTACCGCCTGTTAAAAGTGAGCCGAACCAGTGCATTTTAGCTCCCGTATGATAAAGGGGAGGAATACATAAAAACACGTCCTCACGCTTCTGTGAATGGTGATTCTGCTCCACGATGCAGGAGGTAACAAGCGCCTTGTGTCTGTGAAGTATCGCCTTGGGGAAGCCTGTTGTTCCTGATGAGAAGTAAATAGCACCGTCATCCTCGTCATCTATTTCAATAGCAGGAGGAAGAGACGAGCAATAGCCTATCATAGCTTCATAGTTATCTGCAAAGGAAGGAGTTTCCTTGCCTACAAAGAAATAATGCTTTATATTAAGGTTTGCCTTTACCTTTTCAAGTCTTTCAGTAAATTCGGGGCCGAAAACCAGAACGGAAACATCAGCTAAGTCGGAGCAGTACTGGATTTCCTCTGCCGAAAAGCGGAAGTTCATGGGAACGGCTAAAGCACCTGACTTAAGTATTCCGAAATAAATGGGAAGCCAGTCGATGCAGTTCATCATTAAAATTGCAACCTTATCTCCCTTTTTTACGCCTCTTGTCAAAAGGAGATTTGCAAAGCGGTTTGCCGCCACATCAAATTCCTTCCATGTAATTTCACGGCGGTATTTTTCTTCTCCCGTTGCTTCAATCAGGCTGTATTCGTGCCAGGAAACATTTTCCCCCGGCTGATTTGCGGGATTTACCTCAACCAGACTCACATCATTGGGATGAAGTCTCGCATTTTTTTCAAGAAAATCTGTAATAGGCATAATTTTCTTCCTTTCAGAGTTTATTGTTCTTCAGGGCCTAAAGCTTCTGTAGCTTTTACCATAACCTTTATATCATAGCAGGTAAACATGGGGTCAACCTTTTCCTTTTTCATTTTAGGAGTAACCAAGCTTACCAGAGGAACTATAATAAGTCCGCCTATCATTGCAACTGCACCTGCATTTATGGGAGACTGCATTACGGCAGGGAAGCTTCCTCTGAAGAGCATATTTGCAATCATTAAAAGAGAGCCGAATGCAAAGCTTGCCCATACAGATGCCTTTGTAACCCATTTTGCATATAAACCATATAAGAAGGGAGCAAGGAAAGCACCTGCCAGAGCACCCCAGGAAATACCCATCATATCCGCAATGTAGCCAAGCTTATCTTTATTTATTGCGATAAATGCAGACACTACAATGAATACCACGATAAATATTCTCATTACGAAAACCTGTTTCTTTTCACTCATATTCTTTACAATATGTCCCTTAATCATATCTAAGGTGAGTGTCGAGCTTGATGTAAGTACCAAGCTTGAAAGTGTTGACATTGAAGCGGAAAGCACCAGTACAATTACTACACCAATGAGAAGGGCGGGAAGATTTTCAAGCATCTTGGGTACAACTGCATCAAAGCCTCCCACGGGATTGCCGCCTTCACTTGCAACACCTGAAATTCTGCCGAAGCCACCCAAAAAGTAGCAGCCGCCTGCAACGACAATAGCGAAAAGAGTAGAAATAAGAGTGCCCTTTGCAATGTTCTTTTCGCTCTTTATAGCGTAAAACTTCTGTACCATCTGAGGAAGTCCCCAGGTTCCCAGTGATGTTAAAATAACTACACATAAAAGTCCGAAGGGATCAGGACCAAAGAAGGAAGCAAAGCCTCCGGGAACGGCTGCTCCTGCTCCATTTTCACAAGGTACATTGGCAAGCTCAATCAAAGCATTTGTAAAACCGCCGTGGCTTCCCAAAACTGCCCCGATTACCGCAACGATTCCCACAAGCATTATAATTCCCTGAATAAAGTCATTGATTGCAGTTGCCATATATCCGCCTGCAATTACATAAATACCTGTAAGAATTGCCATTACAACTACGCATACATTATAGGAAACACCGGGGAACGCCATTTCAAAAAGTCTTGAAAGACCGTTGTAAAGGGATGCTGTGTAGGGAATTAAAAATATAAATACTATGGCTGAAGCAACGACTTTCAGGCTGTTGCTTTCAAAACGCTTTCCGAAATATTCGGGCATTGTCGCCGTCTTTAAGTGCTGGGTCTGAAGTCTCGTTCTTCTTCCCAAAATAATCCAGGCAAGAAGCGAGCCGATAAAAGCATTTCCGAGACCGATCCAGGTTGACGCAACGCCGAACTTCCAACCGAACTGTCCTGCATAGCCTACAAAAATAACCGCTGAGAAATAGGATGTACCGTAAGCGAAAGCCGTAAGCCAGGGACCTACGTTTCTGCCTCCCAACACGAAGCCTGATACATCTTTAGCACTTTTTCTTGTGTAAACTCCGACACCAATCATAACTGCGAAGAATACCACCAACATAATAATTTTTACTGCCATTTTAACCATCCTTCCATTATTCATTTTTTCCGTCAGGCGGCAGGCAATAAAAAAACCGTCCTCCGGATTTAAATACCAGAGGACGGACATAATAATCCGTGTTACCACCTCAGTTTACAGACCCCTCACGGGCATCTGCCTCATTGAGTAATACAAAAAAACCGTACTTCCGTGCTACTCATTCGCTTTAACGGGCGAACCCGTCAGGGCTTACTTGCTTCTTCCCTGAAGCTCCCGGACCGTATTCAGTATACTCTCAGATTACGGCTTGCACCAACCGCCGCTTCTCTTTACTCTTAAAGCAACCTACTTTTTCCGTTCATCACCTTTATTTGACAGAATTCTACCACATAATTTTCCTTTTGTCAACCACTTTTTTAATTTTAAGCCTCTTTTAATTTTTCGCTCTGGTAGTGCAACGTTAGAGCGGAAATTATTTCATCTAAGTCTCCGTTCATAATGGCATCGATTTTATGGAGGGTAAGACCAATTCTGTGGTCGGATACTCTTCCCTGAGGGAAGTTATAGGTTCTTATTCTCTCGCTTCTGTCCCCTGTTCCAACCTGGCTCTTACGCTCGGAAGCCACCTTTTCGTGCTGCTGGGACTGCATTAAGTCATAAAGCCTTGAACGCAGAATTTTCATGCCCTTGTCCTTGTTCTTATGCTGGCTCTTTTCATCCTGACAGCTTACCACAAGTCCTGTGGGAATGTGTGTTATTCTTACAGCGCTGTCTGTGGTATTAACGCACTGTCCCCCGGGGCCTCCCGCACGGAAAACGTCAATTCGTAAATCGTTGGGGTTAATTTCCACTTCCACATCCTCAACCTCAGGCAAAACCGCAACAGTAACCGTTGAAGTCTGAATTCTGCCCTGAGACTCGGTATCAGGCACTCTCTGTACCCTGTGAACACCGCTTTCATATTTCAAGGTGCTGTATGCCCCCTGTCCTATAATCATAAAGGAAACTTCCTTTATGCCGCCGATGCCCGTTTCGGACATATTCATTATATCAATTTTCCATCTTTTGGACTCCGCAAACATAGAATACATTCTGAATAAGTCGTATGCAAAAAGAGCCGCCTCGTCTCCCCCTGCTCCGCCTCTTATTTCCATAATAACGTTTTTATCGTCATTGGGATCCTTTGGAAGCATTAAAATTTTAAGCTCCTCCTCGCACTTTGCCGCCATTTCCGTTGATTCGTCCAGCTCCATTTTTGCAAGCTCGTGCAAATCCTTTGCGGAAGAATCCTCTAAAATCATTTTTGATTCTTCAATGGATTCTTTATACTTCTTATATTCCCTGTATTTTTCCACGATGGGAGTCATATCGGAGTGCTCCTTGCAAAGGCGGGTCCAGTTACCTCTGTCCTGCATAATTTCAACATCGCTTATGCTTTTGGTAAGTTCTTCATAACGCTCCTCAATAAAAGCTAATTTTTCAAACATTTTTTATCTCCTAATTAAAAATATTATTACCATTATATCAATTTTTAATTGTCCCGTCAATAAATTATGAATAAAAAAATCATTAACATACTATACTATAAATCGAAAAGGAGGTTTTAATATGCTTAAAATATTTTTAATTTTAGCCCTTTCTGCCCTTTTCTTAGTTTTCCCCGGCTGCACCGGAAATAATACTCCCTCCGTAACAGACGATATCCAAAACGGAGTAAACAATGCAGTGGATGAAACCCAGGATATGGCAGACGACATGATAAACGGAGCCGAGGATATGTTAACCGGCGACAATAACGACACCAACGATTCTGCAAAAATGAGAGGAAGTATGGACGGCACCATGAATAACACCAACAATTCCGCCGTAACAGGAAATCCTTCAATGAACAATATGCAGTAAAAAATCCGGAATAAAAAAAGCTGTTAAAAAGTTTCTTTAACAGCATTTTTTTATTTAAATTGTAACTTGCATTTTTTCCTTTATTGTATTATACTTATTTAAAATGGTAATTTATGCACTTTACGAAGAAAGGATTGATATACATGGAAAATGTTTTCGATATTTTAAAAGAGAGAGGTTTGATTGCCCAGACCACTCACGAAGCAGAAATCCGTGAATTACTGGGAAAGGAAAAGGTTAAATTTTACATTGGCTTCGACCCTACAGCCGACAGCCTTCATGTAGGACACTTTTTGCAGATGGTTGTTATGCGCCATATGCAGAATGCAGGCCACACTCCCATTGCTTTGGTTGGCGGCGGCACAGGACACATCGGCGACCCCTCAGGCAGAACCGATATGCGACAGATGATGACAAAGGAAGTTATTGACCATAACTGCGAGTGCTTTAAAGAGCAGCTTTCAAGAATTATAGACTTTTCTGACGGAAAGGCTTTAATGGTTAATAATGCTGACTGGCTTCTTGACTTGAATTACATTGAATTCATAAGAGATATAGGCTCCTGCTTCTCTGTTAACCAGATGCTTTCTGCCGAATGCTTCAAGCAGAGACTTGAAAAGGGTCTTTCTTTCTTGGAATTCAACTATATGCTTCTTCAGAGCTATGACTTTTTGATGCTCTCAAGAAAGTATGACTGTAAGATAGAATTGGGCGGAGACGACCAGTGGAGCAACATTTTAGGCGGTCTTGACCTTTGCAGAAAGAAGGACCAGAAGCAGGTTTACGGAATGACCTTTACACTCCTTACCAACTCAGAGGGTAAGAAAATGGGTAAAACCGCATCAGGCGCAGTATGGCTTTCTCCTGAAAAGACCAGCCCCTACGACTTCTATCAGTACTGGAGAAACGTTGACGACGCCGATGTTATTAAGTGCTTAAAGCTCTTGACTTTCGTTCCCATGGATGAAATCAGAGAGTTTGAAAAGCTTGAGGGCAGTGCATTAAACCCCGTAAAGGAGAGACTTGCATACGAGGTTACAGCTTTAGTACACGGTGAGGAAACCGCTAAAAAGACTCAGGAGGCTGCCCGTGCAGTTTTTGCAGGTGGCGCTTCTATGAATATGCCCACAGTTGAAATTGAGAAGTCAGATTTAGGCAATATCATGGATGTTTTGGCTAAAGCAGAAATCGTTCCCTCCAAGAGCGAATGCAGAAGACTTATCCAGCAGGGCGGACTTACCGTTGCCGACGAGAAAATCACCGATATTACTTTCGAGCTTAAGGAAGACTCCTTTACCGACGGCTCTTTAATAGTTAAAAAGGGTAAAAAGAATTTCTACAAGCTTATACTTAAATAATTGGAGGCTTAAAAATGAATATTCTCTTAACCGGCGGTGCGGGCTACATAGGCAGCCACACTGCAATTGAGCTTATAAACAAGGGCTACAGCGTTGTTATTGCAGATGATTTATCCAACAGTAAGTTAGAAAGTGTTAAAAGAATTGAAAAAATCACAGGCAAAGCCATTCCCTTTTATAAATGCGACGTGGCAGAGCGTGATGCCTTAACAAAGGTTTTTTCAGAAAATAAAATTGATGCAGTAATTCACTTTGCAGGCTATAAGGCAGTAGGCGAATCTGTGTCAAAGCCCTTGATGTATTACAGAAACAATATAAATACAACCCTGACCCTTTTAGAGGTTATGGCAGAATTTGGCGTTAAAAACATTGCATTCTCCTCCTCCGCTACGGTTTACGGCGTTCCCGAAACCGTTCCGCTCACAGAGGATATGAACACAAGCTGCACCAACCCCTACGGCTGGACGAAGCTTTTCATCGAACAGATACTTACAGATGCTGCTTTTGCAGATAAGGACCTTTCGGTTGTGCTCCTTCGTTATTTCAATCCAATAGGTGCTCACGAAAGCGGATTGATTGGAGAAGACCCCACGGGAATTCCCAACAACTTAATGCCATATATTTCCCAGACAGCCGTGGGTAAAAGGGAATGCTTAAGCATTTTTGGAAACGACTATCCCACCCACGACGGAACGGGTGTAAGAGACTACATACACGTTGTTGACCTTGCCAAGGGCCATGTGGCTGCCATCGACTACGCATCTTCCCATAAGGGCGTTGAGGTTGTCAACTTAGGCACAGGCACAGGCTACAGCGTACTGGACATCGTTAAGGCATTCGAAGAAACCAACGGCGTTTCAGTTCCTTATGTAATAGCTCCCCGAAGAAGCGGCGACGTGGCAGAGTGCTACGCCGACCCCAAAAAAGCCTTTGAGGTTTTGGGCTGGAAGGCGGAAAAAAATCTTTCCGATATGTGCCGTGATACATGGCGCTGGCAGAAAAACAATCCCAACGGCTACGGCGAATAAAAAAATTAAAGCGATTTCTCTACTTTTAAAGGAGAAATCGCTTTTTTTACCCATTTTTGCTATTTTTTTCGGTTTCAATCATTATTTTTTAGGTTTTTCCGTAAAATTTTGTTTTATTTTCCCAAAAAGCTTGTTTTTTACTGTTCAGTATAGTATAATTACATTATTAACCTATTAAAAGAAAGGGTGTTTTTATGAAAGAAATACTTGAAATATTAAAAAAGGATGCCAGGATAACTCCCGAGCAAATCGCAACAATGACAAACAAAAACGTTGACGAGGTTAAAGATTTAATCGAAAAGATGGAAAACGAGCAGATTATTTTAGGCTACAAGCCCATCATCAACGAAGATAAAACGGAAGGCTCTATGGTTTCCGCTCTTATAGAGCTTAAGGTTACCCCCTCTGCAGGCGAAGGCTTCGACTCCATTGCATCAAGGATTTACTGCTATGAGCAGGTCAAGCATCTTTATCTTATGAGCGGCGGCTATGACCTGGCGGTTTTTGTATCGGGTAAAAACATAAAGGAAGTGGCTTTTTTCGTATCCGAGAATCTTGCCCAGATGGAATCCATCGTTTCAACATCAACCCACTTTATGCTTAAGACCTATAAGCGAGAGGGAATTGTGTTTGAAAACTCAACAGGTGATAAAAGACAGCTTATGCTTTAATTAAAGGTGAAAAAAATGATTGATTATGAAAAATTGTTAAGCAGAACGGTATCTTCCATCCCGCCCTCAGGAATAAGGAAGCTTTTTGATGTAGCAAGTGAAATAAAGGACGTGGTCTCCTTAGGAGTTGGGGAGCCCGACTTTGATACACCCAGATCCATAAGGGAAATGGGCATGCGCTCCTTACAGGTGGGTTACACCCACTACACTTCAAATGCAGGCCTTATTGAATTGAGACAGGAAATCTGCCGTTATCTTGAAAGAAAATATTCTCTCTCCTATAATGAGAATGAAGTTTTGGTTACCGTGGGAGGAAGTGAGGCTATTGATGCTTCCCTCCGTGCCGTTATAAATCCGGGAGACGAGGTTTTAATCCCTGAGCCCAGCTTTGTCTGCTATAAGCCTCTGGCATTACTGGCAGGGGGAATTCCAAAGCCCATTGTTACTACAGAAGAAAATAATTTCAGGCTTACCGTAGAGGATTTAAAGGCAGCCGTTACGGACAAAACCAAGGTTTTGATTCTCCCCTATCCCAACAATCCCACAGGTGCTATTTTAGAAAAAAATGACCTTAAGGCCCTGGCTGATTATTTAGCCACAAAGGATATTTTCGTTCTTACAGATGAAATATATTCTGAGCTTAATTACACTTTAGAGGGGCATATATCCATTGCATCTTTCCCCGGTATGAAAGAGCGTACAATCTATATAAACGGCTTTTCCAAGGCTTTTGCCATGACAGGCTGGAGACTTGGGTATGTCTGTGCTCCAAAGGAAGTTATGAAATGTATATTAAAGGTTCATCAGTACGGAATTATGTCCTCCCCCACGACCAGCCAGTACGCAGCAATAGAGGCACTTAAAAACTGCGATGCCGATGTACTTGCCATGCGCAATGAGTATGACAGACGTCGCCGTCTCATGGTGGCCTCCTTCAGGGAAATGGGCTTTCCCTGCTTCGAACCTCTCGGTGCTTTTTATGTGTTCCCCAACATTTCAAAGCTTGGTCTTTCAAGTGATGACTTTTGCGAAGCACTCCTTAAGGAAGAGCATGTTGCGGTGGTTTCAGGCTCCGCCTTCGGAGAGTCGGGTGAAGGCTTTATAAGATGCTCCTATGCTTATTCCATAAGTAATATAACAAAAGCTCTTGACAGAATCAAACGCTTTACTTATAATCATACATAACAAGCTTTACGGTGGTGATCTCTTTGCATAACGAATCTGTGCGTTCCAATGTCTCGGGCATACCTATACACTTTTCATATACGCCGGAGCATTTGAGAACCTTGTCTCTCCCCCGTGTCCTGTGCCAGCCTCATATCCATAGCGAGGTGGAGCTTTTGTATGTTGAAAGCGGTGTCTTTTCCTGTATAATATACGATACCGAAATTATAGCAAAAAAAGGCGATGTAATCTATATTGCGGGTCTTACTCCCCATTACACAAAAACTTTAGAGGAGGGCACCTATACTGCCCTTCTCCAGTTTTCTCCTATGAAATTTACCGATGCAAAGGATGGTATCAGTAAATATCTCTACCGTTTTATGAATACCGAGGAGGTTCCCTTTAAGCTTTTTTCCGGGGATGATGTAAATACAGCTTCATTGGTCTCTTCTATAGAGAGAATTTGCAAAGAAGCCTTTGAAGATGAACCGGGACGGGAAAGCTTCATAAAAGCCCAGGTTTATTCTGTTTTGGGTATTTTAGAAAGAAGCCGTGTTTTAAGAACACCCGAAAATTACTTTGATTCAAAGTCCCTTGATAAAATACTTCCTGCTCTTTCCTATATTGACGAGCATTATGCAGAGGACATCTCTCTGGACTTTTTAAGCAATCTTCTTAATATCAACCGCTACTATTTCTGCCGCCTTTTTAAAGAGGCAACAAATTCTACTTTTAAGGAATATCTCAATTTCGTGAGAATTTGCAAGTCTGAAAAGCTTTTGACCTCTTCAGAGATGACTGTATCAGAAATTTCTCTGGAGTCAGGCTATTCCTCTATTTCTCATTTCAGCCGCACTTTCAAGCATTTTAAGGGCTGTTCTCCTCACGAATTTAAAAAACTTCAGCATAAAAGACAATAAGGATTTATGGCTATCAGGAATATTTTTATAATTTTGCGGAAAAATATAAAAAAAGCTCTTGACAAACATCTCCTTTTATGGTATCATATCCCTTGTTGTTAATACTTGCGCCATTAGCTCAGTTGGTAGAGCACCTGACTCTTAATCAGGGTGTCCCGGGTTCGAGTCCCTGATGGCGCACCAAAAGAAAGTAAGTACCCTTTAGGGTGCTTACTTTTTTTAGTTTGTGCCGCCGAAGGGCTCGAACCCTGAGAGGGTTTTTGCGTCAAGAAAACGATTGATAATCGTTTTTAGCAAAAAGTTGCGACGACCGGTACCGAAATGCAAAGCATTTGGGTGGTCAAGCAGGGTGGATGCGAAGCATACACGTCCCTGATGGCGCACCAAAAGAAAAGCATATCCGTAAGGGTATGCTTTTTCGCTTTACCTCGTGTGAAATTTATTACTCCAATCAGCCTTCGCTCCTCTCGGCTTCTTGGTCAGGGACTTTCGGCAAAAAGTTATACTCAATAACTTTTTTCGCCTCAACTGATGGCGCACCAAAAGAAAAGCATATCCGTAAGGGTATGCTTTTTCGCTTTACCTCGTGTGAAATTTATTACTCCAATCAGCCTTCGCTCCTCTCGGCTTCTTGGTCAGGGACTTTCGGCAAAAAG